>DATBGE010000091.1:0-5298 GCA_036558125.1 Gemmatimonadales bacterium | reverse complement strand
GGTGCGCGCGTGGGGCCTGGACGTAAGCCGGGACGACGCCTCGGTCACCGTCAGCATCACGGGCGCCCGACCGGGACCAACCCTCGCCCTGGTTTCCCATCTGGATACCGTCCCCGCCGGTGACGGATGGACCCGGCAGCCCTTCATCCCCACCATCGAGGGCGACCTGCTCTACGGACGGGGCTCAGGCGACGCGAAGGCGTCGGTCGCCTCGATGTTGACTGCCGCTCGCGACCTCGCAACCGACGGCTCGGTCCGGACCGGGCGCCTCCTGGTCGTCCTCGGCTATGGTGAAGAGACCCGCCACACCACTATGCCGGTCGCGGTCGAACGCGCCGGTCCAATCGACGCCGCCGTGATTGGCGAGCCGACCAACCTCGACTTTGCCGTCGCGCAGCGCGGACTGATGATGGTGGACCTGGTCGCCCGGGGAGTACAGCGCCATGCGGGGTATGCGGCCGATGATGGCGAGTTCACCAATGCGGTCGTCGCCCTCAGCCGCGATATCGTTCAGTTGGATGGGCTGTTCCGTGACCGCACTCACCCGACCCTCGGACGCGCGACTGCAACTCCCACCATGCTGGAAGGCGGCATCAGCCGGAACGTGACTCCGCCGGTTGCGCGGGCTGTGCTCGATGTGCGAAGCACTCCCTCTTGGACCCACGCCGAGCTGGCCGACGAGTTGCGCCGCGCGCTGGCGTGTGAGGTCGTGGTGACGTCCGACCGGCTGGTGCCCTGCGAGACCCCGGCCGTCTCCCGCCTGCTCTCACTCGCGGAGAAGACCCGGCCCGAGGCTCGCCGTTTTGGCAGTCCAACCTGTTCGGACTGGGTTTTTCTCAGGGACCACGACACTTTCAAGTGCGGCCCGGGGACCAGCCGGCGGTCGCACACGCCCGATGAGTGCGTGAGCCTGACCGAAGTCAGCGCCGCTCGCCTGTTCTACCGACACCTCGCCGAGTCGTACCTCGCATGACTAAGCGCGCCCGGGGCTCCCGCCGCCCGCCAACTACGTTGTGGATCCCGTCGGCCTCCTTGGACCGGCAACTGCTCGATTACACCGCGATCGAGGACCGGCTGTGGGATTCCCGGCTGCTCGCCTGGGATGTCTTCGGCAGCCTGGGTCACGTCGAGAGCCTCCGCGCCTCGAAGCTCCTCTCTCCTGCCGAGTACCGCCGCATCCGGACCGGCCTGCGTGCGGCACTGGCGGAGGTCGATGCAGGATCTCTCAGCGTGGGACCCGAGCACGAGGATGTCCATACCGCGGTCGAGGACTGGCTGACCCGGCGGATTGGACCGGCCGGAGAGCGGCTTCACACCGGGCGATCCCGCAACGACCAGATCGCCTGCGATCTTCGCCTTTATCTCAAGGACCGTCTCCTTCTCCTTCAGGACGAGGCGCTGGATCTGGTGGACAGCCTGCTTGCGTTCGCCCAGAAACACCAGCACGCTCTCTGGCCGGGATACACCCACCAGCGGCGGGCCATGCCTTCCTCGGCAGGATTGTGGGCGGCGGCGTTCGCCGAGGGACTTCTGGATACCGTCGAGGTTCTGCCCTCACTCTGGACCCAAGTTGATCGCTCGCCGCTGGGCAGCGCGGCGGGCTATGGTGTCCCGCTCCCATTGAATCGCGAAGCGGCTGCCCGTGCGCTCGGATTTGGCGACATCGAGCACAACGTAGCCTCGGTGCAGAACGGACGAGGCAAGCTCGAAGCCGGGGTTCTCTTCTGGTGTACCCAGCTGGGCCACGAGTTGGCCAAGCTCTCCAGCGACGTGATTCTCTTCAGTGCGGACGAATTCGGATTCCTGATCCTCCCGGCCGACCTGGCTACCGGGTCCAGTATCATGCCGCACAAGCGGAATCCCGATCTCTTCGAGTTGACTCGGAGTCGCGCGGCGGCGCTCGAGGGCGAGCTGGTGACGCTGCTCCAGATCAAGGCAAAGCTCCCCAGCGGCTATCACCGCGACTTCCAGCTGCTCAAGGAGCCGCTGATGCGTGGGGTAGACCGGCTCGAAGGAATGCTTTCGATGATGACGGTTGCGGTTCCCCGGCTCGGGGTGGACCCGGCGGTTGGCCGGCGGATTCTCTCGGGCGGGCCCCTCGCCACCGACGAAGTCATGCGGCGGGTCGAGGGGGGACGCGCCTTCCGCTCAGCCTATCGCGAAGTCGCCGCGGCGATTCGTGAAGGCGATTTCTGGCGGGAGCCCGCCACCGCCGAGATCATCGGACGCCGACGGTCTTCGGGAGCGCTGGGGAACCTCGGCCTCGCCACGGTGAGAGCGCGACTCACGGCGGGGCGCAACTGGGCCAACCGGCAGCGCCGGCGCTTCGATTCGGCCCTGAGCCGGTTGCGGGGCAAGGGAACCAGACGGCGAGCGGAATGACGGCGGATCGGCGCAAGCGGCAGCTCAAGATTCTCGAGCTGATCAGTACCCGTCCCATTCGGACTCAGGAGGAACTGGCGGACGCGCTGTCGGCGGAAGGGTGGAACGTGACCCAGTCGTCGGTGAGCCGAGACATCGCGGCGCTGCGTCTGGCCAAGGTGGACGGGGCATATCAGCGGCCGGGCCGGCTGGTCGATACTCCCGAGCATCCCGATGAGCGTCGGATCGTCGAAGGTGTCCTGACGCTGGAGACCGCCGGCGACTCCCTGATCGTACTTCATACCCCGCCCGGAGAAGCCAACCGGGTCGGTGCGGCAATAGACCGCTTGGCCTGGGGCGACGTGATCGGAACTCTCGCGGGCGACGATACGATCTTCATCGCAGTAAAGCACTCGGCCGCTCAACAGCGGGTGCTCCGAGCGCTGCGCCTGCTGGGCCGGAGAAAATAGCGGCCCCGGCTTTTCCCAATGCCAGTCCATAATTTTCTCCGCGACCTAGCCATTGTTCTGGTGACCGCCGCGATCACGGCGCTCACCTGCCAGCGGTTCAAGCTGCCGGTCGTTCTCGGCTACCTGCTCGCCGGCTTCCTGGTCGGTCCCCGCACTCCCCCACAGCTCATCGCCGACGAAGCATCGATCCGGACGCTGTCGGAGCTGGGCATCGTCCTGCTGATGTTCAGCATCGGGCTGGAATTCCGAGTCCGACAGGTAATCGCGCTCGCTCCAACCGCCGGGCTCACCGCCGCGGTCGAAGTCAGCGGCATGCTCGTGCTGGGCTACGCCGTCGGCCATCTCCTCGGATGGACGTCGCTCGCCAGTCTCTTCGCCGCTGGAGTCGTGGCCATTTCCAGTACGATGATCATCGCGAAGACGTTCGAAGAGGAGCCGCCCGCGCGGGAGTTCAGGGACTTCCTCTATGGAGTCTTGATCTTCGAGGACCTCGCCGCCGTTTTGCTGCTGACGATCCTCACCTCGGTCGGTTCTACCGGCGACCTGACGATTTCCCTGGTTGGACGGGTGCTCGCCGGCCTCGCTCTGGCGCTCCTCGTCATGCTGTCGGCCGGTATGCTGGTCGTTCCCCGCGCGGTGCGAGCCGCGGCGCAGCATTGGCGGCCGGAAACCATGGTCCTGGTTGGGGTGGGGTTCTGCTTTGGCATTGCCGCCGTGGCCCGGGCGTTTGGCTACTCGGTCGCCCTCGGCGCCTTTCTGGCCGGCTGTCTGGTTGCCGAGTCGGGGGCGGGCCGCCACATCGAGCGGGAAATCCGCCCGATTCGTGACATGTTCGCGGCGATTTTCTTCGTAGCCGTCGGCATGCAGTTCGACTTCGCCGGAATCCGAGACCACTGGCCTGTGGTGCTCCTCTTCCTATTCATCGTTGTCTTGGGCAAGCTGACCTGGGTATCGATCGGCACCTTTCTGGCCGGGCGAGGAGTCCGCACCGCGGTGCGGACCGGCATGAGTATGGCGCAGATCGGCGAGTTCTCGTTCATCATCGCGGCCGTTGGTTTGCAACTTGGCGCGGTGCCATCCGAGCTGTACGCGGTCGCGATCACGACTTCGGCCATCACGGCCTTCACCACCCCCTGGACAGTCCGATACGCTCCGGCGTTAGCGGGATACGTTGACCGGAAGCTTCCCCATCCGCTTCAGTCCTTCGCCTCGCTGTATGGGACGTGGGTCGAAGCGCTGCGCCGTAGTCCCACCCGCGCCTCGCGTCCGGCTCTGGGCCGGTCCGTCTGGTTATTGCTGCTGGACGCTCTAGCGGTTCTGGTCATCGTACTCTGCTACCCGATCGTGCAACGCCACCTGCTTGACCTGATTGGTTCGGAGTTCGGCCTCTCAGCCGGGGTTGCCCGCCTGGTGCTCGTTCTGGTGACGCTCGCGCTCCTGGCGCCGTTTGTGTTTGGAATTGTCGCACTGGCGAGGCGGCTCGGGTTCGGATTCGCCGCCGTCGCCCTTCCGCCCCCGCCCCCCGGGAAGGTTGATAACGCCTTCGCCCCGCGCCGGCTCATGGGACTGACGCTGCAGATTGCCGTTGTGCTCCTGGTCGGGGCGCCACTGGTGGCGATGACTCAGGCGTTTCTGCCGCCGTTCGGAGGAATTCTGGTGCTCGCGGGAGTACTAGCTCTACTCGGATTCGGCTTTTATCGCAGCGCGAGTGAATTGCAGGGCCATCTCAAGGCTGGCGCCGAAGTGGTCGTTGCTGCGCTCGCGAAGCAATCGGCAGCCGAGCATTCCGGGGTTGACCTGGCCCGTCGCCTGCTCCCCGGGCTGGGAGACTTCACGGCAGCACGGGTGGGTGAGGGGAGTGAGGCGGCTGATCGAACCCTGACGGAGCTCAACCTGCGCGGCCGCACCGGCGCCACCATCCTCGGCTTGCTCCGTGGCGAGCACCGGATCCCATTCCCCGAGGCCGGAGAACGTCTCCAGGCGGGTGATCTCGTCGCCCTTACCGGCAGCCACGACGCCATCAAAGCCGCCCAGGCCCTACTCACTAGAGCCCGGAGCTCCGCCCATCCTTCGTGACCTGATTTTCAAATTTTCAATTTTCAATTTTCAATTTTCAATCTTCAATCCCTCCCCCTCACCACCACCCGTCCCGGCAACGCCCCCGTATGCTCACCATCCTTGAGCACCTGGGTGCCATTCACGAACACGTGCACCATGCCTGTCGCGTATTGGTGGGGCTTGTCGAAGGTGGCGTGGTCCTGGATCTTCGCGGGATCGAAGACGGCGATGTCGGCGAAGTAGCCGGGCTTCATGTTGCCCCGGTGCTTCAGTCCCAGGTTTGCCGCGGGTAGACCCGAAAGCTTCCGGATCGCCTCGGCCAGCGGCATGAGCTTCTCGTCCCGGGTGTACTTGGCCAGAACTCGGGCAAAGTTTCCATAGGCCCTTGGGTGGGGGTTCGACTTGAGGA
>DATBGE010000090.1:0-17619 GCA_036558125.1 Gemmatimonadales bacterium | reverse complement strand
TAATCGGGAGTTATGAATTCCTCGTCCTCGGCCCGGCCCTCGACCTCCAGACTTCGGGTGCTGCCTCCGGGCCGTAAGGGAAGCCGGCTCACTACACTCGCGGAGCTCACCGCAGGCAGTGCCGTCAAGCTCTCGAGCGCTCGATCAACGAACTCGATCTTCCGTGCTGGCGGACCGTACTGGTTCGCGGGAAGGACCAGGCCCACCGTCACGACCCCTTGGGGATCAAGACCGACCGGGACTTGTTGAACTCGCACAAACGCTTTCGCCAGCAGACCAGCGCCGATCGCGAGCACGAAGGCCAGCGCGACTTCCGAAACCACGAGGAGATTTCGCACCCGACGACGCCCAGCCGAGTCGGCGGCGTTGCGGCCGCCTTCGTGGAGACCGCCAGCGAGGTCGCTCTTGGCGGATCGAAGCGCCGGCCCGACTCCAAAACCGATGCCGGTTAAGATCGCAACGGCAGCGGTGAACCCGAGAACCCTCACGTCGGGCGAGGGGTCGATCATCCCCCTGATCTCTTGCGGTGCCAGCGCCTGCAGCAGCGTCACGCCCCAGACGGCGACCAGCAGCCCGACTAGTCCACCCAGAAGCGAGAGAAGAACACTCTCGGTGAGACGCTCCCGCGCGAGTCGGAAGCGCCCGGCGCCCAAGGCGGCGCGCACTGTCCATTCCCGCTGCCGTGCCGTAGCGTCGGCGAGGAACAGGTTGGCCAGGTTGGCGCAGGCGATGAGCAGCAACACCGCCGCGGCGCCCAGCAGGATGAGGAGGGCCGGACCGGAATCTCCGGCGAGGTCGGCCCGGATCGGAACCAGCGAAGCCCGCACCGACTCGCTTTCGTCGGGGAACTTCTCCGTCATCTCTCGGAGAATGCGTCCGATCTCCACCTCGGCCTGCGCCCTCGTGGTGCCGGCGGCGACCCGGGCGACAACTTCGAAGTAGTGGCTGTTACGGCGCTGCGAGGGATCGATTTCCGGCTTGAGCGGATACGTCGGCACCTTGTAGGGCGAGGGCAGCCAGAGGTCGCCCGAGGTGGGGAGGGCGAAACTCGGTGGCATCACTCCCACCACGGTGGCAGGACTGCCATCTACGTTCAGCACCTGACCGAGGACCGCCGGTGTGCCGCCGAGGCGGGTACGCCAGAACCGGTCGCTTACCACGACCTCGCCGGCCGGCAGTCTTCCGCCGGAATCGGGAAGCAGCGGCCGGCCCAGCTCCGGCGCGACTCCGAGCAGCTTGAAGAAATCCGAGGTGACCACAGCACCTTGGATCTGCTCAGTCCGATCTCCCGCTCGAAGATTGAAATTCCATCGGCGGAAGGCCGCCAGGCCTTCCAGGCTCCTGGCCTGCGACTGAAGGTCGAGAAACTCGGCGGGGGAAGGCACGACGTCGTCTCCACCCGGGTTCTTCCCGTTCACCATCACCAGGCGTTCGGCGTCGCGATAGGCGAGCGGGCGCAAGAGCACCGCGTCCACCACGGTGAAGATTGCAGTGTTGGCGCCGATACCCAGCGCCAGCGTAAGGATGACGACGATCGCGAACTGGGGCCGCTTCAGTATCCCGCGCAGAGCGAGCCGAATGTCATGTATGAATGTCACGTCCAGCCTCATGTCAGTTACTAGTAGGGGGACTGGCCCTGAGGACTCGGTCCTCGGTATTGCTCAGTACTCAGTCCTTTCTGCTTCCGCTATTCCGCGCGCAACGCGACCATCGGGTCCACCTTCGTCGCCCTCCGGGCCGGGATGTAGCTCGCCAGGATCGCCATCAGGACCAGCATCAGAGGCACCAGGAGGAGGAGCCGCATATCGCTCGGATTCATCCCGAAGAACAGGCTTCGAACTGCGCGAGTGAGGGCGGCCGCCGCAGCAGTACCCAGCACGATTCCGATCGCCGCAACGCGGAACCCGTCGCCCACGACCATGCCGCGAACCGATCGAAGCGGCGCGCCCAGCGCGATACGAATCCCCATCTCCCGGGTGCGCCGCGACACGGAGTACGAGATGAGCCCGTACAACCCGACCATCGCGAGCCCCAGCGCGAGAAGACCGAACACGCCGGCGAGCCCGGCGGCGAAGCGCGGGCCCAGCAGTGCCCTGCCCTCGATCAGTTGCTGCATCGTCTTGGTATCGAACGCCGGCATGTCCGGGTCGGCCCGATGGATCGCCTCCCTCACCGCGGGAAGCAGCGCGAGGGGATCACTGGAGCTCCGAACGACCAGAGTGGCGTTGCCGGTATAGTTCTGGCTCAGCGGCAGATAGAGATAAGGAAGCTGGCGCTCCTCGAGTCCCCGGTACTTGCCGTCGGCGGCCACTCCGATGATCTCGATCGGCGGGCCACTCATCGCGTTGAGCCGAACGGTCTTTCCGATCGCCGACGTTCCAGGCCAGTAACGCTGGGCCAGGGTCTGATTGACGATCGCGACACGCGGCGCCATGGAATCGTCCTGCGGGCTGAAGTCGCGACCGTCGAGCAGCCGGGTCCCGATCAACCCGAGGTAGCCCGGCTCGACGACGCTCCAATAGGTGGGATCTCCGCCCTGACTCTTCTGGTCGTTCTCCCGACCCGCGATGAAGAGTCCGCCACCATTGGCGCTGAATTCGAGCGGGACATACTGCGCCAGCGTCGCGCCCTGCACACCGGGGGTCTGACGAATCTCATCCAGCATTCGGCGATAGAAGTTCTCGCCCTGACGCTGGTCGTATCCCAGCAGTGATGGTGAGACCGAGACCAGGAGCCCGTTCCGGGGATCGAACCCTGGATCGAGCCGCTTCATCTGCCGCAGTGTCTCGAGCATGAGGCCGGTTCCGATCAGCAGGACGCAGGAGAGAGCGACCTGAGTGATCACCAGCCCGCCCCGCAGGAGTGACCGGTTCGATCCGTGACGCAGCGCGGGCTCATTCCTGAGCGCGCCGACCACCTCGGGGCGAGCCGCCTGCAGTGCCGGCACCAGTCCAAACACCAGGCTGGTCAGGAGCGAGACGCCGAGCGTGAACCAGAGGACTCGGCGGTCAGGACTGAAGTCCACCTGAAAGGGAATGTCGCTCGGCGCGTGGAACCCGTTGCCGAGGGCGGCGGTCGCCCAGATGGCGAGACCCATACCGAGCGCGCCGCCCAGGAGACCGAGCACGGCGCTCTCGATCAGTAGCTGCCGCACCAGTTGGAGACGCCCGGCGCCCAACGCGAGCCGGAGCGCGATTTCCTTACGGCGCGAGGCGGCGCGAGCAAGCAGCAGATTGGCCACGTTGGCGCAGGCGATCAGCAGGACGAGTCCCACGACGACGAGAAAGGCGCGGGCGGCCAGCGTCGATCCTCCGGCGGCATCCGGCTCCGGTCGAGACTTGAGCTCCGGCAGGGCGACAGCATCGAATCCGGCGTTGGTGACCGGGTAGTCGCGCTCCAGCCGCCGACCGATCGCGGCGACCGCCGAGTTACCCTGGGCGAAGGAGACCCCGGGACGCAGGCGGCCCATGAGGCGAAAGGAGTTGGTACCGCGAGCCAGCAACGACCCGGGTACCCCGCGCGAAACCACGTCGAAGGTCGATACCGGCAGCCAGACATCGGGGCCGAACAGCGCGTGGTACACTCCGCGGAATCCGTGCGGCGCGACCCCGACGATCGTGAACGCCTGACCGTTCAGCCGAACCGCCTGGCCGAGCACCGAGGATCCGGTTGGAGCAATGCGGCGCTTGAAGCGGTCGCTCACGACGGCAACCGGTGCCGCACCCGAATTCGGTCCGTCCTCGGGGAGAAAGCCTCGCCCCTCGATCGGAGTGACCCCGAGCACGCCGAAGTAATTCGGGCTCACCAGCTCGGCCCAGATTCTGTCGTTACGGTCCTGACTGTTGAGGCTGACCGGTGCCGGGTAATAGGCCGCGACATCCTCGAACGCGGAGGCGTCGCGCCGAAAATCCTCATAGTCTGCGTAGGAGTAGTCGAAGAAGCTGTTCTGAGCCCGGTTCCTGGCGACGATGACCATCAGGCGGTCGGGATCTTTGCCTGGAACCGGGCGCCACAGGATGCCGTTCGCGATACTGAAGACGGCCGTGTTAGCGCCGATGCCCAGCCCCAGCGTGATGACGACCGCCGCCGTGAAACCGGGCGTCCGTCGCAGGGAACGCAGGGCGTACTTGAGGTCGTTGGCGAGCGTCATACGGGAGTCAGATCAGCCATTAGCCGTTCGCGGGCAGCGATCAACAGTTAGCGGTTAGCACTCAGTACTCGGTACGCGGTACTTCACTACTCTCTCATTCACTCCTGAGCGACACCGCCGGATCCACCCGTGCCGCACGAGCCGCCGGGAGATAACTCGCGATCAGCGCCACCACCGCCAACAGCACGGCAACGCCCAGGAACGTGCCCGGATCGGTCGGACTCACTCCGAAAAGCAGGGCCCTGAGCATTCGAGTGATGGCGAAAGCGCCGATCAGGCCCAGGAGCAGTCCACCCGCCACCAGGGTGACTCCCTGGCCGAGGATAAGCCCTCGCACCCGAGAGCGATCGGCACCCAGCGCCATCCGAATTCCGATTTCCCTGGTTCGCTGGGTCACGGTGTAGGTAAGCACCCCATGCACACCCACCATCGCGAGCAGCAATGCAACCGCCGCGAATGCCCCTAGAACGAGCATGGTGAAACGCCGCTGGCCGATCGAATTGGAAAGGGTACGACTGAGCGGTTCAACACCGAACAGCGGCAGCGAGGGATCAAGCTCGGCCACGATTCGGCGAATGGCTGGTGCAAGTGACGCAGGATCGCCGGTCGTGCGTATCAGCAGACTGCCTCCACTGCTCGGCGCTTGGGCGCGGGGCAGGTAGACGCTTGGCGGCGAGTCCTCCGCCAAGCCGTGAAAGCGCTCGTTGCCGACGATGCCGATGACAGTCCGGTCGGCACCCCACAAGGAAATCTTCTGGCCAAGGGGAGGAAGCGACCCGAAGAAGCGTCGCTGCGCGGATTCGTTAATCACCACGACCGGCGTGCCTTCGGCATCATCCGTCCGGGCGATATTCCGACCCGCCAGCAGGGGAACCCGTAGCGTCTTGAGATACTCGGCATCCACCTGGCGAATGGTCGGCTCGGGCCAGTCGTGCGCCTCGGCTTCCAGACCCACGACGCTGATGGAACTGGTGAAGCCCGCATCGAGTGGATGGTTACCCGCTATCGTCACCGCCTCGACGCCTGGTAAGCCAGCAGCCCTCCGCTGCAATTCGTCGTTGAACCCATGAGTGGCGGGCCAGCGTGGCCACTTCGAGTAGTCGTTGGGGTAGCGACTGGTCGGTAGCTGGAACTCGGCCTTGAGGACTCCCGCTGCGTTGAATCCCGGGTCTACCTGGCTCAGCCGCCAGAGACTGCGAATCAGCACGCCTGCTCCTGCCATCAGCATGACCGCGAGTGCCAGCTCGCTGATTACCAGCGCCGCTCGGAACCGGCGGTGCCCGAGCCCGGCCGACGCACTCCGGCTGGCTTCGCCCTGGAGCGCGGATTGCAGGTTGACTCGAGTGGCTTGAAAAGTGGGGAGCAGACTGAAGCACACCGCGATGAAGACCGTCACTCCCAGCGTGACCGCAAGGACTCTTCCGTCGATGCCGACGGTACCGACTCGCGGGATATCGGCCGGAGCGAGCGCGAGCAGCAGATCGAGCCCCTCCTGCGCGAGGAGGAGGCCGAGCAGTGCTCCACACCCGGTGAGCAGGAGGCTCTCAACCAGGAACTGCCGGACGAGGTGACGGGTCGTGGCCCCCAGCGCGGTCCGCACCGTCACCTCACGGAGTCGTTCCGACCCTCGGGCGAGAAGCAGGCTGGCAACGTTGGCACACGCGACGAGGAGCACGAGGGCGACGGCGCCCATGAGCACGATGAGAGCCGGCCGGACCGGACCGAAGACGACATGGGCCAGCGGCTCGATGAAGACCCCGCGCGCGTCGTTAACGGGATATTGTCTCTCGAGGTCGGCCGCAATTTCACCCATCTCCTGTTGTGCGGCACCGATTCCCGCTGCCCCCTCAAGGCGGCCCGCGACAAAAATGGGATGGGTGTGGCGCGGATAACTCTGGGGATCCGCGCGCAGCGGCACCCAGAGCTCGACCCGCACCTGGCCCCCACGAGACGCGAATCCCTTTCCATAGTCTGCTGCGCTCAGAACCTGGAGTGTTCCGAAGTCCGCGGTGGAAGGAACCACACCGATGATGGTCCTCTCGACGTCATCGATCCGGATGGTCCGGCCTACCGCGTGGGGATCCCGGGAATAGAGCTGCTGCCAGAGTCCCTCGCCGATCAACACCACTTCAGGGCCGCCGGGACGATCGTCTTCGGCGCCGAAGCCCCTGCCGACGATGGGCGTGATCCCGGTGAGCCCGAGGTATTCGTGACTCACGGCCAGCGCGGCAAGCCGCGAAGGCTCGGCGTCCTGCGGAGTGAGGCTTACCTCCTGCGCGGCGAACGCGGCGAGCGTGCTGAACTGCCTGCTCCGCTGCTGAAAATCCAGAAAGTCGGGAACCGAGGCAGGTTCCCTCGTCGTACCGCTCTTGCGATCGGTCTCCCACACCATCGCCAACCGATCGATGTGGGGAAACGGTGCGGGACGGAGCAGGACGCCATCTATGACGCTGAAAATCGCGGTGTTGGCACCGATGCCGAGGGCCAGGGTGGTCACCGCGGCGATGGTGAAGCCGGGCGAGCGGCGCAGCGAGCGGAGCGCGACCCGGATGTCGTTGGCGAGTGTCATCGGAACCACCGGTTCGGCCGTTAGCCGTTAGCTGTTAGCTAGCTCATTGCCCACTACCGAGCACTCGGTACCAGGTACTAGGTACTGTCTCACTCCGCCCGCAGCGCGATGATCGGATCTACCTTCGTCGCCCGCCTGGCGGGAATCCAGATCGCCAGCAGTGAGACACCGAGGAGAAGCAGCGCGATGACGATGAAGGTGACCGGATCGGTACTGCTCACATTGAAGAGCATGCTTCGAAGCAGTCTCGTCGCGGCCAGAGCGGCGATCAGTCCAATTACGACACCGATCACCACGAGCCGCATGCCCTGCCGGAGCACGAGACCAAGCAGATCCCTGGTTGCGGCTCCCAGCGCGAGACGCACGCCGAGCTCGCGGGAACGCTGCGTCACGTTGTACGACATGACGCCGTAGAGGCCGATCGACGCGAGTCCTACCGCGAGGAGCGAGAACAGGCCGAGCAGCAGCATCGAGAAGCGCCGCGGACCGGTGGACTGCTCGACCAGGGCTTCCATCGTCGAGACTCTCGAGAATGGAAGATCAGGATCAATCACCCGCACGGCTGACTTGACGCTCGGCAACAAGCCGTTGGGGTCGCCTGTAGTCCGGATGACGTAGTCCATCGAGTTGACCGCCACCTGCTGCAGCGGGAAGTACATCTGAACTCGACGCTGGGCGTCCAGCCCTTCGTGACTGGTGTGCCCCACTACACCAACCACGGTGAGCCAGCTGATCGTAGAGTCGGTCAGGTTGTTGAAGGTGATCCGCTTTCCGATCGGATCCTCTTTGGGCCAGTAGCGATTGACCATCTCCTGGTCCACGATCACGACTCGGGGGACGTCAGCCCTGTCCTCGGGGCCGAACTGGCGTCCCTTGAGAAGCGGCGCGCCAAGAGCCGGAAGGAAATTCGGAGTGACGACGCGCTGGTCTCCCCAGGGACCTGGCGTGTCCTTCGGCGCTTGATAGCCTTCGACGTTGAAGCTCCCTGTGGACCATTGGCCACCGAAGGGCAGCGTCGACGTGGCGCCGACCTGGGTCGCGCCCGGCAAGGCCGCCAGTGCGCTCGTGATCCGCTCGAACGCCTCGATCTGCAGCGTGTCGTTGTTGTAGCGGAGTCGCGGGAGGGAGATGTTGAAGGTGAGGAGATGATCGGGCTTGAAGCCCGGATCTACGCCGACCAGACGGGCAAAGCTCTTGACCAGGAGGCCGGCACCGGCGAGCAGCGTAAGGGCCAGCGCCACCGTTGCCACAACGAGACCGCGCCGGATCGCGAGACCACGCCGGTCCCCCGAATTGCCTCGCCCGCCTTCCTTGAGCGTGTCGTGGAGATCCGTCCGCGCCAGCTGCAGGGCCGGCATGATGCCGAAGAGGAGGCCGGTGAAGACCGAGAGCGCCAGGGTGTAGAGCAATACCGTGCCGTTGACCCGGATTTCCTCGGTGGGTGGCAGGTTACCCGGATTAAGCGCCAGAAGGGCAGGAACAACCCAGACCGCGAGCAGCAGGCCGAGGCCCCCGCCGATCACGGCGAGCAGCACGCTCTCGGTGAGCAGCTGGCCGATCAGCTTGGTGGGTGATGCGCCGAGCGCGACCCGGACGGCGATCTCCCGGGTACGACTCGCCGCTCGCGCCAACTGGAGGTTCGCCACATTGGCGCAGCCAATGAGCAGCACAAAGCCGACTGCAGCGAGCAGTATGTAGAGCGCGGTCCGGATCGGGCCGGCGGCCTTTTCGTCCAGCGTGGTCATCACCAGTCCCCAATCAGGTGGGAACCGGTTGGGGAAGTCGGTCCGGAGGCTCACGCCGTGGGCGGCAATATCTGCCTTGGCCTGTTCGAACGTCGCGCCCGGCGCGAGGCGCCCGGTAAAGTTCAGGAACTCATTGGTGAATCCGTCGGGATCCTTCTGGGCGGGCGTGAATACGATGGGTGTCCAGAGTTCTCCGTTCCGGTTAAAGAAGTCCTTGAACCCCGCGGGCATCACCCCCACGATTTCGTAACTCTCTCCGTCCAGAATGATTCGCTGGCCCAGCGCGGCACGCTCACTTCCGAGGACCCGCTTCCAGAAGGAATTGCTCACCACCACGACCTTCTCGCGCCCCGACTCGTTTTCCTCCGGACTCAAGGTCCGGCCCAGGTCGGCGCCCACTCCGAAGGTGGCGAAGTAGTCTCCCGTGACCCGGCTGGCGATGACCCGCTGCGGATCTCCCCGGCCGGTCAGAGTAGGAGCCCAACCGGTCTCCACCGCGGCATGCTGGAAGATCTGTTTCTGCGACTCGTAATCCAGAAACCCCGGGACCGAAACCGGGGCGTGCAGGTCGTTGAGCCTCGGGTAGTGGTGCTCGACCGTGACGAGGCGGGAGGGGTCGGCATACGGCAGGGGGCGCAGGAGCGTAGCGTTGATCACCGAGAAAATCGCGCTGTTGGCTCCGATGCCGAGGGCCAGGGTCAGCACCGCCGTGGTCGTGAAGCCCGGGCTCTTGCGGAGCTGGCGCGCGGCGTAGCGCAGATTCTGCAACAGCGTATTCACGTCGGCCTCCCGTTCAGTGTGAACATCACTCGGCTCGCATCGCAACCATGGGGTCAACCCGTGCGGCTCGACGAGCCGGGAACCAACTCGCTCCGAGTGCCACTAGTCCGAAGAGAAGCGGTGCTGCCAGAAATGCCTGTGGATCCAGCGGCTCGAGCCCATACAGCAGGCCGCGGAGAAAACGGGCGGCAGCCGCGGCGGCCAGGAGGCCGATCGCGAGGCCGACGCCGACCAATGTCATGCCGTCTTTGACCGCGAGGCCTACCACATCGGCGTGGGTAGCGCCGAGCGCGATACGGATCCCGATCTCCCGGCGGCGCTGATTGACTCCGAAGGCCACAATTCCATAAATGCCGAGGCTTGCGAGAATCAGCCCCAGGAGTCCAAACCCGCCAAGCACGATGCCACCCAGCCTCGCCGGCAGGAGGGAGAAGGCCAGGTGCTCGGTGAGCGTGCTGACGCTCTCGATTGGAAGATTGGGGTCCAACTGGTGCACTACCGCTTGAACCAGCGAAGCAATGGTGCGCGGCTCAGCCCGTGTCTTCAGAATGAGGGTCGTCCGCTCAGCTCTGCGCTGCGAGAGCGGGAGGTAGAAGAAAGGCTTCGGCTGCTCCCCCAGCGTCTCGTATTTCCCATCTTTCGCGATGCCGACCACTTCGAGACCCGGATCGTCGGGTCCCCCGACAGACAGCCGGCGTCCCAGTGGATCATGACCGGGCCAGTATCTCCGGGCGAAGGCTTCATTGACGATTGCTACACCGGGTGCACCCTCTCGATCTCCGGAATTGAAACTGCGGCCGCGAACAATGGGCACCTGCAGGGTCTCGAAGTATCCCGGTCCCACGATCGTGCGGGACACCTCCATGTCTTCTCCTGCGGCAGGGGCATAATCCTGGATGCTCAAGCCTTGCCGAGAGCCACCCAGGCCTAGAGGCATTTCGGTGACCAGCGCGGCCGATTGGACGCCCGGCAGCGCACCCGCGCGCTCCATGAGCTGCTGCTGGAACACCCAGGCACGCGTGGAGTCGTAGCCGTTCAAGCCAAGATCGGTTGTGACCAGGAGTGCGTGCTCGGCGGAGAAACCGGGGTCGATCGAACTGGCGTTCCGAAGACTGCGCACGAATAACCCCGCCACGACGAGAAGCAGCAGCGAGAGGACACACTGGGACACCACGAATGCGCCGCGCAACCGGGAGCGGGGCGACAGCGCGGCACCACCTTCATCTTTAAGAGCGGGGACCAACTGGGGCCGGGTGGCTTGCAGGGCCGGACCGAGCCCCAGACCAAGACCGGCCGCCAGTGAAACAATCAGGGTGAATCCGAGCACCCGGGCGTCAGGGCTGAGATCCAGTGCCAGGGGAACCGGAAGTGGCAGTCGGAGAGTTGAGATGAGATCCGCTACCCACGACGCGAGGAGCAATCCCAATGCACCGCCGAGCACGGCGATCAGGGTGCTCTCGGCCAGCACATGCTGCACTAAGCGTCCCCGGGTCGCACCGAGTGCAAGGCGCACTGCGATTTCCCGGCGATGAGCAACCATACGGGCGAGAAACAAATTCGCCACGTTGGCGCAGGCGATGAGCAGCACGGCGCCAACCACTAGGAACAGGAGTCCGCTCACGCCCAGAATGGGCCCCCTGGCTCCGGGAAAAATCAGTCGCGCCTTCGATTCAGGCACCAGCGTGATGGGCCGCACCCGGCCCTGGAGGTTGCGCCAGTGATCGGGATGCTCTTGCAGCAGACTTGTGCTGAGCGCCCGCGACTGAGCTTCCGCCTGCTCCAGGGAGGCGCCTGCCGCGAGGTGGCCGAACAGGAAGAGACTCCGATTGCCACGAGAGACGAGGTCGGTCGCACCGGGCTTGAGACGGGAAACCGCGGTCAAAGGGACCCAACCGTCCTGCCCGATCCCCCGGGTGATACCCGTGAATCCCTTGGCCCCGACGCCGATCACGACGAACGGGTGCCCGCCAAGCTGAACTACCTTGCCGAGGATGGTGGGATCGGCTCCAAAGCGGGTTGTCCAGGTCGCGTGGCTGAGGACAACAACTGCCTCGCCGGCGGGAGGTTGATCCTCGTTCGCCGCGAAGCTGCGGCCCAACGCGAGCGGGATCCCCAGCCCCGAGAAGAAGTCGCTGGAGACCATTCCCACGAAGATCCGGGAGGTTCCCGTCGGAGTGGTAAGACTGGTCGGATGGAGGTTCAGTGCGACGATGCGATCAAACGCGGGGAGGCGCTGCCGGAAATCCAGATAGTCGGGATAACTCGACGTGCCATACGGTGAGCCGCTGAAATCTCCGGTGTAAATAGCTAACGTCCGAACCGGTTCTGCCACCGGAAGCGGCTTCAGCAGCAGTCCGTTCACCAGCGAGAAGATCGTGGCATTGCCCCCGATCCCCAGCGCCAGCGATGCAACCGCCACCAGGGCCAAGCCGGGGCTCCGCCGGAGCGCCCGGGCTGCAAAGCGAAAATCCTGGCCAAGGGCAGCCGGCGACATCAGTTGCTCACACCGACGCGAGTTCCGGCGTCGTGTCTTCCACCACCCGGCCGTCAAATAGGTGCACCGCCCGGTCGGCGTGGCGGGCATAGCGGGGGTCGTGGGTCACCATGCAGATCGTGGCACCGGCGCGGTGCAGATCGCGCAGCAGCTCCATCACCTGCTCACCATTGCTGGAATCGAGGTTTCCGGTCGGCTCGTCCGCGAGGAGGATCAGCGGTTGGCCTGCTACAGCGCGCGCCACCGCGACCCGCTGCTGCTGACCGCCGGACAACTGCGAGGGGTAGTGCTTCACCCGGTGGGTCATGCCCACCTTGTCCAGCGCATCCTTGACCCGCTTCTGCCGCTCGGCGGAGGGCAGCCCGCGGTAGGTGAGGGGTAGCTCGACGTTCTCATACACGGTGAGATCGCCGATGAGGTTGAACGCCTGGAAGATGAAACCGATCTCCCGGTTGCGAATGCGGGCGCGCTCCGAGGCGCCAAGTTGCGCCACCGACTTGCCGTCGAGCATGTAGGTGCCGCCCGATGCGGTGTCGAGCAGGCCCAGGATCGACAGGAGCGTGGTCTTCCCGCAGCCGGAGGGACCCGCGATGGCTACGTAGTCGCCACGCCGGATCTCGAGATGGATCTCGGACAAGGCATGGGTTTCCACCTCTTCGGTATAGAAGACCTTCTTGATGCCTTCGAGCTGAATGAGCGGGCTGCCATCGGTGGTCATGTGGGTACCAGTTTGAGTTGTTGGTTCGATTACGTGCCTTAAGCCATAAGCCCCAAGCCGTAAGCTCTAGCCATAAGCGAGCGGCCAAGCTGACTGCCTATGGCCTACGGCTTACGGCTCATGGCTAGTGTCAACATCACTTCACCCTCACCCGATCAACCGCATCCCAACGCGACATGTCGGACAGGATCACCACGTCGCCTTCATTGAGCCCGCGCAGAACCTCGATCGTATTCACCGAGCTTCGGCCCAGTCCGACCTGCACCCGTTCGGCCTCGTCGGTGCCGGGAACCATCCGGAAGACTCCCACCGTACTGTTCGCCTGACCGTAGGCGGGACGTCCGACGTGCAGAACGTCGCTGAGTCGCTCGATCTCGATCGTGCCGTCGACGCTCAAGTCGGGCCGTGCTCCCTTGGGCAGCGTGCCATCGAGCGTCACGTCCACGGTCACCGTCCCGTTTTGTGAGGCGGGGTCCATCCGAACCACGTGGCCCTTCACGATTCCATTGCGGGTGTCGATGGCGGCGAGCTGGCCGACTGTTACGTCGGGTGCCTGCGTTTCCGGAATTCTCAAGACGGCCTTGAGCTTCTCGGGCCGGACCACCTTCGCGAGAGTGGCACCCGAGATGGCCCACTGCCCCACCTGCATCGGCAGCTCCTGCAGCACGCCGCTCGCACCGGCCCGCACCACCATCGATTCCACCTGGCGCCGCTGAAACGCCGCAATCGCGCGCAACCGGTCCACCTGGGCCTGCTGCACGTCGAGCTGCTCCTTCATGTTGTCGGTCAGGATTGCGAGCCGCTTCTCCTCGATCTCCATCCGGGCCGTCATCTCCTCCGCCTGATCGCCCGATCGGCCCGCTTCCGCAGTGGAGATGAGATTCTGAGCCACCAGATCCGAATCGGCCTTCGCCTTCCGCTGTGCCTCGCGATAGGCGGACTTGGCCGTGGCGACTGCACCAGCCTGAGCGAGGCGTTGGGCTTCGAGATTGGTCTTGAGCGAGATCAGCTCCGCTTCGGCGGCGGTGAGCTCGCGCTGGGCCTGGAGGCTCTGGATCTGAACGTCCGGATTGCTGAGCTCGAGCAGGAGGGTGTTTTCGTTGACCGTCACCCCTGGCTGGACCAGCACCCGATCCACCCGCCCTGGGGTGACCGCGGAAATCCACCGGATCTCCTCGGGAACCAGGGTGCCCGGACCCCGGACCTCCCGGACCATCGGTCCCTTCCGCACTGTGTCCATCCACAAGGTCCCCAGCTCCACCGACGGTGCGGCCGGCTTGAGCCGGCTGAGCCCCACGGTCGTGACCACGACCGCCAGGATGGCAGCCCCTAGATAAAGGAAACGGCGCCGGTTCTTCACCGGCTCGCGCGGAATGTCCAAGTCACTCCCACTGCTGAAGGGTTAGGCCCAGACTCGCCTCTGCGGTCGGCGATCGGGCCGTTCCTTAGGAAAGTTCTGTGCCCTCGGGTGACTCGGGGAGCGTGTTCTCAAGGCTGAAACGACAAGCACTTAGACTCGCGGTAGTGGCGGAAGGTTGCGCTTTCGTTCGTCTCTGGGATTTGGCCGTCCCGGAATCGGACATCGGCCGCCTCCCTCTTTCGGCCCGAACCGGCCGGCGGTAGACTTGGCCACCACACGTGTAGCCGCGACGCAGCTCGTTCGTCTTAGAAACAACCCAGAAGACATGGAACACTCGTGAACCGGAGCCCCCTCCCGAAGGGCGTCCTGTACCTGCTGGCCGCCCTGACAGTGGGCTGCGAGCATTCCGAGCCGTTCTCCACGGGCGCATTCACCCCCGACGGTCCCTTCAGCACTGCCGTCCCCCGCCAGCTGACGCTCAATCTGGGAACCGATCTCTTCCCGGCCTGGAAACCGGATGAGACCGGGCTGTTCTACAGTTACGAGCGGACCGACTCATCACAGCGCGACCGCTGCATCGCCGAACTCCCTCCGGAAGGCGGTACCCGGACATTCACGCTCTGCACCCACGCGTCTTTCAGCATCGATTCGATAGATGCGCTGGAACGCCCCGCGGTTTCCGATTCACTCCTCGTCTACCTGTCGAGCGTCGGAGATGAATTCGCGCTCACGCCGGATCATCGTGAGCTTCTGATGACCCGGTTCGACAATGTTTTCCTTGTCGACACCATCCAGAAGTTCCCCTTCGTCTCCCCCAGCAGCCGGATCCATGACATCCCCGTCCATATGGCCTGGCTGGGCGATGATGCTCTGGTCTACGTCGCGGGCAGGATCGACTACGTGCCTCCAGCCCCCTTTCAACCGCCCGACACGGTGGTCACGGGGATCGAGATCGCGAGGATCGATCTGAATGGAGGCACTCCGGTTGTCGGCATCATTCCGGGGACTTCCCTCGCGTCCTCGGTGCAGCCGACCGCCGACGCGAAAGCGATCTATTTCACTGTCGCGAACGACAGCAAGGTGTACCGCATGGCCCTGGCGAGCACCACGGTCACGGTGGTACACGACTTCGGGGCGGCGGGAATCGCGAGAGACGTGCAGGTCTCGGGCAATCGCCTGGTGGCGATAGTCGGCGGGGACATCACCTTCACCAACGACCCGACTCTGGGACCGATCACCCGGGACTTTGGCGGGCGGCTTTTCTCGGTGGATCTCACCTCGGGACAGGAAACCGACATCACCATGCCGGGCCGGCTGCACCGGAATCCGGCGCTCTCTCCATCCGGCCAGCGGCTGGTCGTCGAGTCATACGTGGACCTTGGCGGGAGTCGTCCACTCCCCAGTGCTGACCTCTGGGCGCTGGAGGAACCATGAGACGCCTTCTCCTTGTGGCGGCTCTCATGGCTGTCGCGACGCCGCTAAGCGCTCAGGCAGTGGGTGGCGTGTCTGGCTTTGTGCGTGAGGCTGGCGAGGCCAAGACTCCGCTGTTGGGCGCCCGGCTTGTAGTGGACAATGGGCGCTACGTGGCGGTCACCGACGCCGAGGGTTTCTATCGCCTGCGGGAGATTCCTGCCGGCTGGCACGCGATCAGCGCCGCCTCGATCGGCCACCGGCCGGTCAGCCGGGACAGCGTCCTCGTTCGAAGCGGCCAGATCACCCGGCTCGACTTCTCGCTCACCGTTGACCCGGTCGGACTCGAGCCGATTGAAGTGGTCAGTCAACGAGTAGACTCGGTGCTCGATCCCTTCGTCGTGACGGACGCCCAGCGTTTCACGGCCGAGGAACTGCGCAGGCTCCCGGTGACCACGGTCGAAGAGGCCGTGGCGTTGTCCGCCGGGGCCGTGGGCGAGAGCTATCGCGGAGGCAGGATCGGGGAGCAGGCATTCATCGTGGACGGTCTGGGAATCAAGAACCAGCTCGACGCCTCGACCAGCTCGACCACGCTGGGCCTCCCCACCGACATGCTCGCCGAAACGTCGCTCATCACCAACGGCTTCTCCGCCCGCTATGGGCAAGCCATCTCGGCGCTGGTGAATGTCGTGACCCGCGATGGCGGGCCGAGATGGGCTGGTCACGCCGCGTACGAGACGGACCGCCCCTTCGGCGACGGCCTCGACTATGGTCTTGATCGCGCGCTGATCTCGGGTGAGGGACCGGTAGCCGGCGGAGTAACTGTGGTAGCGGCTGCGGATCTGTCGGGGCGCATGGATGCCGACCCGGTCAACGCGCCGGCGCCGTCCGATTCGAGAGATCCCCGGCACGACGAGCCCTGGCTCCTCCCTCACAACAGCGGGCAGCTCATCAACCTCGCGGGGAAGATCACTGCGCCACTGGGCCGCACCCGGACCCTTCGACTGCTGGCCGCACAGAGCAACGAACAGCGTTTCCTCTATGATCCGCTCTACAAATACGAGCCTGATCTGGGGCCCGCCCGCCGGCTGACCGGCACCTTCATCAACGGCCACTTCCAGCAGGTTCTTGAAAAGCCCGGGATCGTCGCGGACGTACGGGTGGGATATTTCGACCGCGAGTTCCTGCGCGGAACCTCTGTCGATCCTCCCGACTACAGCGTTGGCGCGTTCACCTTCAAGAAGCTCTCAATCGTGGGAGAGGACATCGCGCGGTCGCAGGATACCGTGGCCGGGAATCGGCAGATCGTCGGCTTCTCCCCGCCTGAGCCGAGCAGCAAGACTCCGTGGGGAGTGCCGGCCTATTACATGGGTGGCTCATCCAAGGGAGATGTCGCCTGGAACAAGTACAAGGATCTTCGCAGCCGCCTCGACCTCAGTATCAGCGCCGGAACCTCGGGAGACTTCTACGTAGGGGGCGAATACGCCAGCCAGCAGGTACGCACCTTCAACCGCGTGCTGGGCTACCTCCCCGCGGGGGACTCGGTTCCCGACGCCACGGCCAGCAGTTTCGACCCGTACGCGGCAGCGCTCTACGCGGAGGCACAGTACCGGAAAGACGAGCTGGCCTTCACCGCAGGGCTGCGCTACGACCAGTTCAGCGGAAGACTCGATCTTCCCGGTCAGCCCGCCGAGACCCAGCATGGGCTGAGTCCCCGCTTTGCCGTGAGCACGGTATTCAAGGGAGCAACATTCGTCGCGAGCTACGGCGTATTCCGCCAGCCACCCGACTACCAGTACCTGGTGGACGCCGCTTTCGACGACACGGTGCGCACCGGAAGATTCCGCCAGGGTAATCCGAACCTCGGATTCGAAGAGAATACCCAGTACGAGTTCAGCCTCCGGGTTCGACCCACCCAGATCACCTCGGTCCGGGCGAACCTCTACATCAAGCGGCTTGACGGTCTCGTCGCTTCAGTCCCCTTCGGCGTAGATCCCGATTCCAGCATCTTCGGCAATGCCGACGCAGGATCGGTAAAAGGACTCGAGCTGATCCTGGAGCGCGAGTTTCGAAGAAACTGGGGACTCCGAGTCAGCTATACCCTCCAACAGGCCAACGCGACGTCGACCAGCGCCTTCCTGTTGCGCCAGCAGATCAGAGTGGATCCTATCACCGGCGACACCACGTTCCCGGCCAAAGTCGAATTCCCCCTGGACTACGATCGCCGTCATAGCCTCATCGTGATCGGCACGGGCCAGACTCCTGCCCGGTGGGGCCCAACTCTTTTGGGCGCTCACGTCCTCGCCGATTTTCAGGCCTCGCTGATCTTTCGCTGGGGATCGGGATTGCCGTACTCCCGAACCAATCTCGCAGGAGACAGTTTGATCGGCCTG
>DATBGE010000089.1:0-4858 GCA_036558125.1 Gemmatimonadales bacterium | reverse complement strand
TCTGGCCCGCACGGCCGCCGCACCGCTACAGCGCAGGAAGGCTCTCTCCCTCCTTGGGGGCGCAGTCAACTGGCTCCGCAGCCGGCGTCTCACTCCTGAGGAGGGTGGTGGGTTTCCCGCTTCCATCACGCCCGGGGAGCTCCCGACTCCTACCCGACTCGCCTGGTGTTACGGCGATCCCGGAGTGGCTGCGGCGCTGCTTGCCGCCGCGAGAGCGCTGGAACAGCCGGACCTGGAACAGGAAGCGATCGACCTCGCGGTGAGGTCCGCGGCTCGGCCGCCGGGCGAAAGCTCGATCGCCGATGCGGGGATCTGTCACGGGGCAGCTGGACTGGGACACCTCTACAATCGAGCCTTTCAGATGACTGGCCATCCCGCGCTGGGAGTCGCGGCCCGGGAGTTCTTTGCTCAGGCGATCGAGCTCCGCCGGCCCGGAACCGGAATCGCGGGCTATGCGCACGCGCCTGCACCGGGATCGGAGGACGCGAGTGCCATTGATCAGAACGATGCGGGGCTGCTCACCGGTGCCGCGGGTATCGGCCTGACACTGCTGGCGGCCACGACACCGGTGCCGCCAGCCTGGGACCGCCTGCTCCTGGCGGATCTCCCTCCGATGGCGGTGCACGCGGGGCGGAATCATTTGGCGGGTTTAGCGCGGGAACAGCGATAGATGGCTACCGGCAGTGTTGAGACGCTTGCCGGCCTGGATGCAGCTGAAACTCGACCCCCACTGGAGAACCATATGACCAGGAAGACCACGAAATCCAATGCACCCGCCCGGAAAACCAAGCGGCTCAGTCTCAGCAAAAAGACCCTCAAGGACTTGAGCGCCCCCGACAGCGGTCCCCAAGGCGGGATGGGGATCAGGATAGTGAAGACCGCTTGCAGCCATTGTGCCAGCTGTAAAAAGAAGTGAGGCTGTCAGAGTTCGAGGCGGAGGCGGAAGCGCAGCGGCTGCTGTCTCGCCACTCAGAACCCGCAGGAGGCCATATGGGCACCAGCAAGAGCAGCAGAGGGAGAAGCAAGAAACTCTATTGCTCTGTCCCCACAGGACCACGGTTCCGGCGGGATGCCCGAGCACCGTTACTGCCGGGTGCACTATCCGCTTCTGAACCGGAAGAGAAGGTGCGGCATTTCGTGGCGCGCAGCTACGAGAGCCGCACCGATTCGTGAGACAAAGACGAGGCGGGACATGAGCCGTATCGCCAAGACCACGGTCCCATCGGGATGCCCGGGTGCCGGCGGAAAGACCGCCGGGGGATGAAGGTCGGCTTGGCCTCCGAGGGCGCGACCTGTAGAGCTGAAGCAACAGCAAGAGTGACCTCTTCCAGACGCCATCTTGCGGCCAGCGTTCCAAGCCGCATACTACGCCCAGTGCTTCCCCCCCTCGGAAAGCTTGGCGCCGCCACGATGCAGGCACTCTATGGGCGCCCGGTCTTCGTGGTCGAAGGCGACACGTTCTTCTGGGAAGACGTGGTGCTCGACGCGATCCGGCGCGGCAAATGGTCTGCCTTGGAACAGGAGGTTCGTGAAGGATTCGCGGCCCTGGAGGAGATCGAGTCCTCCAATGGGGACGACGAATTCGAAGCGGCCGTAGAGGAAGCTGCCCAGGAGTTCCGCTACGCCCGCGATCTGGTCACCGCCCAGGAGATGGAGGACTGGCTCGCGGTCCATGAGGTGAGCATCCGGGAGTGGATGGAGCACATCCGCCGGCAAACTGCCCGGGCCAGGGCGCCCCTGGGACTGAGCGCCATCGTGGCGCGTCACCCGATTGACGCCGAGCAACTCGACGCCGCACTGCGGGTGGATCTGATCTGCACCGGAATGGGAGACGAACTTGCAGCGGAGCTGGCCGGGCGCGCCGCCGCGGCAGCGGGGAGTCCGGCGTCTGGCTCCGAGGAAACTCAAGAACCTTTGCCGGCCAGAATTCCTCTGGGAATCTCTCCCGAACGGGCCCAGGAGAGGATCAACCTGCTGGCCCGGATCGATGAAAGCGCCGAGCAGTTCCGGCGGAGCGCCCTGACACCGGAAGCCATCAGGCGCGAGATTGGGCATCACCACACCGAGTGGATCCGGATCGATTCCCGCGCCATCGCCTTTGAAGATGAGGCCGGGGCGCGGGAAGCGGCGATGTGCCTGCGGGAAGACGGGCTGGCGCTCGATGAGGTCGCGGCGGCCGCACACGCGACCGTCTCCGAATCCCGCTTCTACATCGATGACCTGGATCCGGAAGTCCGCTCCCTGTTCCTCAGCGCGCGCCAGGTCGACGTGCTCGGACCGATCCTCTTCGAGGGGTCCCACACACTTTTCCGGGTGGTTGACAAGGTGATGCCTTCCGA
This sequence comes from Gemmatimonadales bacterium, assembly GCA_036558125.1. Lineage (GTDB taxonomy): Bacteria > Gemmatimonadota > Gemmatimonadetes > Gemmatimonadales > GWC2-71-9 > DATBGE01. The sequence goes on along the minus strand of DATBGE010000089.1, from coordinate 2,519 downwards.
GAAGGACCCCGAGATCCTGCGGCGCGCCGAGACCGGAGTGGCGACGCGGGTGATGGCGGCTCAGGCCCAACAGCGGGTGCAGTGGCAGTTGCCCTGGTGACGGGGATGGATACCGAATCTCTCGACGCGGTACTCCAGAGTCTTCCGGTACTCACGGGTCTCCCCCACGATGTGCGGGACCTGGTCGTCGCGAGTTTTGTCCCCGCCAGTTACACCTTCGGCCAGGCTATCGTCCACGAGGGCGATGCCTCCGACGCGCTTTACGTGCTGGTCTCCGGCCGCGTGCGGATGGTCAAACGGGGAGAGAATGGAGACGAGATCTCCCTCGGCGCGCTCCGGCCGGGGGAGACCTTCGGGGAGGGTGGCCTCAGTGACCACACCGTCCACCCCGCCACCGTACGAGCGAGCGGGGACGTGGAGGTGGTCCGCCTCGATCGATCGGTCTTCGAGGCGCTTCTCCGGCGGCGGCCGGAGGTGCGCAAGTTCTTCGAGCTCCAGTCCCGCCATCGCAACCTGCAGTTCTTCTTCCGGCAGTTCACCGTCTTCGCGAAGCTTCCGCCCGAGGCGTTAAACGATCTCCTGGCCAACCTGGAGCCGATCGACTTCCGCCAGGGCGACGTGGTCATCCGCGAAGGCGATCCCCCGGGCCCGATGTACATCATCGAAGAGGGGCGCTGCCGAATCCACATCGGCGTAGACGGCCGTCGTCGCAACGTCGCGTTCCTGCGTCGCGGCGAGTTCTTCGGCGAACTGTCGGTGATCCGCGATCAACCTCGCGATTCCACTGTCGAGGCGGTGACCAACTGCCGCCTGCTGCGTCTCACCCGGGAGACCTACCAGGAGCTGCTCGATCAGCACCAGGCCTTCAGAGACGAGATCGAAGACCGAATCGCCCAGTACGATTACATGCACACGGCGCAGATCCCGATCGACCTCTATCGGGAGATCCTGCCGGCGGAAGCCTCGGTGCTGAGCAAGGTGGGAGACGACCAGGTCGACCAGGACCTGACCCGAATGTGGGCGATTCCGCCTCGTCCCGAGGCCGCCCAGGCCCAGGCGCCCGGCACGGAACCGGCACCGACTCCCGAACCCGAGGCTGCCCCCTTCGCCGATGAAGAAGGCCGCTTCGTCAAGAAGAAGAAGCGACTCCGCAAGTTCCCTCACGTCTGGCAGATCGACGAGATGGACTGCGGGGCGGCCAGTCTGGCGATCGTTTGCCGTCATTTCGGGAAGGCGGTGAGCCTAGCCCGGATTCGCCAGCTGAGCCACACCAGTCTCGACGGCACCAGCCTGCGCGCAGTCTGTCAGGCCGCGACCGAGCTGGGCCTGGCGGCCCGCGCGGTGAAGGCGTCGCCGGCTAATCTGGACCAGATGCCACTTCCGGCGATCGTACACTGGGATGGCAACCACTGGGTCGTGCTCTACGATGTGGACGAGAAATCAGTCCGGGTCTCCGATCCTGCCACCGGCCGCCGGCGGCTCACCCGGGCCGACTTCGCCGAAAAATGGAGCGGCTACGCCGCGCTGTTCGATTACACCACCGAGTTCGAGAAGAACACGGAGAGCAAGCTCGGGATCGCCTGGCTCCTGCCCTTCTTCAAGCCGCACCGGACCCTGATCCTCCAGGCCACTGCACTCGCCGTGATCGTGAGCGCGCTCCAGATGGTAATCCCGGTCTTTACCCAGGTGATCGTGGACCGGGTGCTGGTGGAGCGCGACCTCAACCTCCTCAACATCCTGATCTTCGGCATGGCGGGGGTGGTCGTGTTCACCCTGATGGCCACGGTCATCCAGCGCTATCTCCTCAGCTTCACGGCCGTGCGGATCGACTCGGCGACACTCGATTACCTCACGCGGCGGCTCTTGAGCCTGCCGATGAGCTACTTCAACACCCGACGCACCGGAGACATCCAGCGTCGGCTGCAGGGGATCTGGCTGGTTCGGGAGTTCCTGGTGGAGCACGGTGTTGCGGGACTGACGGCAGTAGCACAGCTATTCGTGTCGCTGGCGCTGATGGTGGTATACAGCCCGCTGCTCACGCTGACGTTCCTGTCCACGGTGCCGCTGTTCGTCCTGCTGATGCGCTACTCCTCCAACTGGCTTTTCCCGCTCTACGCCGAATTGGAGGAATCGCACGGCAAGTATCAGTCATTCCAGATCGATGCCATCAAGGGTATCGAAACCGTGAAGTCGCTTGGCGCGGAGTCTTCCTTCCGGGACCTGATGCTGGGGCAGTTCAACAGTGTCGCCCGCAAGCGGTTCAAGGCCGACTTCACCTTGATGAGCTACAACGGCGCCATCTACACCGTGACGCTGATGTCGGTGGTGTTGTTCCTCCTGGTGGGAGCGCACCAGGTGATGAACGGACAGATGTCGATCGGTGGGCTGGTCGCCTTTAACTCTCTGGTCGCCCTGGCCAACGCGCCGCTCCTCACCTTGCTCACCTTGTGGGACAATCTCCAGCAGGCCACGGTCTACCTGAACCGGCTGGACGACATCTTCCAGCAGGAACCGGAGCA
>DATBGE010000088.1:0-2986 GCA_036558125.1 Gemmatimonadales bacterium | reverse complement strand
GCTCCACGGCGGCCCGGGTTGCGGTAGCCGGATTGTTCCCCCGAACGGCCAGCACCCAACCAACCAGCGCGATTGACGTCGGGATCACGCCCACGAGCACCAGGGCCAGGAGAATGCGCTGCCTGAAGGGAAGGGCCATGGAGGGAATCTACGTCCTTGTGAGACCTCGGGAATCACTCGCCGCCGCACCTTGGCCCGATGCGCCAGCGATGTTGTGCGCCCCGAAGGGGCGCCGCACCTTACCGGCGCCGCATCCTCGATGGCGTCAGGGCGTCGCGCGCCCGGCGAACCAGCCGGTCGTCGCACCCGCGATGCTTCCCGCCCATTCCGACCAGGGGGAAATATCCATTCCGAACACCCGTGGGATCAGAAGCAGGCCGGCCGCGATCGTGCCGAGCAGGAGCAGCGGCATCGCCCGGCCTGCGCCGCAGCGTCCAGCCCAGTACCCGGCGGGTATCAGCAAGCCACCGAGCCACAGTACGGAGCCAAGTGCGGCCTCCGGCCCGGAGGCGTACTCCCAGGGCAACAGCATCGTCCAACCGGAACCGACCGTGGTTCGGCTGGTCCACCGGGTCTGGCTCTGTCGGCCGTCTATCGAAAGTGAAAGGTTCGGCCCATCACGCAGGACGGTGATCTCCACGGGCGAACCGGGTTCGGTCGGGAACCCCTGGAGGCGAACCGAGGGACTGCGCAGCTCCAGGTCCGCTGCGCGCGTGCGGGTACGGAAATGAATGGTGTGGCCCGCCTGTGCCAGCACCAGGATTTCCTGCTGCTGGTCGTCGAAGATCGAGAAGATTGGCGCCTCGTGCTCGGTGGATCCCTCCGACATTGCCGAAGCCTGCAGGCGGAAGCGTTGAGTGAGAAGCGTGTCACGTACTTCGCTGCCGTTGGCCAGTATTCCAGCGGGAAGAAGCATCTCGTCGAGGTGGACGTCTCTGACGGTTCCTGGGAAGGTGTCGAACTGTCCCAACTCCGGAGCCCATTGCCCGTACCATGTGGACTGAGGGAGCGACGGTTGAGCGGCGAAGCTCGTTCCCGCGAGCACCGCCAGCCAACCGATGCAGGCGATGGTTGCGAGTCGGCGGGCGGTGTGGCTGTGGCACAACAGAATCGGGCGCCAAATTGTCACCAGCGAGGCGCCCAATCCGGTCCCCAGCGTGTTGGTGATCACGTCCCGCAGGCTCGCATCGCGGCCCGCTATGAGGTGAAGCTGAGTCAGCTCGATAGCGACACTGCACAAGAACCCGATTGCCACTGCGGTCCGGGTCCTCTGAAACAGCCCCAGGCCGATGCCGAGCGGAAGGAAAAGCAGGATGTTCAGGATGATGTCGAGCACGCCAAGATCACCACACCCGACGATGCACCAAGGTGAGGTTTCGGCAACCGCGGCGGCCTGCTCCGGCATCGGTCGTAGTGTGAAGAAACCGATGAGACAGAGAGCAAGTGCAGTGCAGATCACGCCCGCTTTTCTTTTTCGGATCACACCCTTCCTCAAAGGATTATTCGGCTTGCGCGGTTGGCATCATAACTGCACTATCCATCAACACCTAGTAGGTCCGCACTCCCCCCTATCTGGACATTTCATGGCCCAATCCGCGGGATTGCGTGCCCGTACGAATATCCTGGCCGCCGTCCTCGCCGTCGCGTGGACTATTCCGGGCCTGATTCACGCTCAGAGTATCACCGAAGGACGCGTCGTCGGTGAGGTGGTTTCCCCGCAGGGAGCGCCAATCGGGAAGCCTCAGGTGACACTGCTGAGTCAGTCGACCGGCCAGCGGATCTCCTTCAAGGCCGACTACCTCGGCCGGTTCAACCTCCATCTGATTGCACCCGGCACCTACTCAGTGCTGGTGGAACTGGCGGGATACCAGCCGGTCCGTCAGAACGGCATCCGGGTCTTCGCCGGGCGCACAGCCAACCTTCGGATCGTGCTCACCAGGCGTCCGCCCCCGATCACGAGCGTCGAGGAAATTCCCTATCCCGAGCGCGGAGAGCCACCCACCGGCACGTCAATTGGCCAGTATTTCAACGACCGGGAACTGAAGTCCGCACCCTGGCGCAGCGACCTGAGTGACTTGAGTCGCGGGTCTTCCATTGTCTCCGCTCCCCGTGATGGACATTGGGGCTACGCGCAAATGGCCGGAGGCCTGCCCCAGTCGCAGAGCGAGCTCTACGTGGACGGCCTCCCAGGCTTTTGGCTCCGTCACCCTGGCTTGCCTAACGAACCGATCGGTAGCCCGGTCTATCTCCGCAGCATGTTCGAGCAGGCGCAGGTGATCCAGAACAGCTTCGACGGCGAATGGCGCGGCGGGCCGGGAACCACGCTCAGCGGCTACAGCCGGCGAGGTAGCAATACTTTCCGCTTCCAACCCTACGTCACTTTTAGCGGGAAACAGGCGCTCGCGTCGGAAGACAACCCGGCCGACTCTTCGGCCACCTCGATCCAGGCCGGAGCGGTCGTGAGTGGCGTGCTCATCAAGAATTCGGCGCAGTTCGTGGCTGGGTTCGACTACCAGCAGCTTGAACAGCCATCCGCCGCCCCCTGGGCCGAGGATAGCGCGAGCTACGGAGGAGCGCCGGTCTCGCTGAGCACCAGCATCGCCCGAATTGCCAACGACAGTTTCGGGCAGACGGTCACCAACTTCACGCAGCCAACCGTGCGAAGCTGGAAAGGGGGCTCCGGCGGAGCTCGCCTGGATTGGCAGTTGTCCAAATCGACCACCAGGACCCACAACCTGATGGCGCGCTTCTCGGTGGCCAAGTGGAAGGAAGATGACCCGATCCTGGGCCAGGATGTCCTCACCAATTTCGGCACCGACCTCGACGCGCGCGATTTCTCTGGCGGGCTGACCCTTACCTCGATGTGGCTCAACAGTGGTAATGAGTTCCGCTTTGCCCATCGCACCACTAACCGCGAATGGGCCGGGCCGAGCCTCCCGACCACCTATTTCGTGGGCGAGGCCGCCGGGATCGGTGCCGCTCCGGC
>DATBGE010000087.1:0-6467 GCA_036558125.1 Gemmatimonadales bacterium | reverse complement strand
GCCGAGCAGTTCTACGACGCGGTGTACCATGCACCGCCGCTGCCGGCTCACCTGCTGGCCAAGGTCCCGGCGGATTCGTTAGGAGCTTCGTCCTTTGCGGCGAACCCCGTCGGCAACGGCCCCTTCCGCTGGAAGCGACGGGTGTCCGGCCAGCTGATCGAGCTCTCCGCGAACGACGATTTCTTCCTTGGCAAACCGGGCCTCAGCCGCGTGGTATTTCTCATCGCCGGCGATACCGAAGCCAGAATGAACCTTCTTCTCGGTGGTGAGGCGGATGCGGTAGACAACATTTACCAGTTCGCCAATCCCAAGCGGTTGGGACAGAACCAGCGGTTCCGGCTCTATCCGATGCCGAGCCTGATGGTGGGATACATGCTGTTCAACCAGAGGGACCCGGCGGATACCACTAAGCCGCATCCAATTCTGGGAGATCCGGCGGTGCGCCGGGCACTCGCCCTCGCCCTCGATCGGGAGACCATCGTCAAGTCCACCTACGGGCCCAGTTCGCTGGTACCGGCGGGGCCGGTGTCGGCGGTGCTGGCAACCCGACTCGAGTCTCCGGCTCCACCCCGGAGTGACACGACCAAGGCCCGTGCGATCCTGGGCTCTCGCGGCTGGGCGGACCACGACCGCGATGGCGTTCTCGACAAGGATGGCCGCGCTTTGCATCTCACGGCGATCTTCCCGGCAACCAGCGGAATCCGACGCAACATGGCGCTCCAGGCCCAGGAACAGCTCCGCAAGATCGGCGTGGATCTCGAGATTCAGCCGCTCGACCCGCCGGACTACGTGCCGACTCGCCGGACCGGAAAATTCGATCTCGATCTCGCTGCCGTGACCCAGGATCCGACGCCATCCGGTCTCAGCCAGAGCTGGAGTTGTGCCGGAATTGGCGGGACCAACGTAGCCCACTACTGCAACCCTCAGGTGGACACGCTGCTCGCTCGCGCCTCGCGCACCCCGGAGAGCGCGCGCCAACTCTGGCGGGAAGCGGTAGTGACGATCGAAGGCGATGCGCCCGCGATCTTCCTCTACGCGCCGGTTTTCCTCTACGCCGTGGACGCCCGGTTCGAGAAGGTGACCCTGCGGCCGGACTCCCCGTGGTCGGAGGTCTGGCGCTGGCGGGTGCGCCCCGGTCAGGAAGCATCGAGGGATCGGGAGTGAGTCCCGCCGCGTGACCAGATCCGGGGACGCACGGTGAGCTGGGCGTTCCGCCGGATGCTCCAGGCGTTCGCCACCTTCCTGGTGGCTGTGGTCCTGATGTTCTTCCTGATGCGACTCGCCCCCGGAGACCCGCTCTCCCGCCTGGGCGACGAGCGCCCCTTCCCTCCCGCCGCACTCGCCGCGCTCCGGGCCCGCTACGGCCTCGACCAGCCGCTGCTCACCCAGTTTCGTGCCTTCGTCAAACCGCTGGCCCGCGGTGACCTCGGCATCTCCATCCAGCACCCCGATCATTCGGTCAACAGCCTGATCGCCGAGCGATTACCGGCGACGCTTCTCCTCGGCGGGACGGTCCTGCTCATCAACTTCACGCTCGGAACCTGGCTTGGCGCGTGGCAAGCTTTTCGTCGCGGCAGCAAGACCGATCATCTGCTCACCATCTTCACCCTGCTCCTCTACGCTACCCCGTCTTTCTGGCTCGGCCTGGTGCTGGTGTGGCTGCTCGGCACCGAGTGGCATCTGTTGCCGGTCGCGTTCATGCATGACCCGCTGCTCTCTCCCGACGCCGGCCCACTGACCCGCTTCACTGACCTGCTCCGCCATCTGATTCTGCCAGCCGCGACGCTTTCCCTCGTCACCATCGCCGCGACAGTGCGATACCAGCGTGCCGCCATCCTGGACGTTCTGCAACTCGACTTCATTCGCACCGCCAGGACCAAGGGACTCCAGGAACGCCAGGTCCGCTGGCGCCACGCCTGGCGCAACGCGATCGGGGCCGTGCTGGCGCTCTTCGGACTCTGGCTGCCACTCCTTGTCGCGGGGTCGGTGTTCGTCGAGTCGGTCTTTGCGTGGCCCGGACTCGGAACGCTCGCCGCCGAGGCGATAGGAACCCGCGACTATCCGGTCATCATGGGCAGCACGATCCTGGTCTCGGCGGTAGTCGTGTTAGGAAGTCTTCTGGCCGATCTCGCGCACCGGTGGCTGGATCCGAGGCTTCGCGAGGGATGAAGGAGTCCGTCCGGCATGCACTCCGGGTGACCTGGGCTCGTCCCGAGGGGCGAATCGGGCTCATCATCCTCGCGATCATCATCGTCGCGGCACTGCTGCTGCCTCCTTTGCTGCAGGACCCGAGGGCGCAACCCGACATCCTCAACGGCTCGCTCCGGCCACCCAATTCCAGCCATCTACTCGGCACGGATCACCTGAGCCGAGATGTGTTCTCGCGCGTGGTCCATGGTGCCCGGGTTTCGCTCGCGGTGGCCGCGGGAGCGGTGGCGCTATCCATTACCCTGGGCGCACTGATCGGCTTGGTGGCGGGCTACGCAGGAGGCTGGATTGACGCCGGGGCGATGCGGCTGGTTGACGGTGCGATGGCAGTGCCGCGCCTCTTCCTTCTGCTACTCATCGCAGCCGTGATGGATCACATTCCGCTGACCCTCCTGATCCTCGCCATTGGATGTACCGGGTGGTTCGGAACCAGCAGACTGGTTCGGGCTGAAGTTCTTCGCATCCGCCAACTCGAGTTCGTTCGCTCAGCCGAAGCGCTCGGGGCCCGTCGTCGCCGCATTATCTTTCGGCACCTGCTTCCCAATGTGCTCGGGCCGCTGGCCGTGGCGACGACACTCGCGGTCGGCGACGTCATTCTGCTGGAAGCCGGACTGTCGTTCCTGGGACTCGGTGTACAGCCGCCAACCCCTTCCTGGGGAGGCATGATCCTCGACGCCAAGCCGGACATCATCTCCGCTCCCTGGACCAGTCTGGCACCCGGTGTCGCCATCGTGCTCACCGTGCTGTCGGTGAACCTGGTGGGCGAGGCTCTGCGAGACGCCCTGGACCCGCGCGAGTCATGAGCACGCTCCTCAAAATCGAAAACCTGAGGGTTTCATTCTCCACCGCCGCCGGGCACTCTCAGCCGGTGGATGGGGTGAACCTCACAGTTGCGCGGGGTGAGACCCTCGCTCTCGTGGGCGAATCGGGATGCGGGAAGAGCCTGACTAGTCTTGCGGTGCTTCGGCTCCTCCCTGCTCCCGGCCGGATCGACGAAGGTAGTCGAATCACTCTGGGTGACACCGACGTGCTCTCCCTCGAGGGCGAGGCGCTGCGCAAGATTCGCGGCCGCCGGATCGGGATGGTGTTCCAGGATCCGATGACCAGCTTGAATCCGGTCTTCACCGTGGGTGACCAGATCGCCGAAGGGATACGGGCTCACTTTCCAGTCTCGCGTCGCGAGGCTCTGCAGCGAGCCGAAGCGCGCATGGTCGAAGTGGGAATTCCCGATCCCAGAGAGCGGCTCAAGGCTTATCCCCACCAGCTGAGCGGCGGGATGCGCCAGCGCGTGATGATCGCGATCGCATTGAGCGCCGAGCCGGAATTGCTGATTGCGGATGAGCCGACGACCGCGTTGGACGTGACCGTCCAGGCCCAGATCCTGGAAGTCCTGGATCGGCTTCGCCAAGCGCGCGGCATGGCGGTACTTCTCATTACTCACGACTTGGGCATCGTCGCCGGACGGGCCGACCGGGTCGCCGTGATGTACGCCGGCCGCATCGTGGAGGAGGCTCCCACAGCGCAATTGTTCGCCAAGCCGTCGCACCCTTACACTCGAGGACTCTTTGACTCCATCCCGCGTTTGACCGGCCCGATCAGGCCGCTGACTCCAATCAAGGGAATGGTGCCTTCGGCCACGGCCTGGCCTCAGGGATGTCGGTTTCATCCTCGCTGCCCGGAGGTGATGCCGGTGTGCACCAAGGAGCCGCCGATCGCATCGGTAGAGCCGGAGCATTGGATGCGGTGCTGGCTGGGTGTGAGTCGAGATCAGTGTTGAGTATGCGGTCGATGGTCAATGGTCGATGGTCTCGGCGTCCAAACGACTACTGATTATCGACCATCGACTATCGACTATCGACTATCGACTGCATGTCCACCCCAATCCTCACCGTCAGCGACCTCGTCAAGCACTACCACGCCACGGGGCTCTTCAACCGGTCAGCCCCCCCGGTTCGGGCGGTTGATGGAGTCTCATTCGAGATCGGTCAGGGTGAGACCTTGGCGCTGGTGGGAGAATCGGGATGCGGAAAGACGTCGGTAGGGCGCACGATTCTGAGACTGCAGGAACCGACCAGCGGAAAGGCTGTCTTCGAAGGCCAGGACGTGTTCGCCCTGGATCACCGGGCACTTCGGCCTCTGCGTCGCCGAATGCAGATCATCTTTCAGGACCCCTACGGCTCTTTGAACCCCCGCATGACGATCGGTGACGCCATCGCCGAGGGGCTGGAAATCCACCGGCTCGCCCCCAAGGCGGAGATTCCAGGGCGAGTAGCTGCCTTGCTGGAGGAGGTCGGACTGGATCCGGGCTTCGCCACACGCTACCCCCATGAATTCTCCGGCGGCCAACGGCAGCGGATCGGCATCGCGAGAGCCCTCGCGGTTGAGCCAGCGTTCATCGTCTGCGACGAGCCGGTCTCGGCGCTCGACGTATCAGTCCAGGCCCAGGTGTTGAACCTCCTGATGAGCCTGCAGCAACGGCGGGGACTTTCCTATCTGTTTATCGCCCACGACCTGGCGGTGGTGCGACAGATCGCCAAGCGGGTCGCCGTGATGTATCTAGGCCGGATCGTCGAAATCGGACCTACCGAGGAGGTCCTGGAGCGGCCCCGGCATCCCTACACCCAGGCCCTGCTGTCGGCTGTCCCCGAGCCGAATCCGTCGGAGCAGAGAGACAGGATCGTGCTGCGAGGGGATCTTCCAAGCCCTTCACGCCCGCCAAGCGGCTGCCGGTTCAATACCCGATGCTTCCACCCGGCCCGGAATGCCCGCTGCACCAGTGAGGTGCCCGAACTCCGCCAGCTGGGAGCCTCCTCGGCGGCGTGCCACTACGCCTCGGACAGTGGTGCACCGATCTGAACAGCGTGTCCTCAACACCTCATCAGCGTCTCGATTTGAACCGTTCATGCCGACTCCAGTCAAGACGTAGGAGGGCTCCCCAACCCCATACCCGCCAAGTTCTTCTCCGGTTCACCTCCAGCCGTATGTCAGATGGAACTTTCTGGCCCAAAACTTGTCTAATACCGGTGTAGCGTCTGAATCGGTCCCAGATCGCGGAGGGAAAAAATGCTGAAAGCGTTGTTCGTGATGATCCTCGGCAGTAATGAGATCGCCGCACGGGTGGTGAGGGCCCTTTCGCGACGGAGCGCTGGTGCCTCGTTTGGTTAGGCGAATCAAACCCAATGAAAACGGCCCCTCGAATCGAGGGGCCGTTTCTTTTGAGATCCAGACGCGTCAGGGATCCTTATTCTTCCACCTTTTCCTCCACCGCCGCCGCCCGAGTCACCAACTCCTCGCGCTGGATATTTACTGAGGTTGGTGCCTCTATCCCGATCCTGGCGCCCCTGCGATCGCTGGAGAGGACGATTATCCGGATGCCGCCATCAATGAGAATCGCCTCTCCCTGGCGGCGATTGAGAATCAGCACTGGTCAAACCCCTTCATTAAGGTTCGGGGCGTCATGAGACAACCCTGTTCACAAAGTACAATAGTCTCAATATCAATGGCACCCCAACAATCAGGTAATGTTGCCGACATTCTCGAGATGACGTAGTCTGTGATCTACCGCACGGATTCATGGATATGAGCGCTTACGAAGCCTTCCAGCTATTGGACCTAAGGGTAGGTCGAATCACTGAGGCGGAACCGTTCCCCGCTGCCAGAAAGCCCGCGTACCGATTGCGCATCGATTTCGGACCACTCGGCGTGAAGGCATCCAGCGCTCAACTCACCGCTCTCTATACGCCGGGAGACCTCATCGGCCGTCAGGTGATTGCCGCAGTGAACCTCGGGACTCGCTCAATTGCCGGTTTCCAATCCGAGGTCCTGGTGCTTGGACTCCCCGACGAGGAGGGTCGTGTGGTCCTTCTCGCCAGCGAACGCGACGTACCTCTAGGAGGCAGAGTCTACTAATGGGCCGGACGAACATCTCGAGTGGGGCACCCTGGGAACCGGTAGTGGGGTATTCCAGAGCGGTGCGGGTTGGGAATACGGTGCATGTGTCCGGCACGGTCGGTTTGGGTCCTGATGGGAAGGTGGTGGCGCCCGGCAACGCTGGTGCACAGGCCACGCGCGCACTGCAGATCATCGAGAAGGCGCTGATCGAAGCTGGAGCAACGCTTCGCGACGTGGTCCGGACCCGTACCTACGTCACCGACATCACCAAATGGGAAGAAGTCGGCCGCGCCCACGGGGAGTTTTTCAGAAACATCCGACCCGCGACCAGCATGGTCGAGGTCTCAGCGCTAATCCATCCCGATATG
>DATBGE010000086.1:0-14186 GCA_036558125.1 Gemmatimonadales bacterium | reverse complement strand
GTGTCGGGGACGAGGGAGTCCTTGGTCACCTGAAAATCGATGAAGCCGCGGTCGGCGTACCAGTGAGGCAGGTTCTCGCGCAGGTCCTGGTCCAGCTTGTCCTCGTCGTACTCGCCCTTCTGAAACCACCAGAAGCCCTCGGGCTTGGTGGCCATGTGTCCCACCACGGCCTCGTCGGGATACTGCTTGTTCCCGTCGACGGTGACCTGGCTGATCGAGACGCGCTCGCCCTCCTTGACGTCGAAGACCACCCGGATCTGGCCGTTGTCCTGGGGCAGCTCGAGCGTCTTCACCTCGGCCGCGTAGTAACCGGCGTCGTTGTACAGCGAGTCGATGGCCGACCGGGACTGCTCGATGGCGTTACGGTCGATCGGCCGACCTTCGGTCAGCTTCACCCGTCCCTTGACCGAGCCTTCGGACAGCCGGTCCACACCCCTCACGGCCCACCGCTCGAGCACCGGCCGCTCTTTCACCTGGAGCACCAGGATGTTCTTGTTGCGCACCGTGCGCTGCTCCACCTGGACGTCGTCGAACTGCCCGGTGCGGAACAGAGCGGTGATGGCTCGCTGGATGTCGCGATAGTTGATGGGCTGGTGGACGATGATGCCGGCGGTGCCGACCACCTGAGAGACGGTGAGACGGGCATTCCCCTCGACGGCGATGCTGTCGACGATGGGATTCGTGGAGGTTGGCGTCTGGGCGGGAAGAGCCGCCGGCGCTCCGATACACAGGAGGAGGACGGCGGCTGAAATGGTCAGGTAACGCAGCATCGGCACCAGGCAAAAATGGACGTGCCGGCCCCCGGAGGGGCCGGCACTGGCGGCTTCAGGCCTGGGTTCCGGTCAGTGCCCGGAAGACCAGCCGCTCGCCGTCCGGCGATACGTCCACCTCGATCTCGTCGCCTCGACCGAACTCACCCAGCAGAATCTTCTCGCTGAGCGGATCCTCGACGAAGCGCTGGATGGCCCGCTTGAGCGGCCTCGCGCCGTAGTTCTCGTCGTACCCCTTGTTGACGAGAAAATCGATCGCGGCGGGGGTGAGCTTGACCTCGTCGCCCAGCCGGCGCTGCACTTCCTTCAGGAGGATGGTCACGATCAGCGCGATGTGCTCCTTCGAGAGCGGGTGGAACACGATCACGTCGTCGAGCCGGTTCAGGAACTCGGGGTTGAACACCTTCTGCATCTCGTCCTTGATCCGGTCCTGCATCTTCTCGAAACTGCTCCGGGCATCGCTGCCGTGGAATCCGAGGCTCTTGCCCTGCATGATGTCCCGGGCGCCCACGTTCGAGGTCATGATGACGACGGTGTTCTTGAAATCGATCACCCGGCCGTAGTTGTCCGTCAGGTGGCCCTCGTCGAGCACCTGGAGCAGGATGTTGAACACGTCGGGATGCGCCTTCTCGATCTCGTCCAAGAGGACGACCGAATAGGGCTTCCGCCGCACAGCCTTGGTCAGGGTGCCGGAGTCCTCGTAGCCCACGTAGCCCGGGGGAGCGCCGATGAGACGGCTGACCGAGAACTTTTCCATGTACTCGGACATGTCTACCCGGATGAGGGCCTGCGCATCGGCGAAGAGGAACTTCGCCAGCGCCCGGGCCAGCTCGGTCTTGCCCACGCCCGTGGGGCCGGAGAAGACGAACGAGCCGATCGGCCGGTTGGGATCCTTGAGACCGGCGCGCGAACGGCGGATGGCGCGGGACACGGCCTTGATGGCCTCGTCCTGGCCGACCACCGAGTTGTGCAGCTCGTCCTCCATCCGGAGCAGCCGCGCGGTCTCCGCCTCCTGCAGGCGGGTGACCGGGATGCCGGTCCACCGGGAGACGATGAACGCGATGTTCTCCTCGTCGATCACCGGACGGCGGGTCTGCCGGTCCTTCTCCCACTCCTCCTGCTTCAGGCGGATCTGGTTCTGGAGGTCGCGCTCCTGGTCCCGGAGCGAGGCCGCGCGCTCGAAGTTCTGATCGCGGACCGCGTCTTCCTTCTGGAGGTTGACCTTCTCCAGCGCCGTCTTGAGCTCGGCCACTTCGGCCGGCGGCACCTGCGAGGCCAGCCGGGCGCGCGCGCCCGCCTCGTCGATCACGTCGATCGCCTTGTCGGGCAGGAACCGGTCGGTGATGTAGCGCTCCGAGAGCTCCGCCGCCGCGCTCAGGGTGGAATCCGGAATGGTGATCCGGTGGTGATCCTCGTACTTCTTGCGCAACCCCTTCAGGATCTCGACCGTCTCCGGCACCGTGGGAGGCTCGACCACAACGGTCTGGAACCGCCGCTCGAGCGCGCCGTCCTTCTCGATGTATTTCCGATACTCGTTGAGGGTCGAGGCGCCCACGCACTGGAGCTCGCCCCGCGCCAGCGCGGGCTTGAGCATGTTGGAGGCGTCGATCGCGCCCTCGGCGGCACCGGCGCCGACCAGCGTGTGCAGCTCGTCGATGAACAGGATGATCTGCTTGTTCTGCGCAATCTCGTTCATCACTGCCTTGAGCCGCTCCTCGAACTGGCCCCGGTACTTGGTACCGGCGATGACGGCCGCCATGTCGAGCGACAGGACCCGGTGCTCCTTGAGCACGTCGGGGCAGAGGCCGTTGGCGATCATCAGTGCCAGGCCTTCGACGATCGCCGTCTTGCCGACGCCGGGCTCGCCGATCAGCACGGGATTGTTCTTCTTCCGCCGGGCCAGGATCTCCATGACCCGCTCGATCTCCTTGGCGCGTCCGATGGTCGGATCGAGCTGTCCTTCGGCGGCGAGCTGGGTCAGGTCGCGGCAGAAATGGTCGAGGGCCGGAGTCTTGGACTTCTTCTCGGACTTGGGAGCGGCGGCGGGGGGTGTAGCACCGCCGCTCGAGCTGGAGCTCGACTGCGGCATGTCGCTGCCCAGGAGCCGCAGCGTTTCCGCCCGCGATTGCTCCAGGTTGACACCCGCGTCGGTGAGTACCTGAGCCGCGATGCCTTTTTCCTCCCGCAACAGGCCGAGGAGCAGGTGCTCGGTGCCCACGTAGCTGTGGTTCAGCTCCCGGGCTTCGGTCATCGCGAGCTCCAGCACCTTCTTCGCGCGCGAAGTGTACGGCAGGTCGGGGCCCGCGGCGGCCGCGGCTTTCCCCTTCTTGACCGTCTCCTCGATTTTCTGCTGGATCTCCTCGAGATCGACATTCAGGTTGGTGAGGACCGCGGCAGCGACCCCCTCCCCTTCCCGGATGAGGCCCAGGAGGATGTGTTCGGTGCCGACGTATTCGTGGTGCAGACGCGCCGCCTCTTCGCGGGCCATCTGCAGCACCTTACGTACGCGATCAGTGAAGTTATAGCCGTTCATGCGTCACCCTCGACGACCTGCTTCGTCTTCCAACAGGGTTCGGACGTACCGGGCGCGGCGGGCGCCGAGCTCGGGATCGTCCATCTGCAATCCTTCGGCGACGGCAAGGTGGGTTGGCTGCGTGTACACCAGCAGCTTGTTGAGCGTGTAGAGACTGATCCGTTCGATCAGGCCAAGCCCTACACCCAGCCGGACGCCGCTCAAGAGATTCATCGCCTCATCGAAGGACAGCGTGCGCGCATAGCGCAGCAATCCGTAGGCTCGCCACACCTTGTCTTCGATGATCGTCGCGACTTCCCGCATCAGGAGCTGACGGGCCTGCTCTTCGTACTCGATCACCTGGCGAACCATCTTGCCAAGATGATCCAGCAGCTCCGCCTCGGATTTTCCCAGCGTCATCTGATTGGACAGCTGGAAGAAATTGCCGACGACTTCGCTGCCTTCACCGTAGAGGCCGCGATGGGTCAATCCCACCGAGGAAAGCCCCTGCAGTACCTTCGAGATTTCCTTTGTTAACACCAAGCCCGGCAAATGGATAAGCACTGAGGCCCGGAGCCCCGTGCCGACATTGGTCGGGCAGGTGGTAAGATACCCAAACTCCGGATGAAAAGCGAAGGGAAGTCGTTGCCCCAGTTCACCGTCCAGCCGGTCCGCTTCCTGGTACGCCGCCTCCAGCGAGAGCCCGGAATGCAGGCTTTGCAGCCGGAGATGGTCCTCCTCGTTCAACATCACGCTGACCCGGTCCTGCACCAACAGTGCCGCACCTGTCCGCACCGCCCCGCTCGGGTCCAGACCGGCCAATTCCCGGCTCACCAGGTGCCGCTCGTGGAGTAAATGCCGGTCCACCGGCTCGAGGCGGTCCAGCCGGAATGCGTGAGCCCGCCGCAAGGAGACGGTTTCCTTCGCAACTTCCGTCACTTCGGCGAAGATTGCCTCGCGTTCATTGGGAGACGACCGGAGGCTGAATGGACGGTCAGCGAGATTACGGGCGAGGCGGATCCGGGTCGAGAGCACCAGGTGGCTCGCATTCCCGCTCGCATCGAGCCAAGGCATGCCGCCATCGGGGAGAAGACTCAGGTCAATCACTGGGGGCCTCCGCGACCCGGAGCCGATCACGCAGCTCCGCAGCAAGCTCGAAGTCTTCCGCCTCGACCGCCACGCGCAGCTGCTCGCGCAACTCGCGGGCCGTCGGAACCCCTGCCTCGGATTCGGCCGGACGGTACCGCTCACCAAAATGCCGGCTCGAGCCGTGCAGCCGGCGCAGCAGCTCCCTGAGCGCAACCTCGAAGGTCCGGTAACACTGGGCGCAGCCGACCCGGCCGGTTTCCCGAAAATCGTCCAGGGTGGCACCACAGGCAGGACAAGCCGCCGTCACCTCGGCGGTGGCGCCTCCGGTGGGGAGATCCAACCCTTTCCCCATGCTGGCGAGGAAGGTCCCGACCGGCGTCTTGGTCAAGCTGGAAGTACTGTCCACCCCTTTTTCCGCGGCGCAACGCTCGCAGAGGTGGAGCAGGACGACTTCCCCATCGGCAATCTGGTGGAGGTTCACCACCGCGGTCCGCTCGTGACACTGGCTGCAGAGCATCAGGACGTCGCCTCCACGCCAGCTACCGGCACCAGACGGCCGCCTTCCATGGCGAGGACCCGATCGGCCCGAGCGGCCAGCAGTCGGTTGTGGGTGACCACCACGAGGGCGGTTTCGAACTCACGGGTGAGTGAAGCCAGCAGGTCGTGCAGGCGCTCGCTGTGGGCATGGTCGAGGTTACCGGAAGGCTCGTCGGCCAGAACGACGTCGGGGTCGTTGGCCAGGGCACGCGCCACCGCGACCCGCTGTTGCTCTCCACCCGACAAGGCGGCGGGACGGTGGGTCAGCCGCTCGCTCAAGCCGACCACGTCGAGCAGCTCGCGGGCCCGAGCTTCCGCCGCCTGGGCCGTTTGTCCTCCAATCAGCAACGGCATCATCACATTCTCCAATGCCGTGAATTCCCGGAGCAGGTGATGGAATTGGAAGATGAACCCGAGCTTTTGATTCCGCACTTCGCCCAGCTCGGCATCCGTCGCCATGGCATACTCGACACCGTCGAGCGCGAGACGCCCCTCGGTGGCCCGGTCCAGGGCACCCAGGAGATGCAGCAGCGTGCTCTTCCCCGCTCCGCTCGCTCCCACAATGGAGACGAATTCCCCGCGCCGTACTTCCAGATCGACACCGGCCAGCACTTCGAGCGGCGTCCCGTCTCCGCCTTCGTAGACCTTGCGCACCCCCTGCGCAATCAGGACGGCGCTCATTCGTGGCGGATCGCCTCGACCGGCGTGAGCCGTGAGGCGGTGCGTGAGGGGTGCAGAGTGGCGACCACGGCGAGCAGCAGACTGACCAGCACCACGATGCCTACGTCGAGCAATTCCACATGAATCGGGAGATGGTCGATGAAGTACACCGTGGGGTTGATCCGGATCCACTTCCCCCGATCCACCGCAAACGCGATGGTGAGACCACCCACCAAACCGATCAGGACGCCGACCAGGCCGATAATCGCCCCCTGAGCCAGGAAGATCCGGGCGATCGCCTGCCGTTGCAGTCCCATGGCCTGGAGGATGCCGATTTCCCGGGTCTTTTCCGCGACAACCATGGTGAGCGTACCCACGATGTTGAACGCCGCCACGATCATGATGAAGAAGATGATGAACCCCATCGCGACCTTCTCCAGCTGCAGAGCGCTGAACAACGTCTCGTTCTGGGATTGCCAGTCCAGCGCCCGGTAGGGATAGCCGAGTTTCTCTTCGAGGCGCCGGCCGATTTCGGGGGCCTTCCAGGGATCGATGACCCTGATGTCGATGCCCGAAACGGCGTCTCCTAATCCGGTGAAGCGTTGGGCAACCTCCCGCGACAGTACGACAAACTGATTGTCGTACTGAAACATTCCAGTGTTGAACAGACCGGTCACCTCGAATTTCCAGTATCGGGGGACCGCGTACCCCAGGGCCGGGTTTATGGCACCCGCCTTGGGTGGCACCAATGTCACTACGTCTCCCGGATACACGGAAAGCCGTTCGGACAACCGATACCCAAGGATGATACCCCCGTCGACGTCATTTCGACTCGGCTTGAATTGGAGGTCGCCTTTGGTGAGCGCTTGCGGCAGCGAGGTGACCGACCGGGAGCCGGTGTCCGGATCGAATCCCACGATCTGGACCCCTTCCGCATAGTCCGAGCCAGCCGAAATCAGCGACTGGCTGATGACCTCCGGTGCGGCGGCAACGACTCCCGGCTCTTTGCGAACCTGCTCGATGACCTCCCGCCAATTGTCGAGTCGAAGACCGGTGCCGAACGTCAGAATCCTGAGATGGGGATTGGCGACCAGAATGCGTTCCCGAAGATCGTTCCGCAGCCCGTTCATGACCCCCAGGACCACGATCAACGCCATGACGCCGACGGCGACACCGCCGATCGAAATCAGGGTATTGAGCGACAGCGCGCGAGAACGGCGCCCCCGCATGTAACGGCCGGCGATCTTCCGCTCCAGGGGGTCGGGCCACCGGAGGAGGCTGAAAAGCTCGACGCCTGATCCTCCGGCCATTATCCCTCGGGCCTCATCGCCGGAAAGAGAATCACATCGCGGATCGAGGGCTGATCGGCGATGAGCATCATCAGCCGGTCTACGCCCATGCCCAATCCTCCCGCCGGGGGCATTCCGTACTCGAGGGCCCTGATGTAGTCAGTGTCGAGCGGCTGCGCTTCGTCGTTTCCGGCTGCCCGCTGCTGTGCCTGATCCTCGAAGCGCCTCCGTTGATCGTCCGGATCATTGAGCTCGCTGAACGCGTTGGCCAGTTCCTTTCCCTGCACGAACCATTCGAACCGCTCGGTGAGGAACGAGTCTTCCCGGTGCTCCTTGGCCAGCGGAGAAAGCGGTTTCGGATAGTCCACCACGAAAGTCGGTTGAACCAGAGTGTGCTCCACGAAAGAACGGAACACTTCATCCATGAGCCGGCCGCCGGTCAGCCTCTCTGCCTCATCCGCCTCGGTTCCGGTCCTGGTGAGGGCGGAGCGCAATTCTCGTTCGCTCGCGGTGCGGAGGTTGAGCCCGGCTTGCCGTTCTACCAACTCGAGAAACCCGACCCGGGGCCAGGGGGGAGTGAAATCCAGGGTGATGCCGTCCCGGTCGATCCGTGTCGTGCCGCAGCATTCGGTCAAAAGGCCAGCGATCAGTTCCTCGACCAGCGCCATCATGTCCGTGTAGTCCGCGTACGCCTGATAACACTCCAGCATGGTGAATTCCGGATTGTGGGTCCGGTCCATACCTTCGTTCCGAAAATCGTGTCCGATCTCGTAGACCCGTTCCAGCCCGCCCACCAGGAGCCGCTTCAGGTACAACTCGTCGGCGATGCGTAGATAGAGCGGCTGATCCAACGCGTTATGGTGGGTGACGAACGGACGCGCGGCGGCGCCACCGTAGAGCGGTTGCAGCACCGGAGTCTCAACCTCGAGGAATCCCTTGCCGTCGAGGAAGCGCCGGATGTAACTCGTCACCCGGGCGCGCAGCCGAAAGAGATCGCGCACCTCGGGATGCACCGCGAGATCGGCGTACCGCTGGCGGTACCGCACCTCGGCGTCGTTGAGACCACCGTAAGTCGTGATCCCTTCTTCGTCGGAGCGGGATTTCCCCAGCGGAAGCGGGCGGAGCGACTTCGCGAGAAGTGTTACCTCCAAGGCCCGAACCGTCACCTCGCCGGCCTTGGTACGGAACAGGATGCCCTTTACGCCGAGGTGGTCGCCAAGGTCAAGGAGTTTCACCAAATCGTAAACCTGACCGAGCAGGTCCTGCCTGAAGTAGATCTGGATCCGGCCGGCGGAGTCTTCGAGGTGACCGAAAGAGGTCTTTCCCTGACCGCGGTGACTTACCAGCCGGCCCGCGACGGAAACCTCGGGACCAGCCTCACCCATCGAGTCATCGTATCCAGCGAGGGCCTGAGCGCTGGTGTGAGTGCGGTCGAATCGGTAGGCAAAGGGATGCACCCCAAGCGCCTTGAGAGCCGGCAGCTTGGCACGACGGGCCTCCTCGACAAAAGAGCGTTCGTCGGTGACGCCGGTCATGCTGCCTTGCCCCCGAATCGCTTCAGATAGGCCTCGATGAACTCATCCAGGTCTCCATCCATCACCCGCTGCACGTCGCCGACCTTCAACTCGGTCCGATGGTCGTTGACCATGGTGTAGGGCTGGAACACGTAGGACCGGATCTGGTTGCCCCAGGAGTTGTCGGTCTTGGTCGCCTCGATCTTGGCCCGGGCCGCCTCCTGCTCTTCCAGCTTTTTCTGGTAGATCGCCGCCCGCAGCATTTTCATCGCCGTCGCCCGGTTCTTACTCTGGCTCCGCTCCTGCTGGCAGGACACAACAAGGCCGGTCGGGATGTGAGTAAGCCGCACGGCGGAAGAGGTCTTGTTGACGTGCTGGCCACCGGCCCCGGAGGCCCGGAAGACATCCATCTTGATGTCTTCTTCCCGGAGATCCACTTCGATGGTGTCGTCAATGTCGGGATAGACAAATACCGACGCGAAGGAGGTGTGTCGCCGGGCCTGGGAGTCGTAGGGAGAGATCCGCACCAGCCGGTGGACTCCCTTCTCCGCCTTCAGGAAGCCGTAGGCGTATTCTCCCTTGATCTCGAGCGACACCGACTTGATCCCCGCTTCTTCACCCGGCTGCTCGTCCAGGACCGAGACCGAGTAGCCACGCCGCTCGGCCCAGCGGACGTACATCCGCTTGAGCATCTCCGCCCAATCCTGGGATTCGGTCCCGCCGGCGCC
Source organism: Gemmatimonadales bacterium (assembly GCA_036558125.1). Taxonomy (GTDB): domain Bacteria; phylum Gemmatimonadota; class Gemmatimonadetes; order Gemmatimonadales; family GWC2-71-9; genus DATBGE01. The sequence goes on along the minus strand of DATBGE010000086.1, from coordinate 5,087 downwards.
GGGGTGAACGGTTAGAATCGCGTCGCGCCCGTCGTCGGGCCCCTGAAGCATGGTCTGGAGCTCGAAGCTTTCGACCGACTTGCCCAAGCGATCCGCCTCTCCCACCAGCTCGGTGGACATCGCCTCGTCGGGCTCGGCCTCGAGCAGCTCGATCATCGCATGAGCATCTTCGAGACGGCGGCGAATGTCGTCATATGGCAGGATCCAGCTCTTCAGCTGCTTGATTTCCTGCACCACCTCCCGGGCGCGATCGGCCTTTGACCAGAAGCCAGGATCAGCCTGACGGGATTCCAGGTCGGCCAGCTGAGTCCTCTTTGCATCGAGGTCAAAGAAAGTCCCGGAGCTGGATTACCCGGGTGTCGAGATCGTCGAGCTGTTCTTTGAGGTCGCGCATAGGTTTCGCCAGTCAGTGAACGAATGAGCCGCTCGTCCGCCGGAGGCGGCAGAGCGGCTCGGGGGACGACCCAAATATAACTGTCAGAACATCTTCCTCCCACCCGCCAGGATTTCATTGAGCGCGTCGGTGAAGTAAGTCGTCGAGTCGGCCAGCTCTTTACCGACCTGCTCGGTGTACTCCTCCCAGCTCTTCTTGATCTCTTCTTCGAAAAGTTCCTTCAGATTGCCCGAGGCGAGCCCTTCTTTTCTCCGATCCGGGTAATACACGGCGAGATCAGAGATGAGCGCGCGTGCGAGGCGCCGTGCCTTTTGTCCCGGGTCCTGAGTCAGGAACGGGTTGACGGCCCGCGGAGCGTGTGCAGGAGCAGCGGGCGCGGGACTCGCAGTGGCTGCCGGAACCGGCGCCGCGGGTGCGCCCGGACGCGCGGGCGCAATCGGCGAGGCGGCCGGAGCAGGTGGCGCTAACGGCGGCGCGGGGGGCATCGGCGGTGCCCCGGGCGTTGCCGCAGGCCGCATGGCCGGGGGCGGCATCGGCGCTCCGGCGGGGCGTCCTGGCACACCGGGCGGAAACTGCCGAGGAGCAGTGGGCCGAGGTCCCTGCGGCACAGCGGGCGGTGCCACAGTTGGCCGCGCGGCTGGAGGCGCGACTGGAGGTCTCACCGGGGCCGCAGGCGGAGCGGGAATGGGCGGTCGCGGAGGGGCCGGAGTCGGTGGTGCCGGGGGTGGTGCTGGCGGCACCGCGGCGCGGGGAGCCTCGGGCGGCGGCGCAGGGGGTGCAGGCGGAGATGGTGCAGGCGGAGATGGTGCAGGCGCAGGTCGTGGAGGCGACGCCGCAATCGGCGCTGGCGCCGGAGCGACGGGAGCCGGTGCCGCAACAGGCTCGACCGGTTTCGCCACTGGAGGCGGCGCAACCGGAGACGCGGCCACCGGAGACGCAGCCTGCGCCAAGGCACCCTCTACGCTGAACACCGTCGCACAAACCTGGCAGCGCGCCTTCACGCCCCCGGCCGGCACCTTGGCGGGATCCACCCGGTAGACCGTGGAGCAGGATGGGCAGGTGACGTTCATTCTGTCCCCCTAGCGAGGTGGGCCCGGCCGACGCTCGGACCCTTCGTCGGCGTCCGACGATTGCCGGCGATCTACCACAAAGACCGATCCAGGCAGAGTCTTGGCGTAGCTCTTCATCTCGGTCGCGAGCTCGCTTACCTGCGCCGGGTGGGTGAAGCGGCGGTTACGGTTGGTCACGATCCCGATGGATACCGTCATGAGGGGGACCCGGTGCAGCTGGCCCCGCCGATCCTTGCCGAAAAAGTACCCTGCGCGCCGATCCTGGTCATTGTACTGCAGCGGGATCAGCGTGTCGAACACGGAAATGATCTCGCTGCAGACGCTGCTGATCTCGGATGACGGGACCACGAAGATGAAGTCGTCGCCACCGATGTGCCCGACGAAACCGCGAGTGTTCAGCATTCCCTTGACCACATCATGGAGAATGCGCGAGAGCAGATAGATGACCCGGTCGCCATCGTAGTAGCTGTACCGGTCGTTGAATTCTTTGAAGTGATCGAGATCCGCGTAACAGACCGCAAACTCGCCCTCGTCCTCCAGCTGGCGCCGGATTTCCCGCTCGATCTCGGTGGTCCCCGGAAGCCGTGTCGACGGGTGCACCGACACGTCGCGTTCGGTACGGACCAGCATCGCGTCGAGACGGGAACGCTGCTCCGCGGGAGAAAACAGGCCGGTGATGACCTCGTCGGTGCCCGCCGCGAACCAACTCTGAACTTCCGCCGGATCGTGCCGGCCCGAGAGCATCACGGTGGGCACGATCGCGGTGAACGCATCGCTTTTCAGCGTGCGCACCAGATCCACGCCGCGAGTCCCCGCGCGATCTGCGTCCACGAAAAGGAAGCAGGGAAATCCGCGCAGCACGATGGCCTGAACGTCCGCTGGGTCGGCTAGCACCTCAAGCGGAAAGTCCTTGACCTCGGCCCAATGGCGAACGAGGTCAGGAACGGGTCGGGCCTCCGGCGAATGATAGAGAATCGTCGGGCGAGTCCGCACCCGTTACCCTCGTAAGAAGTTTTCTGGTCTCAACTTAGGGATCGCCGAGGGGGCTGTCAAATGAAATACACCGCGATTGCAATCATGGCATACAAAGCGAGCAATTGCACCCCTTCGAACCAGTGTGATTCTCCATCCAGCGTGATGATGGCGGACAGCAACGTGGCCAGAAATACCGCCACCACCTGCAGCGGACCGAAGACCAGGTCCATGTATTGTCCCGCGTCGGCCGGGACGAGCACCAGGCCAAGAAAGACCAGCACCGGCGCGATCAGCAAGGCCACTTGCGTGCTCGATCCCTGCGCGATCTGAAGCGCAAGGTCGATCTGGCCCTTCCTCGCGACTACTACGGCCGTCGCATGCTCGGCCGCATTCCCGATAATCGGAATGATGATCAGCCCCAGGAAGGTCTCCGAGATAAAACTGTATTCCTTGGTGATATGCTGGGTGGCATGCACCAGGATCTCGGATTCGACGGCGACACCCGCGGTAGCAACCCCCAGGACAATGATGGCGGTCCAGACCCCCCACTGAGGCCCCACCATCGGGTGGGGTTCACCTGAAAGCAGTCGTTTGTGAGTTCGCAGGGAAAACCACAGGGAGCACAAATACGTGAGGATAAGAACGATCGACACGGCCTCCGACAGCCGGAGCTCGGCCAGTACCAGTCCTTCCATGGGGTGGAGAGCGTGAATCACGGCGGGGAAGACCATTCCAGTGACCGCCAACGACAGCATCCCCGCACTCATCCCAACCGCGGTCCGGTTAAACCGGAGGATCGGCCGGCTGAAGCCTCCCGCGATGAGGGAGAGCCCAAGGATGAGCAGCAGGTTCCCCAGGATGCTGCCGGTGATCGACGCTTTGACGAGGTCCACCAGCCCGAGTCGGAGCGCAGCGATCGCGATGATCAGTTCGGCCGCGTTCCCGAAGGTTGCATTCAGCAGACCGCCGATGGCCGGACCACTCCGCGCGGCCAGGTGCTCAGTTGCCTCTCCCATGTAACCGGCCAGCGGAAGCACTGCGAGGCAGGAAACCACGAAGAGCACCCAGGCAGGCGCGTGGAGATACTGCAGCACGATGCTCGCGGGAACCGCCAGCAGCAACACATTTCGCCAGTTGAACAGCGATTCCTTTACCCGAGGAAGCCGGGGTGGCGTCGGATGAGAGGGTTCCCGAGGTGGGGGCTCCTTGCGCCCCGCTTTCTCCCGGGTCCGCTGGGGTCGCGCGGGGCGCGACGGCACCTCCGCCGGGCGGGCGGGGGCGGCGGATTGCAGCGCCGCGCGAACCTTCTCGACCGGGACGCCGAGGTCCTGGAGTGTTGTCGCAGCGGGACCCTTCGCGTCCCTCAGCAAGGCGTGAAGCAGGTTCCCATCCGATCGCGACGCGTCGAGAGCCCGCTTCGCTCCCGAGCGAAGTGCCGCATCTCCCTCCGCGAGCTGAGCGCCACGTCCCTTGGGCGCGCGACGCTCGACCCGTTCGCGGACTACTGCCGGATCGAGATTGAAGGAGGTGAGGATAGTGCCCAGGGAGGGATCCCCGCTCTCCAGGAGCGCGAGGAAGAGATGCTCGCTGCCGATGTAGTCGTGACCCAGACGCGCGGCCTCGGCCCGCGCGGTGGCGACAATATCGGTCAAAGCGGCTTGGCCTCGTCGATCAGCATGATCGGAATGCCGTCCTCCACGGCGTAGACCAGGCGGCAGGCATTGCAGATCAGCGCCTCAGGATCGGGGCGATATTCCAGGTCTCCCTTGCACTTGGGGCAGACCAGGATTTCAAGCAGTTCGGGAGCCACACTCATAACGGCGCCTTCTCGGGAAAGCCGAGTCGGGCGAGTGCGGCGCTGTTGCGGCGCCAGTTGCGGAGCACTTTCACCCGGGACTCGAGGTAAACCGGCTGGCCCAGGAGGGCCTCCAGCCGCAAGCGGGCGTGGGTACCGATCGCCTTCAGCGTTCGACCACCCCGGCCCACAACGATTCCTTTCTGCGAATCTCGCTCGACGTACAGCGAGACTCGAATGTACACTGGGCTCCGGTTCTCGTGGAACTCCTCCACCTCGACCGCAACCCCATACGGCACCTCCGCCTCCAGGAGTTCAAACGCGGCCTCACGCAGGTACTCGCCGACAAAGAAGCGAAGCGGCTGAGCGCCCACGTCGTCAGGATCGAACTGAAATGGCCCCTCGGGGAGTAGGGGACGGATTGCGTGGAGGAGCTCAGGGATCCCTGCTCCAGTCTCTGCCGAGACGGCGATGGATTTTTCCGACGCCACCGAAGTTCCCTTAGGTCCCTTGATTAAATCAGCCTTGGTGTAAACCGTGAGCACCGGCACCTCAAGTGGTTTCTCAAGTCCGGCAAGACTCCAGAAATCCGGCGCTGGGGAGTGAATAGCTTCGTGGAGGTGAAGTATTACATCAGCGCGGTGAAGGACTTCGATGGCCGCGGCCAGCATCCGGGTCTGGAGGGCGTACGCCGGTTCGAGCAGTCCGGGAAGGTCGTGGAAAACGAACTGGGTGTCTTCCGTTGTGAGTAAGCCGACCACGGGGAGCCGCGTCGCCTGAGGCTTCGGGCTGACCAGGGCGAGGTGAGTTTCCGTCAGCCGATTCAGGAGGGACGACTTTCCCACATTCGGCG
>DATBGE010000085.1:0-8974 GCA_036558125.1 Gemmatimonadales bacterium | reverse complement strand
TCGCAATCGCTGGATCCCTACTCAGTACAGATTCCCCAGCTCGACTGGCAGTCCCAGCAGAACGCCAGCGCTGCCATGGACAGCACCATGCGTACAGCCGGCGGGTTCAGCCCCTGTGACTGGCAAGACCTCGGCGAACGGGTTCCGCGGCTGGTTCAAATCCTGGCACAGGATCCCACCGCCACGAATTTCCAGGGCTACGGCACGCCGAAGGAAGCCGCAGCAGTCAACCCCAAGGTCCCCCAGCTGGCGCCACTCCTCCACATCAGCCTCGCCTCGGTCGGTGGTCGTCAGCCGAAAGCAGCACCTGCTGCGGCGGCTCAACCCGCCTCGAGCGGCAATCCGCAGATGGACTGCATCCAGAAGGCCCAGGCTGACTGGTCGACGAAGCATCAGGCCGAGCTGGAGGCGGCTTCGAAGGCCCAGGACATGAACACCATCATGAAGCTGAACAGCGAGCTGCAGACCGAGATGGCGAAGTGCTCGCAATAGCAGGTCGAGCCCGACTCGCCGCGGTACTCACCGTGCTGGCGGGGGGCAGCGGTTCCTCCGTCCCGCCCCTATCGGTGGTGACTCCCAACGGATCCACGCCACTCGCGGAGGTCTCGAGCGGAGCAGTCGCACGCAACGCAGCCTGGAGAGCCGCGCAACCCGGTCTCGAGTGGACCGAGCTCGACCTGAGTGGGCGAGGAGAGGCGCGACGCATCCGGGTGATCGTGGTGCGACTCGATCCCGCGCGGTTCCGGTTGTCGCTCGAAAACGGGATGGCACCGGGCGGCTATCTGAACGTTTGGACCCTGGACCTGGCTCCGTCTGAGGCCGCGCTCGCGCTCAATGCAGGAATGTTTGCGGGCGATGGAGCATGGGGGTGGGTAGTGCATGAAGGTACCGAGTACCGGGTACCGCGTATGGGACCGCTGGCGCGCGCAGTCGTGGTGGACTCGTCGGGTAGGGTGAGGATCCTGAATGATGAGGCGGTCAAGGCGGTCAGAGCGGTCACGACGGACAAGGCGGGCGGGGCGGTCAAGGCGGTCAGGGAAGCCTTCCAATCCTACCCCGCGCTCCTTGACCACGGCGAGTTGCCCGCCCTGCTCACCTACGGAGTTGCCTCGACCGTCCCGACCGCTATCGACTTGACGCATCGCGACGCGCGCCTCGCACTCGGCCTCGATGAGCGGGGCGAGCTCATCATCGCCCTGACCCGCTTCGACGCACTGGGCCCCTCCTTCGGTTCGATTCCCTTCGGATTGACGATCCCAGAAACCGGATTGCTCATGCGCGCGTTGGGAGCAGAATCGGCCGTGGCCCTCGACGGTGGAATCTCGGCGCAGCTCCTCTTGCGTGACGCTCTCGGTGAAGCACGCCGGTGGGACGGGCTACGGGCCGTACCGCTAGGGCTGAGCGCAATCAGTCGATAGTCGAAAGGAAGACCCCATGTACCGTCCGATCATCGGGTGGCTTTGGATCGCGACCCTTACGGCCGCGCCGGTCACCGCCCAACAGCCATTTACCCTCGAGCATTTCCGGAAGTTCGTGGGTGTCGGCGGGGTGGAGCTGAGTCCCGACGGCCGGACCGCGGTGGTAACCGTGGGCCGGCCCAACTACGACTCCGACAAGAACGATGTCGACCTCTATGCGGTCGACGTCGCGACCGGCACGCTGCGGCAACTGACCTTCGGCCGCCACCCCGCGGGCGGAGGCAAGTTCGCTCCCGATGGAAAGACCCTGGCCTTTCTGGCCCCTGACAGTACGGGCGAGAACCAGATCTGGCTGCTGCCGATGAATGGCGGCGAGGCCCGGCGACTCACCTCGCACCGCACCGGCGTCGAACATTTCAGTTGGCGCCCTGACGGTCGCGCCCTCGCCTACGCCGCAGCGGACAGCGAGCCCGCGCGCCAGGGCGAAGCCAAACATCTGACGACTTTCGAGGTCGGGGCCCAGGATCTGTTCCTGAGGGAAAACATCCAGCCCCAGCACATCTGGCTGATGGAGATCGACAGCACGGCTCCGCGCCGTCTGACCAGCGGTGCCTGGTCGTTGGAGTTCGTACTGCCACCGAGCAGTCCACCCTCGGCCCTCAGCTGGTCGCCGGACGGGAGTGAGATTGCCTTCGTCGCGGTGGTCGCTCCCGAGAGCGGCAAGCTCGATTCGGTTCACGTGCAAGTCCTGAATGTGGCGACCGGTGCCATCCGCTCTCTCACCGAAGCGCGCCGGTTCGAGAACAACCCGGTGTTCTCACCCGACGGTTCGACCATCGCCTACTGGTACCCGCGCGAGGGGCGCGGAGACCTGGTCTGGGAGAATGAGGTCTATGTGGCGCCCGCCAAAGGCGGCGTTGGCCGCAGCCTGACTCGCGGGCTCGACCGAAACCTGTTTGGGGCGCAGTGGATGCCCGACGGAAAGTCCCTGCTGATCGCGGGGAACGACCGCACCAGCGTCGGAGCGTGGATTCAGCCCCTCGACGGGCCGGCGCGCCGTCTCGACACGGGCGACCTGGTGATCAACGGCGCCTTCGGTTACGACATCGTCGTCGCCGAGAAGAGTCCGGTCATCGCCTTTACCGCAACGGCACCCAACCGTCCCTCCGAGTTGTATGTGATGGATTCGCCGACTGCCAAGCCGCGGCGGCTGACCGACTTCAACGGCTGGGCCAAGGACGTGGCCTGGGGCGGGATGGAGCGAGTCACCTGGAAATCCGACAACTTCGAGTCGGACGGTGTCCTGGTACTGCCGGCGGGATATTCCAAGTCCAAGCAGTATCCTCTCGTGTTGCTGGTTCATGGCGGCCCGCAGTCCGCGTCGAAGCTGCAGTTTTCCGCCCTCGCTCAACTGATGGCGGCGGAGGGTTGGGTGGTGTTCCAGCCCAACTATCGCGGCAGCGATAACCTCGGCAACCAGTACATGGCCGCCATCGTAGGCGACGCCGGTGCGGGACCCGGACGCGATGTCATGGCCGGAGTCGCCATGCTGCGGAAACGATCCTATGTAGACCCCAAGCGCACGGCGGTGACCGGCTGGTCCTACGGTGGGTATATGACCAGCTGGTTGATCTCCAACTATCCCGATGAATGGCAGGCCGCGATGGCTGGCGCACCGGTCACCAACTGGGAAGACCAGTACAACTATGGAGACGGCAGTATCACGGTGCGCTACCTGTTCGGCGGCTCGCCTTGGACCGATGGCCGGGCTCAAGCCTACCGGGATCAGTCACCCATCACGTACGCGACCAGGATCAAGACTCCCACGCTCGTCATGTCCAATATGGAAGACTTCCGGGTTCCGCCAACCCAGGCCTTCATGCTCTATCGTGCGATGAAGGACAATGGAGTGGAGACCGAATTCATCGGATTCCGAGGAAGGACGCACGCCTCGGCCGATCCGGTCAACTCACGGGAGCGGGCTCGTCTCTGGGTGGACTGGGTGAAGCGGCATCTGACCGAGGCGGTGTCGGTGCCGTAGGACCGGCGGACGAGGCGGACCGGCGGACCGGCGGACTAATCAGCAATCGGCAATCCCTGACCCCTGACACCTGACTGCTTGCGAGAGATCTCGCCGCACCTCACCACTGCCCTAGCCGACCGCTACAGCATCGAGCGGGAGTTGGGGCATGGTGGGATGGCGACCGTCTACCTGGCGGAGGACTTGAAGCACGGCCGCAAGGTCGCGATCAAGGTCCTGAAGCCCGAGCTTTCCGCCTCGGTCGGGGCCGAGCGGTTTCTGCGTGAGATCCGGATCGCGGCGAATCTGAGCCATCCTCACATCGTTCCGTTGCACGACTCCGGCGTGGCCGAAGGCCTCCTCTATTACACCATGCCCTGGATCGACGGCGAGAGCCTGGGCGCTCGGCTTCGGCGCGAGGGCAGTCTTCCACTGGATGAGGGACTCAGGATTCTCGGTGAGGTAGCCGATGCGCTCGCCTTTGCGCATTCCAGAGGAGTGGTGCATCGCGACATCAAGCCCGAGAACGTGATGCTGACGGGAGGACACGCGCTGGTGAGCGATTTCGGTGTCGCCCGCGCGGTGAACGAGGGGGCGATGGAGGGGAGCATTACCACTGCCGGCGTGGCAGTGGGCACTCCTGCCTACATGGCGCCGGAACAAGTGGCGGCCGACCCGGCGATCGACCATCGCGCCGACATCTATGCGCTGGGAATCCTGGCCTACGAGCTACTCGCAGGCAGAACCCCATTCGTGGAGCCGACGGCTCAAGCCGTCCTCGCGGCTCACATCACCAAGACGCCCCAAGCTGTCTCGACCTTTCGTGGCGACTGTCCGGCGGGACTCGAGAGCGTGATCATGCGCTGTCTCGCGAAAGAGCCGGGCGAGCGGTGGCAGAGCGCCGTCGATATCCGGGCGGAGTGCGACCGGATCGCCCGAACGAGCGGCGACCACGCTCCGATCAAGCCGACCGCCACCCGTTCGGCCGGAGGAATTGTCATCCTCCCATTCGTCAATCAGAGCGCCGATCCGGAGAACGAGTATTTCAGCGATGGCCTGACCGAGGAACTGATCACGGATCTGGCCGGAGTTCGCGAATTACGGGTGATCTCGCGGACCTCCTCGATGCAGCTCAAGGGAACTACCAAGGGGATTCGCGCCATCGGGACCGAACTCCAGGTGCGCTACGTACTGGAAGGAAGTGTGAGGAAGGCGGGCAACTCGCTCCGGATCACGGCGCAGTTGATCGATGCGCAGAACGACGCGCAGCTCTGGGCCGAGAAGTACAGTGGGACGATGGACGACGTTTTCGACCTGCAGGAGCGGGTCTCCCGCGCCATTGTCCATGCCCTGGAGGTGAAACTCACTGCTTCGGAGGATTCCCGCCTCTCCGCCCGGCCGATTCAGAACGCCCGCGCCTTCGAGGCCTACCTGCGCGCCCGGGACGAGCTTCGGCGGTGGGGCGTCTCGACTGTCCGCGCCGAGGGGCTCATCCAGCAGGCGATTGCCATTGAAGGAGAGACCCCGGCGCTTCGGTCTCTCAAGGCGTTCATGCTCTATACCCAGGTGCGCGCCGGCGTGTGTACCGTGGATTCGCCCCTCGACCGGATCGAAGCCGAGGCCAGAGACCTCATCCGCCTGGTGCCGAATGCGCCCTTTGGGCACGCGTTGCTCGGGTATGTGGGATACGAACGGGGCGAGCTCCAGGATGCCGTGCGCCATCTTCGTCGCTCCCTCGAGATCGATCCCACCGACCCCGACGTGCTGTTCAGCCTGGGCATTTCCCTCCAGGCAGCTGGACAGACCGAGGCGGCGGCCGAGCTGGCCCAGCGCCTCACGCGGGTCGACCCACTCTCCCCGTTCGCCTGGATCCTGGTGGGAGTTATGGAATGGTTTGTCGGGCGCCTTGGTGGCCGGGTGGACGCACTGGAAAAGGCGGTATCGCTGGATCCGGAGAGCCCGATCATGCATTGGGGATTGGGGTACACCTATGCGCTGATCGGGCGAGTCGCGGACGCCGCGGTCCAGGCCGACTGGATGCGGGCCCACGTGCCGACCATGCCTTATACCATCCAGCTCGCCTCGCTGGTGGACGCGCTGCAGGGTCGCCCTGGCGCTGCACTCGAAATGCTCAATCAGCTGGACGTCGATCCGCTGGATTCCCATCACACATTCCATATATCGGAGTCCTTCGCCATGGCTGGAGACCCGGCTCGGGCGCTCGAGCTGCTGGAGCGGGCGGTGGACCGGGGGTTCTACCCGTACGACTTCATCGCCCAGCACTGTCCTTTCATGGCTCCGCTTCGGGAGACGCCGGCGTTCGGCCGGATTGCGGCCAAGGCGGAACGTCGAGTGGCAGAGTTCAGCGCATGACCGCGATGGATACCCTCCGCACCAGCCTCGCCGACCGCTACCACATCGAGCGGGAGCTGGGCCAGGGCGGCATGGCCACCGTGTACCTGGCAGATGATCTCAAACATCATCGCAAGGTCGCGATCAAGGTACTGCGGCCCGAGCTGGCCGCCGTGATCGGGGCCGAGCGGTTCGTTCGCGAGATTCGCACCATCGCGGCACTCCAGCACCCGCACATTCTCGGATTGATTGATTCCGGTGAGGTCCTGGGCACCGCGTACTACGTGATGCCTTTCGTCGAAGGCGAGAGTCTGCGCGACCGGCTGACCCGGGAGAAGCAACTTTCGATTGCGGACGCGGTGCGGATCGCCACCGAAGTCGCGTCGGCCCTCGACTACGCCCACCGCCACGGCGTGATTCACCGCGACATCAAACCCGAGAACATCCTGCTGCACGACGGCCAGGCTCTGGTGGCCGACTTCGGCATCGCCCTCGCGGCCGCGAGCGGAGGCGGCACCCGGATGACCGAGACCGGCATGTCGCTCGGCACCCCGACCTACATGAGTCCCGAGCAGGCGATGGGGGAACGGGAGATCACTGCGCGCTCCGACATCTACGCCCTGGGCTGCGTCACCTACGAGATGCTGGTCGGCGAGCCGCCGTTCACCGGTCCGACCGCGCAAGCCATCGTCGCCAAAATGATGACGGAAGAGCCGCGGTCGCTCATCCTGCAGCGAAAGACCGTGCCGCCCCAGGTCGAGGAGGCGGTGCTCACGGCTCTCCAGAAACTGCCGGCCGATCGGTTCGGAACCGCAGCCGAGTATACCGCCGCGCTCAGCGGGAACCCGACCACGGCTCGCCGAATCACGTCGATGGGCCGTGCCTCTCAGCCGCCGAGGCGCCGAGCCGGGCTCTATGCCGCCCTGGCGGTCATCGCGGCAATCGCCGCCTGGGGCTGGTTCCGGCCGGGAAAGTCGGTTCACAATGTCACAACCATGAGGCTGGATCTCGCCCTGCCCGACTCGGCACCCATCGAGTTCGTGGGTGAGGCACCGGTCGGGGTGGGCCAGACGGCGCTGGCGCTCTCACCCGATGGGCAAAGCCTGGTCTACGTCGGCGGAGCTGTCGGACGGCCTCGACTGTATCTGCGTCGACTCGACCGGTTCGAAACCACTCCCATTGCGGGCACCGAAGGGGCTTACGGCCCGTTCTTCTCGCCCGACGGAGTGTGGATCGGGTTCATGGCCGACAATCAGCTCAAGAAGGTGCCGCTGGGCGGCGGCCCGGTATCGGTCCTTGCCGACGCCCCCCTTTCCACTGGCGCCGCCTGGTCGGAGCAAGGAACCATCGCCTTCCTGAGCCAGTCGGGTGCAGCGTTCGTCCAAGTCTCGGCCGACGGTGGACCGGCGGTGCCGGTCGCGAATTCCGCGCTCGGGTACAGCAAGACCGTCAGCTACCTTCCGGGTGGGCACTGGCTGCTGAGCACCGTCAAACTGGCAGAGGGTTTCACCATTCTCGCGGTGCGTTCGATGCCGGGAGGAGAAACCCGGATCCTGGTCCGGAAGGGTATCGCGCGGTCATGGCAGGACAGCACGCCCATCCCCGAGGATGCATTGATCGGCACCACGCCCAGGTATGGCGACGGCATGCTGATCTACACCCGTGAAGATGGGACGCTCCTGGCCGTCGGCTTTGATGCCGAGCGACTCGAGACCCATGGCGAGCCGGTCACCATCGCACTCGGGGTCCGTCGCGAGTCCTGGACTACTCACAGCCAGGCCACGCTCGCAGGAGACGGCACCCTGGCCTATGTGCCGGGGGCCAACTCAGATGTCGGCGTCCTGGCCTGGCTCAATCGGACCGGGCGGCTCGACACCCTGCCGTTTCCTCCTGCCCAATCGCTCGAGAGCGATGTGGCTCCTGATGGGACCCGACTTGCGGTGGTCATACCGGCAATTTCCGGGACTCTCGAGCTCTGGGTCTACGACCTTCAGAGCCGGGAGCGACAGCGTTTGCTGACCGGTCTCTGCTCAAGCGAGATTCGCTGGAGCGCGGATGCCCGGGGCATCTTTGCCTGTCTCTCCAGCGTCGGATTGGTTCGGATCAACCCCGCTCGGCCAGGGCAGGTGGACACCGTGAGCCGGAGTCGCTTCAACCCATCGTCGGCCTCCAGGGATGGGCGCCTCCTGCTCATGGACTCATCGGTTGACTCGACATTCGTCCTCTCGCTGAACGGCAAGAGCACCCCTCAGGAACTCAGGGTATCGACGAGTGACGGAGCCTACCAGCCCGCATTCTCCCCGGACGGCAAGTGGATTGTGTATCTCGGCAGGAATGGGGGCGTATTTCTCGAGCCCTACCCGATCACGGGCGAGGTGTATCGCGTCTCCGGCCAGCTCGAGGGCGATGTACCCTCGTGGTCGCCGAGCGGAGATGAGATCTTCTTCCCTTCAGGGTCACAGCTGTATGTCGCAGGGTTTCACCGTGGGTCCCCACCCCGATTTGATTCTCCCAGGTTGATCGCTCCACAGCGGCTGACCAACATGACCGGGCGGCCCTACGCCATGGCCCCTGATGGCAAGCGCTTTCTGATCAAGGTGCCGACCACCGAGCACTCGGCGCGTTCCATCCGGCTGGTACTGAATCCCTTCGCCACTGTGGCACGCCGATGAGGTTCAGAGGACCATTGACCATCGACCATCGACCCTTGACCAGCCACCGTTGACCATCGACCAGCGTCTCTCGACCGCCCTCGCCGACCGCTACCGCATCGAGCGGGAGCTGGGCAAGGGAGGCATGGCCTGCCGGTCCGTCGCTGAGGCGACCCTCAAGGACTTCCTCGGGTCCGGGTCGCACTTACGCGCTCCCAAGGGACCCTCGGTCGCGACTCGGCGATTGTCGCTGAAGCGACCTGGGTCGCGGAGTCCCAGTCACTTTAGTGACACCAGCCGAGTGGGGGCTTCAGCCGCCGACTCGCTGTCCATCATGCCGCGTGAATGACAGGCCACCGTTGACCATCGACCAGCGACTCTCGGCTGCCCTCGCCGACCGCTACCGCATCGAGCGGGAGCTGGGCCAGGGCGGCATGGCCACGGTCTATCTCGCCCAGGACCTGAAGCACGAGCGCAAAGTCGCGGTCAAGGTGCTCCGACCGGAGCTCGCGGCGGTGATCGGCGCCGAGCGA
>DATBGE010000084.1:0-11105 GCA_036558125.1 Gemmatimonadales bacterium | reverse complement strand
TCTCGTCGTCCGGCCATTCCTGCCGCTGGTCTTCTGATCCGCGATTCGCCCGCCATGCGAGCCATTTCCCCCGCGACCGCTCGGTCAGCAGGTTTTCGTCCTTGAACCCATAGGAAAGAGCGAACCGCTTCGCGCCCTCTCCAACCAGCAGGGTATGGTCTGTGTACTTGAGAACCAGCTTCGCCACCTCACTCGGCGTCCTGATCCCCTCCAGTGCAGCGACCGCTCCGCTCCGTCCGCTGGGACCGTGAATGCAGGAGGCGTCCAGCTGCACGACGCCTTCCTCATTGGGCAGCCCGCCGTAACCTGTCGATTCGTCCTCCGGATCGAGCTCCAGCAGCTTGACTCCCTCCACCACCGCGTCGAGCGAGTCGGCGCCGGACTCGGCCAGCTCCACCGCTTTAGAGATTGCCGCCAGGCCGTTGGGCGAGGACACCGCCACTGACCGTGTAGTGCGAGCCCGGATGATCGCCGGAGCTCCGCTCCGCGGGAACGCCGCCGTGTTCCCGAGTGCCAGCATAGCGGTGGAGGCGGCGAGGAAATCTCGTCGGGAAACGCTATCGGACACGAACTCTCCGCGGGGACAGGGGAGGTGGCGCTGGACTATAAGGTACTTCCCTCTGTTCATCACCCACAACGCGGGCCCGAGAACTTTCATGCGAGCTTGCCGGCCACTCCCGTCGCTCCTAAGTTGTGCCAGCCATCGGCATGCTTCCGCTGCTCTCCGCCCGCGTCGCGAGCAAGGATCAGGATCCTTTCCGTCTTCTCCGGCTCGCTGCCGGCGGGATTCTGCTCTTCGCGACTCTCGTCGCAATCCTGCTTTGGATTACCGGAGTCACCCCTCGTGCTGTCCTGCTGCTCGGCGCCTTCTGGGCGATCTATGGTCTGGTCTTCGGCCTGCTCGACGGGTTCCTGGAGCCGATGACCGATTTCTGCGTCGAGGTCCTGCAGAACGTCGGGCTCATGCGGTACCGGGAGAGCTATTCGAGCATCGAGACGCTGGCGGCGCGGGGACTCTACGATGCGGCGGCCAATGAATACCTGGAGCGTTCACAACAGGAGAATGGAGACGCAGAAGCCCTGGTGCGGCGCGCGGCGATCCTGGCAGGGCCGCTTGCCAACCCGGGGATGGCGGCGCTCGAGCTGCACAACTATCGCGACACTCGGCGGCTCCGCCCTGCGGATGACATCAAGATCGGATTGGCCCTCGTCGAGCTCTACGACCGCAGACTGGCCGCCCCGGGTCGTGCCATGACCGAGTTGCGCCGGTTGATTGACTTGTATCCCGGCGGCGCCCGGCAGCTGCGGCGGACGCTGAACCAGTTCCGGCGCGAAAAGTTCGGCGCCGCATCGGAGGAGGACAGTATCCCACCGTGAACCGACTCATTTTCTGGGATGTTGATACCCAATACGACTTCATCTCGCCTGACGGGAAGCTCTACGTCCCCCGTGGTGAGGCCATCGTCCCTCGACTGGGCGCGCTCACCGCTTACGCCCACGCCAACGGCATTCGCATCGTCGCCAGCGCCGAGGAGCATCTTCCCGGCGATGCCGAGCTGAGCGATCACCCCGACTTCGACACAACATGGCCACCCCACTGTCTCCGGGGAACTCCGGGACAGCAGAAAATCGCCGAGACGGCGCTGCCAGGCGCGCTTGCGATCGGCTTTGAACGTCAGGAACCCGAAGTTCTGCGGCTGGGGCTCAGCCGGCACACCGGCGATCTGCTGATCCTGAAACGCCACTTCGACGTGTTCAGCAATCCCAATACCGATACCGTGGTTCGCGCGCTCGATCCCGAGGCTGTCGTGGTTTACGGGTTGCCGCTTGAGATCTGCGTCCGCCACGTGGTCGAGGGCTGGCTGGCTCGCCGTCCCCACGCTCGGGTCTTCGTGGTCACCGACGCCGTAAAGGCGGTGCGCTATGAATTGGGGGAGCACGCGCTCCGGGATTGGGGAGACGAGGGGGTGCGGCTGGTCAAAGCCGAAGAGATCGTATCGGAAGGAACGCTGGATACCTGGCTCGAGCCCGCGTGACCTCTACCGCGAGACTGGGCGAACTGTTCGGCACCTCGCAGCCCGTCATCCTGCTTCCGGGAGCGGTGGATCGGTTCATGGAGCTGGCGGTACGGAGCCTGGTCCGCCAGCGTATGCTCGTGGTGGTCGCCGGAACTCGCGCTGAGCGTTACGCGGCAATTGGAGAGGCCTGCGGCAGGGACGTGGCCCGGGCCTGCGTGGCGCCCGGGCAGGCGATGCGTCCCGAATGGCTGGACCGGTTTCTTCGGAGTCCGGCCTTCGAAGCAGTGGCAGTAGTCGAACAGGAAGATGAGCGGGGCGAACCGATGCCGGTGGCGGATCTCGCCGCGGTTGCCCGGCGTAACGGCGCACTGTTCATCGCGGACGTCCGCTTTTCGGTGGGACGTTCTCCGGTCCAGGCCGATCGGTGGGGACTTGATCTGGTTTTCGCGGGAGGCGAGGGCGGAAGTCCGATTCCCTCGTGGCTCGTGGTGGGAGCCGCTTCAAGTGCGGCGCTGCAGCGCGCCCAATCTATGCCCGGACGGGGCCAGGCGCTGGATCTCGTCGCCCATCATGCTGCCGCCGCCGCAGGAACTACGCTCGATCCGCTGCCCGAACCGTTGGACACAGTGCAAGCCAGGATCGTCAACGCTCTTCGACCTTGAATCGGCTGACCTCTCCATAGAGCGCCTGCGCGGCGTGGGCCAGCTGCTGCGCCGAATTGGCGATCTCGGTTGTGGACGCGCTCAACTCCTGAGACGAGGCGGCAATCTCCTCGGCAGCCGCGGCCACGTCCTCGGTGCCTCCGGACACTTCTGACATTCTGCCCACGATCCCACCGATCAACCCGCGAACTTCATCCGCCGACTTCGAAATTTGCCGAGTCCAGCTGTCGTTCGCTTCGGCATCGCCGGCGACTCGAGATAGTCCGCGCGCCGCGGTGTCTGCGGCGACCCGCGCGGCCTGCCCCCCCTTGGCGAGCCGGAGCAGCCGGTCCCGCGCCAACTCGACCCGGGTCTGCACCGCGCGCACCGTGTCGCTGGTCGAGGTGGCGGCCTGCGCCGCCTGGCCCGCCAGCTTTCGCACTTCCTCCGCCACCACCGCAAAGCCCCGCCCTTCCTCGCCCGCCCGGGCAGCTTCGATGCCCGCGTTGAGTGCGAGCATGTGAGTCTGTCGCGCGATGGCTTTGGTCTGGGTTACGAACTTTCCGATTTCTTCGCTGGCCGACGCGAGTGCCGTCGCCTCCTCGGCGCCCCGCTCGACCTCCTCCGCGAGCCGCTGCAACTCGGCCGAGCTTTCGTCCAGCTGCTCTTTGTGGGATCGAGCCAGTTCGGCCAGCGCTGCGTTCCGTTCGGCGGAGCCGAGCGCGCTGGCGGCCAGCTCTTCCGCAATCGCGAGAATCTTGGCCGCATCTTCAGCCGCGGCCCGGACCAGTGTCGCCTGACGTGAGGCCCGATCAGTGAGATCGTTGCAGGTGCCCGACACCTCTTCGGTCGAGGCGCTCATTTCTTCGGTCGCGCTGGAGATCTCCTGCGCCATCGCGGCCGCATCCTGCGCATTCCCCCGGATCGCGCCAACCAGGCTCCGGAGTTCGGTCACCATCGCAGAGACGGCATTAGTGAGGGTGTCCACCTGCGTAGCGCCCCCGGGCGCGATGAACTCAGGCGCAGTCAGGTCCCCCGAAGCGACGCGCGCAGCTACCGCGGCTGCGTTCGAGACCGGCCGGAGAATCACCCTCGTGAGCCAGCTGACCAGGAACAGCATGACCAGGGTTCCCAGTATCACGATCGCCGCAGTGGCGAAGATGATGACCTGGGATGGGCTGAAGCCAGACACGGCGCGGAGCAGGAGCCAGAGAATCCCCGCGACGGCGATCCCCAGCGCTGCCACGGTCAACAGCCCGACCTGATGCAGGTTGCGGATGAACGTCTGGCGCGCAATGGCCATAGAGTTCCGTGCGATGTAAGTGGTGTGAGGCTGGGAAGTTAGGGCAGGGAGGGGGAAAAGGGAAAGGGGAGGAGGAGCGGAAGCTCCTTCGCCCGTCTCCCTTCTCCCGTCTCCCGTCTCCCGCGTAGATTCCCGCCCCTATGACCGTAGACGCAACGACCTACCAGCCCGACGTCGTCGAGGCCAAGTGGCTCGCCAGGTGGGCCGAGAAGGGCACCAACCAGCCCGATCTCGACCATCCTCCGTCGCCGTTCTATAACCTGATGATGTTCCCCTACCCCTCGGCGGAAGGCCTGCACGTGGGGAACATGTTCGCCTTCACGGGCAGCGACGTGTTCGGGCGGTTCAAGAGGCTGCAGGGCTACGACGTCTTCGAGCCGATCGGGTTCGACGCCTTCGGCATCCACAGCGAAAATCACGCGATCAAGGTGGGGATCCATCCGGCGAAGCTGATCCCTCAGAATATTTCGAATTTCCGGCGCCAGCTGGAGCGAATCGGTGGGATGTTCGATTGGCGTCACGAGGTCTCGACCACCGATCCCGACTACTACAAGTGGACCCAGTGGCTTTTCCTGCAGCTCTTCAAGGCGGGCAAGGCCTACAAAAAGCGCGCGGCGGTCAACTGGTGCCCCAACGACAAGACCGTGCTCGCCAACGAGCAGGTCGAGAACGGGCGCTGCGAACGCTGCGGCGCCGTCGTCGAGCAACGCTTCCTGGAGCAGTGGTTCTTCCGGATCACCGAGTACGCCGAACGGCTGCTCAAGAACCTGGACACGATCGACTGGTCGGAGACGACTCGGACTGCGCAGCGGAACTGGATCGGACGATCGGAGGGGGCGGAGATTGCATTTCCGGTAGTGACAGGTGACAGCAGACCCGTCGCCTCGGCGGCCACCTCGTCGCCTCTCGGGATCACGGTTTTCACCACCCGCCCTGACACTCTCTTCGGGGCCACCTTCATGGTGCTGGCGCCCGAGCATCCCATGGTCAGGCATCTCACCACCCCTGACCGGAAGACCGAGGTTGAAGCCTACGTGCAAGCGGCGGCTTCGAAGGACCTGGTGAGTCGCAAAGTAGGCGAACGCGAGAAGACCGGCGTCTTCCTCGGGTCATCCGCGATCAACCCAGCCACCGGGAAGCCGGTGCCCGTGTGGATCGCAGACTACGTCCTGATGGAGTACGGGACGGGCGCCATCATGGCGGTGCCGGCGCACGATGAGAGGGACTTCGAGTTCGCCAGGAAGTACGGCCTGGACATCGTGCGGGTATTGGCAAAAGAGGGCGAGTCCGCCGGCACCCCGGTCGAGACTGCCGAGCCCGGTGAAGAGGGCCACAAGCTGGTGAATTCAGGGCAGTTCGATGGTCTGCCGGCCGAGCAGGGAAAGCGGGCCATCATCGACTGGCTTGTCTCCAATGGCAAAGGCAACGGGAGAGTGCAGTACCGCCTGCACGACTGGTGCATCTCCCGGCAGCGCTACTGGGGTCCCCCGATCCCGATGATCTACTGTGACGATTGTGGCGCGGTGCCGGTCCCGGAGAAGGACCTGCCCGTGCTGCTGCCTCCGATCGAGGACTTCCGTCCCGACGATTCCGGCGTCTCACCGCTCGCGCGGCACGGCGAGTGGTACTACGTCGCTTGCCCCAAGTGCGGGAAGAAGGGTCGCCGAGAGACCGACGTGTCGGACACGTTCCTCGACTCGTCGTGGTATTTCCTGCGCTACCCGAGCACCGAGTTTAGGGATCGCCCGTTCGATCCGGCCCGGACCAGGACCTGGTGCCCGGTCACCACGTATATCGGCGGCAACGAGCACGCGGTGCTGCACCTGCTCTACTCCCGCTTCATGACGATGGTGCTGCACGACCTTGGCCACCTGCAGTTCGAAGAGCCGTTCGCACGGTTCCGGGCCCATGGCCTGATCGTGAAGGACGGGGCCAAGATGTCGAAGACCAAGGGCAACATCGTGGTGCCCGACCAGTACATCTCCCAGTGGGGAGCGGACACCTTCCGGATGTACCTGATGTTCCTGGGGCCCTTCCAGGAGGGAGGGGATTTCCGCGACGCCGGCATCAACGGTCCGCGCCGCTTCCTCGATCGGGTCTGGGGGATGGTCGGCAGTGCCGCGATTCAGACCGACTTGCCTCGGGATCTGGTCGCCCGCTGGCATCGGACCAAGCGCAAAGTGACCGAGGATCTCGAGGCGCTCCACTACAACACCGCCATCGCCGCACTCATGGAGCTGGTGAACGCCTTGAAGGAGGCGGACTCTCACTCCCTCGCCATCATCGAGGATCTGGTGATCATGCTGGCGCCCTTCGCGCCGCACTTTGCGGAGGAGTCCTGGGAGCGGCTGGGCCATGGATCTTCGGTCTTCGACGCCCGGTGGCCGGTATGGGAAGACAGTCTCATCGTTGAGGATGAGATCGAGATCCCGGTCCAGGTCAACGGCAAGACCAGGTCGAAGATCCGCATTCCGCTGGGTGCGGAGGAGAAGGCCGTCGTGGCGATTGCGCTGAAGGATCCGACCACTGCGCGCTTCGTGGATAACAAGCCGCTGCGGAAGGTCATCTACGTCCCCAACCGCTTGCTGAATCTCGTGGTCTAGCAGAAGTCTCCGAATTCAAGTCAAACTGGGAGCCTCCATGCGTCGCCCGATTCTATTGTTGGGACTGCTTTGCGTTGCCTCTCCCGCGGTGGCTCAAACAGCGGCGCCGGTTCCCGCCGTAGTGGGGGCGCCCGTACGCTACGAGAAGGCGATTGAATGGACCCGCCAGTTCATCCGCGACACGATGCGAGTCCTCGGCGCGCCAGGATCCTCGATCACGGTCATCAAGGATGGCCACGTGATCTGGAGTGAGGGCTTCGGCATGGCCGACCTGGAGCAGCAGGTTCCTGCGACGCCTCTCACCCGGTTCCGGGTCGGCAGCGTTTCCAAGCCGCTCACCTCAGCCGCCTTGGGCTTGCTGGTGGAGCAGCGCAAGCTCGATCTCGACGCGCCGATTCAGAAATACGTCCCATCCTTCCCCCAGAAGAAATGGCCGATCACCACGAGGCAACTCGCCGGGCATCTGGCCGGGATTCGGCACTACAACGAGGGAGAGTTCGGAAGCCAGAAGCACTACGCGACGGTGCTCGAGGGCCTCGAGATTTTCCAGGACGATTCACTCCTCTTTCAGCCCGGCACGAAGTACTCCTACTCCTCTTACGGCTGGAACCTGATCGCGGCGGTGATCGAAGGCGCCAGCGGCGAGCCATTTCTCACCTTCATGTCGAACCACGTGTTCGGCCCGGCGGGCATGACCCACACCGTCGCGGAATTTCCCGACAGCCTCATTCCGTTCCGAGCCCGGTTCTACCAGCGTGCCGATTCCAACGGCGGGATGGTCAACTCGCCCTACGTGGATAACAGTTACAAGTGGGCCGGAGGGGGTTTTCTCTCCACCACCGAGGACCTCGCCCAGTTTGGAGAGGTGATGCTCGAGGGTACGCTCCTCAAGCCCGCCACTGTGAAGATGCTTTGGACCCCGCAACGCACCCTGGACGGGAAGTCCACCGACTACGGCATGGGCTGGGGCACGTTGCGAACCGCCGACGGACGGGAATGGATCAGCCACACCGGCGGGAGCATGGGAGGCACCGCCCATCTGCTGATCAATCCCAAGGAGCATCTGGTCCTCGCCCTCCTCATCAATAGCGACGAGACCTTCATCTCGGCGGGAACGACGATCGGCCAGAAGTTCTTGGAGCCGTAGCCTCAGGGGGAGGTCAAAGCAGCTTCGTAATCCACTCTCCCACCAGATACCCCACCCCCGCCACACCCAGCCCGACCACGAACATGTCCAGGCCGCTGCGGATCACGCCCCGGCCGGTAAAGAAGCTCCGAGCCGCGCCAACTCCGAAGTGAGCCGCCATGGATACTGCGAGCGCGGTCCAGATCGCGCCCGGACCGGTGCCCATGAGAAAGGGCGCCACTGGGATGAAGGCGCCGAAGGCTGTGGAAACCCCGGTGATCCACCCCTCCCGCAAAGGCGTGGTATTGGCCTCGCCGATCTTCAGCTCTTCGCGCACCTGCTCTTCGAGGGCCCGCTCCGGGTCCAGCATGAGCTGGGCGGCCATCTCCTTTGCCTGTTCTTCGGGGACTCCCTTCGCCTGGTACAGCAGGGTCAGCTCCTCCTGCTCCAGCTCGGGCATCAACCGGATCTCTTCCCGCTCCATCGCGATCTCGTGCTCGAACACCTCCCGCTCGCTCTTGGCGGCGAGATATCCCGAAGAGCCCATCGAAAGGGCATCCGCGACCATCCCCGCGATACCAGCGACTACCACCGCATGGGTCGAGATGCTGAGATGCCCCTGAGCGCCTAGCATTCCCGCGACGAGGCCGAAGTTGGCCGTCAGGCCGTCGTTGAAGCCGTAGACCAGGTTTCTGAGCAGGCCGCCCGCCCCGGTCTTGTGCCATGGCTCTCCCGTTGCTCCGCTCAGGCCGGCAAGGGATCCTGCGTGCTCCGCCGACTCACGGGCCAGGCGCAGCGCAGCAGTGCGGGCGTCGTCCTCGGAGCTCTGGTGGGAAAGCCTGAGATAGCTCTTGACCTCCCGACCCTCTTCTTCGAGCAGCATCGGGAGGAGGAAGCCCGGTCCAAACCGCCGAGCGGCCCATCTCATCGTGCGGGCCCGACGCGAGGGCCGGATCGAGGGGATTGGGTGGCCGTGGTCTTCCAAAAGTTTGTGCCAGACCGCTACGTGCCGGTCCTCGACCGCCGCCAGTCCATCGTAAAGCGCTGCCCTACGGGGATCCTTCTCTGCCTTGGCCAGCTCTCGGTAGAGGAACGCGGCGTCGGCTTCGTCCTGGAGGTGATGGAGCCAGAGGTGTGGTGCTGGAGTCGCTGTTCGGGGGGGACGTGTCGCAGTCATGCAACCAGTATAACTCCCATACCATACCTCCTGTGGCGTGAATGCGGCTCTTGACGGGTTTTCTTTCGCCCGGCAAGTTGTCAAACCTCCCACCACAAAGGTCCCATGTTCTCGCGACTTACCCTGCGTCCCGCGCTTGCCGCGGCGACCGTACTCATTGCCGCCGGCTGCGTCGATGAGTCCCTGACCCCTAGCAACGAATCGATGTCCCGTACTCCTGTACCGCAGCAGTTACCCGCCGCAGTGACTCCCAGTGATCGCCACGTCGTAACCTTCAAGACCACCGAGCCCGCGACCTTCGCGAGCAAGGTCAAGTCACTCGGCGGGACCGTGGTCCGCCGCCAGAAAATGATCGGCGAAGCCGAGGTGACCGGCCTGACTGACGCGGCGGCGCTTTCGCTTAGTAAGACCACCGGCGTCGTCGGGGTCGACCGCGATCTGATCGTACAATGGATCCCGGCTGCCCAGGACGCCAATCTCCAACTGTCCAACCTCCCGAATCCAGTCGCCTCAGGGACCGACCAGAGCGATGCGGCATTCTTCCCCTTCCAGTGGAACATCCGTCAGGTTCAGGCTGACCAAGCCTGGGGCGCTTCCAACGGTGGATCGGGGCGCACCGTATGTGTGCTCGATACCGGCATCGATCCCGAGCATATCGACATCGCCGGCCGGGTTGACCTCATGACCTCAGTGATCACCTCGCCCGTCTTCCCCGGTGACTTGGATCCCCTGGACTACAATGCCCACGGTACGCTGTCCGCCGGATTCATCGCGACCAACGGAATCGGCGTTGCGTCGGTTGCGCCCGACGCGAGGCTCTGCTCCATCAAGGTGCTGCGGGTGACTGGCTCCGGCAGCTTCGGAGACATCATCACCGGCATCATCCTCGCGGCTCAAAGCGGCGCCGGCGTCATCAACATGAGTCTCGGCTTGTACATCGATAAGAGCATTCCTGGTGTCGAAGGACTGACCGCCGTCCTCGCTCGTGCCGTAGCCTTTGCCCGCGACAAGGGCGTCGTGGTTGTCGCCTCGGCCGGCAACAACGCCGCCAATCTCAATGAAGACGGCAACCTGATCGTTCTTCCCGGCCAGGTGAAGGGTGTCATCAGCGTCGGCGCCACGGCGCCGTTCAACCAGCAGAACTTCGATATGTTGGCGAGCTACTCCAACTTCGGGGGTTCCGGCGTCGACCTCTTCGCCCCCGGCGGCGACCTTCTGCCCGGCGGCAACCAGTTTGACCTGGTGCTGGGTCCCTGCAGCCACTTCCAGCTGACGCTGCCGTTCGAGTGCAGCACCAGCAGCTATCTCATCGCAGCCGGGACCAGCGAAGCCGCACCCCATGTCGCTGCGGCTGCGGCTGTCGTCGAGTCCCAGCTCCCCGGTCCGGTCAGAGTGACCCAGGTTGAGGAGTGCATTCTCGGCAACACCGACAACATCGGGCCCGCCTCGATATTCGGTGCCGGTCGGCTCAATGTCCTGAAGGCATCGGCCTGCGGACAGATTTAGCAGGTAAATTATTGTGGCAGCGGAGGTTAGAGTCGCACCCCAACTCTAGCCTCCGCTGTTTCTTTTCCAGCCGGCTGGGGCCGATCTTCGGACCTCCCTCCCTGCAACTGTAGGCCCGTTTCCCGCATCTTTATCGGCACCATGGCGGACGCCATCCCCCTCCCCAACGCCGAAGTAGTCCTGGCCCAAGCCCGGACCGGCGATATCGCTGCGCTGGAAGAGCTCTATCGCGCCTTCGAGACGCCGGTTTACAACCTCGCCCGGCGTATCTGCCGCACCTCGGAAGACGCAGAGGACGTGATGCAGGAGACCTTCTTCGAGGTCTGCCGGAACCTGCGGCAGTATCGGGGCGAGGGGAGTCTCTGGGGCTGGATCCGCACGGTCGCCGCCAGCAAGGCGCTGATGCGGCTGCGCCGGAACAAATATCGGGACACTGATGAGCTGGAGGACGAGGCTCATCAAGGTCCCCGTTCGGATCACGGGCTGCGCATGGATCTCGAGGCAGCACTCGAACGCCTGCCCGAAACTTCACGAGCGGTGGTGTGGCTGCACGATGTGGAGGGATACACTCACGAAGAAATCGCCGGGATGATGGGCAGGACGGTAAGCTTTTCGAAGTCGCAGTTGGCGCGCGCGCATACTCGCCTCCGCCGCTGGCTCGGGGAGGAGACGCTAGTATGACACACATTGATCTCGATACCCTGGTTCGGCTGCGTGAGCCTGGTCGCGAA
>DATBGE010000083.1:0-4960 GCA_036558125.1 Gemmatimonadales bacterium | reverse complement strand
AATGAGCCGGAGCATACCTCCCAAAATCGGTTCGTCTGGGTCGCCGCCAGCGACATTATCCAGACCTTTAAATCAGATGCGCGAGATCGGGCAATCAATGAGGACCTCGATGAGCGCTTTCGTTAAGGCACAACTTGCCGCCTGATTACCCGGTTTCTCGCTTCGACCGCAACCGGGAGATTCACGACTCCGATCCTCGTCCTCCAGTGATTTACCCGGACGACGACTGAAATCGCAGCGGCCTGGTCCGTTCATGCCGGAATCCCGAGATCCTGTGCGAGCCCTGGTGGGCCCAGGGAGCTCGGTGGAGCTGCCTCGCCTAGCCTATTCCTTGATCTCCAACTCGACGATCTCGGCGTTGCTCATCCCCCCTACCCCAAGGGACCGCTCGATCTGCGAGATGGCCGGCTTTGGCGACAGGAGGATCAGCGCCGATTGGCCGGGACCAAACATGCCGACCACCTTCTTCAGGTCCGCTTCCGACAAACGGCGCGCCGGCGCTTCCGGCGCGTGGCCGCTGGCTGAGTCGGCGGCACTTGTCGGCGGCGCGGTCAGCCTCGCGATCGCCGTATCGACGACCTGGCTGGCCTGCAATGCCCTGACGGAACCGCCGGCCTGATTGTACCTTTGCTTGACCTCCACGTTGCCAGCCTTGTCTTTGGTCAGGACCGCGAAAGCTTCGACCTGGTCCCGGGCGGTCTTGCTCATGTGGTCCATGGCGTACCCGGCTCCTTCTGTGTCTTTCCAGACAGCATAGATCATCCTGAGCGGAGCCTCATCCTGGGCCTGCGCCGGCAACGGGCTCGCGACCAGCAGGACCACGGCAACTGACAAGTACGAAGCGCGATAGGTACTCATGCTCTCCTCCATCGACGAGGTAGAAAGGGAGGTCGACTTACACACTATCCAGTCGAACTTACAGTTTCTGCTACAGTTTCTCCGGGCATGACCCGGCACCTTGCGAGACCCGCCGCTAGTAACAAGCGAAGGCCCCAAGCTCGCCCCCAGGCGCGCTACCTCGGCGTGGCGGGGACCTAACCCCCGCGGAGCCGCTCACGCTCCTCCTTCCGCGCGTTACATCCTAGGCAGGGCTCACAAGGGTAGACATTGCACTTTGGTGCAGGCGTCGCGTTCGTGCGAGACTTCTCGCTCTAGTTCCTCGAATTGCTCGCAGAGGTCGCCGCGCTGTGATCGTCCTAGGGGTCTACCAGCAGCGAGCTCAATAACAGAAACGGGCGTGGTCCTTCGGACCATGCCCGTCTCTCTTTCATCGGGTTCTGCCCAGAGGCCCAATGTCTCTCAAATGTCTTTCCCCGGTCTCGGAGTCCACATGAGGGTTAGCGGGCCTCAGTCGGTGTACGTACAATTCCGCTGGTGCGCAACGTCAGTCCACGGGGTGTGACGTATCTTAGGATCCTGTGGGGAAACCCTTCCGGGTTCGACTCCCGGCGTTCGCACCTTGGCTCATCCCACCAGGATCTCGCGTCGATCAACCCGAACCGGGAGGCCAGGCGTGCGCAAATCGGCTAGCCCGTGGCTCGCGCTCCTCGCCATGGCACTCACGGCCCAGGGATGTAATCGGGTCACCAGGAACATCGCCTACGACCCGGCCCGCACCGACTCGCTTACTGCACTCGATATCTACCCGCCGTGGTTCGGCGGACACCATCCGGTCGTCATTTTCATTCACGGCGGGAGTTACGTCGAAGGAGACAAGAGTACCGAGGTAGGAGCCAAACCCAAGGAGTTCCGGGACGCGGGGTACGTCTTCGTCGCGCTCAACTACCGTCTCTCTCCCGCGGTCAAGCATCCGGTTCACATCCAGGACGTGGCCAAGGGCATCGCCTGGGTTCACCACAACATCAGCCGCTACGGCGGCGACTCTACCCGCCTCTTCGTGCTGGGGCATTCATCGGGAGCCAGCATGGCGGCGCTCATCGCCACCAACGAGAGTTACCTCAAGGCGGAAGGGCTGGGTCTGTCGTCGCTGAGTGGCGCGATCCTCCTGGACGGGAGCGCCTACGACATTCCGCGCCGTTTCTCCGAAGATTCCGTGGAGGCCCATCGCCTGCTCGCCATCTTCGGCGACGATCCCGCCGCGTGGGAAGAAGGATCGGCGATCTACCACTGCCAGAAAGGCAAGGGGATTCCCCCCTTCCTCATGTTTTACCTCACCGCCCGCCCGGGCGGCACCCAGCAATCTCAAGCCTTGGCGAGCGCCCTGGCTACGGCGGGAGTCAAGGTCGAGATCAAGCCGATCCAGACCGTGGGGCACTACAAGCTGAACATGGATTTGGGACTGGAGACGGACCCGGCAACGGCGGACGTGTTCTCGTTCCTGAAGACTTACAGCAACCCGGGATCCTGAGCGGAGTTGGAGCAGCGTTAGCGGCGCTGCAGTAGCGCCAGCCGCACCGCGTCTACGACGAGAGAAAAATCGTCGAGCTTGGAAATGAGCGGCACGCCCCGCTGCTCGATCGGCGCGTGGACCTTGGGATCTTTGGCGGCGCCGGTCAGGAACACTACCCGATGGAGCAGCTCGGGTACCCGGGAAACCAGCGAGTCGTAGAACGCGACACCGTTCACCTCCGGCATCAGCACGTCGCTCACCACCGCGTCCACGTCACCCGCTTCCACCACGCGCAATGCCTCAGCCCCGGAGCCGGCCTCGAGCACGGCGAAGCCGCTGCGCTCGAAATAGCCCCTCAGCGCCCGGCGAGTGGACTTCTCGTCGTCAACCACAAGGACGGTGGACATGCTTACTATTCAACAGGTTGCGTCACTCAGGGTCAAGTAGTTCGATCGGCCTAGACCCTGACCGCGCACCCATCTCAGGGACCGTCTCGCCGTCGGGGCTCTGCTACTGCCCCCCCGTGCCATGCCAGACTAGATTGCCGCCCATGTCGGACATTTCGATCGTCAAGACCAAGGAAGACGAGGCCTCGAAGTCCCTGCAGGTCACCGTCCCGGTTGACCGGGTACGACAGGCGGAGGACAAGGCCCTCAAGTACTATCGCCAGCGGGCCCGGCTGCCGGGCTTCCGCCAGGGACACGCCCCCGAAGGGGTGGTGCGCAAGCGTTTCGGAGACGCCATCCGGCAGACCGTGCTGGAAGAGGTGATCCGGGAGAGTTGGGAGGCAGCGCAGACCAGCGAGAAGCTCAAGCCGATCGCAGAGCCGCATATCCACAATCTCAAGTTCGAGACCGGCGGCCCGATCGAATTCGAGTTCCACGTCGAAGTTCGTCCCGAGGTCAAGCTGGCCCGCACCGGTGGCTTCACTCTGCATCGCCGGGTGCTCCCGGTGACCGACGCAGAGGTCGAGTCGCGCTTGCGCGACGTGCAGGAACAGAAGGCCACCTGGATCCCGGTCGAAGGGCAGAAGCCCTCACCCGGCCAGCAGGTGAGAGTCGAAGTGGCGCCGCTCGAGGGAGAGAGCGCCGGCTCGGCGCAGCCCTACGTGATGGTGCTGGGCGAGGGCCGCGCGATCCCCGACGTCGAGGAGCGGGTGATGACGCTCCTCCCCGGCGAGTCGGTGGATACCGAAGTCCGCTTTCCGGACGACTTCTCGGATGAATCGCGCCGGGGTCAGACCCGGAAGGTCCGGATTGCGCTCCACGAGGTAAAACGGCAGGAGTTGCCGGCCCTGGACGACGGCTTCGCGCGGGAAGTGGGAGACTTCGAAAGTCTCGAGGCGCTGCGCGGAGCGATCCGCACCGACTTGGAGCGCGACGCGGAGCAGACCGCCGATCAGTCGGTACGCCAGGACCTGGTTCGCCAGCTGATCGAGGCCAACGGCATCACGGCCCCGGCTTCGCTGGTGGACCGGTTGATTCAGGGATACGGCCAGGCCTACCAGATTGATCAGGCCCGTCTCGGGGACTTTGCCAACGAGTTCCGCCCCATGGCGGAGTCCCAGGTCAAACGGGATTTATTGCTCGACACCGTGGTGGAAAGCGAGAAGCTGGCCGCCACCGAGGCCGAGATCGACGCCCGGGTCGCGGCGATGGCTCAGGCACGGGGGTTGCCGGTCGGACAACTGTATGCCCAGCTGGAGAAGGCCAACCGGCTGCGGGAACTGGAGCGTGGTCTCACCGAGGAGAAGGCCTTCGCCTGGCTCCTCCAACAAAGCACCGTCGAGGAGAGCGCGAGTTGACGATGTCCACCATTTATCCGCCGTATGTGATCGAACGGTCGAGCCGCGGGGAGCGGTCCTACGATATCTTCTCCCGGCTGCTGATGGATCGGATCGTCTTCCTGGGCGCGCCGATCAACGACGATGTGGCGAATATCGTGATCGCGCAGCTGCTGTTCCTGGAAGCGGACAATCCCGAGCGCGACATCTACCTCTATATCAACTCGCCCGGCGGAGTCGTGTCGAGCGGCCTCGCCATCTACGATACGATGCAGTACCTCAAGGCGCCGATCAACACCATCTGCATGGGCATGGCGGCCTCGATGGGATCCTTTCTTTTGGCGGCAGGACTCAAGGGGAAGCGGAGCGCCCTCCCCCACTCGCGCATCATGATTCACCAGCCGTCGGGCGGCACCCAGGGCACCGCGGCCGACATCGAGATCCAGGCCCGGGAAATCCTCTATCTCCGCTCCAAGCTGAACGGCCTCTACGCCCAGCACACCGGCCAGGCGATCGAGACGATCGAGCGGGATATGGATCGCGACCGTTTCATGAGCGCCGAGGAAGCCAAGGAATACGGGCTCATCGACAGCGTGATCACCAAGCGCACCGAAATTCAGCCGGCGAAGAACCCTTGACGCTCCCCGGGACCCGGGGCACCTTTTGACTGTCCTCCCCGGCTCCCTTTCACCTTAGACCGCGGCTGGTTACATGTCCAACGACAAACATCTCCGCTGTTCTTTCTGCGGAAAGTCGAAGGATTCGGTCAGGAAATTCATTTCCGGGCCGTCGGTCTACATTTGCAACGAGTGCATCACGCTCTGCAA
>DATBGE010000082.1:0-238665 GCA_036558125.1 Gemmatimonadales bacterium | reverse complement strand
GACATCACCGATCCCAGCCATCCGCGCTATCTGGGTGACCTGCCCAAGACCAGCACTTCCCCGGCGAGCATCTGGCGCGACATCAAGACCTACAAGCACTACGCCTTCATCGTCGCCGATGGCGCCCGCGAGCACGGGATGCAGGTGTTCGACCTGGACCGGTTGCGTCGCCCCGGACCCAAGCCGGTCAGCTTCACCGAGGATGCGCATTACAGCAACATTCACAGCGCGCACAACATCGTGGTCGACACCACTACCGGGTATGCCTACCTGGTGGGCGGATCCGGCGGGGGCGAAATGTGCGGGGGAGGCCTTCACATGGTGGATATCCGGGAACCGCTGTCGCCCAAGTTCGCCGGCTGCTTCGCGGACTCCACCACCGGCCGGTCGAGCACCGGCTACACTCACGACGCGCAGTGCGTCATTTACCACGGCCCCCAGGCGAAGTATCACGACCGCGAGATCTGCTTCGACTTCAGCGAAACCGCGATCGGGATCGCCGACGTGACCGACAAGTCGCATCCCGTAGCCCTGTCGCACCAGAGCTACCCCAACGTCGGCTACACGCACCAGGGCTGGCTCACCGCGGATCAGAAATACGTCTACGCCGACGACGAGCTCGATGAGATGGAGGGCCTGGTCCCCGGCACCCGTACCCTGATCTGGGACGTGAGCGATCTGGAGAATCCGGTCCTGGCGGGAGAGTACGTGTCGCCGAACCACGCCATCGACCACAATCTCTTCGTGGTGGGCGATAGAGTCTACGAATCGAACTACCTGAGCGGGCTCCGGGTCCTCGACATCACCGACCGGCTGCATCCCAAACCCGCCGGGTTCTTCGACACCGTCCCGGTCGGTCCCGATGAGCCGGAGTTTGGCGGCTCCTGGGGCAACTATCCGTTCTACGGCAGCGGAATGGTGGCGGTCACCAGCATGAAGGAAGGCCTCTTCGTGCTGAAGGCCCATCCGGTAGGGGCCACGCCGTGACCGGCAGGTTAACTCTCGCGACCGCGGCACTGCTGGCCGCCGTCGCGCCGGCCAAGGGACCCGGCGGGGGAAATCCCGCTCGGGTCTATGTCGCGAACCAGGCCGCCGCAAAGGTCACCGTGATCGATCCGGTCGCCGACACCATCGTCGCGACCGTGGACCTGCAGACACTCGGTTTCTCGGCCCACGCCAAGCCGCACCACGTGGCCGTTGAGCCGGACGGCTCCTACTGGTATGTCTCTCTCGTCGGAGACAACGCGGTGGTAAAACTGGACCGCAACAACCGGGTCGTGGGCCAGGCGTCCATGGAGACGCCTGGTCTCCTGGCGCTCGAACCGAAGGGCGATCGGCTGTTCGCCACCCGGTCGATGTCCGCGGTGCGCGCCCCCTCGCGCATCGGGGTGATCAAACGGTCCGACATGTCGATCGAAGAGGTGGAAGTCCTCGTCCCCCGCCCGCACGCCCTCGCCCTCAGTCGCGACGGGCGCTATGCGTACGTGGGCAGCCTCGGCACCAATCAGATCGCGGTCTACGATGTGAAGAAGGACCGGGCCGATGTGGTCGACGTACCGGGGGATTCCAATCGGGTCATGGTCCAGTTTGCGGTGTCTCCGGATGGACGCACTCTCGCGGCTACGGCCCAGCTGACCGCGGAAGTGCTGGGATTCGACCTCCGGGATCCCGCCCACCCATCGCTCACCCACACCGTCCGGGTCGGAAAGTGGCCCTGGCACGTCCAGTTCTCGGACGATGGGAAGGAAATCTGGGTGCCGAACCAGCTGTCCGACGATGTCAGCGTGATCGACGTGGCAACCTTCAAGGTGACCAGCACCATCGCTGACTCGGGATTCGCTCAGCCCCACGGAATCGCGATCACCCCGAACGGTCAGGTGTTCATCTCGAATCACAACAGCGGCAAGACCATGGACATGGGCGGCGTGGGGATGGCGGCGGGAGTCACCGACCGGCCCGGCCACGTGGTCGTGATCGATGAGGCCCGCCACCAAGTAGTCCGTACGCTCGACACTGCGCCGGACGGAGCCGGGATGGGGTCGGGCGGCACCCGATGATTTCGCGGCGAGCCGGCCCACCGGCCCGCCAGCTGTTGCTCCTGACACTGTTCCAGGCCTGGGGCGGGTGTTCGCCGGCAACGCGAACCCCCGCTCCGACTCCCGCTGCTCAGCTGACGAGCCGAGTCCGGACCAGCCCTCCTCACTTCGTTCGTGCGATTTCCCCGTTCCCGGTGTTCGACTCCGCGGGACACGCCTATCCCCTGCCCTTTCTCGGCGGCTACGAACACCCGCGCCCGCAACTCGTGGATATCCAGGGGAAGGGGCTTCCCGATTTGTTCATCCAGGAAAACACCGGAGAACTCTCCCACTTCACCAGGAGTGGCAGCGGAGATTCGCTCCGCTGGCAGTGGCAAAGCGACCGCTACGAGAATCTCGATATCGGAGAGTGGTATCGCTTCGCGGATGTTGATGGAGACAGCCTCCCCGACCTGTTTGCGGAGTCCAAGTACAGCTACATCCGATACTACCACAATGCCGGGACCCGCGGGAATCCTCAGTTCGTGGTCGTGGCGGATACCCTGAAGGACGTCACCGGTACGCCGATCTACGCCGACCGGCAGAACATCGCGCAGTTCGCGGACCTCGACTGCAACGGCCGGATGGACATGCTGCTCGGCCGGGTGGACGGTACCATGGCTCGGTACGAGTTGCAGACCATTGATTCAGCAGGGACACCGAAGTTTCAGCTGATCACTGACTTCTTCGAGGACATCAAGATCATCGGACAGCGGGCGAGTCTGCACGGGGCCAACACGCTTGCCGTGGCCGATCTGGACCAGGACGGCGATCCCGACATCCTGTGGGGAGACTTTTTCGAGCCTGGCCTGCTGTGGCTCAAGAACGTGGGCAACTGTCGCCACCTGGACTTCCATTCGGAACGGATCTCCTTCCCGCAGAACGCTCCTCTGGAGACCAGCGGCTATAACGCTCCCGCATTCGGAGACCTGCGCGGTGCCGGCCAGCTCGACCTGGTGGTCGGCGTCCTGGGTGGGGCGTTCAACCCGATCAAGACCAGCCGCGACAATCTCTATGAACTGGACAAGACCGGTCCGGTGACCTGGACCGTACGCACCGCGCGCCTGCTCAATGGGGTCGACCTCGGCAGCGAGAGCGTGCCAGCCCTGGCGGATTTGGACGGCGACGGCGATTCCGATCTGGTCGTAGGAACCAAGATCGACCCCGATGATGTCCACCAGGGCGCTCTCTACTGGTTCGAGAATACCGGCACCCGAACCACCCCAACGTTTTCGCTCCGCGGCAGGCTGAAGGTCGAGCCGGCCTTCCATTACGCCCCGGCCTTCGGTGACCTGGATGGCGACGGGAGACCCGATCTGATTCTGGGGCAGTTCCATGATGCGATCGCGCTGTATCACAATGCCGGGGTTGACTCGACCGGACCGCGGTTCCTGCTGATCGACTCCGCGGTAGCGCGGCTCCCCCACGGCAGCAATGCGGTGCCGGTGCTGGTGGATTTCGATGGCGATGGCGATTTCGATCTGTTCGTGGGAGAGTCTTCGGGCCGGGTGCTCTACTTCCGCAACGAAGGCACGCCGGGCACACCCCGCTTCGTGCTTTTCACCGACGATTTTCTGGAGGAAAGGCTCGGACGGCGAACCGCGCCCCGTTTTGCGGATCTGTTCGGCGATAGCCTCCCGAGCCTGATCGTAGGCACCGAACGGGGCGCGCCGGCCATCTTCCGCAATCTGGGAAGTCGCTCGGCGCCAAGATTCGTCCCTGACTCGACCCTTCTGCTCGACCTGCCGCCCTATTCGACGCCGGCCTTCGCTGATCTGTGGGGCACAGGTGATCTGGATCTGTTCTCAGGGGGCGGCGGCGGCGGACTCACTTA
This sequence comes from Gemmatimonadales bacterium, assembly GCA_036558125.1. Classification (GTDB taxonomy): domain Bacteria; phylum Gemmatimonadota; class Gemmatimonadetes; order Gemmatimonadales; family GWC2-71-9; genus DATBGE01. The sequence continues at coordinate 234,756 of DATBGE010000082.1, read as the reverse complement.
CTACCGCGCCATGGATACGCCGCAACCAGCCGTCAGGCCGGGAGCCAAGAACCGTTAGGCGTCAGCCCTTGGACTGAAGGCACCGCATCCGAGGCGCGAAGCGAGAAGGGATCTAGCATCGATGTCTTGGAGTGCGGCCGGAACGCCAGATCCCTCGCTGAGCTCGGGATGAGGTGCGCTCCAAGCGATCCCCATTCCGAATGCTGATGGCGGACGGCTCTGTCCCCTCCCACCTACCGCCGAAACACGAAGTAAACCGCCCCCAAGATGCACAACGCCGCCCAGAGATAGTCCAGTCTCATCGGCTGCCGCATGTAGATCACCGCAAACGGCACGAAGACGGCGAGGGTGATCACTTCCTGCAGAATCTTGAGCTGGGGAAGGCTCATCGTGGTGTAGCCGATCCGGTTGGCCGGAACCTGAAACAGATACTCGAACAGCGCGATTCCCCAGCTGGCAAACGCAGCGACAAACCAGGGTCGGCCCCCCAGGTTCCGCAGGTGGGCATACCAGGCGAACGTCATGAACACATTGGACACCGCGAGCAATCCGGTGGCCTGAAGCAGCGGGCGGGGGCTCATTGGGTACCTCCACGTCAGGCGTTAGGATGACCTCACGGAGCAAACTAATCTCCCCTGAAAGGGCTACGCCTCCAGAATAGATCCGCCCCCTCCCCGTCGGCGTAGAAGATGTGGCCTCTGTTGTCGAACCAATTCTCTTGGGTAGCTTGGAGCTCGGTCATGAAGCCCCGTACCCGAGTCCTGATTCCTCTCGTGTTGCTGATGGCGCTGTCGGTTCACCTGGCCGCGCAGGATACCGCCTCCGCCGTATCCACGGACCCTTCCAAGGCCAAAGAACTCGCTCCTATTACCGTCGTCGGCCGGGTGGACAACCTGATCGGCATCGCCGCCTCAGCATCCCAGGGGCACGTCGGGGCCGTGGACCTGCGGCTTCGCCCCCTCCTCCGCGAAGGCGAGCTGCTGGAGACCGTCCCCGGTGTCATCGTGACCCAGCACTCCGGCGACGGAAAGGCCAACCAATACTTCGTCCGCGGTTTCAACCTGGACCATGGCACCGACTTCCAGACCAAACTCGAGGGCATGCCGGTCAACATGCCGAGCCATGCTCATGGCCAGGGCTATACCGACCTCAATTTCCTGATCCCGGAGCTGGTGGATTACCTCGACTATCGCCTGGGGGTCTATCACGCCGACATGGGAGACTTTGGCAGCGCCGGTGGTGCCGAGGTGCACTTGGTCAAGAAGCTGGCCCAGCCGTTCGGAACGGTCAGTGCTGGTGAGAATGGACTGGCTCGCGTGGCGCTCGGTGGATCACGGCGAATCGGAAGTGGAGACCTGTTGATCGGAGGAGAAGCCAAGGGTTACAACGGCCCGTGGGAGGTGTCAGAGGAGCTGCGCAAGTTTAGTGGCCTCGCGCGCTACTCCTGGGAACGGGGGAATTCACAGTTCTCCGTACTCGGCATGGCCTATCACAACCAGTGGGACGCGAGCGACCAGATCCCCGACCGCGCCGTCGCGAGCGGCCTGATCAGCCGGTTCGGCCAGATCGATCCCACCGACGGTGGCAACACGCAGCGCTACAGCCTCTCCGGTTCGTGGCGCCATCTGGGCGCCAGCTCGGTGCAGGACGTTCAGTTGTTCGGGATCTACTCCGACCTGAGCCTCTTCTCCAACTTCGCCTACTTCCTCGACGATCCGGTCAACGGCGACCAGTTCAACCAGCGCGAGCACCGTGTTGTGCTGGGCGGCAGCGCCAGCCACACCCAGCCGGGCCAGTCACTCGGCGTCTCCCACATCTTCAAGATGGGACTGCAGACCCGGGCCGACTTCGTGGATGGTCTGGGCCTCTACCACACCCAGGCTCGGAATCGGATCGGCACAGTCCGGCAAGACGATGTGACGGAATGGGGAACCGGAGTCTGGCTGCAAGCCGAGTCCCGCTGGCGTGACTGGTTCCGCAGCGTGCTCGGCGTACGGGGAGATCTCTACACCTTCAACGTATCGGGAGACCGGCCGGAGAACGCTGGCCACCGCACCGCTGGCATCGTCAGCCCGAAGGCATCGCTCATCTTCGCTCCATCAGCCACGACGGAGTTCTATGTCAGTGGCGGCTTCGGCTTTCACAGTAACGACGCGAGAGGCACCACCATCACGACCGATCCAGTGACGGGCGGGCCGGCGAGCCAGGTAGATCCGCTGGTGCGCTCGCGTGGCGCCGAGCTCGGGATTCGGGTGTCGCCGGTGCAGAACTGGCGGTCCACTGTCTCGCTCTGGCTGCTCAACCTCGACAGCGAGCTGCTCTTCATCGGCGACGGCGGGGCGACGGAGCCCTCCGCTGCGAGCCGGCGTCGGGGGATCACCTGGGCCAACTTCTATCGAGCGACGCCGCAGCTATCGCTCGACGCGGACGTGTCCTTCTCTCATGCCCGTTTCAGCGGTGCTCCAAGCGGCGAAGATCACATCCCGGGAGCCCTGGAGAGCGTCGTCGCGGCGGGGATCACCTGGGCCCCAAAGGCAAGCGGGCCGTTCGGCTCGATCCGGGTGCGCCACTTCGGATCGTACCCGTTGATCGAGGACAACTCGGTGCAGGCAACGCCGACGACGCTGGTGAACGCCGAGGCCGGCTTCCTCCTCCGGGGGATTCGCATCCAGGCCAGCGTGCTCAACCTCTTCGACACCGAGGCGAGCGATATCCAGTACTACTACACCTCACGTCTCCAGGGTGAGCCGGCGAGTGGAGTGGATGATGTGCACTTCCATCCGGTGGAGCCGCGGGCTGTGCGGGTGTCGATCGGGTGGGGATTGTGACCGAGGGACAAGCGATCGCAGTTAGCCGTTAGCACGGAGGGCGCTCACCGAGCTATAGCTGGCAGCAACTGACCGACCTACTGGGCCTTGAGCTGAGCGACCAACGAGTGCAGTTGCCCCACCAAGGTCGAATTGGATGAAACCCCGGCAATGTTGGTCAGCTGGTTGGGATCCAGCAGCATGTCATACAGTTCGATATCGCCCGTCGTGTACTCTGCATAGGCGTACCGCTTCGTGCGAACGCCGCTGAAGAGTCCTTCGTGTGAAGCCGGGTCGGCGGTCGCCAGCACTTCAACCAGCAGCTCCTGCCGCCAGTTCAATCCGGGGTTCGCGAGCAAGCCGACCAGGCTCTGCCCATTTACTGCCGCGGGAGGCGTCACCCGCGCCCACTGTGCGAAGGTCGGAGCCAAGTCGGCGAGCGAGACAAAACTGCTGTCGACCCGCGGGCTGACACCGGGTGCCAGCACGATGAACGGAATTCGGATACACTCGTCATAGAGGCAATTCTTGTATAAAAAGCGGTGTTCTCCCCACGACAACCCGTTATCTGACGCGAATACGATCGCGGTATTCGACATACGCCCGGTATTCACCAGCGCGTTGACGATGTCCCTAACGCCGCGATCAACGGCCTGCAGAGTTCGCAGCTGATTGAGCCGGAAGTTGTCCTGCGTCTTGATCTGGGCGGCCGTCAGGACCGGAAGCTGCTTCACCCAGCTCGGTTTGTCGCTGACATCCGCTTCGTTGAAGGCCGGTGGCCGCCATTTGGGAAGCGTACTGAACAAGGTCTTGTCGGCACTCGCCGGGGTGGCCGGCGCATGGGGCCCGAAGGGAGCGTAGAGCAGGAAGAGCGGCTGGCCCGCGGGAGTCGAGTTGATGAACGCTACTGCCTTGGACGTGAGAACCTTGGTTGAATAGTTGGCCGTAGCCGAGCCGTACAGCACTTCCTTCTTATTCTCTACCAGGCGGTAGTTGTAATACGCGGTGGTCTTGAAGGCCGCCCAGTAGGACCACCCCGGCGGTTGATAAGGCCACGGCAGTTTCTTGTCGTACCGGTTCATGTACTTGCCGACCAGCGCGGTCCGATAGCCCGCCCCCTGAAGCCACGTTCCGATGGTCGAGACATCTGAAAAGGCAGGAGCGCCGTACGGCGCCGCCTCCGTCAGGACGTGGTGGTTGTGGGTATACAATCCGGTCAGAATCGTGGCCCGGGCGGGACAACACAGCGGCGTCGTCGCGAACCCGTTCACGAACTGAACTCCCGGAGTGGCGAGGAGGCTCTGGGTCAGCGGCATCTGCGCCATCGTGTTGGCCCGCTGATCGTCGCTCAGGATGAGCACGATATTCATCGGGGGCACAGGCTGATTGAACACCGTGACCTGAACCGGTGCGGAAACGGTATCGTTTCCCGCGGTGTCACGCGCAGCTGCCGTCAGGACGACAGCGCCGTTAGGCAACGTGCGGGTGTCCAGTTGGGTCTGAAAAGGCGAGGCAGTTACCTCCGCTCCCAGATTGACTCCGTTCAACTGAAATTGCACCCCGACAACCAGCCCCTCGTCCACCGCGCTGGCCGCCACCGCGATCACGCCCGAAACCGTGGCTCCGTTGAGCGGTGAGGTTATAGCCACAACGGGAGGTGTGGTATCGGGATGGAACACGATCACCGGCACCGATTCCGAGGTCGCACTGTTACCCGCGGTATCATGGGCAGTAGCGGTCAGGCCGAGGGGACCGGTCGGGAAAGTGTCGGTGGCAAGGAGGACTTCGTACGGCGGAACCAGAAGGTCGGTACCGATCTGCACACCATCGACGAAGAACTGCACCATCGCTACTTCGCCGTCGTCAAAGGCGGTAGCGGACACGACCGTCGGAGTGGTGAGAGTATCACCGGCGAGGGGCGAGGTGATCGCCACGGTAGGTGGCGTGTCATCCACCAGTTCAGGGCCGCCCAGGGAGAGCTCATCGAACCAGGCAGTGCCCGCATCGTCCGGCTCCAGTTCCACTCGCAGCTGGAATCGGGCGATCACCGCCCCCACCGGAGCGGTGATGGAGCTGGCGAAGGAGGTCCAGTCGCTTGTCTGATCGAGCTGGCCGATCAGGGAAGTGCCAACCAGGTGGCCTGCGGGAATGCTATCCCCGAGCCCCGGTGTCGCGAGCCACAGAACCTCGAGAATGGCGCGCCCTCCGTCCATCGCATCGGTAGCGATCCAGCCCAAAGCGGCGTAGCTGCTCTCCGCGATGACGCTCCTGTCCTGGAATACCGCGGACTCGCTCGCCGAGGCTGCGCTGATACGCTGGGCTGCGGCGCCGTCGTAAACCCGGCTCTGATCCACGGAGCGTAGCGCCGCTGAGCTGTTCGCCCAGGATTGACCTCCGGCTTCGAACCCAGGATCCACCAGCAGATTGGCGACGAAGTGCGAGTGCAACGATGCGGGACTGTTGCGCACCGCAAGCGGAGCCGGGTCGGCAAGGCAAGTCGTGAGGAGCGGCAACAGGAAGTGCGGGCGCAGCAGCCGCCGAAGCGGCATTACATGATGAAGACCCATCCCTGGCCTCGACTACGCAATTTTCGGGGAGTTCATATTGGGAGTGACCCGGGCACCAAGAGGCGAATATTGTGCCTGGTTCCTGCCGCGTCAAACCGGGTCGTTTGTGCGGTCGTAAGCCCTAGGCCGAAGGAGTCGCGAAGCGACGAGGGGAGCTAGCCTCCCTTTGATCATGATGTCTGGGAGAGCAGATCCCTCGCTATGCTCGGGATGAGGTCCCGGGCTTTGCCTAGGGCATAGAGCTTACGGCTTAAGGCTGATGGCAGCCAACCGCCGGCCAAGCGCTGACGGTTCCTACCTCGCAAACCAGTACGAAATCTTCACCAGGAACGTATCGTTCGCCCGCTGGTCGAAGAGATTGTTCATGTCGCCCCGGAAGGAGTCGTGGCCTTCGGTGACGTCAGACCCCCCTTCCCTGCCCTGACTCCATACCAGAAATAGCGTCGAACCCGGCCGGTATTCCCAGCGGAACACCACGTTGGACCGGAACTGCTGGAAGTTGAACCCGCCCGGATCCACCGAGGTGTAGGGCTTGTACCGATTGTTGTAGTCGTCTGCCCGCGGTTGATCGAGTTCCCGGAGGTTGGTGTAGGTCCCCTTGGAAATGAATGGTGAAGCGTAGATCTGAAGTGTGGTAGTCGGCGTGAAGGTGTAGCCGAGGCGCCAAGTGAAGCTGAGCGTGTGCTGGTCGAGATGCGCGAAGGTGTAGTGCAGCCCGCCGACCGAGTCGGTGAAGGTATCGAAGTACTGGACGTCGTTGGTGTTGCTCTCCCAGAATGCGGACAGCGAAGTGGTGAATCGGGAAGAAATCTTGTAGTCCAGCTCCGGGTTCAGGTTGATGGTTTCCGAGCGGCCGCCATCTCCCTTGAAATAGTTCACCCAGAAGTACGGGATCAGTTTGTTGCGATCGTCTCCTTCGTAGCCGGCCCAGGGAGCGATGTACATGTCCTGTCGCACCGCCGGTCCGCCTCGGGCGCACCGGTCACAATAGGTACTGCCCACCTGGCCCAGTGTCCCACCCATGTGGAGCCACCAGTTGCCCTTGAACTGGGTATGCACGTTGGTATTGAAGGCGCGCTCGGTGGGAAGCCCGGCCATGGTCCAGTATTCCCAGTTGTTGAAGTTCCAGCGCAATTGCCGGAAGACCTGGTTGGGTGTCCGGAAGGCGAGGTTGGCCCAGTTGGTCCAAGCCTGCCGATCAGCCTGACGGAGAAAGCCGACGTCGTTGATCTCGTAGCCGGGTGTACGCCGTTGGTAGGCGGTCTCGAAGAGGAGCCGCTTGCCGCCCACCTTGGCGAAGCGCAGCTCCGTGTTGCTCCCGTCGAGTGAGGTGCGGGTGGAGTCGAAGGTCAGGTCGCCATCGGGACGCTGGTAGAGATGGACGGGATCCAGCTGAGTTTGGGCGATCGCCGCCTCGCTGCCCTTTACGGTGCTTCCTGAGAAGGCGCCGGAAACCTCGAACCGTTTGGCGAAGCGGCGGCGCAGGTCTACACCGCCGCTGTACGCCTCGCGGTGCAAGTAGGGCTCGGACGAGGTGTCGAGCGAGCGGTTAGTTGCCGTCCCGATGAAACCGACACTCAGGTTGCCTTTGTCCAGGTCCTGATTTCCCCGGAGCACCGCATAATTCGTCGTGGGTTCCAGGGTCGTACTGTTGGGACCAGGCACATTGTCGGTGACCGCGTCTAAAAAGCCGATGGAGAAGCCTCCCGGCATCCGGCCCGTGACCTTGGCCGCCCCGATGATGCGCGTTGAGGTCGGTGAGGAATCATCGCCGTAGGTGTCGGACAATTGAGGTGAGCGCCCGATCCGTCTGGAGTAGAAGAGGCCCTCGCCTGTGTTACAGTCCACCGTGACGACGCAATTCACGTTGAAGGTGAAAAGTCCCTTCCCCTCCACGAAGAAGGGCCGGCGTTCGCTGAAGAAGGTCTCAAAGGCGCTGAGGTTGAGCTCGGAGGGATCGGCCTCCACCTGGCCGAAGTCGGGATTCACCGTCCCGTTGAGCACCAGGTTCGAGGTAATCCGGTATTTCAGATCCCCACCCGCCGTGAACTCCTGGTCTCTCGCGTAGTTGTCGGACGGGGGGCCCTGCACGTTCTTGGTAACGATGTAAGGGACCAGCTCCGCATGGCCGGGACTACCCAGCCCGTTGAGACCGGTCAACTCGCCGAACTGGGATGGAAGTCCGGATACTGACGGCCGGTATAATGGCCAAGTCACGACCTCGGCATTTCGCTCGATCAGCCTCCAGATCAGGATCCCGAAGGTCCCGTTCGGTTTGGAGGAGTAGTGGAGCTGGGACAGCGGGATGCGGTACTCGACAGTCCAGCCCAGGGAGTCAATCGCGGTGGCCGCATCCCACACCGCATCCCACGCGCTATCCTCATTGCCGTCGTTGTAGATCGCGTAATCACACTTCACCCCTGCCGGATTCACCGAAAACTCAAACCCGGTTCTCCGGTCGTGATACGAGTCGATCAGCACGGTGATATGATCCGACGCGGTCTGCTCGTCGCGGCGGGACAGGAGGCTCACAATGCTATCGGGATGGGGGTCGAACGATCGGACGAAGACGTAGAGGTTATGGGCATCGTAGGCCACGCGGGCCTCGGTCTTGAGGCCAGGTGGAAGTCCCTCGGCGGGCCGGGATTGGAGGAACCCGTCAATCACCGGCGCTGTTTTCCAGACGGCGTCGTCGTCCCGACCATCGAGAACCGGCGGGGCATCCGCCAGGGTGGCGTTGACTGTCGATATGGCCGCAGGAATGGACTGAGGCCGGACGGCTTCAGTTTGCAGAATGAGGAGGAGCCCAAGCACTGTTACCAAACTGAAACACCTGTCGCGGGAGTCACATCTTGGACACCACATACGGTTGAAGGGTTGGACCCGATTCAAGGGCCGCCCGCCATCCCTCCCGCGCGCTGGGGTAGTGGGGTGCCCATCCGGTCGCCTCCCGGAGCTTCGCGTTGGAGACCCGGAGCGAGCGAGAGACCATGTCCCCGACGCTGCCCGTCAGCGGGATAGCCCAGGCTGGCGGCAGTTTGGGAGGCTCGACCCCCAGGATTTCGGCCAGAACATCGGCCAGCGCCCTTCGGGTCAGTGGTTCATCATCCACTACGTTGTAATTCCCGGACGGTGCCTTCAGCGCCGCCACCACGGCGGAGGCGGCATCGTCATGATTGACCATCGAGAAGAATCCCTCGGGTCTACCGGAGATCGGCAACCAGCCCCGTCGCACGCTCTTGAGCGTGGTCTCCGTGAAGGGGTCCCCGGTCCCGTAGAAGAACGCGAATCGCAGCGCCAGCCCCCGCCTTCCCGAACGGGCGAACCGCGCCGCAGCATTCTCGGCGTCGATCACGGTGCGATTGTAGGCGGGAGGGTCAGGCGGGGTGTCCTCGGCAATCCACCGATCGGCCGAGTCGGGATAGGTGACGAACGACTCCTGGATGAAGATCTGAACGTCATTGGCCAGTGCGCCGTTCACCAGCAGGGCTGAGCCAGCGGTCCTGATGCGATCGTTTTCCCGCCACGCCCCGGGGAGGAAGGCGCGCAGGCCCGGCGGGACGTGAGTGGCCAGGTTGATCACGGCGTCCTGCCCCGCCAATGCTTGCTTGACGGCGGCGGAGTCGAAGAGATCGAGTGGCAGGACCGAGGCACCGGTAAGCTGGAGCGCCTGGAGCCTCGTGCTTTGTCGGCCGCCGGCTGTAACCTCGTGGCCGGCCTCGACCAACTGGGGAATGACTCGCCGGCCTATGACGCCGGTCGAGCCGGTCAAGAAGATTCTCATCAGAACCTGCACTTCCTTCTATGTGTTTCAGCCTCTGCCGTGGATCACCAGCTGGGCGCTTCGAGAGCCCGGAGCCGTCTCCTCCGGCGCGAGAGTTCGAATCTGTTGCCACCAACCCACGGCCTGTTCCTCGGTCCACGCGTCATCATCCATCGCGAGCAGCTCGCGCGCGACTTCCCCGGCAGTTGCGGGACGATCCTCTGGCCGCTTGGCCAGCATGGCAAGGATCAGTTGCTCCAGTCGGGGCGGAATCGGCGGACTACTCTTCCACGAGGTCTCTGCCGATCCGGAACGCCCTATCAGTCGGATAGGCTCTTCTATTCGTCGAACAGCCACCCTTCAAAACGACAACGACCCTCCGCGAGTTACGGGGGTCGTCTCAGCCTACCGGAAGCCGGCCCTTCTAGAGGCCGCCGGCCGCCGTCCGCTCTTTCGGCGCCCGCTTCACCGGGACCAATGCCCAGACCGGGTGATGATCGCTGGCGCCACGCACGTCGTGCACCACAGCGGCCGAATCAGCCGAGGCGCCCAACCCGCGATAGAGAACATGATCCAGCCGCAGGCCGTGATGGCTTGGCTGAACGCCGCTGGTCGGCCAGGAGTATCCTCGGCGCAACGCTTCACCCGCTACGTCATAACTGTTGAAGTCCCCCGCGATGATCACGGCAAGGCCCACTGAATCCGCGTCATTGAGCAGCGCATCAAGCTGGTCCTTCTGCCCGGCGTAGCTCACCTCGAGCGAATTAGCGAGGTGGACGGCATAGAGCTGCACCATCTCTCCCCCGATGTTCACTCGTCCAGTGACAGCGACCCGCTGGGCGCGACGAGACAGGCTCAAGTGAGGGAGGATCACCTTCCGATCATCTTCGATCGGCCAGCGGGCCAGCAGGGCGGGACCGAAGTCCTTCTTGTCCACCGGGTGATGAACGGCGGGGTAGTACACGTAGCTCATGCCAAGGGCGTTCGCGATCCGCTGCACCCCATCCTCGTCCATCTCCTGCAGCGCGATGACATCCGCGTCCCGGAGCGCGGGGTCCTGCATCAGCACGACGATCGCGCTGTCAATCTCCCGGGCGTAGCGAATGTTGAAGGTTACGACCTTGAGAGCGCCGGGGTTCGCCGCAGGATGAGCCTGGAGGGCGAAGCGAGGTCCCGCCGGATCGGTATAGTTAACCACATTGGCGCAGGAAATCGTCGCGAGGAAGACCAGAGAAAGGAAAAAAGTCGATGGTCGATGGACGATGGTCGATGGTCTCGGCAGCCCCGAAGGGCGCCGGACCACCGACCATTGACGAGCGACCAGCGACCAGCGACTTCCAGCCAGCAACTTCAATCTCTGTACCTCAGTCCTCGACCAGAATCAGGTACCGCGACCCGGCCCAGAACTGGTCGGGCGCCGTGATGTGCAGCTGGCCGCCCTTGACCTTACCGTCATCCAGATCGGTCGAGTCGGCAAACGCCAGGTTCTGGCGGGAAATGACCTTGTACTCCTTATCACTGGCCGGCATCGGGATCACCAGCTCCTGGGTCTTGTCGACCGCAGTGAAGTTCTCAGGAGTCAGCCCCCGGGCGGGCTGCAATGACGTGCCGCCGAAGAAGAGGAACTTGCTTCCTTCCTTCTTGACGACGCCCTTCTTGATCAACTCATCTTCCTTGCCCACCACGTAGTAGACCGTGTTGGTGGCGGTGGTGAGCTGAGCGACCGAGTCGTTCAGCGCGACCCGCTCGGCCGACAGCAACTGGGTCTGCGCAGTCAGGGTGTCCCGTTCCTCGTTCAGACTCGCGATCTGCACCTTCTGGCTGTCGATCACCGCGCCCAGCTCGAAGGCCTGGCGCTCGGCGCTGGCCCGGAGAGTATCCAGCTGCGCCTTGTAGTCATCGATCTGAGCCAGGAGGGTCTTGTTGCGGCCGGAGAGAGTCTTCGCCCGCGCCGAAGTCTGCTCGAGCTTGGTCTCCGCCTCGTTCAGGTGCGCGACCAGATCCTGGACCTTCTTGAGCGCTGCGGCCCGGGCAGCACGATCCGCTTCGGGGCCGGGCACGCCAGGGTCTCCCGCCGTCGCAGCCGATCCACCGGTCGACTTGCTGCGGGCCAGTTCCTCATTGACCGACGTAACGAATTTGGAGGTCTCGAGGACCTCGCTGAGGAGGCTATCTTTCTCGGCGGCCAGCGTCTGCGCGTCCGCCAGCGCCTTCTCGTAATCCTTTTTGCTCTGGCAGCCCAAGACCGCAATCAGCGGAATCAGCAGCAGCATTGCACGTCGCATCGCAGCACCTCATGGAATCAGGACTAAAGTCGGGGACCTCAGTGTCTCCGCTTGTGCGGAAACGATAAACACTTGACCCCGGTCGCACCACCCTCTCGGCGACCGGGGCCAGCGGTGTCCCGCAACTTGTAACTTGCGTCACGCAATCCGAATGATTCTCGCCACCGAGGGCACCCCGGTCCCGTTCAGGATGAACACCATGTAATACCCTCTTGGCACCTTGGTCTTGGACGTCGGGATCGTCATCGTGATGGCACCGGACTGCTTTGTGAAGCCGAGCTGGATGTACCGCTGGTTCATATCAAAGGCGTGGGTGGTCGAGTTGAGACGGAGAAGGCTGACCTTGGCGATGCTCGCCGCATCCGGCGTCGTGACCACCACCTTCCCCCCGTACTTCCACTGCGCCGCCACGGTGGTGATCGTCGGCCGCGGTCCCTGGAACAAGTAAGGCGGCTCGAAGATCTCGGCGTCCTCCTCGTTGACCAGATTGGCGCCGTCACCGCTGCCGGCGAAGACCAGTCGCCCGTCCGGCAGCAAGACCGTACCCGAGTGGTAGACCCGGGTGACCGCGTTGCTGGCCCAAGGGGTCCAGGTTCCAGTGGTGGGGTCCCAGACTTCGGTCGCGTGGACTCCGCCGGCCGGATTGCTGAATCCGCTGGCACTGGTCCCACCCATCGCGAGCACCCGGCCATCAGGCAGCATTGTCAGGTTCAATTGCTGCCGGGCATTGGCCATCGAGCCCGTCGCGTGCCACTGCGGTGAAGCCAGGTTGAGATCGATGACTTCCGCCGTAGCAGTCGGCGGGTTGCCGCCCCCGGCGTAGAGAATCTTGCCCGGACGGTACATCACCGCGGCGCCGTAGAAGCGGTCGGCCACCACGCGGTTGGCCACGAAGGTCCAGGAACCAGTGCCTGTCGTGTTCAGGTAGCTGGTCGCCTGCATCTCGCCGGCGTAGAAGACCTGGCCGTTCGGAGCCAGGAAGTTGCGCGGGTAGTAGGGCAGCGACCGGGACGCGCTGGTCAGCTGGCGCCAGGTGCCGTTGTCCCTCCGCACTTCGGGAACCATCACCGTGGTGCCATTCTGGTCGGTTCCAGCGATGACGAGGACTTCACCGGTGGCCAGCATCGTCGCCGTCGGGTACCAGCGACCCCGCGCCATGGCGGGACCCGGCGTCCAGGAATTGGTGCGGAAATCGAACAGGTTCGAATTCGGAAGGCCCAGCCCATCAGAGATGTGTCCACCGGCAACGAGGAGTTTGCCATTCGGCAGGTAGGCCATTCCGGCGCAGAAGAGCAACGAAGGACTGGGAATTCCGGTGAAAGAGCCGTTGGCCGGATCCCACACCTGCGGCGTTCCTCCATTGAGGCGCCCAAAGCTGAGCACCCGTCCATCAGGGAGCAGGCTCAGGTGGACCGCAACGTTTATCCAGGGGAACAGGTTCGTCCATTGGCCGACCGTCGCGGACATGGGCGACACCGCCTTGGAGGTATGATCGGCAAAGGCCGGAGCTTCCTCTTCACCCGCCCCCCCCGGTGCCATGGCATTGAAGCCATCGGAACAGGAGAGTAGAAGGAAAGCCAGGACAGGAAGGAGCGCTCGGACCACGTCAAAATGCGGCCTCTGCTCCAGGCGCTGGGGCATATGACGCCTCCTCGATCTCGGACTATCGGACTACGGGATAGAGACTGGTAACACTCGTATTCCCGTTGCAGCTTCCGCTCCCGATACAGCCGGTCTCGTATTCCCTGCCGGCGGATAAGGTAACCGTTGAACGGGAAACGGGTTAGGGTAAGAAAAAGCGGGGCCAGTCGATGGCCCCGTTCTGCAATGCTTCAGGAACATTGTTGCGGAGGAATTACATCTCCGCGCTACAGGACTTTATGGCGTAGTACCAAGGGCGTACTCACTGATCAGAAGACTCAATTCCTGGGAATACTTTTGCGGCGGGTCCGAGAGCCATTCGGAAGGATCATCCTTCATCGCGATGACCCGCTGCCGGAATTTCGTTGCATCCGCGGAACTATCCTTGGCCACTGCGATGACACCCTCGATCAGCTTCCCGATGTCAGGATTGGCGAAAGCCAGCATGCCCCATCCCCGGATCCCATTCCTCGTCAGGCAGGTACGCTTAGGATCCTGACCATCACAGTACTTCGATGGGGGGAAGCCGTACCCGTCGCGGGACCGATAGTTCACTCGGTACCAGCCGTCGTTGCCATCGAAATAGTTGGTCAGCAAAGGGCGTCGAAGGTCACGGTTGAATACGACGTATAGCAATTGATTCGTCGCCTGCACCAGATCGCTAGAATCCGGATAGGCAATTCGGAGCTCCCGGAGAGTGGCCCGCGATTCCCAGAGGGAGCGGAGCACGACCGGCAACCGCTGCAGATGACTGATGTCCCAGCTCACGCCAGTGGCTCGCTGGGCCGGCTGGCCGGCCGGATAGTTCGGCCCGAGATAGGCGCTGTAGGTATAGTCAGCGTGATCGTCGAAAGCACCCTCGAAATATCCGTCGCTTCCTACGACCCGACCCTGGAAATCCTTGGTGTCCGGATGATGCTGTCGATTGACTGCCAGGAGTTTGGCTCCGGCCGTCAACAGCTTGGCCAGCAGTTTCTGCTGGTCCTGCGGAAGCTTCACGAGGGATGGATCAATCCGGTTGGCTTCGAGTAGCTCGGCCGAGGCACCGATCAACCAGAGATCGCGATCCAGATAGCGATAGTTGATCTCGCCTTTGGCGGCGCGCTCCCAAAGCATCACTAGGTGGTCGTCGGGTGAGACTTTGCCGTACTGCGGAAAGTGGGTATCGAAACCCACGCGGAGCAGGTGCTCCTTGCTGATCAGCGGTACATAGTCCTTCACGAAGGATTGCATCGACGGAGTGCGGCTCGGAGGCGGGAGTTCAGCGATCAAGTGGATGAGCCTGGCGGCGGGGTGAAAGAACTGCGCGTTGCAGAGAAGGCATTCGGCAAGCCAAGATAGCGTCGGACTCCGTACGTCCTGCCACTTGAGGGTGCGTGCCGTGGCATCGCCCTGAGGTAATGCGCGGCTCTGAGACCCTTCCCGCCTTGCCTCGGCCAAGAGATCACCCACCATGGTGAAGCGGACTTCATAAGCGTTGTAGAACCGGGCGGCTTCGTTGAACCCGTTCACGTCACCAGTCGCCTGTGACAAGGCGAGAAGTTGCCGCATGAGCGGCTCGATCTCGTACGCGGCCTGACCGGCGTTGTCTGCGCTGGACCCTGAAGGTACTGGCGCCCAGTCGCCAGCGATGGAGTCCCACTGGAGCCCGGAAAGGGCGCCCACGCTCCGGCGGCCGATGGTGGCCCACGCGACACGCGCGTAGCGGACCCAGGCGGAGTCGCAAACCAGTGAATCAGATGGTGATGCAGGGGAAATGCCGTGCAGGACGGCGAGGAGAGCGGTAATGAGGAACATGGGTCCAGCCTCTACTAGTGCTGTTTCACTCAAGCGGCGGCAATATGGCCGAGAAGAAGGCAGACTCGATGGCGATACGCACCCACCGACGAATTGTGGCAGGTCGCTCTATATTCATCGGTCATAGGCCTCTCATGTACTCTGCGAGCCAGAGAGTCTGCAAATATGAGACCGTCCGAACGCGACGAGATGCTGGCAACCAACGTTCACCAACGGGAGTACTACGAGAACGCCACCGGCTCCGATGAATCCTGCGTCAACAGCGGGGCAACCAATTTGTGGCGGCGCATGCGAGCCCGGGTATTTTCGGTTCTGGCATCGGATGCTGCGAAGGAGCGGTTGCGCCACCTTCACCTAGGATGGTTGGGTCCCTTGTCGAACCTAAGGATTCTGGACCTAGGCGTGGGTGACGGTAATCTGCTTTCGTTCGATCTCGCCAGAGGAGCAGGGGAGTATGTCGCGGTAGATCTCAGCTCCGCTCGTCTCGCCCGCTTCAACCAGAAGTTGACGGCATCGGGGATTCCTGGAGCCCGTCTCCTCAGTGCCGATTTCCTGGACCCCAAGAGCGACCTGGGCCGTTTCGACGTAATCTACGCGATGGCGGTGCTGCACCACTTCCGGCACGTCCAGGCCCTCGTCGATGCGCTGGAAAACCGGCTGGTACCGGGGGGGAGGATCATCAGCTACGACCCGTTGCAGACCTGGCTGCCGATGCGCCTCGTGCGCGCCGCCTACCGTCCGCTCCAAACCGACCGTGCATGGGAGTTTCCCTTTTCCCGACATACTCTGGCCGTTCTCACCCGGCAATTCCACCTTCTCAACATCCAGGGGTTCTACGGCCGGAGTAAGTGGGCCTTACCGCTCGCCATGGTCTCGCACACAGGAGCAGAAGAGGCAGCGAGGCGTTGGCACGACTACGATCTCAAGCAGGCGAGGAGCGTCGATGCCGTAGGGCATTGCCTCCATGTGTCGCTGCACCTGCGCCGGCGCGGGCCCGAAGACGGCGCCTGAGGGGCTGAAAAAACTGCGCTTCCCCTCCTGGACGTCCGCCTCTTTCTCGAACGCAGCGGAGAGCCCAGAGCGGGCCAGCCCGACCAGAAAGCACTAAAGGGATCGAGAGCGGGGGCGGTGGGAGAGAAAATGTGGGAGGTCAATCTGTCGCCTTGCGACAGAACGTCCAGGTCGGTGGAGGTTAGGCACTGGCAGCTCCAAATACCGTTTTCCAATCCTTCTTCATGCTGACCAGCGTGATGCCGTACTGATCAGCCTTGTCGAGCGCTTCCGCCAGAGGGCTCAGCCGGAACTCCCGGTCGTAGGCGACTTCGCGCTCGGCGTCGTCATGGTGGACCAGGAGTGCCAGTCGTGCCCCCGACCCTCCCTTGGCGTAGCGCAGCATGGCCAGGTCACCGTCCGAGTTGCCGAAGGCCAGAGTCGGCCGGCGACCGATCTGCAGGGCGATGTTGGCAGGCTTCACCTCGCGGTCGTCAAAACTGTTCAGCTCCGCCAGCTTCATGATGACGGTTCGTTCGCCCTGGACCTCGAAGCGTAGCTTCACGCTGGAGCCGATCACCTGTTCTCGCGGAATGCCGTAGGCTTCCTCCGCGAAGGCCCGGATGAAGTCAACTCCGCCGCCCGAGACGATGAAGGTCTTGAACCCGTTCTTCCGCAACAGATCCAGCAGTTCGATCTGCGGTTGGTAGGTGCATTGCTTGAAAAGGCGGCCGAACTCGGGATGCGTGGCGGTCCCGAGCCAGGTCCGGGCCATCCGGTCGAATTCTTCCTCGCTCACCCCGGCATGGGTCGCGAAGGCCAGCTGGATTATGGCCTGCTGGCCGAGGCCGTGGAGCATCTTCATGTCCCGCTCGAGCAGGGCCTTGAAGGGCTGGCGCTCCTTGAGCCCCGGATCCTTGGCCGCCAGCTGCTTTACCCGATCCATCAGGAAGAATCCCTGCACCTGAATCGGCTGCTCACACCAGAGCGTGCCGTCGTTGTCGAAGGTGGCGATCCGCTCGGCAGGGGGCACGAACTCGGCGCCACCCTTCTTGGTTATGCGCGCGATGAGGTCGAGGATAGCGGTTCTCGCCGCGCCGTCATTCCAGGAAGGAAGTTGATTCTGCGGCTTCACCCGTGCCTCCACTCATGCCACATGGGCCCTCCTGGATTCGAACCAGGGACCTACGGATTATGAGTCCGCTGCTCTAACCACCTGAGCTAAGGGCCCGACTGACGGCGCTAATCTAATCACCCACAAATGAAGAGGGCGGCGGGAGGATTCCCGCCGCCCTCCAAGACTTCGGTGCCAGCGGCTAGAACCTGATGACCAACCCGCCCGTCACCTCGCCCTGCGACACCGTCTCCGACCCCTGGCTCACGCCGCAGCCGTAGAAGTCGCACCAGTAGAAATAGTCATCCGACGGAACGAAGGAGAACCAGCCCTTGACGCTGGCGCGCAACCCGAACCGCTGCTCCTTACCGAACATGGACTGGAACCCGCCGCCGATGGCGAGCGAGAAGTCGGTGGAGGTTCCGATGCCCGACTCCTTTACGTCGAACACGGTCACACCGAAGGAACCGTTGATGAACGGCCGGATCTTCGGGTTGCGGCCGAACTCCTGCCGCCCACCCAGATGGATGTAGTTGGTGGCAAAGTCCGCGGACCGCCCCGTCGGTCCGGCAGACCCGCTGGGATCGAAGCGCAGCTTGGTGTCCTGCCGGAGATAACTCAGCTCGAGCGCAGTGCCCCGGGCTGCCAGGAAGTTCAGCATGATCCCGTACCCGAACGAATCGTCGATCTTCAAATCACCGGAGGGGTGAATGATGCCGCCGGTGCTGGCGTCCAGGTGATACGATCCGCCCCATACATAGCCGGCCAGCGGCACGATCTCGAACCGGGCATAGCGGCCGCTCTGGGCTTGGGCCGTTGAGGCGCCAAGGAGTACGGCAGCAATGAGTACCAACCAGCTGAAGCGCTTCATGAGGCCTCGTACGGGTGATGGAATTCTCTGCGATATGCCGGAGATTGTGGTGCTCCGAGTACTGGCGCCATTGGACTTTGGACCAACAGGGTGCCCGCGTCGTGATTTGCGTCGTCGGCTCAAAGATAACCCCGCCTTGAGCAACTCTCCACAAACAAGAAGGCGGCGGAACCGTCCCGCCGCCTCGAAACCCCGGCAGTGACCCGTCAGAACTTAATGACGAGGCCCCCGCCCACCTCACCCTGCGACACCGTCTCCGACCCCTGGGCCGCGAAGCAGCCGTAGAAGTCGCACCAGTAGGCATAGTCATCCGTCGGCACGAAAGAGAACCAGCCGCGGATATGACCCCGGATCCCGTAGCGCTGTGCCTTGCCGAACATCGAGGTAAACCCGCCGCCGATCGCCAGCGAGAAGTTGGTCGAGGTCCCGATGCCCGACTCCTTCACGTCGAACACGGTGAGCCCGAACGACCCATCTATGAACGGCCTGATCTTCGGATTCTGTCCGAATTCCTGGCGGCCGCCGAGGTGGATGTAGTTGGTGGCAAAGTCCGCCGATCGGGGTCCCGCTGGGGCAGTACCATTCGGGTCAAGCCGCAGCTGGGTGTCTTGCCGCAGATATGTCAGCTCCAACGCAGTGCCGCGGGCGGCGAGGAAATTCAGCATGACTCCGTAACCGAACGAGTCGTCAATCTTCAGGTCGCCGATGTCGAGATTGTATGTCCCTCCCCACACGTAGTCGGCCAATGGAACGATCTCGAATCTGGCATACCTCCCGCTCTGGGCCTGCGCAGTTGAGGGGCCAAGGGCCACCGCTGCGATGATTACCAACCAGCTAAAGCGCTTCATGAGCCCTCGCCCGTGTGGATAGGGTTGCATAGATCGACACCATCAGATTGTACTGCTCGGGTAAAATCGGTGCTATTGGACTTTGCAGCCAGCGTATTGGCTCGGGGATGAGCACCGTCGGGTGCAGATCCCTCATCGAAGCGCCATGCCTGAATCTACTGCCTCGCGACCCGGGGGCCCAAGTCCGTACCGATCAGGATGCCGACAAATCACCGCCGCCGCAAGGATCTTGGGTACATATTCCCGCGTTTCGGGCGGCAACTTCTTCAGAGTGTAGAGGTGCCAGAAGTCCCGCTTCTCCTTGCGAAAGCCGCCTGGCTCCTGGGCCACCTGACGCAAGGCCCGCCGCACCCCCTCCTCACCCCGGTTATAGCTGGCCATCACCAGCATGAAACTATCCTCCCCGAACTCGGCCAACAGGTTGGCCAGATGGCGGGCGGCGGCGGGGGTCTGTTTCACCGGATCCAGCCGCTCATCCACCGAGCCGTTCACCTTGAGCCCAAGCCTCCGGGCAGTCTCCGCCGTCATCTGCCACATCCCGCGGGCCCCGACACTGCTCTTCGCGAGGGGATCAAAATTCGATTCCTGCCACGCCACATAGGCCATCTCTTCCGGCAGCCCCAACGCCGAAAACTCTTTGCTGATCATCGGCCAGTAATGTTCCTTGCGGCGATAGACCAGGCGCAGAGTCGGGCCCGACTTTGCCATCGCATCGATGTAGAACTGGAGCCGCTCCTTGAAGATCGGCGGGACGGCGTAGGTGCTGGCGTTGAACTGCGCGAGGATGTGGCGGATGTCGCGGTCCAATGAATCGCCACTCTGCACGATTTCCTGGGCCTTGGCCTGGTCGGCCCGGCCGATCGCCGCGAGCGTCAACTCGGCATTCCGGGTCGCGTCCTCCAGTTGCCGGCCCAGCTCATCGATCCGGTTGGAATCCTGCTCGGCGGCGATCTGCTGCTGGATCTGGGCGATACGCTCATCGAAGCGGCCCTTGGCGTCCAGCAGCTCCTGAATCTTCCGATGCTGGACATAGATCACGACGGCGGCGATCAGCAGGGCAACCCCGGCCAGCGCCGAAATGCGGACCCATTTCTGTCGTGCGCTCTTGCCGACAATAAAGGAAACGTCCTTGAGCGTCTGCGCCATGATTTCCATGGTCTGGCGAGACGAGACGCCGCCGGCGGCGGCACGGGCGTCGGCCACCCGTTGAGCGGCAAGGTTCACCAGCTTCGCAGCCGACAGCTCGATGGTGCCCTTATTCAGCACCCGCGCCATTTCCGCCGCGTCTTTCTGGGGATCGTAGTGGCCACCCTTGGGGAGGGCGGGATCGATCGCGATCTCCGGCTCGGGCCCCTGGCTCATGTCCAGCTCGATTCGGGCTTCCGGTCCTCCCTGCCCTCCGAATTGAATGGTGTCGCCGGAGCGTAACTGGAGGCGCTTGACCCGTTCGCCGTTGACCGTCGTTCCAAACGCTGAGCCAGCATCCACCAGCCAGTATGCCTCGTCCTCGAAAGCGATGGCCGCATGGAGCAGCGAGATGTTGCCACCCGTCTCTCCCAGATAACGCACGTCGCACCCCGGGCCACGCCCGATGCGTACCAGGCGGCGGCCGTGGCTTGTGGAGGTCCCCTGCAGGGGACCGGAGAGGTGACTGAGTTTGATCATGATGTCCTGCCGCGCCGCCGGGCAGGGCGGATCGCGGACTAGCCGACTACTGGAAGATCCGCACTCGAGTAGGCGAGCACCCGTTCGTACAATTCGATGTGACGTTGGGCCATGAGGGCGCGGGTGAAGTACTTCTCGACCCGCCGCCGCCCCGCGTCGCCCATCTGTTCCCGCTTGAACGGATCGTGTGCCAGGGTCTCCAGCGCTTCCGCGAGGGCGCCCACGTCCTGCAGCGGAACCTCGAGTCCAGTGTCGCCCGGGACGTTGACTTCGCGCACTCCGGTAGGCACCGTGGTCGTGATGATCGGTCGTCCCGCAGCCATGGCCTCGAGGAGCACGATGCCGAAGCGTTCTTCGACCGTGACCGAGGGCAGCACCAGGAAGTCGGCTTCGGCCATACGTCGCGGCAGGTCCTCGTCGGGATACTCGCCGAACCACTTCACCCGGTCAGTCAGCGCGAGAGCCTGAGTGAGGGTCCGAAGCCGCGGCCCTTCGGGACCGGCGCCCACGATATCCAGACGCAGATCGGGAACCCGTTCGAGGGCGCGAAGCAGGACGTCCAGCCCTTTGAACTTGACCAGCCGGCCGATGAAGATCGCGCGCGGGGGCGCGTCGATCGCGCGGCGTGGCAGATCGATCCATCGGCTCTCATCGATCCCGAAGGGGATGATGTCGGTCTTGTTTTCAAAACTTTCCAGCTCGCGGGACAGAGCCAGGTGAGCCCGGCTCGGCACCACGACGGCCGCGGCTCGGCGAATCACGGTGCGGGCCAGAAAGCGTGCGCTGGGCTGGATGCTGTCGTTGTGCTGGGTGACGACGAGCGGCGTCTTCCTGCTGCGGAGCAGGCACGCCATGTCGGCCAGGGGATGGGGATGGTGCAGGTGGAGGATGTCGGCCCGGCGCCGGGCGGCCGCGAGGTAACCCGGAGCGATCTCCTCCGAGCCGAGGGCACCGAAAGAAAAGACTCTCGTGACGGTGGACTTTTGCCCGCCGACCCTTCCTCCCACCCTGCTCTCCACCGCTACCACGGATACTTCATTGCCCAGCGCCGCGGCCCCCTCGGCGAGGTCCTGGACGACCCGCTCCATGCCGCCGGAGCGCGGCCAGTAGTACTTCGCGAGATGAAGGATGCGCATGCGCAAGCGCAACTTGTCCCACCCCGGTAGACCTGTCAACGGCGCCCCTGCTATGGCATCTTTCCGGTTAGTGGAACCCCACACATCCCATACCCTGGCACTCTGTTACGGCACCCGCCCGCAAACTATCAAGGCGAGCGCCCTTCGTCGTGCGCTGTCCCCGGCCTGGCGTGTCCTCGCGATGGATACCGGGCAGCATTACGACTACGCGATGAATGCCCTCTTGTACGAGCAGCTGGTGGTGGAAGCGCCCGATCTCTTCCTCGAGGTCGGCTCGGGCAGCCATGCCGAACAGACGGCCGCGATCCTGATCCGCGCCGAGGCCGTGTTGAAGGAGCACCAACCCGGGGCCGTGCTCGTGATTGGGGATACCAACTCGACCCTGGGCGCGACACTCGCCGCGGTGAAGCTCCGCATTCCAGTAGTTCACGTCGAGGCAGGGCTCCGTTCCACCGACGGGCTCATGGCGGAAGAGATCAATCGGCGTGCGGTAGACGCGGTCGCGTCGCTCTTGTGTACTCCTTGCGCGACCGCAACCCGAAGGCTTCAAGCCGAACGCCCCGACGCTCGAATCGTCGAGACCGGAGACGTTGCCTATGACGTGTTGCGGGCGCAGGGGACCCGTCTTCCCGCCCCCGGGAGTATTGCCAAGGCAGCGGCCAACGGCGGCTATCTCTTCGCGACCCTGCACCGCGCCGAGCTTACCGATCGTCCCGAGGTGCTTCGCGGCGTGCTGAACGCGCTCCGCATGCTGGCGCAGCCGGTCGTGCTCGCGGTGCATCCGCGGACCCGGTCGGTGTTGCAGGAGCTGGGCGCCAGCGATGGCGGAGCGCTTTCCCTGATTCCCGCCGTTGGCTACCTGGAAAGTCTGGCTCTTGCGGCCGGCGCTCAGGCTGTCATCACTGACTCCGGAGGGCTGCAACGCGAGGCCTACTGGTTCGGGACTCCCTGCATCACGGTGCGCGCCGAAACCGAATGGACGGAGACATTGGACTGCGGCGCCAACGTGCTGGTCCCCCCCGAGGTGGCCCCGGAACGCCTCGCGACCACGCTCGCGGCACAGCTCAGCCGCTGGGGAAGCGGCGAGATCTGGGATCGCACCAGCTATGGGGACGGTACCGCCGCGCAGCGGATCGCGCAGGCGGTACGGGATCTCATTGAACAGCGCTAGGAGGCCTGTCCTTTGCGTGCCGTGATCGTTTCCCACTCGTACCTCGATCCCGCCTCGCGGGGGAAGCTCCGGGCTCTCAATACCCTGGGCTGGACCGTGAGCGTCGCCGTACCCGAGCAGTGGTCTGGTCCGGGGGCCGGCCGGGTCAAGGCGAGCTGGGGTAGCGACGGCGGCGTCCGCATCGTGCCGATCCCGGTATCGGGCACCCATTGGAGCCGGCGCGCGTTGCGCAGCCTCTTTACCGACTTCCGGCCCGACGTGATCCAGATCGAGGAAGAGCCGTGGACCCCGGTCGCTCATACCGCGAGCGGTCAGGCGTCGGCCCTCAAGCTGCCCGTGACCCTGTTCACCCTCGAGAGCCTGGCCCGCACCTATTCACTGTTCGAGGGGTTACGGCGCAAGCGCACGCTACGACGGGTTCGGGCCTTGATCGGCGGGAACCGGCTGGCGGCGGGCCTCGTCTCCAAGCTCCGGCCTGAAGCGCCCGTTGCGGTTATCCCCCAGACCGGACTGACGCCGCCGGTCGAACCGCAGCGCGAAGAACACAATGGACTGGCTCTGGGCTTTGTTGGCAGACTGGTTCACGAGAAGGGGCTCGACACGCTGTTCCGGGCCTGCGTGAAGCTGCTGGGGCGCTGGTCCCTGACCGTAGTCGGCACCGGACCGGCCCAGGAAGAGTTGGAGACCCTGGCGGAGCGACTGGGCATCGCCGCCCGCGTCACCTGGCTCGGCGCGATCCCCCAGCAGGAAGTGACTCGTCTCTGGCCGGAGATCGATTGCCTGGTCGTCCCCTCCCGCACCACACCACGATGGGTGGAGACCTTCCATCCCGCCCTGATTGAAGCCATGGGGCATGGTGTCACAGTTGTCGGGACCGACTCGGGGGTGATTCCGGAATTGATCGATACCGCAGGCCTGGTGGTGCAGGAGGACGACGTCGGCGCCCTGACCGCCGCCCTGCAGCATCTCACCGATGCTCCGCGTGAGCGGGCGAGGCTGGGACGGGAAGCCCGATTTCGCGTCATGAGCGAATACGTGGATGAGGCGGTCGCTCGCCGCACGGTGGAGTTCTGGGAGATGGTCCTCGGACGCGCTTGACCCCCCTTCGAGTGCGGCGCATCTTCCCTGCACATGCGAACAGCGCCCTACCGTCTTTGCAGGGTATTCCCGCTCATTCTGCTGTTGCTCGGCTCCGCAGCGCTTCCCGCGGGGGCACAGGTGCCTACTCAGCCGCCTCCTCAGCTGCCCAGTCCGGCACAGGCTCAGCAGATCCTGCAGCAGCAGCCCGAGCTGGCCCGAAGGTTACGGCAGAAGATCGGGGCGTCGGGCCTCACCGACGACCAGATCCGTGCCCGGCTCCGTGCGGCTGGGTATCCTGATAGCCTGCTCGACCAGTATCTCCCCAGCTCCACCGACACGCTCAACATCACCAATCCGACCGGCAACACGCTGACCGCCGTGCAACAGATGGGGATCCTGGGCGGCGAAGAGGCCGAATCCCTGCTGATGCTCACCGACTCCGCGCGTATGATCGCGGATAGTCTGCGGCGTGACTCGCTTGCGGCGCCCGACACTTCGCTGAAGGTGTTCGGCATGGACATCTTCCAGCGCGCCACGAACCTCTTTCAGCCGGCCTTGAGCGGGCCGGTCGATCCCAATTACCGGCTCGGTCCGGGCGACGAGCTGGTGCTGATCCTGACGGGGGATGTCGAACTGGCACACGACTTGGTGGTTTCGCGAGAAGGATTCATCGCGATTCCGCAGGTGGGACAGATCAATGTTGCCAATCTGACGATGGACCAGTTGGAGGACTTGCTCTACACCCGGCTCGGCAAGGTCTACTCGGGGGTGAGGCGCGGCCCCAACGCCACGACCAAGTTTACCGTGACCGTGGCTCGGCTTCGCACCATCCAGGTATTCGTGACCGGTGATGTGCACTGGCCGGGGTCCTATCAGATCTCGGCGGCGGGCACGGTGCTTAATGCTCTCTACGAGGCTGGAGGGCCCACCGTCAACGGCAGCTTCCGGCAGGTGGAGGTGCACCGCGGAGGCAAGCTCGTGGACTCGCTCGACATCTACGACTACCTGCTGCGGGGCGACGCGAACCACGACATCCGGCTGGAGACTGGGGACGTGATCTTCGTCCCGGTGCGCAAGACACCGGTGAAAATGACCGGTCGGGTGGTTCGACCGGCCATTTACGAGCTCCTCCCAGGCGAGACTCTGGGTGATCTGATTCGGACAGCCGGCGGGTTCGACCCGACCGCGTTGCGCCGGCGGGTTCAGATAGACCGCATCCTGCCTCCGGATCAGCGGACCGACGGTAAGGACCGGGTAGTGCTGGACATTCCGGCCACCGAATTCGACCGTGGTGAGGCGCCCGCCTTCCGAATGGAGCCTGGCGACTCGGTGATCGTGTTCCCGGTGAGCGATACTCGGCGGAACCTGGTGGTGGTGAGGGGGGCGATCCGGACGGAGGGCCCGGTAGGGTTCACGTCCGGCATGAAACTGAGCGACGCGATTCGCCTTTCCGGCGGGCTCAAGCCCGACTTCTACCCCGGGCAGGTCCTGATCTCCCGGTTGCAGTCCGATTCCACCCGGACCCAGCTACGAGACACTTTCCGGGACTCAACCGGGACGCTCACCGACGACTTGCCGTTGATGGAATTCGACGAAATCCTGGTCCTCAGCCGCACCAGCTTTCGCCCCGAGCGGTTCATCGCGATCACGGGAGCGGTGCGCAAGCCCGGACAACTGCCCTTCCGCGAGGGCATGACCCTGCGCGACGCGATCTTGCAGGCCGATGGCATGACCGAGGATGCATTGATCTCAGAAGCGGAGGTCGCCCGGTTGCCGAGCGACCAGGACCGCGAGGTGGGTCGTGTAGCGTCAGCGATGCGTGTTCCAATGGATTCGAGCTACCTCTTCGAACGAACCTCCGCAGGCAAATATCTGGGGCCACCTGGGAAGCCGGCGCCTTCCAGCGGCGCCCCCGAGTTCGAGCTGCTACCCTACGACAACATCCTGATCTTCCGGCAGCCTGACTGGGAGCTGCAGCGCACCGTGGCTATCACTGGGGCAGTGGTCTACCCTGGACGGTACTCCCTGCAGACCCGGACCGACCGCTTGACCGACCTCATCACGAGGGCGGGTGGCCTGACCAAGGCAGCGTATCCCCAAGGAGTCACCTTCTTTCGGGAGATCGATCGTGGTGGGCGGATCGGGGTGGACCTCCCGGCTGCCCTGAAGGATCCTCAAGACCGTGACAACCTGATCCTGGCCGGAGGGGATTCAATCTTCATCCCGGAATACAATCCCGTGGTGTACGTCCGCGGCTCGGTCAACGCTCCGATTTCGGTGGCGTATGTGCCCGGCAAGGACATGGATTTCTACGTTGGGGCGGCGGGTGGATTCGCACAAAAGGCCGACGGCGGTCGCTCCTACGTAACGCAGCCCAATGGCAAAGTAGAGAGCGTGAAGCGGCGGTTTTTGTTTGCTGACGGGAAGCCCAAACCTAAGGCAGGTGCGGTGGTGTTCGTTCCTGAAAAAATACCGGGCCCGCCCAAGGAAACGGCCGCCACGTTAGGAGCCCTGGCAGCTATTCTTGCGAGTCTGACCACGGTGGTGGTGGTGCTCACGAGGTGAGGGTGCTCCTATTGAAGAGCTCGCCTCGACTGGCCGCTTCTCGCGGTTCCCCACAGCGAAGTTACAGTTGTCCGAGGCTGATCCTACCGGTGGGCTAACTGTTTACGGCGGACGACGCGGAAACCCGCGGAAGACGCGGACAATGAATAATGGTGAAGAAACCCTAATTACAAATACCTTCCGCGTGATCAGCGTGCTCCGCGGTATGCTTTTCAACGGGGGTCTAACTCATCCTCTCTTAGGCGCTCCAGGCTGGCGGCTTCCCCTCCCTTCCCCAACACCTCACGCCCTTCCGCCCGCACCGGCACGCCCGCCAGGGTCGGCTCGAAATCGGGGACTAGGCGCCGCAGGAATTCCCGCAGGTCGTCGTCGGCCCACCGTTCCAGCGCCGCAACGATAAGGTCGTTCACCAGCGGCCCCACACCCGGAGGCAGAACGGCGTTCTTGGCCCGCAGGATCTTCGCGTGGTCGGTCGGCTCGGCGCTCTCGGCACTGAAGAACAACTCTTCGTACAGCTTCTCGCCAGGACGGGCACCCGTGAAGCGGATCTCAATGTCTCGTCCGACCTCGAGGCCGGAAAGCCGGATCAGGTCGGTCGCGAGGTCCACGACTTTGACCGGCTCGCCCATATCGAGCACGAAGACCTCGCCGCCCTTGCCGATGGCGCCCGCCTGTAGCACCAGTTGCACCGACTCCGGAATGGTCATGAAGTAGCGGCGCATCTCCGGGTGAGTCACCGTCACCGGGCCCCCAGTCGCGATCTGGCGCAGGAAGATCGGCACCGCACTGCCCCGGCTTCCCAGCACATTCCCAAACCGCACCGAGACGAAGTTCCGGCCCGTGGTCTCGGCGGTGTCCTGCACGATCTGCTCGGCGACCCGTTTGGTCGCACCCATGATGCTGGTGGGATGGACCGCCTTGTCGGTGGAAATCAGTACCAGGTGCTCGACCTCCGCCGCGGCGGCCAACTCGACCACGTTCTTGGTGCCTAGGACGTTGTTGGTCACCGCCTCGGCGATGTTGGTCTCCATCAGCGGCACATGCTTGTGCGCCGCCGCATGGAACACCGAGGACGGCGCGTACCGGTCGAACACCCGCTCCATCCCCTCACGATCCCGCACGTCCATGATGACCGACTCGAGCGGGACCTCCGGGAATCGTTCGATCAGCTCCTGGCGGATTTCGAAGATCGAATTCTCCCCATGGCCCAGCAGGACCAGATGGGCCGGCTGGAGCCGCGCCACCTGGCGACAAAGCTCACTTCCGATCGAACCACCGGCACCAGTCACCAGAACCCGCTTCCCCGCTGCCAGCCCTCGCACCTCATCCAGGTTGGTCTGGACCGGTTCCCGCCGCAGAAGATCCTGGATCTCGACCTGGCGCAATGCAGTCGCCTGCACCCGCCCCGAGATCAGGTCGAAGATGCTCGGCATCGTTCGAGTCTTGACGTCCGCCTCGGCAGCGGCTCGAACCACCTGGCGCACCACGGTGCCCGGAGCCGAGGGCATCGCAATCACTACCTCCCCGATTCGCTCCCGGCGGACGATCTCCGCGATCTGCGACAGGGCACCCATGACCGGAAGCCCATGCATCCGGTGCCCGTGCTTGGTCCGATCGTCATCCACGAAACCGACCGGCACGATGCCGTGCCTGGGGTCCTGCATCAGCTCCCGGGCAATTGACCCACCGGCGGACCCCGCGCCCGCAATTAGCACTCGCCTCGCCTCGGCTGATTCGTGATTGTTCCGACGACGCCGCGACATGCGCAGCAGGAGTCGAGGCAACGCCACGAACCCCGCAGTGAGCAGCCAGTCGATGACGAGGATGGAGAGGGGTACGCGACCAGGCGTGAGGCCGGCGATGGGGAGCAGCACCGCCCCGAGCAAAAACGAAGCGACCCCGGCGAGACTGGTGGCGATCAGAATGCTTTCCAGCTCGAGCACGCTGGCATACTGCCACAGCCGTCGGTACAAGCCGGCGCGGTAGAAAATGAAAAGCTTGAAAGGGATCGCGATCGCGATGAAGGTGACGACTACTTCGCGCTGGTTGGCCGGCCAATCGAGTCCTTCGAACCGAAGCAGGTAGGCCAGCACAACCGACACAACCAGCAGGTAGGCGTCGAGCAGGAAGAAGTATCGATTTCTGGGTCGGCTTAGCATGCAGATCAGGAGAGAGGGTCGGATTCCGCGCGCCAAACCCTTGGGCGACGAATCCTTTCGCGGGCAACCGGGGCAGTGCTACCGTGACGCTTTTCGTCCTGCTCTAATTCGGGGACCGCTTAGGTTAACCCGCGCGCCAGCAATACGCTAGGTGTCAAAAGGCCCGGTAGGCGGGTTACATCGGGCGGAGAATTTCCACGATCAGATAGGCCCCACCGCACACCGCTAACGCCATCCCCAACACGGGGACCGGGCCCATTCCGGGAGAGACGACCAGCAGGATCAGGAGCAGGTTGATCCCGAGGACCGACCCGGTGACCACCGCGTGGGATTTCCCAGCCTGGACGAGGCGCTGGTAGGCGTGGCTGCGGTGGGCCTGGGCAAGGGCTTCGTGCCGGAGGGCGCGACGGATCAGAGTGACCGTGGCATCGAATACGAACACCATCGCGAGGACCCCCCACAGAACCACCGGGGGACCATGCGAATTCTCGGACCAGATCGCAAGCACCGCGAAGGAGAACCCCAGGAAGCCGCTGCCCGCGTCTCCCATGAAGATCCGGGCTGGTGCCCAATTCCAGAACAGAAAGCCCAGCGCCGCGGCCGCGATCGCCAGCGAAGCGGAGGCCCCGTCCGATAGCCCGGCGGCCCAGAGCAGAAGAGCACCGCCGGTTCCCACCGTCACGGCCTCGACGCCGGCGATCCCGTCGATCCCATCCATGAAGTTGAAAAGGTTCACCGACCAGATGATCCCGACGAGGGCGAGGACGTACCCGGCGGGGCCCAGCGCGACCACAAAGTCTCCCAGGCGCAACTGGGGATAGCCCCCAAGCCAGTAGAGGGCCCAGATGCCGGCCACCGCATGCCCGGCGGCCCGAACTCGAGGACGGAGTCCCTTATGGTCATCCCACCATCCCACCAAGGCGATCAGCAAACCGCCGCCACCGAGTGCCACGGCGAGTCGCCAGTCCATCACTTTCAACGCGACACCGACGACGAGGACCAGCAGCACCGCGATGACGATCGCTACCCCGCCGCCTCGCGGAGTCGGAGTGCTGTGGGAGCTGCGGACGTTGGGGACATCCAGGAGTTGCCGCGCGAGGGCATAGGCGCGTACCCGACCGGTGAGCCAGGCGCTCGTCGTCACGGCGATCAGGGCCAGGATCAGCGAGGCGATCGGCTCGGATACCATTGCGCGGTTACGTGAAAGTCCGAGTCCGGAGTGAACCGGACGCGGTACCCGGTCGCCAGAGTGATCCTGGTGATGTCAACCGTGAGGGAACCCAGCAGTCGAGACCCCAACTCGCTCGAACACACCAGAGTCACCGTCCCGTCCAATAAAAGTGACAAGTCTGAACCTCGGAATATGGGGCGCACGGGAAGCGTTCAGACCCCGAAGGTCCGTTGCAGCCCCTCAGCGAGTGAGAAGGTAGGCACCCAACCCAATGTCTCCTCCGCGAGCGATGCATCCACTACGAAACTCCCGATCAGCCGCTCGAGGGAATACGAACCTGCGGCGAGCGCCCGAAGCAGCGGCATTGGGAGTGGGAACAGCCGCACCGGTTTCCCGACCACTTGCCCGATCAGCTGGAGCAGCTCGGTGGTGGAGACCACCTCACGGTCGGCCACGACGAAACAACGGCGGGAAGCCGCTGGAGCACGAACAACGGTGCGGAGCAGATCCGCCAGGTTCTCCACATATAGGAAGCTCCGCCGGTTTCTGACCGCTCCGAATGGCAAAGGTAACCCGCTGCGGATCAGGCGTAGCAGCCGCGCCATGTTGCCGGGGTTGCCGGGCCCATATACCAGCGGAGGGCGAACGATCACCCAATCGCCCGGGCCACTTGCGAGCGCGCGCTGCAACGCTCGTTCCGCTTCGAACTTGCTGCGTCCGTAGGCCGAGTCTGGAGCGACCGGCGTGGCCTCGCTCACCGGCCGATCTGCAGAGGAGCCGAAGACTGCGATCGAGCTGAGGAACACGAGTCGCCCGGTACCCGACTTGGCCATGGCCTCGGCCAAACGGGCGGTACCTGCGAGGTTCACCGCCAGGTATTCCTCCCGTGCCGCACGCTCGGCCACGCCGATGCGGTGGGCAACACCGGCGAGGTGCACCACCGTATCCACGCCGTCAAGTACCGCGGACCAGTCCGTGGATCCGTCGATTCGCGAGACAGGTGCCCGCTCGACCTCCGGCGGGAACCGGCCGGAGTCCGGCCCCTGACGCACGACTGCCCGCACCCGCAGGCCCGCCGAGTGAAAAGCGGAAACAACGTGGTGCCCGATGAACCCACTGGCACCGGTCACAGCGACCAGACTCATGCTTTACTCGCGGTCACGGCGACCTGCGCTCTGCAGTACCTCGCGGCATGCACTTCACGCGAGTAGGCAGGACAATCTGCATCAAGACAATCTGCATAGTGTAGCGGTACCGTTGGCGGCATTGGCCGTTGCTGGGGGGAAATTGCAATCGTAACATTGTACGTCAAGCAGTTCTGACTACCACCCAAGCTGGCCGCTCCACTGGAAAGTCCCCCGGGTTTATTATCAAGCCATCCGACAACCCGCAGCAGGATCCATCAGACCATGACCCCAGCCGGAAGGGCGGAAAAACAGCAACGGTGGAACGCGGTCGGGGTTGCCCGTCGCCTCGACATCGCGGAACATCCCGAGCGATACCGAATCTCAACCTGCCCCGTCAAGGACAGAGAGTTCTACCTGGAGTTTTTGGATCTGGTCAGTCCCCTGGCGGGTAAGCAATTGCTGGAGTTGGGATTCGGCCGCGGAGATCTTTCGGTTTGGCTCGCCCAGCAAGGGGCCACGGTCACGGCAGTGGACTTGGGACAGGATCTGGTTTCTGCCGCCGCCGAACTCGCCACCCTGAACGGGGTGTCTTGTGATTTCCGCCAAGGTGACATTTCGGACCTCACCGGGATCGATTCTGAAGCGTTCGACGTGGTCTTGGGAATTGCGGTTCTGCACCATCTGCCTGAGGCTAAGGTGCGAAGAACCCTCCAAGAGTGCCACCGGGTCCTCAAGCCCGGTGGCATCGCGGTGTTCGTGGAGAGCGTGGAAAACAGCCGGTGGTTCGACCTGTTGCAGAACCTCTTCCCGGCCGGCAGGAGCAACAGCTCCTACTACCGTCCGTCGATTCTGAGCCGTCGGCGCTGGAAGGAATACGCCGCGGCGTTGGACGAGCGCGCAATGACCAACCAGGAGCTGTTGTCCGCAAGCCAAGAGCTTTTCCGCATGACCCGGATCACGGGCTATGGATTCCTGATCCGGCTAGTCCGGTTGTTCGGACCCTCCTCCGCCGAGCCGCTGATGGCTATCGACCGTTTACTTCTCCGGTTCCTGCTCCCGCTCCGGCGCTACTGTCGCATGGCGCTGGTCGTCTACACCAAGTAGCCCGTCGGACGGGCGCTTGGAAGCGACAGTTGTCACCGGCTCGCTCGGGCTGCGACCGCGGATTGAAGAGACGCCAGCGATTCGTCGGCCTGGCGCTGTCGGGAGTAATCCGGTGCGGCCTTCAACGAGGCCTCCGCCATTTCTCGCCGCCGGACATCGTCGGTCATCAGGAGTTCGACAGCTTGAGCGAGCTGCGCCGGTTGTTCTGGGGGCACGACAATTCCTGCACCCCGACGCCGGACCAGATCGGCTCCCGGGCCCTCCGGCCCGGCATAGATGATGGGTAGCCCCATCGCCATCGACTCAAAGATTTTGGAGGGAATGACTGTACGAAACACTTCGGCGTCTCGAAGGTGAATCAGCGAAACCTGGCAGACGCTCCAGTGGGCAGGTACGTCCTCTTTGAGCTGGCGGGGCGCGAAAACAACATTGCGGATCCGTTCCCCGCGGACAAGCGATTCGAGACCCTCCTTCGCAGCTCCGACCCCCACAATAAACAGGAGCGCGCCAGTACCCTCAAGCTGGCGAAAAGCGCTGATGGCGAACTCGAGCCCGTGGGAGAGCCCGATGGTGCCGATGTATCCCACCACGAACCTGTCGGAAAGCTGATAGCGCTCGAGCACGGCACGATCGACCGGCCTCGGCGTGAATAGCTCCAAATTGGCGCCGTTGATGATCGTATCAACCTTTTGGCGAGGGATACCCCGGGCCACGATGTCATCTGCGATCGCTGGCGAGAGCGCGATGACACGGGCCGACCGCTGATAGAGCATCAACTCGCTTCTCTCAAGGATTCGGTAGGCCAACCCCGGCCTTATTCCCGAGTTCTCCAGCAGCGACGCCGGCCAGAGGTCTCGCACCTCGATGACGTGCGGAATCCTCCGCAGGATGGCATGAAGGCACCCTGCGTAGGCGACGAACAGATGCGGCGAAGACGAGATGATCACATCTGGTCTGGGTTCCCCAAAGGCCATCCAGAAAGACGAGCACATGAACGACAGATAGTCCAGGATCCGTCGCACAAATCCCTCGTTCCTGGCGATGTATGTCTTGACCCGGACTACTCTGACACCATCCATCACCTCGACGCCGTGCCACGCGTTGCGGTAACCAGGGTAGACTGTTCCCTCTGGAAAATTGGGTGCGCTTGTTATGACTGTGACCTGGTGTCCGCCAGCGACCCAGAGTCGGCAGCGTTCGAAGATGTGCGCGGCGGGCGCACTCGGTTCCGGACGAAAATGATCCGTGAAGAACAGGATTTTCAGCTTGGGCAATCTCGCAGGTCCCGCCGCGGCTCCATCAGTTCGAGGATCGGTCGGCGACCGGCGCAGGCCCGCCCGGAAGGAGGCGATGATAGAGGCTGAGGAGTTGGGCCGATTCGCGTTCCCAGTTATACCGGGTGCGTACAGCCTGGGCGCCTCGCGCCCCCATTTCAGCTGCCAGCCGTGGGTCTCGAAGCAATTTCATAATCGCGTCCGCGATCGCCGCCGAGTCTGTCGGATCGACTGCCAAGCCGCACGATTCTCCCTCCAAGAGGGCTCTCCACGCTGGGAAATTTGGGCCGATGATCGGGAGTCCCGCCGCCATGTATTCGAACACTTTGTTCGATCGCAGCCCAAAATGGTTGGGCTCCGGCCGAAACAATACGATGCCGATACGGGAATCGGCCAGGACGGCGCCGATCTGCGCCCTTGAGGACCAGCCAAGAAAGGAAACCCGATCCCAGCCTGGGAGCTGGCGTACCTCCGCCTCCAGCCCGTCTCGCGCGAAGCTTCCGGCCAGCACAAGCCGGACATTCAGCTCATCGGGGACCAGCGCGATGGCTTGGATTAGCTCCCGGCTGGCGCGAATTCGAGACAGGCCACCGATGTGCACCACTTGTGGAGCACGACTTGAGAGAGCGAGCCCGCTCGAGCGGGGCAGTTCTTCGAGGAGAGGATAGTTCCGCAGGATGACCACTCCCTCGGACCCGATGGCGCGAGCGACGTCCTCGCCTGCCGCTACCACACCACTGAACAGCCGGGCTGCAAACCGCTCGAGGCCTCGCGCGAGCGCTGCGATAGGCTTCCGGAGGATGTGGGGAACCCAATGTTTGCTCTGAATCTGGGCAGCCAGGTCCTCATGTGCATCGTAGACGACCCGCCGCCCGAGGCATCGGAGCACCAATCCGACGGGCAGCAGCTCAGGATCGTGCAGGTGGTATAGCGCAGCCCTTTCCTGGAGGGCGGCCCTCAGCACGATGGGTGCCCCCACCGCCAGCCGCAGGGCTCTCGACCTCGGCTGCCAAATCGGATGGAGTCGCACGCCGTCGACCGTGCCGAGTTCGCCCCCTGGCACCACATAAACCACCTCATACCCCCGGGCAGCCAGGGTCCTGCACTCCTTCAGAAAGATCCGGACATCATCTGGTCGATGGACAATTGTCAGGTGAACAATCCTCACGGCATTCCCCGCCCGGCGGCCGCTCACGCCCGCTTTCGACGCCATCCCGCCCAGGTACGCCGAACCTTGGCGGCGTCCAACCGGGCAGCGACTATCTCCTCGGCTATTCTCCTGGCACCATCGACATCGCTGCGAACCGCCACGCCGTAATACTCCTCGGCGATGGCCACCAACGCCGCGACGGTCAGACCCGCGAAAAACGCAAGCAACGCCTTCAAGAGGAGATGCCGCCGATCCGGGAAGGGATTCACCGAGGCAGGCTCAACGATCGTGAGCACCGGACTCGCCTTAACCTCGTCGATCTTGGCCTGTTCCAGCGACCTGGACAGGGTCTCCAGGACCTCTTGGCGTAACGAAACCACCCGCTGAAGGCGGTCGGACTCGAATTGCAGCTGGGGTGACTTGCTGAAATCCCGATTGTGTACCAAGAACGTCCCCAACCGGTCCTCGGCTTCGGCCAGCTCAGTTCCGGCTTGGCGCAGCCGCTCTTCGATAAACGCCCGCTCCCACCGGGCCCGGCTCTGCCGTGAAGTGGCATTGAACGTTTGGATCTGGGTCAAGGCGCGTTCCAGCACGGCCCTGGCTAACAGCCCCGATCGCAGGGTGACCGTGGCCTTTACCACGCCAGTCGTCGGAGAGACAAACGCATTGATCTTCCGATCGAGCAATTCGGCCCCGCGAGCCGTCGTGGCCGCTGGCGTCGCTTCCGAGACGTCGAGAACCGTGTCCATCCGTACTACCACACGCGCCGAATCCTCGGTGAGCACGTATGGCTCGCGGACAAGGCCCTCCAGAAAGGTCTGACCGCCTATCATGTCGGCGTAGAATTGCGGGGACTCGGCTTCATCAGCATTCGTGGGAATATTCACGCCGAATTCCGCCGCCACTCCGGCCAGCGTCGATAGCTGACTGCTGTTCGATTCCGGGGTGAAGGCAGCCCAGGCCGTGTAACTCCTGGGCCACACGAGTGCAATGAGGATAACCACAACCACCGACAGGACCGGAAGCCCGACCAAGAGACGCCATCGGCGCAATGCGCTGCTAATGACCCCGAGAACCGAGATATCGGAACTGCTTGAGGTCGGTGCCGCATGCTGGTCAATCATCGGGCTGACCTCGAAAGGGGGGCTGCTTCGGGAGCAGCGCTACCACGGCCAGGGCCAGGCCCAGGCCGTGGGTGGCCAGGCAAGTCAGTAAGGCCGAGTTCGTGAGAGAAAAAGTCGGCATCGCGATAAGAAGCACCGAGTACCCCAGCCGTTTGCCCAACGCCAGACTGTCGTACAGCCAGAGTATCGTCCCCAGAAGCACCGAAAATATCAACATACCGCCGTACCCGAAGTTTGCGAAGGCATCCGCCCAGAAGTTCGCATTCGCGTCGAGCGTTTGCCCCGGGGAGAGCAGCTCACCAATTACGAGCGCCGGCGAGTGCCCGTAGACGTTGTCAGCCAGATGGCGGAACACTCCGTAGCCCAGGAGCGCCTGCGGGTGAGAAGAAAAGAATGCCACGTAGTGGCCGGTCAGAACTCCGGGCGTTACGATCAGGCGTCGAACGAACAGATTCGTCAGTGGATTGACAGGCAGCACCGGATCAAGCACCAATCCGAGCCCCACGAACAATACGAGGACTGTAAGAAATCGCACGCCGTAGCTCTTGCCCCGGTCGGAAAGGATCACCGCGAGCCCGACCAGCAATACAGGCGCCAACAGGACGCTCTTGAATCCGCTGATGCTGAACAAGGCCACCTGACTGATGAGGCCGATCATCCCCCAAACCCAGCGCCGGGCTAGGAGGGCACGTGCCATCAAGAGCGGATTGATGACGTTAGCGAGCCAGACGATCAGGTAAACCACTCCGGAGCCACTCCCCTCAACGGTGGCCTTGAACTGATCTCGTCGTTGGTAGACCTCGGCCAGCGTGGGGATGGAAAGCGGAACGCCAAACACGGCTCGAATGGCCAACAGCGCCAGCGCCACGAATCCCAGCATCCCGAGCCAAAACAGCGATTCAGGCATCCGCAGCGCCGGAATCCGCACCCGCGGCAAGCGTGCCGCGGCCAGCAGGAGCAGGAAGCACACTAGCATGACAATCCCGAGCCGCACCGCAGCTGGCCAATCCAGGGCCGAAGTGTAGATCGGCATCAGCATGGCTGGGATCAAAACAATCGTATACAGAAACCAGAGGACGTAGGAGCTCGGTCGCCGGAGTGTGACTGGGAGCAGCAGGGCAGGAAGCAGGGCCAGCAGGAGCATCCCGGCTTCGGAAGCCGGTGCGGGCGAGGAATAGCTATAGCCCAAGTAACCAAAACGAGGGACAATGATGGTGGTGTATGACAGGCGGAGTGTGGCAACATATGCTAGAACCAGCGCCACCGTCGCGATTCGTTGCATTCCCCGTGCAGCGATGGGACCGCGCCCTATCTCGTCACCTGCGATCCTCGCGCTTGCCGTCAATCGCCGTCCAACGGCGGCACTGCAACCGGCGTCGCACCCGCATTCGCCGGGAGCAACCGGAGCAGGACAACGAAGTACACGATATACGTCGCGGCCTGGGACCAACTCAAGATCCAGACCAGCCGGGTCAGCGACCAGTCTCGGCTCGTGGCCATACCCATGACCACGAATACCGCAACCAGGCTGATGAGATCGTAAACGAGCTTGAGCGTTTGTCCCCGGAAAACAACAACGGCGCGGCTCAGGGGACTGACCACAAACATGGCCACGCTCCACGGAACGAGGGCCACGAGCAAGTCGCCCGATACCGCCCACTCTCGCCCAAGGAGCGCAATTATTGCCGGTCGGCCGGCGAGTAGAACTACCGCGCCGGGAATCATCCCCAGCCCCAAGAGCAGAAGGCTCGTCCGCCAGAACAACCGCCGCGCATCCCCGGATGCGACACGGGCGTGGTGCGCAAGCCGGGCATGAAACACATCCGCGACATTGCGCCCGACCAGACTGAGGGGCAGCTGCATCGCGCGTTGCACCACCGCGAAATAGCCAGCGGCCGCCGCGCCGTAGGCTCCCGCAATCAGCGGCAATGGCAGGTAGTTCGAGGCCGTATTGATGAGTGTCGAAGGCAGTCCGGCCAGTGGCGATTCCTGGTGGTTTCGAAGGGCGCGCGTAACCGCACCAGCGGGCAACCCAGCAAGCGCGAGGCGCAATTCCTTGCCTCGCGCCTTCAGCATGGTGCCCATACCGGCGCAACGGCCGGCCACCTCAGAGGCGACCAATGGCGTCCAGCCACCTAAGGGATACAGCGCCAGCGGAGCAATGGCCCGAACTACGCTCTGGCCTAGAGTTACCCTCGCGATGGTTGGAAACTCCTGCCTTCGCATTAACCAATACCGGAGCGTGAGAAAGAGCTGTGTGGCCACCAGGCCTGGGAACATCCATAACACAGCATCGGGTGGCAGGACACCGAAGCCTAGCAGTCCCTGATGAATGAGCCAGCCGAGAATCCCGCAGCAAAGAAGTGCCACTGGGATAGTCATGGCGCAGACACCTGCTAGTAGCGCGATAGCCTCCAGCTCCGAGCCGGCGGCGACGATGAGAATATCGTACCGCAGCGCAGTCGCGACGGACGCGGTTCCCAGAAAGGCCGTGAAGGTACCAAGGCGCCCAAGATCCTCCGGATGGTAGAGTCGGGCGATGATGGGCAACGTGGCGACGATCGCGAGCTGGCCCAGTGCAGTGCTGCCAACCATGAGCGTCAGACTTCGCCCGGCGCCTCCATACAATCCCCGAATCAGTCGCTCCGACCAGGTCCGGGTTGTGGGAGCTGAAGAGTTCAGAGGCTGGTACCTCGGATGGCAAGACCATCAGGCTGGATCTCAGAAGGCACTCCCCGGATCACCTCGGCAAGCGACTCGCCATCGTGGGTGGGCTGGGACCTCGAAGAGACATTTAGTCTCAATCCGGAAGCCTGAGCTTGGCCAGTGCCGGTGCAGTTCCAGCGACCCGATGGGCTCTCCGCAACAGGGCCACAGCGCAAAGGAAAGCCGTAGTTACCTCGATACTCGCGAGGTTCACCAGAGTTTCGCGCTCGGCGTCCCCGAGAGCCCGACCAGCTTGCCATTGCCGTTGGTGCGGATTACGCCCCGGGTGTCCACCACGAGCGGAGCGAGCGACAACACCCGGCCGTAGTCCACGTCTTTGTGATCGGTCACAATCAGGGCCAGGTCAACCGTCTGCAACAACTGGTCGGTGAGCGAAACGCTCCGCATCGGCAGTTCCTTGAGCGGAGTATGCCCGTCGTCCTCGATCACCGGAACGTACGGATCGTGATAGCTCACGTGGGCGCCCTTCTCCTGAAGCAGCCGGATGATGTCCAGCGCCGGGCTTTCCCTCAGGTCACCGATGTTCTTCTTGTACGCGACACCGAGGATCAGAACCTTGCTCCCCTTGAGCGAGGTCTCCCGGTCATTGAGTGCGTCTGACACCTTGCGCACCACGTAGGCCGGCATCTCGGCGTTGATCTCGCTGGCCAGCTCGATCATCCGGGTCTTGAAAGACAGCGTGCGCATCTTCCACGACAGGTAGTGTGGGTCGAGAGGGATGCAGTGGCCGCCCAGGCCCGGGCCCGGGGTGAATTTCATGAAACCGAACGGCTTGGTCGCCGCCGCGTCGATCACACCCCACACATCCAGTCCCAGCCGGTCGCACGCCTGAGCCAGCTCATTCACCAACGCGATATTGATCAGGCGGAAGGTGTTTTCGTAGACCTTGACCAACTCCGCCGCCTCGGGGCTTTCGACCGGCACCATCGTGTCGAACACTTTCCTGTAGAGCGCCAGGCCCAGCTCTCCACACAGCGGTGTAATGCCACCGATGACCTTGGGAGTGTTGCGTGTCTGCCATGTCGGGTTGCCGGGATCCACCCGCTCAGGGCTGAAGCACAGGGCAAAGTCCTTCCCGACTACGAGCCCGGACTGCTCGAGAATCGGGAGCACAACTTCGCGGGTAGTGCCCGGATAGGTCGTGCTTTCCAGAATGATGAGCTGACCGGGGCGCAGAGTCTTGCGCACGGCCTCGGCTGCACTGACAACGTAGGAAAGATCGGGGTCCTTGGTCTTGTTGAGCGGCGTCGGAACGCAGATAGAAATGGCGTCGCACTCGGCAAGCCGGGAGAAGTCGGTGGTCGCGGCGATCAGACCTTTCTTCACGAATCCGTCGAGCACCCCGCTGGACACATCCTCGACGTGGCTCTTGCCGGCGTTGATCCCGTCTACAACCGTACTGCTGATATCAAAGCCAATAGTCCGGAACCCACTCCGGGCAAATTCGACCGCCAGGGGGAGACCGACGTATCCCTGACCGATGATCCCGGTGACTGCCTTTCCGCTGGCCACCGACTCCCGCAACTGTTCCAGACTGCCTGCCATGGCTTTCGTTTCCTCGGTGAATGACCGGCCGCCTCGGGGCAGGCCAAGTGGGTGAAACTAGCCTATTGCCAAGGGCTTCCACCAGTCCGCGATCCCGGTCCACGACCGGCTTCCTGGGGCGGCGGGGCCCCGTCCCCCGCCGGATAGCGGTCGCCCTCTTGTGAAAGATTTCACATTTGATAATTATAACGTGCCGTTCGGCAGCCCCGATCCGGCCGCATATCGGGGCTGTGGCAAGAGGTGGGCCCGCCCGGGCACGCTTCTGGCTCACCGGGCGTACCCAAGTCTGACGGCCTATCGTCGAGTCTTCCGAGGGAGAGAGTCCATGGCTACTGCGACACCCCCAGCCAACAAGAACGCCGTCTACCCCAAGGCCGAGGTGGCGCGGTTGCTGGCTCCGCCCGAGCAGGAGCAGCCCAGCGCCAAACTCCGGCGGCTGCTGCACGAAGCTCGCGCTCGCAAATCTTACGTCCACACCGCCGGCGCTTATGACGCGTTTACCGCGGCACTGATGACCCGGCTCGGCTTCAAGGCGCTCTATGGAAGTGGTTGGCAGCTCGCCGCCACCAAGAACATGTTCCCCGACATTGGCATCTACCACTCCCACCAGATGGTGGAATTGGTTGAGGAGATGTGGAAGGGGATCGAAGGAGCTCGCCACACCCACTACTACGACACCGAAGGTCGGGAGCTGTTGTCGGTGCCGCCGATGTTCGTGGACATGGAAGCCGGATTCGGCGGGCCGACCCAGACCTTCTCTCTCGCGACGGAACTCATCCGGGCCCGCGCGGCGGGCGTGCACCTGGAGAACCAGGATCCCGCCAATCGGACCTGCGGCCA
The DNA here is from genome assembly GCA_036558125.1 of Gemmatimonadales bacterium. GTDB lineage: Bacteria > Gemmatimonadota > Gemmatimonadetes > Gemmatimonadales > GWC2-71-9 > DATBGE01. The sequence continues at coordinate 194,235 of DATBGE010000082.1, read as the reverse complement.
CATCGTCAACGTCGGAAAGGCGAAGCGGGACAAGGTCCTGGTTCCTCGCGCCGACTGGATCGCCAAGCTCAAGGCCATCAAGGCAGCGTGCCAGGCCACCGGCATCGATCTCGTCATCATCGCCCGCACCGACTCGATCGACGGCGCGCTTCCCGGCCAGTCCTCGGGCGGAGTGCAGATGGCGGTGGAGGATGCGTGGGAAGCGGCGGAGCTGGGCTGCGACGTCATCTGGCCGGAGTTCAACAACGTGGAGCTGGAGCAGCCTCAGGCCTTCAGCGAGGGCGTGCGCAAGTACTACCCCGACCAGATGCTGGGCTTCAACCTTTCGCCGTCCCTCTATTTCGGGAAAGCCAAGCAGGCCGGGACCCTGATTACCAACCAGCAGCTGGCGGACCTGGGCTTCACACTCCAGTTCTCCACCTTATTCAACTTCCGGACGGCCGGGCTCGCGCTGGAGAAGGGGCTGCGCAAGTTCCTGACGATAGGCCTCGAAGCCCTGGCCGATCTGCAGATCGAGGAAGACGGCGCCGCCGGTGGGCCGCCGATGACCAAGATGCATCAGAAGTTTGCGGGGATGAACCGGTGGCTGTTGCTGGAGCAGGTTCTCAGCGCGAAGGCGGAGTGAGTCTCTCACTCTGCTCCCGCCCGTCGCCTCCGCGGCGGGCGGCTCGCCACCACCTCCACCCCTTCCTTCCGCAGCTGTTCCACCCGCCATCCGTCGAGTCGCACCGTTATCTCGTTCTGGTCGCCTGCGGCAGCCAGTCCCAGCACTTCGCCGTGACGGTAGAGCGCCGCGAGCCGGGCTCCATCGGACATCGGCAACCGTACCGTCACCGCCGGCCGAACTTCCTGTTCTCGAGCGCGGAGGGCCGCTTTCAGGGTCTCCAACCCGTCTATGCGCATCGTGCTGGTCAGAACCGCGTCGGGGTACAACTCCTTTACCCTGGTCGTGAGGGCAGCCGGGTCCCGTACCTGATCCATCTTGTTGAATACCGGTACCACCGGTCGGTCTTCGATGCCGATCTCGGCGAGAACCTGCTCGACGACTCGATACTGCTCGTCCCAACCCGGATGACTGGCATCAACCACATGGAGTAAAACGTCGGCCTCCCGCACCTCTTCGAGAGTGGCGCGGAAGCTTGCCACCAGGTGGTGGGGCAATTTCCGGATGAAGCCCACGGTGTCGGAGACCCGCGCTCTCGATCCGGCGCCCAGATCCACCTCGCGCGTCAGTGTGTCGAGCGTCGCAAAGAGCCGGTCCTCTACGAAGATCTCATTCTCACCGGTGAGCATCCGTAGAATGCTCGACTTGCCGGCATTGGTATAGCCGACCAGGGCGGCGTTCAGGAGCGGCTGGCGTCCCGCCCGTAAGACCGCCCGGTGACGTTCGACCTCGCGCAGCTTGGCCCGGAGTCCCTGGATCTTGCGCCGGATGATCCGGCGGTCGGTTTCCAGCTGGGTTTCGCCGGGGCCTCTGAGTCCGATACCGCCTCGAATACGCGAAAGGTGAGTCCACATCCGCGTGAGTCGAGGGAGCAGATACTCGAGCTGGGCCAACTCCACCTGCAGCTTGGCCTCATGGGTCCGGGCCCGGGTCGAGAAGATGTCGAGAATGAGCTCGGCCCGGTCCATCACCCGCCGCGAGAGCTCCCGCTCGAGGTTGGCTCCTTGTACCGGTGACAGCTCTTCGTCGAAGATCACCAGTGTTGCACCCCGTTCTTCGACTAGGGCACGCAGCTCCTCGACCTTGCCTTCTCCGATCAGTGTCGCCGGATGGGGAGAAGGAACCTGCTGGGTCAGCCGCCCAACGACGTCGGCTCCCGCCGTATCGGCGAGGCGAGCGAGCTCATCCAGGTGTTCGGTGACGTTCTGCGCGTCGGGGGAGCCCTTCCGCGGAGCGCCCATCAGGATGGCACGCTCGATCGGCGCCTGGATCTCGATCATTGAACCACCGAAACAGTTCCGTCTTTCGTGAAGGGCACCTCGATCGTCAATGGCGTGGTCACCGACATGGTGCCTGCCAGGTGATAGTTCACCTCACCATAGCCGAGGATGTTCTTGGCCGCCGAGGCCATGTCGGCCCACTTGAAGGTCAGAGGGAGGGTGATGAGTGTCGTGTCTTCCTTCGTCAGGGTGAAGGCATCGGTGGTGACAAGGTCACCGAAGTGCTGGCCCGAGAGGTCGAGCCCGGCCGAGAGCTTGGCCCCCTTCACCTCGATGTGATTCGGGTTGGCAATGGCGAGTTGTGCATCCAGAGTACCGCCGGTGATCCCCGCCGTGCGGAGCTTGACCTGGCGGAGATTGACCTGAGGTTGAAGAAAATTGGAAGGAGAAACACTGCCACTGCCGCAAGCGGCCAGCAGCAGGGTCATCAGGGTCAAATGTGCAGCGCGTGACATGGACGCGTCCTGGTTTCTAGAGACGCCCAAAGATAATCCCGGATCTCACCGCTCTGGTTCCCCTCCTTTTTTGAGAATGCCGGCATCACGTTCCCGCTGCTGGTCCCAGTATTCCATCCGCTCCCGGATCCGCTTCTCGAATCCGACCGAGTGTGGCTCGTAGAACAGCCGACCCTTGAGGACGTCGGGAAGATACTCCTGGGGGATAAACCCGGTCGGGGAATCATGGGCGTACTGGTAGCCGGCCCCGTAACCCAGCTGCTTCATCAGGCCGGTTGGCGCGTTTCGGATGTGCATCGGGACCGGAGCCGCGGGGGTCTCCCGCGCCGCATCCAGGGCGGCCTGCAGTGCCACCACCGTCCGGTTGGATTTGGGCGCCGTCGCGAGATAGATCGTCATCTCGGCGAGTGGCAGGTATCCCTCCGGCGCTCCAAGCATGTGGTACGCGTCCCGCGCCGCGATCGCGAGCCGCAGAGCATCGGGGTCGGCCAGGCCAACGTCCTCCGCCGCCATGGCGATCGCCCTCCGGAAAAGCGTCATGGGATCTTCGCCACCCTCGAGCATCCGAGCCATCCAGTACAACGCACCCTGTGGATCGCTTCCTCGGAGCGACTTGTGATACGCGGAGAGCATGTTGAAATGCTCCTCGCGACCCTTGTCGTATACCGCGATCCGGCGCGAGAGGGCCTCGGCCATCGCCTCGCGGGTGACGCTTCCTCGCGGTCCGGCCTGCTGAGCAGCCAGCTCCAACGCAGCCAAGGCCCGGCGCGCGTCACCGTCCGACTGTTCGGCCAGCAGTTCGAGAGCGTCGTCAGGAACTTTGAGCTCAAGCTGTCCCAGGCCCCGCTCGGAGTCCTCCAGCGTCCGTTGGAGGACGGTGAAGATCGCCGCAGGAGTGAGCGGCTGGAGCACATAGACCGTGCAGCGGCTCAGAAGCGAGCCGTTCAGTTCGAAGCTGGGGTTCTCGGTCGTGGCACCGATCAGAGTGACGGTGGCGCGTTCGACGTGGGGGAGGAAGGCATCCTGTTGCGCCCGGTTGAAGCGATGGATCTCATCGCAAAAGAGCACCGTCCCACGGCCCAACGTGCGGCGTGCTTCGGCTTCCTTGATGATTTCCCGGACCCGGGGAACCCCATCCACGACGGCGCTGAATTCGACGAATTCGCGGTCGGTGTACTGCGCGATCAGGCGTGCGATGGTGGTCTTGCCGCTGCCGGGTGGGCCCCAGAAGATGCAGCTGCCGACATCGCCTCGCCGAATGGCATCGCCCAGGGGACGGCCGGGCGCCAGCAGATGCTCCTGCCCGACGCATTCCTCGAGAGTGCGCGGGCGCATCCGCGCCGCCAACGGCTCCGGCAGGGTGAACAGCGACGACTGACTCATGCTAGAAAGATAATTCCCGCATCACCGCATCCCCGCCTCCACCAGAACCTTGCTGAGGAAGAAGGCCACCGCCCCACCCAGCAGGGCAAGGGGCATTCGCCAGCCATGCCTCCGCTGCACCGCGGGAACGAGGTTGGAGGCGGCCACGTAGATCGTGACGCCAGCGGAAAGCGCCAGGCCGTGAGCCTGAAGCGGTGCCAGCGTGTCGGTCAGCACGACTCCGACGATCGTCGCGATGCCCAGCGCTCCGGCGGCCAGCAGGGCGCGGCGGCGTCCCTGCCCGCTCGCGAGTGCCACACTGGCCATGGCGACTCCCTCGGGGAGTTTGTGGAGAAATACCGCCACAAACAGCAGCAGGCCCAGCTCGCTGGAGACGGCAAAGCCGCTCGCAATCGCAACCCCGTCGAAGAAGGTGTGGAGCAGGAGTCCGATCAGGGCGGTGAGCCCTGCGCCGGCCGAGACGCGATGGGTCTCTTCACCGAAATGAAAGTGGGGGACGAAGGCGTGCTGCGTGAAGTGAACCGCCAGGTAACCGAGCAACATGTAGAGCGGGGCCTGGCCCCCGCGCGCCCACGCTTCGGGCGCCACCTCCACCAGCGCCACCGCGAGCATGAAGCCGGCCCCGAACGCCATGAAGGTCTCGATGACCACGAGGCTGCGCCGCTCATGGCGCACCACGGCCAGGGCACCGACGACGTTCGCCGCCGCGGCAACCAGCGCGAAGTACAGTGCGTTCACGCGAGCTTCCGGGCGTGGGCTAGCAGGGTTTCGCGGGTGTTCTGAGAGGGATCATCCACGACGAGCGCCAGCAGGCGATCGAGGACATGGCCCATCCCCGGACCCGGCGCGATGCCGACGGCCTGAAGATCGCCGCCGGTCACGGCCAGCATCCGACGGGTCAGCGGCTCGCCCCGTTCCCGAATGCCTCGCATGACGGGCTCCCAGAGAGGTTCGACGCCGTTACGCATGTGCCAGATCGCCGTTAGATCGTCGGCCGCGTCACCCACTGCGGCCATCCAACGTCGGACAGCCATGACACTGAGTGAGGGGGGCTCAGATGGGCCGGACAACACCGCGGCCGCCCGGGCAATATCAGAGCCCGAGGCCTTGAGTCGCACCAGCACACCGACCGGATCGAGACAGAGCAAGGTGGTGAGCAGGACCGGATCGCGGCGCACCATCGTCCCTCGATCTTCGGCGCGGTTCGCCAGCGAAGCGGCCTGCTGCCCCATCCGACCCACCAGTTCGTGCCGTCGGAGCAGTGGGTTCTCCGGCGTCGTATCGAGTGGACCTGAGGGTTCAGGACCCTCCTTCAGCAATTCAGGGAGAAGGATGGCCGCGGCACCACTATCCCACCACAGCTCGACGAGGCGCTTGATCGAGCGGGAGCCGCGCAATCCCTTGTACCACTCCTCCCGCACTCGTTCGGCGGAGAGTTGAGCCAGTCCCGGCGTCGCCTCCCGAGCCGCTTCCCAGGTGCCCGGATCAATAGTGAACCCGAAACGGGCTGCGAAGCGAATGGCCCGCAGAATCCGGAGGTAGTCCTCTCGGAACCGCTCGAGCGGCACACCGACGGCACGGATCACGCCGGCTTCGAGATCGGCCAGTCCATCGAACAGGTCCCGCCACTCGTGCCGAAGCGGCTCATAGGCAATCGCGTTGACGGTGAAATCGCGCCGGGCGAGATCCTCGTCGAGCGATGCCCCGTACTCCACGACCGCGTGCCGACCGTCGGTCGAAACATCTTTGCGGAACGTAGTGACTTCGTGATGACGCCGGCGAGTCCGCACCGCCACCGTGCCAAACCGCTCTCCCACCGGCACGGTGTGCTCGAAGAGCTTCTTAACGACCTCGGGCGTCGCCGATGTCGCCACGTCGTAATCGGTGTTCGCCTCGCCCAGAAGGGTGTCCCGGATAGCGCCGCCAACACACCACGCCTCGTAACCGGCGCCGTGCAACGTCTCGGCAATCTCCAGGACATCTTCGGGAATTTCGAGGCGATCAGGGAAATGCATGGGTGGAAAAGTAAGAGTGGATGGCGGATGGGACAGAGGGAGTAGGGAGATAGGTGGTAGGGCGTAGGTTGTAGGGAGTAGGGCGAGGCCCTTCAGATCTTTGCTTTATCCCCACCACTACACGTCACACACCATACCCACACCCTACTCCCTATTCCCTACTCCCTGACCCCATAACTCACCCCTGCTGACAAACAAATCGCCAGCTCCATCCGCGCCTGAGAGGGAGCGCGGGGACCGGCTGGCAAGACGCCCATCCGGATCAGATCCCCACCGGCTCCCGGGAAGGCGTAGGTCGCGCTCACTTCGCCACGGATGCAGCGACTGGCCAGGACTACCGGCTTCCCGGCGTCGAGCCAGCGCCGCACGGCGGGGAGGATGCCCGGTGGGCAGTTGCCGGTTCCGTAGCCGACTACGACGACTCCGTCGAAGGAGGGGAAGGCGCGATCGAGCAACTCGCCATTGTCGCCTGTGATCACCGGAATCATCGCGACGCGGGCCGTCAGTCCGGGTGGAGTAACTGCCTTGGGCTTTGCCGCGGCCGCTTGATACTCGACACCCGCCGCGGAGACCGTCCCCAACGCCGCCGCATGCGGCGCCGAGAAAGCGTCGAGATCGGAGGTGTGGGTTTTCACGGCCTGGTGAGCGGCGAAGACCTGGCCGGCAAACGCGACCAGCACGCCGCGTTCCTTGCTGCCCGCATTACTGGCGACTCGAACGGCATCGGTGAGGTTGCGAGGCCCATCCCAGCCGGGATCCCCCGACGTCAGCATCGCACCCGTAATGACGATCGGCAGTTTCAGATCGAGGGTCCGGGCAAGGAGGTATCCGGTTTCTTCGATCGTATCGGTGCCGTGAGTGATGACGATGCCACTCGGAGGTACGGCGGCTTTCGAGACGGTGGCGACACGGCGCACATGTTCCCGCAGCTCCCAGAGCTTGGCCTGATCCATGTGACAGGCCGGGAAGCGACCCCAATCGTCGATCTCAAGCGGGGCCAAATCCCGTAACCCCGGCGCCAGGCTCACCAGATCCTTACCGTCCAGGGTGGGCACCTTACCGCCCGCCGCAGCATCGCGCTGCATCGAGATGGTACCGCCGGTGAAGATGAGGTGGATCATGAGGGGTCAATCACCCACACAACACGCTGCCCCCATTCACATTCAGAATCTCGCCCGTCACGTGCCGCGCGAGATCCGAGCAAAGAAACAAGATCGGTCCCGCGATGTCCTCGGCCGAAGCGATCCGGCGCAGAGGAATCGCCTGGGCGATCCGCTCCCGGCCCCCGTCGCCGAAGGCGGGCTCACTCATTTCGGTGTCGACCCAGCCCGGGGCGACACAGTTGACTGTGATTCCCGGTGCGCACTCGACGCAGAGCGACTTGACCAGCGAGATCATCGCTCCTTTGGTGGCGGCGTAGTCGGCGTGCATCGCCTCGCCTCTCTGGCCTGCCGTGCTCCCCACCAGAACCACCCGACCTCCCGGCGGCATCAACGCCAGCGCCGCCTTCGTCGTGAGGAAAATGGCGTCGAGGTTGGCGCCGAGTGTGCTTCGCCAGCGTCGATATTCCATTTGCTGAAGCGGCACGTCCTCCTCGGGCCAGATCCCCGCGTTACCGATGAATAAGTCGACACGGCCGAACTCGTGCTTCACTGTTTGGAAGATCTTTTCCACCTTCGTGGGATCTCCCAGATGGCCACCCGCCGCAAAGCTTTTTCGCCCCATGCCTCGGATCTCGGCTACGACCTTCTCGGCATCCTCCGCCCTCGACAGATAGGTGATGGCGACATCCGCCCCGGCCCGCGCCAGCAGTAACGCCGTCGCGCGCCCGATCCCCCGGGAGCCGCCGGTCACCAGTGCGGTACGATTGCGCAGCTCGATCATTGGCTCACCGTGAGTCCGCCTATAGATGTTTAGCTGTTAGCTGTTAGCTGTTAGCTGTTCACCGTTCACCGTTCACCGTTCACCGTTCACCATTCACCATTCACCATTCTACCTCACCTCTCCTATCCCCAACTCCCCCTCCACCAGCTCACACACCACGTGCTCGATCGCCAGGTGCATTTCCTGAATGCGGCCGGTTTCATTCGAAGGCACGACGAGCGCCTCGTCCACGATCTCCTTGAGCGTGCCACCGTCCCGGCCGAGCAGGGCAACAATGGCGACCCCGCGCTTCCGCGCCGCACGGGCGGCCGCAAGAAGATTGGGGCTTTCTCCGCTCGTGCTGTGGAGAACGAGGAGGTCGGACGGGCGGCAGAGAGTCTCGACCTGCCGAGCGAATACCTCCTCGAAGCCCATGTCGTTGGAGGCGGCCGTGAGAAGAGAGGTGTCGGTCGTCAGGGCAAGCGCCGCGAGACCGGGACGTGTCTGCTGATGGCGGACGACGTATTCCGCCGCGATATGCTGCGCATCGGCGGCGCTGCCTCCATTCCCGGCAAAGAAGAGCGTGCCTCCCCGTCGCAGCGTCTCCGAATACCGTCGAGCGATTCGTTCGATTTGCGGGGCGAGTGACGCGCAACGCTCGGCGAGTGCCCCGAGGGCACGAAGCGACTGAGCCGCCCGGTCGGCGCTCACGAACCTTCGCGTTCGAACAGCGTACGCAGGCGTTCGAGCAGGGAAACCTTGACGGCGAGCGGTGGGACCGGCTCGACCTGGCCGTCGGAGATGATCGCCTTGGGATTTCGGGTCACGAGCAGCTCGCCCTGCATGAATCCATGCTGGTCCTTCAGCGCCTCGAACGCGATGGCGACGCTGCGTTCGTCCCCGTGGTTATCGGCCGCGAGAATATCGGCCAGACCGTCGGCGACCAGGGCCCGCGCGCGTTCCCCTCGGGTGCGAGGCATGAAGAGGGTGGTCGCGTCCACCTGCATCACGGCGCCGCCCGCCTTCCACCGGCTCACCAGCGTGGGAGTGCAACAGGAGTAGCGTTCGGGATGTGCCACCAGCGGAATGAGCCCGATGCCCGTCACACCAGCGATCGCCTGGGCCACCGTCTGCGCCGTGACCAGCCGAGGGAATTCGATCAGGATGTAGCGGGTGCGGTTGATGGTGAGGTCGCGCCGGTCCGCCACGACGTCGGGCAGCGGTTTATCCATCATCACCTCGGCGCCGCGCAGCAGCTTGATGCCGTAAGGGACGTGGGGCGCCAGCGCCTCGAAGGCCCGGTCGTGCATTTCGGGTACGCCGTCTCCTGCCTTGCTGGCAAAGACATGCGGAGTCAGGCACACATGGGTGACTCCCTGGCGCTGTAACTCTTCCAGTACGCCTAGCGACTGGTGAACCGAGCGCGACCCATCGTCCACTCCGGGCATCAGGTGGCAATGCAGATCGATCACTCAGCCCCCGCGATCCACGGTGAGCAGTCCCGTTGCAAACTCGGCTAGCCGGTCGGGCGCCTCCTCTGCGCGGGCCAAGAGGGCGAGTGTGATCAACGCATCGGCGGCCAGGAGATCGAGCGCAACCGACCGGTCTCCAGGATGGTCTTCGACCTTGGTCAAGAGCCCCTGAGCGGTGAGCGCGAGGTGCTCGGCGTGGGACGCACGGCTCGCCGGAGCGGCGAGCGCATGTTCCAACACGCGGGCGCGCAGCGGAAACGGAGCCTCGCTGGTCCGCGCCTCGAGCCAGGAGCGCAGACTCACGATCCCTCCAGCCAGGCCTGAACGATCGAGCCGGCGGCGTCGCGGGCCGCGGCGAGCCGTGACCCGTCGCCCAGGCTTCCCGAGGCGAAGTGCGGTCTTCCCCCGCCCTTTCCACCACCCACGGCCGCGATGCGGCTGACCAGGTCACCGGCCTTCCGTCCCGCCTTTACCAGATCGTCGGTCAGGGCAACGTGCACCGCCGCGCGCTCACCAGTGCCGAACAGAATGAGGGCGGCGTTGGTCTTCCCGCTGCGGAAGGCATCGGCCATCGCGGCAATCTCCTCCCGGTTCTCCGCGGCGCTGTCCGCGATCGTCACGGTCACGCCATTGATCGCGTGCGTTTTCCCCCGGGGAGTCCCGGCACCACCGCCCTTCACCATTTCGGCAACTCGGGCCGAGAGACGGTCGCGTTCCTCGACCAGTTGTTCGAGCTTGCGCAATAAGTGCTCCGGCTGCGCCTTCAGCGCCTTCGCGGCCTGGTCGAGCTGTGACTGAAGAGCCTCGACCATCATGTAAGCCTCAGGACCGGTAACCGCCTCAATCCGGCGTACACCCGCGGCGACTCCGCTCTGGGCCCGGAATTGGAAGAGGCCGACCTGTCCGGTGCTCCGCACGTGCGTCCCCCCACAGAGCTCGATCGAGGAGTCCCCCATGAAGACGACCCGTACGACGTCTCCGTACTTCTCCGAGAAGAGCGCCATTGCCCCGAGGGCGAGTGCGTCGGGATAGGCCATCCGCCGGGTGGTCACTGGGACGTTGTCCCAGATCCGCGCGTTCACCTCCCGCTCGATGATCTGCAGCATCTCCGGATTAATCGGCCCGTGATGGGAGAAGTCGAAGCGGAGGTGATTCTCATCTACCAGCGAGCCCTGCTGCCGGACGTGAGTTCCGAGGTACTTGCGCAGCGCGGCGTGAACCAGGTGAGTGGCGCTGTGGTTTCTCTCGATGTTACGGCGGCGGAGCGCGTCAACCCGGGCACGGCTCGTGGTCGGTTCGAACTCCTGGCCGAAGGTCCCGCCAATGACCGTCCCCCTCGGGTCCTTACGGACCTGGTCAACCGGAAGATCCCACCCCTGTCCCTCAACGATTCCGCTATCGCTGACCTGTCCGCCCGACTCGACGTAGAAGGGATTCTCTCGCAGCAGGACCTCGACTCTGCCGCCCTCCTGGCGGAAGGCGAGGAGCTCGGTCTCCACGTCGTCCGACTCGTATCCTACGAACTGCTGGCTGTCCGGTCTCAGCTCACGCCACTCGCCCGGACGATCCACGTGTACCGCCGGACCTCCGCCCTGCGGGGTCGCGCGGGCGTTCCGGGAACGCTGGCGCTGCTTGTTCAAGGCCGCTTCGAATCCCGCGACATCCACCGATGCCCCCCGCTCCTCCGCAATGAGCATCGTGAGATCGAGTGGGAATCCGAAGGTGTCGTAGAGCTTGAAGACCTCCTCGCCGGGGATGACAGTCGTCCCGGATCCGAGCAGGGTATCCAGCCTGGTGAGGCCGCCCTCGATGGTTTCGAGGAACCGCTCCTCCTCCATCATGGTCCACTGGCGGATCTGGCCCGCCTTGGCGCGGAGGTTGGGATACACCTCTCCCATTTCATGAATCACGATTTCGGTGAGCGGGGTGAGCGTGGGTTCCCGGCGTCCCAGCAGCCACGCATGACGGACCGCGCGGCGCAGGATCCGGCGTAACACGTACCCTCTGCCCTCGTTACTCGGGAAGCAGTCGTCTCCCAGCAGGAACGTCACTGCCCGGGCATGGTCGGCGAGGACCCGGAACGAGGCGCCGGCGGGTCCCCGGTCATAGGGTTGCCCGACCAGTTGTTCGACCCGGTGAATCAGTGGCAGGAAGAGATCGGTGTGAAAATTCGAGTCTTCCCCCTGCATCACGGCGGCGATGCGCTCGAGGCCGGCGCCGGTATCCACCGAAGGACGCGGCAACGGGGTGAGCTTGCCGTCCGCCGAGCGATCGAACTGCATGAACACCAGGTTCCAGATCTCGAGGAAACGGCCCGCCTCGGCCTGTTCTTCGAACTCGGCTTTGGGAATGACCGCCGCACTCGCCCCCTTGCGGGACTCATTCCACTCGAGGTCGACGTAGATCTCAGAGCAGGGTCCGCAGGGTCCGGTGTCCCCCATCTGCCAGAAGTTGTCCTTGTCCCCCAGGCCGTAGATCCGGTGATCGGGCAGCCCGGCGACCTCGCGCCAAAGCGCGCGCGCCTCGTCGTCGGTCTCGTGCACCGTGACCCGCAGCCGGTCGGGAGCCAGCCCGAGATACTTGGACCCGGTCACGAATTCCCAGGCGAACGCGATCGCCTCGCGCTTGAAGTAGTCGCCGAAGGAGAAGTTGCCCAGCATCTCGAAGAAGGTGTGGTGCCGCTTCGTGTGTCCCACCTGCTCGAGATCGTTGTGTTTGCCCCCGGCGCGCACGCACTTCTGACAGGTGGTGGCCCGCAGGTAGTCGCGCCGCTCCTGACCCAGGAAGGTCCGCTTGAACTGCACCATGCCGGCGTTGGTGAAGAGCAACGTCGGGTCGTCGGCCGGGACCAGTGACGAAGAAGGCACCTCTCGGTGCCCCTGGGCGACGAAAAAATCGAGGAACAGACGTCGGATGTGACTGGATTGCATGGCGGGAATATACAGGAAGGCGGGAGCCTTAAGCCATAAGCCTTAAGCCATGAGGGTGAGGTGCAGCGACAGGGGGAGTGCCATAAGCCATAAGCCGTAGGCCATACCCGACAGTCATGAGGGGGGGACCAGACTCGGCTTGCTTACGGCTTACGGCTTATGGCTTACGGCTTATCGCTGATCTGGCTCCCGAACAACCCGCCTCACCATCTCAGTCACCGTCCTTCCGCTGAAGCCCCGACGCCCGAGGTATGCGGTTAGCCGGCGAAGCTGCGCGGTGGGCGGAAGGTCTCGGAGTTGGGCGAGACGTTTACGGGCCAGCGCTTCGGCGGCCACCTGGGGATCGTGATCCTCCGGGAGTGCCTCGTCGAGCGCTCGCTCAATGACAGCCGTATCGACACCCAGGGCCATCAGGTCTCGCCGAATCCGGAGAGGGCCGCGGCCCCTTTCGCTGCGCGACTGAACGAACCTGGCCGCGAACGCGGCATCATCGAGCAACCCGGCTCGCAGCGCCCGGCCGAGCGCCGCCTCGACGGCATCCTTTGGGTGACCCTTCCGCACCAGGGTGCGCCGCAACTCGGCGATGGCGAAAGAACGCCGCTCCAGGGTCCGGAGCAGAGTCCGATAGGCTGCCTCCTCGTCTGCGGCCTGATTCAGCTCCCGCACTCCTCGGGCATCGAGTGCATCTCCAGTAGCAAACCCCGCCGCGGCGATCCGGGTGACCGGAAGGCTGCAAAACGACGTTCCATCCAGCTGGACCCGGACAAAACCGGCACGAGCCGGATCCGGGTCCAGTGCCGTGATGGTTCTACTCATCCTCCTCGGCTCCGACTCCGGCCGGGACGACACCCTTCACGCCCAGCGAGTCCTTCACCTTTTGCTCGACCTCGGCCATGAGGGTGGGATTGTCCTTGAGGAAGAGCTTGGCATTCTCCCGGCCCTGACCGATACGCTGGTCGCCGTAGGAGTACCACGCTCCCGACTTCTGGATGATCCCGGCCTCGGCCGCGATATCCACGACCAGCGAAGCATGGCTGATGCCTTCGTCGAACATCACATCGAACTCCGCCTGCTTGAACGGCGGCGCCACCTTGTTCTTCACCACCTTCACCCGGACGTGATTGCCGATCACGATCTCCCGCTCCTTGACCGGACCCACGCGGCGAATGTCGAGCCGGAGCGAGGCGTAGAACTTGAGCGCTTTCCCTCCCGTGGTGGTCTCGGGGTTGCCGAACATCACACCGATCTTTTCCCGCAGCTGGTTGATGAACACCACCGCGCAGTTGGAGCGGTTAATGGCGCCGGCCAGCTTGCGGAGGGCCTGGCTCATCAGCCGGGCCTGGAGCCCCATGTGACTATCGCCCATCTCACCCTCGATCTCGGCCTTGGGCACCAGGGCGGCGACCGAGTCGATCACCACGAGATCCACCGCTCCCGAGCGGACCAGGATCTCCACGACCTCGAGGGCCTGCTCGCCGGTATCGGGTTGCGACACCAGGAGATTCTCCACGTCGACCCCGAGCTTCTTGGCGTACTCCACGTCCAGCGCATGCTCGGCGTCGACGTAGGCCGCGACTCCGCCGGCCCGCTGCACATTGGCCGCGATGTGGAGCGTGAGGGTGGTCTTGCCCGAGGACTCAGGCCCGTAGATCTCGGTGATGCGGCCGCGAGGAACTCCGCCGATCCCGATCGCCGCGTCCAGGTTGATGGCGCCAGTCGGTATGGCTGAGACCTTCACCCGCGGCGACTCGGAGCCCATCCGCATGATGGAGCCCTTCCCCAGCTGCTTTTCGATTTGGGAGATAGCCAGATTGAGCGCCTTGCGGCGATCGGCGTCGAGTTTGTGCTCTTCTGCGGCCATGACTAGCTCCGAGTATTGAAATGGTTGATTTTGAGTCACTGATTTACTGGATACCAATCTATAGCCGAATATTAACCGAATCAAGAGTGAATTTGTGACTTGTTTTCATCCACTAACCTATCGCAGGACCCGCCAAGCATCCTCGATGTGATTAATGGCGGGAGACTCGCCGCTTTCCTCCGATACCTCCACCACATCGAACCGGTACTCATCCCCCGCGTGGCCAAACCGGATCCGCCAGATGTCCGCGACCTTCGCAATCGCAGCCTGTTTGCGCCTCCCCACCGCGGAACCAGGCGAGCCGAATTCGGTTCCCCGCCGAGTCTTCACCTCGATGAACGCGACGATATGGCCACGCCGGGCGATCAAGTCCACATCATGGCGGCCCAGCCGGAACCGATGGGCCTCGATGGACCAGCCGCAGGAGGTGAGATACGCCATCGCCGTGTGCTCACCCTCGAGTCCGCGAATCTGGCGGGCATCCTCCCATTCTCGAGTCGGAACGAAGCGGCGCGTCATCGTGGGCAAAGCTACGCCGTGGCCGTGCGCCGCTTTCATCATCTTGTCGCACCACTGAATCAATTGAACGCGGGGCTACTACGGAGGCTAAATCGACGGGGAATGTGATCGGGAAACACCGAACAGTGAACGGCAAACGGCAACCGCTATAGCTAACAGCTAGCAGCTAACAGCTAACAGCTAACGGCTAACAGCTACCCCGCATACTCATCCAGTTGATCGATCCCGATGAGCACGTCGCGGGGTTTGCTCCCGTCCGGAGGTCCGAGAATCCCCGCCTCGTACAGCTGGTCGATGATCCGAGCCGCTCGTCCATAACCTATCTTGAGCTTGCGCTGAAGTAACGAGGTGGATCCCCCCTGATTCTGAACACACGCTTCGGCGGCCTCCCGGAATAACGGGTCGCGCTCGCCCTCGAACTGCACCGGGCCGCCACCTTCCTCCGCCTGCTCCTGAGCCCGGACCAGCTCGATGATGTCCGGCTCCTGGCTGGTGCCTGCCGCTACCGCGCGTCGAGCCTCCCGCCGCTTCTCGAACCAATCCATCACCCGTTCGGTCTCGTCGGTCGCGATGAAGGCACCCTGCAACCGCATCGGCTCACTCTTCCCCGGCGGGAGGAAGAGCATGTCGCCATTGCCGAGCAGCGCCTCGGCACCGTTCTGATCGAGGATGGTCCGGCTGTCCACCTTGGACGCGACGCGAAAGGCGATCCGGCTGGGGAAGTTCGCTTTGATGAGACCGGTCAGGACGTTCACCGACGGACGCTGGGTCGCCAGAATGATGTGGATGCCGATCGCCCGCGCCTTCTGGGCGAGGATGGCGAGCGGGGTCTCCACCTCGCCCTGCACCGTCATCATCAGGTCGGCCAGCTCGTCCACGATCATCACGATGATGGGGAGCGGCCCGTCCCGGTATTCGATTTCCAGCGGCAACTCGGGTGGCGTGTCCGGCGGTTCGGCGTTGACGCTGGTCAGCGTGGGCTTCGGTTTGGCCGGATGGCGGAGCGGTTTCCCTTCCTCCACTTTCCGGTTGAAATCTCCCAGGTTGCGGGCACCATTGGCGTGCAGCAGCTCGTAACGCCGGCTCATCTCGAACACCGCCCACTTGAGCACTCGAGCGGCGTCGTTGTTGTTGGTGACGACCGCATGCCGGAGATGGGGCAGAGCGTTGTACATCGACAGCTCCACCATCTTCGGGTCCACCATAAGGAGCCGAAGCTGCTTCGGAGTGTAGCGGTAGATCAGGCTGGTGATGATGCTGTTGATCGCGACGGACTTGCCGGTCCCAGTCGCTCCAGCGATCAGGAGATGCGGCATCTTCGCGAGATCCGCGATGATCGGCTTCCCCTCGAGATCGCGACCCAGGGTCACTGGAAGAGAGGCTCGACTCATCTCCCATTCGGGAGCCTCGAGCAATTCCCGCAGCGTGACTAATCGAGCAGTCGGGTTGGGAATCTCGACTCCGACCGCTCCCTTGCCCGGGATCGGTGCGACACGAATGGACTGGGCCCGCATCGCCATCGCCATATCGTCCGCCAGTGATGCGATCCGGCCGGCCTTGATCCCCGGCGCCGGCACCACCTCGAACTGAGTAACCACAGGCCCGGTGGTTCTTCCGGCGATGGTCCCGTCAACCTTGAAGGTCTTGAGGGTCTCGAGCAGGACCTGACCCAGCCGGTCGAGCTGCGCCTCACCCGCATCGGTGTCCTTCGCAGCGGGAGGCGCCAGCAGTTCGATGGGTGGCAATTCGTCTTCATCGCTCGCGTCGGGCGGTGGAGCGGTGGAGCCCTTCGCAGCTTTCTTTGGCTTGCGTTCCCTGCGGGGTGGAGGCAGGATCGCCGGCTCGTCGTCCTCGATCTCTCCGGCGCCTGCAACGGCGATCGGTGCCTCCGCTCCCCGAGCGACGGGGGTCAGCGTCCCGCCAGACCCGCCCGCCAGCCGGCTGAGCGGGTGCCACGCGATCGTCATGATGGTGAGCGCGGAGAGGGCAAAGAATCCCAGGAGAAATCCGCCCACCGGACCGATCCAGCCGTACAGGTAGTAGGCCATCATCCCCGGGCCGAATCCGGTAAGCCGCGCCGGAACGGTGGGTCCGTCGAAGTCGCGCGGAGTGATATGGGTGACGATGCCCACCAGGAACGGCACGACCACGCTCAGACCGACTACCAGAACCGCGACCCGCTTCATGTCGAGCCGGGGAAGCCGGTCAAATCCAGCGAGCCCGATGCCGAGGCCGAGGAGCGGGAAGCCAAGCGCACCAATCCCGAGGAAGGTCCATAGGGCGTGACCTACCCAGTTGCCGAACGGTCCGGTGATGGAGACAGGAAGAAGGGTGATTCCGAGGAAGACACCCAGCACCAGTGCCGCGATCGCAGTGAGATGTCTGGCCTGATCGTGATCGGGGTGGTGGCGAGACGCGTCAGCAGTCATCAGGTGGAGGCAGCGGTCACCCGCCGCTCATGGAAGAGCGCCAGCACCGGATAGGCGTCGGCACTGGCACAATCCAGCACGTCGTGTTTAAGCCCAATCGTGGCCAATTCTCGCCCTGCCCTGCTGCTGAGCAGTGGCCGTTCCCAACGTTCGCCGTAGCGCCGAACCAGATGGAGCGCGGCCAAACCCGCATCGTTCAGTCCTTGGCGCCGCCGGACTCCGCCCAGGGCGACGGAAGCCAACCGACCTGCGCAGTAGGCATCGTCCAGCGAGAAGCGATGCTCCCGGCCGGCACAGAGGATGACCAGGTCGCGGTCTTTGGTCCAAATCTCCCGAGCGGCCGCGGCCGCGATGGAGAAGTTCGCGGCCGCCGCACAATACACCTGCGCCGCACCCTGTACCGCCAGCAACGCTCCGGTGCCGTTCGTCGTCGTGATGATGACGAGACGTCCCTTCACCGCCTCAGGTGTCATTTCCCGGGGGCTGTTGCCCAAGGCAAATCCGGGGATGGGGAGGCCGTTCCGCTCTCCCGCCAGCACGACCTCGCCCGGGCCCAGGGTCTGGGCCATGCGCAGAGCTTCTTCGGTTGACGGTACCGGAATGACCGCGCGGGCGCCGTGATGCAAGGCCGCGCAGACGGTGGTGGAGAGCCGCAGGATGTCCACCACGAACACCGTGCGACCCTGCACCTCGGCCGGGGTGAGGCCGAGTGGAGAGAACAGAACGTCCAGCTTCATGCCTCGGGATCGAAGAGCTGCGGCTGGCGCTCCAGAAACTTGGTGTCAACCCGGCCGGCCACGAAGTCCGGATGGCGGATAACCCGGGCGAGGAAAGGAATCGTAGTCGTGACGCCCTCCAGGACGAAGCTGTCGAGTGCCGGGCCCATGCGCGCGAGTGCCTCCTCGCGGTCGTTGCCATGGACGATCACTTTCGCCAGGAGAGAATCGTAATAGGGTGGGACGGTGTAGCCGTCGTAAATGTGGCTGTCGAGCCGGACACCGGGCCCGCCCGGAGGATGGTAGGCGGTGATGACGCCCGGGGAAGGCTGGAAGTTGCGATACGGATCCTCGGCATTGATCCGGCATTCGATGGCGTGCCCTCGGAGCCGCGCCCCGTCACCCCGGAAGCCTACCGGTTCGCCCGAGGCCACCCGGATCTGTTCCTTCACGAGGTCGAAACTGGTGACCATCTCCGTCACCGGATGCTCCACCTGAATCCGGGTGTTCATCTCCATGAAGTAGAAGCTGCCGTCTTCATCGAGCAGGAACTCGAGGGTACCGGCTCCCGCGTAGTTGATTGCCGACGCGAGCCGGATCGCCGCTTCACCCATGCGGGCTCTGAGCTCCGGGGTGAGGGCGGGACTCGGGCTCTCCTCGATCAGCTTCTGGTGCCGCCGCTGCACCGAGCAGTCCCGCTCGCCGAAGTGGACCACCGTGCCGTGCAGGTCGCCCATGACCTGGATCTCCACGTGCCGCGGTCGCGCCAGATATTTCTCGACGTACACCTCTCCGTTTCCGAATGCCGCCAGAGCCTCGTTCTGCGCGAGCGAGAACGACTGGGCGAACTGCTCCGCTTCCTGCGCCACCCGCATTCCCTTCCCGCCGCCGCCCGCCGTGGCCTTGATGATGACCGGGAATCCGATGGCCTCGACGTGCTTCAGGGCGTCGTCGAGGTCCTGCACCGTGCCCGGCGTTCCGGGGACGGTCGGCACACCGGCCTCCTGGGCCAGGCGCTTGGCAGTCGCCTTGTCTCCCATCTGGCGGATCTGATCGCCGGTGGGACCGATGAAAGCGATGTTCGAGGCCTTGCAGGTATCGGCGAACTCGGCGTTCTCCGCGAGAAAACCGTAACCCGGGTGGATCGCGTCGGCTCCGGTGATTTCCGCCGCGGCGATCAGGTTGGGGATGCGCAGGTAGGACTGGCGGCTGGGCGGCGGACCGATGCAGACATCGTCATCGGCGAAGCGGACGTGCAGCGACTCGCGGTCGGCCTCGCTGTAGACCGCCACGGTTTCCACACCTAACTCCCGGCAGGCCCGAATGACCCGCAGGGCGATTTCCCCGCGGTTGGCAATCAGGACTTTCTTGAACATCAGGGCGCGATATCCGTGGAGATGTCCGCGGCGGGCTTCCCGCCATCCGCGATGCCGCTGAAGGTCCGGTCGGAGGCGGCGCTGATGCCCGAAGCGCGCAAGGCGAATTCGCTCGGATTGCTGGAGTAGAACAGCGCGCTCTCGTAGGAGATCACCTTGTCCCGGTACCACTTCATCAGCGACTGGTCGAACGACTGCATGCCGTACGCCTCGGTGCCCTCCGCGATCAGGTCGGGAATGTTGAGCGCCTTCTCGATGTCGCGGATGTTGTCGGCCACCGCTGCGCTGTTGATCAGCACTTCCGACGCCGCCACCCGTCCCTTGCCGTCGCTCCGGGGTACCAGGCGAAGGCAGATGACCGCCTGCAGCGCGGTGGACAGCAGCGCGCGGATCTCCTGGTGCTGGTGCGGCGGATAGAAGGAGATCACCCGGTTGATCGTCTGAGTCGCGTCGGTCGTGTGCAGTGTCGAGAAGACGAGGTGGCCCGTGTCGGCCGCCTTGAGCGCTGTGTCCAGCGTCTCCATGTCCCGGACCTCACCGATCAGAATCACGTCCGGGTCCTGCCGCAGTACGTGCCGCAGAGCCGTGCCGAAGGAAAGGGTATCGCTTCCCACCTCGCGCTGCGAGATATTCGCCATCACGTCCCGGTGCAGGAATTCGATCGGGTCCTCGATCGTGATGATGTTGACCCGGCGGTTCTGGTTCACGTGATTGATCATCGCGGCGAGCGAGGTCGACTTGCCCGATCCCGTCACTCCCGTCACCAGCACCAGCCCGCGGGGCTTGAGGGAAATCTCCTCGAGCACTTCCGGCAGGTGCAACTCCCGGATGGTCTTGACCTCGTAGGGGATGGCCCGGAAGGCGAACGCCAGGGTGCCGCGCTGCTGGTAGATGTTGGTCCGGAATCGTCCCACACCAGGCACGCCGATCGCGAAGTCCGCTTCCTTCTTCTCGGCAAACTCCTTGACCTGCCGGGGAGTCATGATCTGCTCGGCCAGCAGCTTCAGGTCTTCCGGCTTGAGGGGCGACATCTCGAGCCCGGCCAGCTCGCCGTTCACCCGAATAGTGGGCGCACGGCCCACCTTGAGGTGCAGGTCGGAACCGTTCCGCTGCACCATCTGCGAAATAGCCTGCTTGAAATTGAACGGCGCGACCGGGCCCGTCGCGGCGGCCTCAGCCATTGGGGTCTACCCGGTACAGCACGGTTCCGAACTCGACCGGCGAGGCGTCTTCGAGACAGACCTCCTTCACGACACCGGTGACCTCGGCTTCGATCTCGTTCATGATCTTCATCGCTTCGATGATGCAGACCGTCTGTCCCGCCGATACCCGGCTTCCCACTTTCACATAGGGGTCGGCACCCGGCTCCGGCGAGCGGTAGAAGGTTCCCACCATCGGCGACTTGATCTCCTTGAGCGCGGTGACGGCTGGTGCGGGTGCCGCGGGGGACGCCGCCGCGGGGGTGCCGGCCGCGGCGACCGGTGCTGCCGCCATCGGCATCGCCATCGGGGCGGAGACCTGCACGGCGTGGTTGCCGGTCCGGGTGATGAGCACGCCGGTCCCGAACCAGCCCTTCACTTCGATAGAGCCAATCTCAGGCGATTCCCGCAGCAGCTCGACCAGATGCTTGACATCCTTGATATCAATCGAACGGATGCCTGGCAGCTTGGTGAGCAGCTTGGCGAGATCGGTGGTCTCTTTGGTATTCATGGCCGTGAGTTGGCAGGTTGCGGTCAGACCAGCTCGACCAGCTCGACCCGGTTGTCGGACAGAAGCTCGGTCCCGTCACCGGTCACCAGTGCGTCGTCTTCCAAACGAACCCCGCCCCACTCGGGAAGATAGATCCCGGGCTCGACAGTTACCACCGCGCCCAGCGGTAGGGCCGCTTGCGCGGTCGGTCCCACCCGCGGCGCCTCATGCACCTCCAGCCCGAGGCCGTGCCCCAGGGAATGCCCGAACGCTTCTCCAAACCCGGCCGCGACGATGACTTCGCGAGCGAGGCTGTCGGCCTCACGCCCCGTCAGGCCGGCGCGAATTCCATTGAGGGCTCGTCGCTGCGCGGTCGCGACCGTGTCGTAGACCAGTCGTTGGCGTTGATCGGCGCGGGCGCCGACCACGACCGTTCTGGTCAGGTCGGCACAGTATCCGTCCACTTGGGCGCCGAAGTCAAGCAGGAGGAACTCTCCCGCCTGGATGGTCCGCTCGCTGGTTCGGGCGTGAGGCAGCGCGGCCCGCGGCCCCGAAGCCACGATAGTCGGGAACGGATGCCACTCGCTCCCCCTTCTTCGGAGGGCGGCTTCCAGAAGCGCCGCCACGCCGATTTCCTGCTGTCCAGTGGTAATCTCCGGCAGGACCGCCCTCAACGCGGCCTGGGCCACTTCAGCGGCCCGGCGAATCGCCTGCACTTCGTCGGCGTCCTTCACCAGCCGGAGCTGTTCGACCAGATCACTGACCGGCTCCCACGTGGCTTGGGCGATCCCCGCGATTCGCTCGCCATCGCGTACCGTGGCGATGTGCGCCTCGAACCCGAGCCTCACTCCGTTTTTCGCTTCGCTCACCACCTTGCCGAGCCGGTCCCAGGTGCTGATCCGGTCGATCTCGACTCGGGCGGCAGTACCCGCCTCGCGGGGGGCCTGGGTCGCGTAGCGGAAATCGGTGATGAGAGTGGCGCCGGACTCCCGAATCAGCAGCAGCGCGGATGAGCCGGTGAAGCCCGTGAGATACCGGATGTTTGCCAGCGAAAGCACCAGCAACCCATCGAGTCCTGCCGCACCCAGCCGCGAGAGCAGCGCGGCCTGGCGGGCGCCACGCGCGTCAGCCACTGCGGAGTCGCGCCACCAGTGCCTGCAGTGCGAGAACGTATCCCATCGGACCGAATCCGGCGACGATACCGAGAGCGAGATCCGCCAGCCGGGAATGGCGCCGTTCTGGTTCGCGGGAAAAAATGTTCGAGAGATGCACTTCCACGAACGGCACTTTGACGGACAGGAATGCGTCCCGGATCGCGAGACTGGTGTGGGTGAAGGCGGCGGCATTCACCAGCGCGCCCTGCGCCTTCCCCCCTAACCCCTGCACCGCCTCGACGAAGTCTCCCTCGTGATTGGTCTGGTGCCACTCGATCGACACGCCGAGGCGACCAGCCTCATCCCGCACCATCTTCTCGAGTTCAGCGAGCGTGGTCGTGCCGTACAGTTCCGGCTCTCTCGCACCCAGCAGATTGAGGTTCGGACCGTTGAGAACAACGATGTGCATTACTTCTTGAGACTCTTCAGCCAGTTCTGGAACTGGTCGAGATCCTCTTCCAGGCCGGAAGGTGGGGTGGTCCGGCCCGACGACTGCGATCCGCTCCCGGGAGCGTCCTTGCCGCCAAAGAACTGATCGAAGGAAAACGCGTGACCCGTCGTAGGCGTCGATGCCGACGGCGGAGCGGGCGGGGTCGCGGGAGGTGGCTGGGTGCTTTCTTCGCCGAAGATGGCACTGAGCGACAAGGCATCGTTCGCCGGCCGGGTTGGCGCCCCGGGAGATTGATCGTCCGCCTGGGGCTCGGCACTGGGCCGCGAAGCCGGTTCGGCCGGGCCGCCGATTGCCGCGGGACGGGCGGCAGCGAGGGAGTGGAAGAACGATTCCACCGATTCTCCACCGGTGACTGAAGCGGAGTAGGCGGGCCACCGCGCCGTCGCAGGCTCGCTGCCGGCTCCCAGCAGCGATTCGAGCTCCCGGATCTTCGCCTCCATCCGATGATCGCCCGGCATTTGCTCCGCCAACCGCCGATAGACGTGAAGCGCCTGGTCGTTCAGACCCTGGCGGGCATAGGCCTCCGCCATGCTCTCGGTGAATATCGGTTCCGGTTCGGTCGCGGTTTCGTCCGGCTGCGAGATCCGGCGACTCCGGGGCGGAGGCTCCTGCCCGGCATCGTCCGGGAAAATGAGCGGCAGTTTGTCGGAACGCTCTTCCACTGCTGCGGCTGACGCCGAGAGGTCGATCACTTCCCCCTCTACGACCTCCTCTTCTGCGACCGGCGGCGTCTCATCGACCGGCGGCAGCATGACCGTCTCTTCCATCGCCGCGGAATCTTCCGGCGCGAGATCGCGAGCCGGATCCGAGACATTCTGATACTCCCCACCACCACCGCTCGCGCCGAGCAGGTCCTCGGTTCCGCTGGGTGGCTGAAACTCATTGGAGGGTGCGGCAGACAGCGCAAGCTCGGAAGACGCGTCCGGAACCTGGAATTCCGAGGCGGTCGAGGGTCGCACGTCGAGCAGCTCGTTCGAATGGTCCGCCGGCTGGAACTCCGAATTATCGGCGGCTCGAAGATCGATTGGAGCAGGCTCTTCATGACTGAGCACTTCGATCCCGAGGTCGGCTGGCGGGTTGAATTCGTCGCCCCGTTGCAGATCCGTCAGCGGCGCCAGTGACGCGGTTTCCGCCGCGGCTCTCGCGTTGAACTCGACTGTCTCGATGCCCGGCAGAGGTTCCGGCACAGTGGTCCCGAACTCTGCGGATGGGAGCAGGTCACTCTCCTCGAAGGGAACGCTCTGATGGCTCGACTCCAGAGGCATTGAAGATTCGGACTCGGGAGGCGAGTACTCGGCCGGCGCATCGAAAGTCGGAGTGGGAACGGTCTCCACGACGAGCGTGTCGTCATCCTGGTACGACGACGCCGACGGAGCGAACGCCGGGGGCGGCTCCGGCGGGGTCAGTTCTCTGGTCTTGGCCGACGCCGGCTCAATCGGCTCGGGAACCGGTTCGTCGAGGGCTGCATTCTGAAGCACCGGTTCCTCAGCCGGGGACATCTCGGCAATCGGCTCGGCAGACATGACGAGAGCTGCCTGTTGCTGTACCGATTCGACCCGCTTCAGCTGTTCCCGGGCGTCCTCGTTGGTGGGATCGACCTGCATCAGGCGCCCCAGCCATTGAGATGCCTCCGCCAGCCGTCCTTGCCGCTCGGTGATCTCTCCCAGTGCCTTCAGCGCAATAACATTCTCCGGATCCAGCTCCAGCACATGCGAGAACGCCGCCTCAGCGCCGCCGTCGTCCCCCATGTCGAGGCAGCAGCGGCCAAGAACGATGTTTCCGGGAATGTGGTCGGGATTGTTTACCAGGCCCTGCCGGAGCACCTCACGGGCCCGTTCCAGCTGCCCGTCCTTGCGGTAGACTTCCGCCAGCGGCGCGAAAACGGTCCCCTGCGGATTCTCTTTCCAACGGCGCTCGAGCTTGTCGATCTCGCTGGTGTAAGCCATCCGGGGCCCTATGCCTAAGTTGTTGTGGGAATTGAACAAACATTAGCAATCCGCTGGCGGGCTGTCAACTCTTGGAGGGGCGCCTCCGGCTTGAGATTCGGGGTGCTCCGGCGTAGACTTACCCCTCTTTTTTCGGGTTGCCTCGGCCCACTGGAACAGGTTACCGCCGTATGATGCAATTCTTCCGCAGTGTTGGTGGTAAAATCGCCGCGTTCGTGTTTGCGCTGCTCATGTTCATCTTCGTCGTTACTAGCGTGGACTGGAGCCAGATCACCGGCGGGTCCCGTTCGACGGTCGGGGTGATCAACGGCGTCTCGATTCCGGTCAACGCCTACCAGGCGATCCTGCAACAGGCCATCGACGCCCGCCAGCGCCAGAGCGGCGCCTCGCTCTCAGCCGATGATATCGAAGAAGTCCGGAACCAGGTGTGGGAAAACCTGATTCAGGAACAGGTCATGAGCTCGGAGTTCAAGCGCCGCCATATCAGCGCCGACGCCGAGGAGATCGCCGAGGCGATCAAGAACAGCCCGCCCCAGGAACTCATGAACGTGCCGGAGTTCCAGACCGAGGGGAAGTTCGATCTGGCGAAGTACCAGCGGTGGCTCGGGTCCAGCATCGGCCGGCAGTACATCCCGCAGCTCGAGGCGCAGTACCGCGAGGAAATCATGCGCGGGAAGCTGCTGAGAGTCGTGACCGCTGACGTATACCTCTCGGACGCGGCATTATGGCAGTCCTACCGGGACGCCCATGAGACCGTGACCATGCAGTTGTCGGCGGTCATCCCACGAGATGTGGTCCCCGATTCGACGGTTTCGCTGACCGAGGCCGAGGTGAAGAAGTACTACGACGATCACCTCGACCAATTCAAGCAGCCCACGACCGCCTTCCTGAGCTATGTCCAGATCTCCCGGCTGCCGGTCGCGAGCGATTCGGCCGCGGCCCTGGCGCGCGCCGAGGAGGTCCGAAAGGAGATCCACGACGGGGCGCCCTTCGCAGAGGTAGCCAAGCGGGAGTCCGCCGACACTGTGAGCGGCGCCAAGGGTGGCGATCTCGGGGAGTTCAAGAAGGGCCAGATGGATCCGGCCTTCGAAAAGGCCGCCTTCAGCCTGCCGCTCGGCACGCTTTCCAATCCGGTGCTGTCCAGCTTCGGCTACCATATCATACAGATCGATTCCCGTTCGGGAGACAAGGCGAAGGGCCGCCACATACTGATTCCGATCGAGATCACCGGCGATCATCGGGATCATCTCGATGCTCAGGCCGACAGCCTGGAATCGCTCGGAGCCGAACGGCTCGATCCGGCCGCGCTGGACACGGTCTCCCGCGTGATGGGCCTCAAGATCGGCCGTGCCAATCCCACCCAGATCGGCAGCAAGGTGATGATCGGGATGCAGGTGATCCCCGAAGCATCGGTTTGGGCTTTCAAGGCCAAACAGGGTGAGACCAGCCGGGTTATCGAGCTGAGCTACGCCTACATGCTCTTCCGCCTGGACAGCCTGCACGCCGAGCGGGTGCCACCTCTCGACCAGATCCACGGTGCGGTGGAGATCGCGGCGCGCAACGCCAAGAAGCCGGAGATGGCCAAGAGTGTCGTCAACGACATGAGCAAGCGGTTGTCGGAAGGGAGCACGCTCGAGCAGGCAGCCAAGGCGCTCCACCTGCCCTTCCAGCAGTTCCCGCCCTTCTCGCGGGTCAATCCTCCGTTCCCCAGCGCGATCCTGGTCGGCGCGGCATTTGGCGTGGACACTGGCAAGGTCGCCGGACCGATCGAGACCGATGAAGGCACCTACTTCCTCAAGGTCTTGAAGCGGGTGAAGGCCGATTCCGCGGCCTACGTGGCGGATCTCAACAACTTCAAGATCCAGCAGGTTCGGCTGGCCCGGCAGGATCGGGTGCGGAGCTATCTCGCTGCGTTGCGGGAGAACGCGAAGGTGGACGATCGCCGGGCGCGAATCTTCACCACCGACGCACAAGCCGAAGCGGCTCAAGCAGCCCAGGCGGCTCAGACCGGCAAGAAGCTCTGATCGCAGATTGATCTGGCGACGAGAAAGGCCCCGGAGATCCCGGGGCCTTCTTTTTCAGCTGCCGCGACGACGATCGCTTACTGGCTGAGGCGCTTGGGATCTCCACCCGACGGCGGGTTCGACACCTTCGAATCGATCTGGCGCGACCCGCCATTGCGATCGGGTTCGTTGCCGGTGATGGCGTCGTTGGTGTCGCTCAGGCTCCGCTTGAACTCACGGATTCCCTTGCCGAACGACGCGCCAATCTCGGGCAGGCGCTTGGCGCCGAACAGGAGTAGCACAGCCACGAGGATGAGCAGCAGCTCTGGGAAACCGATGTTATTGAACATGGTGACTCCAGCCCTAGAAGAGGGAGCGGGCGATCAGATAGGCCACCAGCACGCCAACCAGCGCCAAAAACGACACATGGAGCCCCAATGGCCCCAGCGTCAAGTTAATCACCAGGAGGTCAATCGACACTGGCCCGATCGACGGACTCCAAGTGGCGGTGAATACGGTCTTGGCGACACTGTCCGGAACCACTTCCCTGATGAGCGCGGTAAAGAACCCGCCCACGATGAATCCGGCGACGAGCACGCCAAGATAGAACCCCGGCCGCCTCGGTCCACTGGCCATTAGCGGCGGCGGTCGAGCACATAGGTGATACTGGCACGCAGCGCGTCCCGGGCCGGGCCGACGGGAAGCGCATCGAGCTCCGACTCGGCCTGCTCCGCCAATCGCTGGGCACGTTCCCGCGCGTACTCGAGGCCGCCGATTTCCGCGACCAGGCCAACGACGTCGGCAATCTGGTCATCGCTCGGTTCGGGCGTCGCCATGAGTCGTTCGACCTGTTTTCGGGCACCCGAGTCCATTCGCTCGAGCGCGAAGATCAGGGGCAGAGTCACCTTGTGCTCCCGAAGATCAGATCCGGATGGTTTGCCGGTGACCGACTTGTCGCCGACATAGTCGAGCAGGTCGTCGATCACCTGGAACGCCATCCCGAGATACTCGCCGAAACGCCGCAAGGCATCCCGCTCCCCCGGCTCCGCCCGGAGAGCTCCGACCTCACAGGCTCCCGATACCAGCGAGGCCGTCTTGGAGCGAATCAGCAAATCGTACTCGGCCTCGGAGAAGGCAAGCGGCTCGAGGGCCATGAGCTGCCGCATTTCGCCGACGGTCATCTCGTTGGTCACCCGGCTCAACACGCGAAGCGGCTCGAGATCTCCCAGCCGGGTGAGCTCGACAACGGCGCGCGAGTAAAGGTAGTCGCCCATGATCACCGAGATCTGGTGGCTGAACAGGGCGTTGATGGTCGGCATACCGCGGCGCAGCACCGAGTGATCCACCGAATCGTCATGGACCAGCGTCGCGAGGTGGATCAGCTCGATTACCGCCGCCAGGGTCGGGGCACGCGGGTCCGGCACGGAAGAAGCTTCTTCGGAGAGCAGCAGGAGCGTCGGCCGGAACATCTTTCCCTGCATCTGCAGCAGGTGGCCGTTGACCTCGGCGATGAGTCCAAAGTCGCTCTCGATGATGCGGCGCAATTCCCGCTGCACCGTCTCCAGCCTCGCGCGGAGCGGTGCCTGCAGGCTTGCCAGCGTGACCGGCGCTGTTCCCGAGGTCATCGGCTGCCCGCCAGACGCGCGATCCTGCTTCCCACATCCTGGAATCCGATATCGACCGCCAGCACTCGCTCATAGCAGGGCAAAGCGGTGTCGACCTTGCCCTGCTCTTCCCGAGCCCGGCCCAGCCAGTACAGCAGGCCAATCTGCTCCTCGTCGCTCGCGCCCAGACTTTCCACCGCCCGGCGGAGGATGGCCTCGGCTATCGGGAACTGCTTCTTGTCGAAGAACGAGGTGCCGAGTGCTTCGGAGGTCCGCAGCCTGCCTTCGGGGGCCCGCAGCGCTTTCTGGAACTCGGCAATCGCTTCGTCCAGCAGGCCCATTTCCCGGAAGGCGACGCCGAGGTCGTAGTGGGCCTGGAAATCCTCGGCGCCGATGTTCTCGTCCACGCCGCGCTTGAACTGAGTGAGCATCTCCTGGAAATCCTTCTGCTCATCTCCGGTGGGCTCCTCGTCCTCCACCCGCATGCGGAGATCCCGCGGCCGGTCATCTTCGAGAACCATCGAACCGAGATCCACGAAATCGCTGCTCGGGGCGAACATCGGCTTCGACAGGCGAGGGCCCCTGCGCTCCTCGGGCTCTTCCGCCTCGGCCAGTTCGTCCTCTGTCGCCTCCTGGATTTCGATCTCGCCCTCCGGCTCCTCCGCTTCGCGACCGTGAACCGGCGGCGCTTCTTCCGGGGGAGCGAGCGAATCCAGCGCGGCCTGAGCCCGGCCGTTGTCCGGATCATGTTCCACTACTCGCCGATAGACCGCCACGGCCTTGTCCAGAGCACCGACCCGCATCAGCGCGTCGCCGAGCTCCACGTAGGCGTCGAGCAGACGGGTCCGGTCACCGCCACGGAATGCCAGCTCGACCCGCTTCTGGTGATAGCGCACGCCGCTCGGATCCAAGCGGATCAGTTCGTTCACCAGATCCGAGGCATGATCCCAGTCCTCCCGGTTCTCGTAGGCGGAAAGCGCAAGCTCGAGTTCCTCCTGCCCTCGAGGAGATTCGCCGGCGGCGAGCAGCGCCTCGCCGAGAGCGCGGTGAGTATCCGGGTTGTCGGGATCCTCGAGGACTTGGTCCTCGAGCTCCGCAACCGTCAGCTGCCGGGTCTCCGGGATCTCGAGGAAGTCGACCTCCGACCCGGTCTCGTCCATCCCGGCCGGCTCCTCGGCGCCCAGATCCGCGAGCGGCAGGTCTTCAGTGGGGATGGAGGTGAGTGGCGCATCGGGATCGATCAGGTCGAGACCAAGCCCTTCATCTCCCGCAGACTCCTCCGCCGTGGGCAATTCCTCGAGATCGAGAGCCAG
Organism: Gemmatimonadales bacterium; assembly: GCA_036558125.1. GTDB lineage: Bacteria > Gemmatimonadota > Gemmatimonadetes > Gemmatimonadales > GWC2-71-9 > DATBGE01. The sequence goes on along the minus strand of DATBGE010000082.1, from coordinate 165,112 downwards.
ATCGTCGGTGAGATCGGGGGTTTCCTCCAGACCTTCCGGCGCGATCAGGTTCAACTCGGACGACGTGATGTTCTCGACCTCGTCTTCGACGTCGAGATTGCGTTCGATCCCGAGATCGGGCGTGAGCTCGAGGTCCACTGTATCGGGCAGCGGCGCGTCGATCTCCAGCCCATCGAGCGGCTTGACCTGGTCGGTCGCAGACTCCTCCGCGATGGTGGCTTCGAACCCGAGAGTCTGGGCGACCTCCAGATGGGTCATTTCCATCTGGGCTTCGTCGCTGATCGGCTGGACCGATTCGAGCGTGAGCGGAACGTCGCTGAGGCTCGAAGTTTCGATGCCGATCTGTTGCTCCTCGGCCGCCGCCTCGTCGGGCATGTCCATCTTGGGCAATGAGGGCGTCCGCTCGACGATGCGGGTCGTGGATTCCACACCGCGGGCCGGAGACTTCCTCCCGATACTGGGGCGACGGGGAGACCCGGCGGCATCCGCGCCGGTGTCGAGGAAGACCAACTCGCCGGGCTTGGGTCGAGACGGAGCCTTCGGAGTCGTGTCGGATTCTTCAGCGTCCAGAGCATGGAGGCGCGCGAGAGTCTTGCGCGCACCCAGCGTGTCGCCCCTCGCCTCGAGGTCGCTCGCCAGCTTCTCCAGCTGCTCTCGCGCTTCCTCGAACCGATCCGAGGCGCGAAGCAGCTCGCTCAGCATGAGACGAATTTCCTTGTTGCTGGGGAACTGGTCGGCGAAATCCTTCACGGCTTTGAACGCCTGGTCGAGCTGACCCAGTGCATTCATCCGTTCGAGGTATTCCAGCAGGTTTTTCTTGGCTTCAATGACGACGTTCTTGCGGGCGTGGAGGTGGGCCAGGGTGAGGTAAGTCTGAATCCGTCCCGGATTCACCCGCAGGATCTTTCCGCACAACGCGATGGCGTTGTTGTAGAACCCTTGCTCCTTGTAAAGCTCGGCAGCTTTTTCGTACGCCTGAACAGCGGCCCCCGGCTCGTTGGCTTTGAGGTAGAGATCTCCCACGCGGTTGTAAATCGCGAGGTCCGGGGCGGGATCATGCCCCGCCTCGAATTCCCGGATAGCCTGCTGATAAACATCGATGGCCCGTCGCCACTCTTCCTTCTGCTCGAATTTCCGGGCCGTTTCCTTCAGCTTCTCGAAGTTCATCCGACCGGCGAGTGGGAGGGTACAACCGCTAGGGAATCTGTCACTTAGAAGATACGAGTGCCCCTGAGGGCTAGCAAGCCAAACCGGGGGCGGGGTCGAGATTGCCGCGCGCGATGAGGGAGGCGAGTCGTTCCAGATCCGGGGCGGGTGGACGGTCGGCTTCGAGCAGGGGCACCCCATCCCCCGGGGTCCGTACCCGCTGGTACAGGCGCTCCACTCCCCGACCAGGCCGCAACGGCGCCAGGAACTCGAGTCCCTGGGCAGCGCAGAGCAGTTCGGCGGCGACCACGCGCTGGGCATTCGCCAGAATCCGGCTGGCTTTGAAGGCCGCGGCCATGCCCATGGGGACGAAGTCCTCCTGATTTGCGTCGGTGGGAATCGAGCCGGGACTCGCCGGGTGGGAGAGACTCCTCGACTCCGCCACCAGAGATGCGGCGGTGATCTGAACCATCATGAACCCCGAGGAGAGTCCGGGATCGCGAGTCAGGAACGCGGGCAGTCCCTGCGACAGATCGGGATTGACCAGCCGCTCCACGCGCCGCTCGGAGATCGCCTGGAGCGTTGTGAGCGCTATCGCGAGAAAATCGAGTGCCTGGGCGACCGGCTGCCCGTGGAAATTGCCGCCGGAGAGCACCGAGCCATCGTCAAACACCAACGGATTGTCGGTTGATGCGTTGAGCTCGATCCGGGCGGTTTCCCGAGCGAATCGAATCGCGTCGGCCACGGCCCCCATCACCTGAGGAGTGCAGCGGAGACTGTACGCGTCCTGCACCCGGGGATCGTTCTCCCGATGGGACTCTCTGATCTCGCTGTCCGCGAGCAGGTCCCGCATCAGTTCCGCCGAGCGAAGCTGCCCCGGATGGGGCCGAGCCGCGTGGATCCTCGGATCGAGGGGCGTAGGGGTTCCCCGCAAAGCCTCGAGGCTCATCGCCGCGGCACCGATCGCGGTGCGCCACAAGACCTCCGCATCGTGAACCAGAAGAGTCAACAGCGCCGTCTGGGCCTGGGTTCCGTTGATGAAGCTGATTCCTTCCTTGGGAGCGAACCGGAAGGGTTTGAGGCCAGCCGCAGCGAGCGCCTTGTCGGCGCGGCCGTCCCCTGCACCGAGTACCTCGCCCTCACCCAGCAGCACCATCGCGATGTGGCTGAGCGGAGCGAGATCACCGCTCGCTCCCACACTTCCCTGCTCCGGGACCCGGGGAACAATGCCGGCATTGAGTAACGCAACGAGCGCCTCGACCAACGCGGGGCGAACTCCGCTGGTGGGCCGCAGCAGTACGTTGGCGCGGAGCAGCATCGCGGCCCGTACGGCGTCCACCGACAGGGGCGATCCAACCCCGGCGGCATGACTTCGAATGAGATTGATCTGAAGCTGGTCCAGCTGGCCGGACGGGACTCTCACATTGGCGAGTTTTCCGAAACCGGTGTTGATCCCGTAGATGGTTTCACCCGCCGCCACAGCCTGATCCACCAGCCCGCGGCTTCGCTCGAGCCGGGCCAGCGCGTCGTCCTTCAGCAGGACGCGCGTTTCGGGCGAGCGCGCGACCTGGACCACATCGTCAATCGAGAGATCCTGACCACTGAGCGCGATGGTGGGGGTTAGCATGGCAACAAGAGTAAGCGATGCAGCGGGTACAGAGAACTGGGGCGATAACGCGGCGACCCTCCGCGGCGGGCGCCGGGAGGGTCGCGCTGGTTGGGCAGTGAAACCCGACGACTAGTGGGTCCCGCCCCTGCCGACCAACAGCTCGATGTTGCCCGGATCGGTCTGGAAGGACCAATCCACGATGATGAAGTTCTTTCCAGCGTGAGTGACGCGCAGGGCGCCAAACCGGGCGAAACCGTCTCCGCCATCCATCTCAAACACATAGCCCCAGCCCGGGAGCGCTTCCAAACCAGCGCGCCCAAAACCGTTGACCGGCGCCGCGTCGATGCTGGTGAGATCGGCGACCGGAGCGTTGCCATACAACGCTACCTTGGTCCCCGCCCGGACCGGCGTGAGGAACAGAGCCTCAGTGGCGTCCCGCTCCACCGAGAAGTCCTCGGTGGGAGAGGAACCGAGCCCCACTATGCCAATTTCATTGGGCTGCGACACGCCATCATGGTTGAAGTCGTTCCAGAAGCGAAACCCGCTCTCGGCATCCTGCTCCTGACGGGCGTAGATCACCACGTTGCGGGCGTCCGGCCGCGGCGTGTCCTGGTGAATCGGCGACCAGAGACTCTCGAACCCTTCGATGCTGATCGCGGAGATTCCGAAACAGCGCGGTGACCCGTTCGGAAGAGCACCGGCCACGAACTCGGGCGCAACCGTGGTACCCTCAAGCGCCCACTGGTCGAGGCAGAGGTCGTTGTCCAGGTCGTACGGAGTGCTGTAAACGCGATAAACCTTGAAAGCCGCGGGGTCCGAAGTGAAGGCGTTGTCGGACCAGGTCAACGCGATGGCACCATTCAAGGAAGTCGTGGTCAGCGTCGCCGGCTTCTGCAGCGCGAGCCGTTCATCCACGGTGATCACGTTACTGGGGCCGCTCTCGACGCCGGCTTGATCTTCCGCAGTGACGTAGTACTGAAGGTGCGGAATGCCGTTGTCGTGGAACGTGCTCGAAGTGGTCGATCCGCGAAGCCGGTACTGCTCCGAGGTCGAGCCACGGGAGTAGATGTGCCAGACCGCGAGTGCCGGATTCCCGTCGTCCTCCCAGCTCAGCAATACGCCGGTGGGGGCGCCCGGGGTACCACTGGGTTCCACTTCGTAAGTGAGGTTTGCCGGGGCGGCGACTTGTCCGCCACCGCCGCCACCGCCGGGGTTGGTGCCATAGTCGCCGCAGGCCACCAGGGCGAGAGCTAGGGCCAAGGCCAGCATCGCGCGGGACATCGTAGTCTCCATGTCGGGGAATCGTCAGCGGTATAGGCAGCCGGAATGCCACTCCGGGAGCTTATTGTAAAGCGTTGTGATACTGGTAGTTACGTATTACCACCCCATTTCGTTGATGTCCCCGAGCGCGGACAATCGATCGTCATCGGACTGCGGACTTGTTCAGCGGAAGGCTAATGGCGCTGGAAGGACATTGTCATGGAGCGGCCGATCGGATGCCACGTGGGACGATTCCGACTCCCTCGATCGAGACGATTCCACTAGTGCCAGGCCTGCCCGTCAGCTCCAGTCCTCGCTGGGATCCCAGAGAGTTCGCGAGGCCGGGCGCGGGAGACCTAACTGGATCAAACGACCTCGGGCCCGAGACCCTCGAGGGGACCTTTCTCCCTGGCGAGGTTGATGTCATGCCTAGAATCGCCCCCGGCTCTCGCTGTTCGGGTGAATTCCCGCCAGCCTTGAAGGCCGCAGGGATTTCCGGAAGCGTCGTGCTGCAGTTTGTGATCGGAACGGAGGGCACGGTGGATCGCTCGGCGGTAAGGATCGTCCGCAGCAGCAGCCCGGTGCTCGAGCAGGCAGCGATCTCCGGATTGACCAGTCCCGACTGTCGCTACTTCTCCGCGGAATCACGCGGCAGGCCAGTAGCGGTGCTGGTGCAGCAATCGATTCGATTTACCCTGGAGTGACGAAAGCCTTCACCACCGGACTACCGCTCGATCGTAGTCTGGTTGTAGTCGCCTTTGATTTCCGGCATGTCGGAGAGGAAGATCGAAAAATAGAAGGCGAAGTTACCGTTCGCGTTGCGGACGAAATTGAAGGCGGCGCGCCATTCGTGCAGGTTGCGCTCGAGCCGGACTACGTTCGATTCAAAGCTCTTATCGGTGATGTTGTACTGGGAAGACCAGGAAACCGTCCATAAAGGCGTCGGGGCGAAGGACGTGCTGAAGCCCACATTCTGCCGGGTGGGCTGGCTGAGTTGTGCGCCGGAACGGGAGCGGGAGAGTGTGTAGTTGACGTTGGCGGTGAAGCGGCGGCTGCTGAATCCGGGCTGCAGCGCGTTGTTGTCCGAGGAATAGAATGAGGGGGGGCGGCCGTTACGGGACTGACTGGCAATGTACGAAGGCGGTGGCGGCTCGTTGGTCTGGGTGGGCTTCGCGGGCTTGGCCAGACCGAACAACCGCAGCACGGAGTTCACCGTCCCGCTGGAGACCGCAAAGCCGGTTGTGGCGCTCTGCAGGAACAGATCGAAGTGACTCGTATTCAACCCGACGGGGCCATTCCACAGGTCATGCGTCAGGCTCAGGTTGAATCCGGGAAGGAGATCGCTCTGGAATGTGTTGGTCACCGTCTGGGTCTGCCAACCGTTTCGTCCCGGTTCCTTGGCTTGCTCGAAGTCGTAGGACACCGGAGATGTGGTAATCCCGAGCAGGCGGTACTTCCTCGACTGATCTTCCAGAGTCGAATCAGCGACCGCCGTGTCGGCGGCCGTTTTCTTCGCTTTGCCTTCGATGTTCTGTGCCAGGCCGACGCTCAGGGTCTGGGTAGCGGCGGTGCGGGTCGAGACGGGCACCCCCGGCCCCGCGATGGCGCGGGCAAACTCCTGGGACACGCTCGCCGCCGGATTGTAGGTGTAGCTGATGACCGGCGAGACACTGTGCCGAATGCGAGCGATCGGACCGAAGCCGGGGAAGAATCCGAAGAAGGTCGGCGAGGACGTTACCCCGAAGTTGAACCGCTTGCCCTGAAAAACCCAGTCGCCATTGGTGTTGCGGTTGCGTACGGCGAACGGCCCAATCGCGCTCGCGTTGGCAACACCCAGGACCGGCTGAAGTTTCCACGAGCCGGCAAAAAGCGTCGGTAGGTTGATCCCGGTTTCCCAGTCGAAAGTGGTGGAGAAATCCCCGGCGACGGTCTGCGCGACGACGATCGAATCCGTTGGGTTCGGCGTCGAGGGATCGGGAATCTTGATGGGAATAGGGGTCAGCGATCCGTTTCGCTTCTGGTCGTTATAGGCGAAGGAGTTGCGGAAGTCCCAACCCCCGAAGCGGACCGGGGTGTCGAAGTTCACCGCCGTCGCACGCTGATCGAAGGTGGAGTTCAGCGTGTCCAGGACACCTCCGGGGAGCACCCTGACCTGTACGGGAATGATCGGGCTGTTGTTGGTGAGGTCGTTGGTAATGCTGAACCCGGGAGACCAGGTGATGTCGCGGGTAATGTCGATTGGCTTGGGGGAGATCGCCAACGCCGGCAGCTGCATCGTGGTGGGCTGGCCAGGCGAAAGCGGTTGCCTCCGATTGGCGCCGAGGTTCACATTGCCCCAGCCGAAGCGCTTCGAAAAATTGGCGGAGCTGAGGATCTGCTGGGTAGAAAGCAGGGGATCCAGGGCGTTATCGCTCACGACCTGGGAGTTGCTGGCGTAGTTGAGGCTCAGGTTGAGCGAGGTACTCAGGTCGAAATTCTGGCGGTGGTCCCACCGGATATTGGTAGATGAAGCCCCGGTGTTTTCATGCTGCTGGTTGTAGGCGATAGCCCCGCTCACAAACCGATTCAGCCAGCGATATTGCCCTGCCACGCCAAACTGGACATAGCGATTGTCGTAGAAGTCCAGCCGGGCGGTGAAATCCAGATAGTCGTTCGCCGCCCAGTAGTAGCCCACATTGGTGATCTGCCGGTTGTACCCGCCATTAGGTCGAACGATGTCGTTGAGGCCGAAGCGTGGGATCAGAATTCCCGAATGCCGGCCCGGCCGGCCATCCGCCCAGACGAAGGGCAACCAGAGGACCGGCACATCTCGCACGTAAAGCACGGCGGGCCGGGCGATCATGATAGTCTGAGAGATCCACTTCACTTCCTTGGCGGAAAAGTGGTAGTGGGGCTCGGGCAGATTACAGCTGGTGATGTCGCTGGAGGAGGCGAAGACCCGCGAGGCACTGGAGTCCTGGGCCAGGTTTCCCCTGAGAAACCAGTCGCTGTTGTTCTGTTTGAAGCTGGTGAGGGCCTTGGTTACCACTCCGCGGCGGATGCAAGTGTCGTAGCGGATGCCCCCGCCGCCAGTCAGGACTGTTTCCTGATCGAAGAGATTGGGAGACCCCGACGCCTCGATGAGACAGGTGGTCTCCTGATATAGAATCGAATCGGCCTCGAGCGTCGTCGTTCCTCGCTTGGTCATTGCCTTGCTGTCGAGGAAGATTCGGCGCTCATCGGCGAGCACTGTGGCGGAATCCGATCGGTACCGGGTGGCTTCGTATCCTTCCATGAGCTGAAGCTCGGCAAGGACCGAATCATCGGGAGCGAAGGTGTAGGTCGGACCGGTGGGGAGACCAAGACGGCGCGCCGTCGCCGTATCCACAGCCTGGCCGGGCCGGACCCTGGTCGAGTCGGGAGGAAGCGTGTCCCCCGGACCGCGTTGCACCTGCTGACCGGGCTTGGGAGGCGGAGCCGGCTGCTGAGCGGCCGCGCGCTCCGGGGCGGCGAACAACGCAAAGAAGATCACCGCGGCCGCGGCGGCGCGCCGGCGCCGGCGGTCGATCACCCAGGCGCCCACGAACCCAACCTCGTAGAGCAGCCACAGCGGTACGGTCATCATGATCATCGAGAGTACGTCGGTGCCCGGCGAAAGGATTGCTCCCGCGAACATGCAGAGAACCATCGCATACCGGCGGAAGCGATGGAGTCCGATCGGCGAGATGACACCGACTGCCGCCAGGAGGATGATGACCAGCGGCAACTCGAAGGAGATCCCCATCGCGAGCACGATCTGCAGAACGAAGCTGAAATACTCGTTGTAGGTAATGACGAGAGCCAACGCTTCAGACTGGAAGCTGAACAGCACCCGCAGGGCCTGGGGCAGCAGGTAGAAGTACCCTAGGGCCGATCCGGTCAGGAACAGCACCAATCCGAATCCCAGCGCCGGCATGATCGCTTTTCGTTCCCGATCGTAGAGGGCCGGCGCGAGGAAGGCCCAGATCTGGTATATGATGATCGGGGACGCGAGAACGACGCCGGTAATGAAGCCCAGCTTGAGGACGATCATCACCGGATCGGTGGGACTCAGGACGGCGAGCTTCCCGCCGGTGCTGGCGAGGTAAGGAGCGATCGGCTGTTTGAGGAGTGTGACGAGCTGAAACCGCTGGACCAGCCAGAGACCGAGTCCGAAGCCTACGACGATCGCCGCGAGGGCTCGGATAAGCCGGATGCGGAGCTCCTCGAGGTGCTCGAGGAAGGGCATCTCCGCGCCCGGACCGGTCATGCTGCCGTTCCGGGTGCTAGCGTCCGAGCGACTTCAGGCGATCTCGCGCGAGGGCCGCTTCGTCGGAACGGGGATAATCGGAGATTACGCGCTGGTAGTAGGCCTTCGCGCCTTCGAGATCCTTCTTGCGTTCCGCCACGAGTCCGAGTTTGTAGACCGCACTCGCCGCCCGAATCGACTGGGGGGCGGTCTCCACCACTTTCTGGTAGTAGCCCACCGCCGAGTCGGGCGACTCCGCGGCGAAGCTCTCTCCTATGAAGTAGGTGGCGTCGGGCACTCGAGGGTCGGTCGGATACAGCCGCAGGAATTCCCGAAACCCGCTCCGCGCAGTTCCCGGCGATCCGCGCCGCAGCTGGTTGAGACTGGCTTCGTACATCTGGTCAGCCGAGGGCTGTGCACCCCCGGACGGTGGGGCGGGTCGGGAGGTATCGGCCGGGGGAGCATTGAGCTGCTCGCCCCGCGCCTCCAGCTGGGTGCGGAGCTCGGTTAGTCGCTGCTGGCTCTGGCCGGTCAACGCCTGAATTTGTACCAGCTGCTGCTGGATGTTGTACAGATCGTTGGCCAGGTCGCCCTTGGCGGTCCCCAGCTGCCGGGAGGTCTGTTCCGCAGTGCGGGCCAGACCACCCAGCGAATCCATCGTCCGCCGCTGAGTCTCCAGAATTTGAGCAAGCTGAACCGCGCGGGCCGAGTCGGCGCGCATGTTTTCGGCGCGACTCAGGGTCAGTTGTTCCTCGACCCGGCGCAGGTCGCCCTTGGAGGCGCAAGCCCCAAGGGCGAGCAGGCCCAGCACGAAAGCGGGGCAGTGGCGTGCGAGCATTACTGGGGCAGTACCAGTGATTCGCCTCCGGCCGTCACCTCGAACTCGTCGCGGCGATTCTTGGCCCAGGCGCCTTCATCGTGACCGGGGTCGAGGGGCCGCTCTTCCCCGAACGAAATGACTTCAATGCGGCCGCCGTCCACGCCCTTGTTGACCAGCTGGCGCTTGGCCGCGCCGGCGCGGCGGTTCCCCAGCGCCAGGTTGTATTCATCCGACCCGCGCTCATCCGCGTGGCCGCTCACCCGGATCCGGACGCCGGGATTGGCCTGCATGATGGCGGCCTTGCGGTCCAGGTTCGAGACATCGTCCGACAGGATGTCGGCCTTGTCGAAATCGAAGTGGATCATGGCCACCAACTGCTGCAACGCCGTCGCGCGATCCGCCGCCGCCTTCTCGGCCGCTTCGCGGGCGAGACGGTCGCGTTCGGCTTGCTCACGAGCCGCCTTGGCTGCGGCATCCTCGGACGGTGGTGTCGGAGCCGGCTGGTTGGCCGTCGGCGTCGGCTGGGGAGCCGGGGCTTCGGGCGCGGGCTTCTTGCCGCAAGCGATCAGGGCCACAGCAGCGACGATCGTGAGGAGACGGAACTGGAGATGCATGATGACTCCGGAATTCAGGGGTGAGGTCGGTCGAGATCTTAGAATCGGCGTGACCACGTCGGGAGCCGCACTCCACCGGTGAACGTGAGCTGACGGACCCGCCCGGTAATGATGTCGATCACCCAAAGTTGACGGGTCCCGCTGCGGTCCGACACGAACGCGATGTGCTTGCCGTCCGGCGCCCAAGTTGGGTCTTCGTTACGGCCGGAAGATGTGAGCTGCCGCACCTTCCTGCCGGCGACATCGAGAACGAAGATCTGCGGTGAGCGATCCACGTCCCGGTGGAACACCACACTGGCGCCATCGGGCGACCATTCCGGGGCATTGGAGCTGCCGGTAACGCCATAGTCAAACGGCGCCAGTAATTCCTGGTCCGTGCCGTCCGCCCCCATGACGTAAATCTGTGGCAGGCCAGCCCTTGTCGAGACGAAAGCCATTCGCCGACCATCCGGCGCATAGCTGGGTGAAAGGTTATCGGAGTAGCGTCCGACGGTCAAGCGTTGCAAGCAGCATCCGGTCGCGACTTCTGCGGTATAAATATCGGTCCCTTCCTCCGTCGCGCGCGCGAAGGCCAGGGTGCGGCCATCGGGAGTGAACGCCGGCGTAAAATTGAGCGCCTTGGTGGTCGGGGCGAGCACCGTCCGCTGACCTGATGCGACGTCGAGCAGGATGAGGGAACCCTGGCCCGCCACGAACTTGGTATAGGCGATCTTCCTCCCGTCGGGACTCCACGTAGGAGAAAGCACCTCGTCGCCGTCGGGGGTGATGACGGCCATGTTCGATCCATCGCTGTCCACCCGATACGCGCGCTTGTTGGCGAGAAACACGACCTGAGACGCCGCGTAACCCGGCGTACCGATGGCATTGCGGACGATCTCGTCCGCAATGCGATGCATCGTCATCCGGAAATTGGGATCGCCCGGCGGCGGCAGGTTCACCCGCTGCTCCTTCCGCATCGTGCCCGATTTCATGTCGTGGAGCCGGAACGCCGTGGCCCCTGAGACATCGGCGAGTTCCACCCCGAAGTCCGCCCCGAGCGAGCGGAGCAGGACATAGTTGACGGTGGTCGAAGCACCCTCGGACCCGATGGGGATGATCTCGAAGCGATCGCTGTAGTCGAGGTCGCGAAGGAGAATGTTCCGCGCGGAGTCACGGCCGACCGCGGGAAGCACAACGATCGAGGGCCGCTCGCCCGGACGATACTCGATGCCGACCCGGACACCTTCCTGGGCCTGCGTCGTGTCCTGGGCGAGGAGTCGAGTCGAGCCACTCAGGGCGGCGGTCGCGAACAGTCCAATCAAGGGAGCACGAAAACGGGTCATTGCGGACGTGGCGTGAAGTAGAAGGAGACGGGCAGGACGTCGGCCTCATACCCGTCGGGAAGCGGCCCGAAGGCCTTGGCGGCTCCCGCCGCTTCGATGGCACCCTGGGCGGCGAGATCGAACGAAAAATTTCCGGACCCACTCGTTACTCTGATCTCCCGCACCGTGCCGTCTCGCAGAATGAGGAAGCTCACCTCGGCCTTGAGCGAGGAGCCCATGGGACGGTCCCAGCGCCGGTAGACCTCCTGGACGATGTTCCGAAGGTACTCGGGGAACGCAAACGCGAGGCCCGGGGTGCTCACGGTCACGGCGTCCGATCCGGTGCTGGGTTTTTCACCCGGCAGCGGGGCCTGTTGCGCAGTGGTTCGGGGGTTGGGTTCGGTCTTCTGCTCGGTCTCCGCGGGCTTGGGGGGAGGTGTCGGAGCGGTCTTCGGCAGGGGCTTGGGCGCCGGCTTGGTCGGAGCGGGCTGCTCGGCGGGCGGCCGAGTGACGGTCTCGGGAGCGGGTTTCTGCTCGGGCTTGGGCGCCGGTGCCGCGACCAGTTCCACGGCATACGACGGCGGCGATGGAGCAGGAGGCTGTACCACGACCCAGAGAAATGCGACCACGCCGGCGTGAACAGCCACCGAGCCGATGAGACCGGCTCCGACACCTCCGGTCGGTTGACGGATCGCCGCGGCGTATCTCACGGCGCGTTTTCGTCCTGAGCGACGAGGCCCACGTCTCGAACTCCCGAAGTGCGGATTACGGCGAGAACGCGCACCACATCGCCGTAGGGCACCCGCGAATCGGCCCGCACGTAGATCGAGGCCGGCTTCCGTGTCGTGACCAGCGACTTGAAGGTGATGCGAAAATCGTTGTAGGAGACCTGAGTCTGATCGATGAAGATCCGGCCCTGGCGATCGACCGAAACCACCATGCCCTCACGGGCGGTGATCGGACGCGCCTCGGCGCGGGGCAACTGCACGTCCACCCCACCCTGCATGATGGGTGCTGCGATCATGAAGATGATCAACAGCACGAAGGCGACGTCGACCAGGGATGTGACGTTGATATCCGCGTTCAGCGGCAGCTCACCGTGACCACGGAGGCCGCCGCGTCCCAGTCCGCTCAACATTTTACAGCAACCCTTCTCTCGCCATGCTGCCCACGATTTCGTGGGCGAAGCCTTCCAGCTCACCGGCGAACAAACCGATCCGGTTCACATAGGCGTTGTAGGCAATCACGGCCGGGATAGCGGCGGCCAGGCCCGCCACCGTGGTAACAAGGGCTTCCGCCACGCCGGGTGCGACCGCGGACAAATTCCCGGAGCCCTTGGAGGCGATACCGATGAACGCGTCCATGACGCCAAGCACCGTGCCCAGGAGACCGAGCAGAGGACTCACGGAACCGATCGTAGCCAGCCAGGAGACGAATCGCGCCATCAAGTCCCGCTCCGCGGCCACCTCCTTGCCCAAGACCATCTTTAATGCTTCGACCTGGGTCGTCGTCAACGTCACTCGGTTCGCCTCATCCTTGAGTCCGCCGGGACGCAGCTCCGAGTAGAAGTTGAGCGACTCGCGAAACAGGCGGTTATAGGGTGAGGGCGGGAGCTTCATCACCGCGTGGTAGGCGTCCGTGAGGCGGGTGGTCCGCTCCAGCTCGGAGAAGAAGCGATCGGCCTGCTTCTTGAGCCGGTGGAACTGCCACCATTTGAGTCCGATGATGAACCAGGAGATCAGCGAGAACGTCGCGGTGACCGCCAGGACGACTTTGGTTTCGACACTGCTGGTGAGGACCAGGTCCCACGCGGAGGAAAGCGACGGTCCGGTCTGCTGCATCAGGGGGCTCCCCGCTTGAACCAGTTGACGAGTTGTTCGAGGCCGTCCTCGAAACGATGTACCGGGGTCCAGCGAAGTCCATTACGGGCCTTGTCGATGACCAGCGAGTTGCGGCGCAGTTCTCCCGGCCGCGGTGGGGCAAACTCCAACTCCGGCTTGCGACCGACGATTTTTCCAACTGCCTCGGCCAGCTCGAGAACGTTGCGCTGGGTGCCGGTGGCGATGTTGAAGGCGGTGCTGTCGAGATCGCCCTGGGCCACCTGTGCCGTAGACGCGGCCAGATTCGCCCGGGCCACATCCTGCACGAAGACATAGTCCCTCGTCTGGAGCCCGTCACCGAAGACAGTGAGCGGCTGACCGCCCAGGAGGCGCGAGGCGAAGATCGAGATGACGCCCGCTTCCGACTTGGGGTCCTGACGCGGCCCGAAAACATTGGCGTACCGCAGCGCCACCCGCTCGAAACCATTCAGCTCTCCCAGGGTTCGGAGGTAGTACTCTCCCGAGAGTTTGCTCACACCGTACGGTGAAATCGGAAGCTTGGGAGCGCTCTCCGGCGTCGGGATGGTCTCCGGGTCGCCGTACACCACTCCGCCGCTGCTGGCGAAGACCACCCGCTTCACCCCGCCTTCGGCGGCGCCTTCAAGCAGGTTGATCAACCCGACCAGGTTGATGCCGGCATCGTAGGACGGCTGGCTGACCGAGACTCGCACGTCGATCTGGGCCGCGTGGTGATTCACCACCGTGAAGCCACCCTTCGCAACGGTCGTACGCGCCTCGGGAGACCTGATGTCGGCCTTTACGAACCGGGCACCCTTGGGAACATTGCTCTGCTTGCCGCGAGACAGATCGTCGAGCACCGTCACCTCCCATCCGGCGCGGAGGTGCTCTTCGGCTATGTGGGACCCGATGAACCCTGCTCCGCCGGTGATCAGTATCCGTCCGCTCATGCAGCTCCCTTTCCCCGGTTGGACTCAGCTCGACTGCGCAGAAACATAACAACGACGAGGGGCGCCCGAGAGCGCCCCTCGTGAAGACTTGCGATCACCGACCGGCCGATCAGGACGGAAGCTTCGCGACCTGACGGACTCCGGCACCGGGCCGGATGTTGGGCTGGATGACTTTCGCAATGCGGACGGAAGACGATTGCTCGCCGACGTGCACCACCTGGACCAGCGCCATTACCTCGTCGAGTGTTTCGGCCTCTCCCTGAGGCGCCTCGACATACCGCTTGGGGGCGCGGACTTCGAAGATGTCTCCCAGGTTGACCCCATCCTTACGACCGCGATCAATGAAGAGCACGTCGAGCGGGCCCTTCATCTGCTGCAGGTCCCGGCTCTGGATGACATGCCCATGGACTCCATCCGATATCGGCACGCTGCGAACGTTGCCCGGGTCCGGGAACTTCTCGGCCGGAAGGAGAAGCTGATTGTTCAGGATCTGGCCGTATTGCTGAACCACGACGCCGACATCTTCGGCGCTGCTCACATCGGTGACCCGGACCAGGCCGGTCGGCACGATCACCAGGCCCCAATCATTGATCTCCCGGTCGATGCGGACGATGAGGAGAGTATCGCCAACCTCATACTTCGCCCCCGCGGGCGGACGGACCCCGACCTCGGAATAGATCCGCGCACCCTTGTGAGGCGACGCGCTGCTGATCTGCTGGGGAGTAACGGAGCCGAGCAGCTTCCCGAACGGAAGCTTCTGATCCTCTGAGAGGAAGCCCGAGCTGTAGAACTCGTCCTCGCGGATGGGACGGTAAAGCCGGCTGATGCCGCCTTCGATTCCTTTGTCCACCGCCTGCTGCTGGTTGCCGAAGAGCACGCTCAAGTCGTCAGCGTCGCGCTCAGGCTGGGTGTCCTGTAGCTCCCCGACCTGTGCCTCGGCGAGCCCAGGCTCGGCCATGTTGGAATCGGAGGGGACCTCGGCCAGGCCGCCGGAATCGGGCGCAGCTTCAGCCGACACCGGCGCGCCAGGTTCGGGCGGAACCGGGGTATCCTCGGTCGGCACCGCGGCGACGTCGGGCCCACCCTGCAGACGCAGGACCTCACCGGGGTAGATCCAGTGCGGATCTTCCACCACGTTGGTATTGAGCCGGTAGATCTCGGGCCAGAGGAAGGGATCGCCGAAATACTGGCGGGACAGGTCCCAAAGCGTGTCGCCCGGCCGGACCTCGTGAGAGTCGGGTCGGGGGGTCTGGGCCAGCACTACGCCGGGCAGGGCCAGAGCCGCGAAGACGGCGAAGAGGCGACTTGGGCTTGAGCCAGTCATTTCACAACCCTCGCTTGATGTTCGTGGGGGGCAAGCCAATATAGGCCAACTGCATCCAGCGCGCCACCTAGAGATCACACGAGGGCAGTCAGCGTAACGCGTTGCTGCGTCGCCCGTTAACCCACATCAGCGCAAACCGGGGAAGGCCGTTTGGCAGGGTCGGATCCTTGGCAGCATGCCTTGATCCGCGTGCTTTAAGCGAGGGTCAAAGCCACCCGCCGGCAGCCCTCACCGGCGGGTGTTGGAGCCTCAGAACGGAAGGTCGTCGTCCTCGGAGTCCAGGGCCTCCGGGAAGTCCTCGAACCCTTCCTTTCCCTCCTTCTTCGGACCGGCTGCCGCAGCTGTGGCGCCAACCCGGGCCGGAGCCGATTCGGCCCCCGTCCCACCCTGCCGCCCGCCTAAGAGAATGATGTCCGAGGCGACGATTTCGGTGGTGTAGCGAGTCTGGCCCTCCCGATCCTGCCAGGAGCGATATTCGATGCGACCCTCGACGTAGACCTTGTCTCCCTTCTTGCAGAACTTTTCCGCGATATCGGCCAGGCCAGTACCCCGGCTGTTGTTCCACAAGATCACCTTGTGCCACTCGGTCTTTTCCTGCTTGTCTCCTCCCTGACCATTCCACTGGCGGCTGGTGGCCACCGACAGCGTCGCGACGCGGGTTCCATTGTTGGTGCTGCGCACCTCGGGGTCAGCGCCGAGGTTTCCGATCAGAATCACTTTGTTCAGGCTGCGGCTGCTCACAGGAACCTCCAAACTCAGGCGTGACTGGACGGGAACGGCGGACGCCGTGACGCTAGCGGCAGGGCGGTCCTCCACACTAACCAGAATCTACATCGGCGGTGGCACATTCACGCAGTGGCGGGAAGCGGCAGGTGCAGAACCAAGGCATCCTCCACCGGCTGCCGGTAATAGCGCTGCCTGGCCCCGACGACCCGGAATCCCCGGGCCAGGTACATGGCTCGAGCGCTGGCATTGGACTCCCTCACTTCGAGGAACACTTCCCGGCCTCCACGAAGCTGCAGTTCGCGGAGGCCCGCTTCAAGAAGAGCCCGGCCGACCCCGCGGCGGCGGTGATCGGGATCTACGGCGAGATTGAGCACTTCACCCTCACCCGCCACCAGCCGGGCCAAGAAGTACCCCTGAACGTCCTTGCCTTTGGCGGCCACGAGTCCGAAGCAGACCGGCGCGGAGAGAACCTCACGAAATCCGTCGGCACTCCACGGATCGCTGAAGCAGCGACGCTCGAGGAGGCTGAGGATGGCCGCGTCAGCTGGAGAGGCTGGCCGGATTCGGTAACGGTCGTCCATGGGTGCGTTCCCACTGCACCTGCGCTTCAGCGGGACGGCCATACTCCGGCTCCCACCGGCGGGGGTCGGCAGTCCGGCGGACTCCCCCCGACAAACCGATCAGACGAAGCAATGTGGCAGCCGATGGCCAGGCTGGAACCCCGCCCATCCTGTCGGCGGCCGGGCCGGTGACCACCTGAGGTACGAGGCCAGAAGCGTTCAGGTCGTCGGCCCGGTGGACCGAGGGCGCGAGCACGGTATCTACGCGACTCGAAGAGACCCGGTACGCCGCGGCGAATAGCTCACCTCGCAGCGCATCGCTCACCGCAAGGACCAAACGTCCGTCCTGCCCAAGCGCCGCGGCCGAAGAGAGCAGCGATGGCGTACTCCAGAGGGTGATCGGCTGGCTCTCTACTAGAGCCTTGGCGACCGCGGCCCCGACTCTGAGCCCCGTGAAGCTGCCGGGCCCATCCGCCAGAACGATGGCTTCGATCTCGGGCAGACCTGCTCCTACGCGCCGCAACGCTTCAAGGATCGTCGGGAGGAGGTGCGACGCATGACGCCGCGCACCGGAGATCTCCTCCTCGGCAAGGACGGAGCCGGGCAGCCCCAGCGCGACCGAGGCGCGATCGGTGGCGGTATCGATCGCCAGCCACATCAAAGACGCTCCAGGCCGCGGCGCGCGGCGTCGGCGAGATGATGGAGACGGAACCGGATCGTGGGAGTCGGCACCCACCCCGCTGCACGCTCGGGCCACTCGACCAGAATGGCGTCGCCGTCGGCGACCAGTCCCTGCCAATCCAGATCCCGGGCTTCCTCCGGATTCCGCAGCCGGTAGCAGTCGAGATGGTAGATCGGTCCGCGCCGTCCCTCGTAGCGGTGCACGAGGGCATAGGAGGGACTCGTTGCGGGAAGGGTGACGCCGAGGCCGCGCGCGATGGCCCGAATGAAGGTGGTCTTGCCGGCGCCGAGGTCTCCCTCAAAAGCGAGCACGGCTCCCGATGGGAGGCTGCGGCCCAACGCCTCACCCTCGGCGTTGAGGTCTGATTCGGTCAGCTCCCGCATCAGGCGCGGCGGCGGCGGGCGGCGGCACCGGGCCTCCGCATCCGGGGCGGCGCTGATTGCCCGGAAAAGCCGGCGCGCTGGACATCGGGGGCGTCCACCGCGCGCAGGTCGTTGAGTTGATCGCGGAGGACCGCGGCGATCTCAAACTCGAGGTTGGCGGCTGCTTCCTTCATCTGCCGCTCGAGGGCTGCGATGGCCTGAGCCCGTTTGGCCGGATCGTGGAGATCGGCAACGGCGAGCGTCTCGCTTCGGGGCGCGGGCTTCTCGGTACGCGCGTCGGCCACGCGCGTGGTGAGCCGGACCTGCTCCATGGACTTCACAATGGAGCGGGGCGTAATGTCGTGGACTCGATTGTACTCGAGCTGGATGGTACGGCGGCGGCTCATTTCCGCCAACGCGCGCTGCATGGA
This sequence comes from Gemmatimonadales bacterium, assembly GCA_036558125.1. Taxonomy (GTDB): domain Bacteria; phylum Gemmatimonadota; class Gemmatimonadetes; order Gemmatimonadales; family GWC2-71-9; genus DATBGE01. Next base: position 147,243 of record DATBGE010000082.1, on the reverse strand, counting down.
TCCGGTCATCCGGTCGGCGTAGAGGATTCCGCGACCGTTGATATTGCGGGCGGCGCGGCCCACCGTCTGGATCAGGGCCCGGTCGGAACGGAGAAATCCCTCCTGGTCGGCGTCCAGGATGGCAACCAGTGAAACCTCGGGCAGGTCGAGTCCCTCCCGCAGCAGGTTGATTCCGACCAGGACGTCGAAGTCTCCCAGGCGAAGCCCGCGGAGGATTTCCATCCGCTCGATCGCATCGATGTCGGAATGGAGATAGCGAACCCGGACACCGGTCTGCTGCAGGTAGTCGGTGAGATCTTCCGACATCCGCTTGGTCAGGGTGGTGACCAGAACCCTTTCGCGCCGTTCGACTCGGGCGCGGATCTCTCCCAGAAGATCGTCCACCTGACCCTTCACCGGCCGAACGTCCACCTCGGGATCCACCAATCCGGTGGGCCGGATGACCTGTTCGACCGCCACTCCACCGGAGAGGCCCAGCTCGTAATCGCCCGGAGTCGCGGAGAGCGAAATCATCCGGGGAACCAGAGACATGAACTCGTCGAAGGTCTGGGGCCGGTTGTCCAGCGCCGAAGGAAGGCGGAAGCCGTACTCCACCAAGGTTTGCTTCCGGGCCCGGTCCCCGTTGTACATCCCGCCGATCTGAGGAAGCGAGACGTGAGACTCGTCCACGACGACGAGAAACTCGGGCGGGAAATAATCCAGCAGGCAGGCGGGGCGCTCACCTTCGCGACGCCCGGTGAGGTGTCGCGAGTAATTCTCGATCCCCGCGCAGGTGCCCACCTCCAGCATCATTTCGACATCGAACGTCGTGCGCGATTCCAGCCGCTGCGCCTCGAGGAGCTTCCCGGCTCCACGCAGGACCGCCAGGCGCTCCGACAACTCGGCCCGAATCGCCTTTACGCCCCGTTCAATGGTCGCGCGCTCAGTGACAAAGTGGGTCGCCGGGTAGACGGCGCAGCGATCCAGAGTCGTGAGGGGCTCGCCCGTCACCGGGTGAACCTTGGTGATCCGCTCGATCACGTCTCCCCAGAACTCGACCCGGAGGGCTTGCTCGGAGTAGGCAGGGAAGATCTCGACCGTGTCTCCCCGGACCCGAAAGGTTCCCTGCTCGAATGAGACGTCGTTCCGCTGGTACTGGATCCGGACCAGATCGGCGAGCAGGGCGTCCCGTCCCAACGCCTCCCCGACTTTGGCACTCATCATGAGCTTGCGATATTCGATCGGATCTCCCAGGCCGTAAATCGCGCTCACGGTTGCGACGATCACGACGTCGTCCCGTTCCATCAGGCTCGAGGTGGCCCGGAGCCGCAGGCTCTCGAGATCCGCGTTGATCGAAGCGTCTTTCTCGATGTAGACGTCGGTCTGGGGGACGTACGCCTCGGGCTGGTAGTAGTCGTAGTACGAGACGAAGTACTCCACCGCGTTATGGGGCAGGAACTGGCGGAGCTCACCGTACAACTGCGCCGCCAGAGTCTTGTTGTGCGAGAGGACGAGCGTAGGACGGCCGTAGTTGGCGATGACGTGCGCCAGAGTCATCGTCTTTCCCGACCCGGTGACACCAAGAAGAGTCTGATAGCGGGCTCCCCGCTGCAGACCCTCGCTCAGACCCTTGATGGCTTTCGGCTGATCTCCCGCCGGCTCGAAGGGAGCAATGACCTTGAAGGAGGGACTCGGCATGCTCGAAATATACCGTCTTCGGTAGATCTTCGGTACCAGCCTATTTGCTGCCTCCGGGGATGCCACCCATTTCGAGCAACCGCTTCCACTGAGCGGGAGTCACCGGCATTACGGAGAGGCGGCCCATCCGTACGAGGGCGAGATCCTTGAGCGAGGCCTCGGCCTTGACCTCCGCGAGCGTGACCGGCCGTTCGAGCCGGCGCTCCGGTACGACATCGACGACCACGAGCTTCGGATCGTCCTGCTTGGGGTCGGGGTACGCGGCCTGCGCCACTTTCGCGAGCCCGATCACCGCCTTTTCGGCTCCCGTGTGATAGATCAGCACACGATCTCCCGCTTTCATGGCCCGAAGATGGGTTAGCGCGAGATTGTTCCGCACACCGTCCCAGGTGGTTCGGCCTTCTTTCTCCAACTGGTCGTAGGAGTAGGTCGTCGGCTCGGTCTTGAGCAGCCAGCTGCTGGACATTGAGTGGTTTCCGCACCGTGAAATGAGGGTCTAAGCATAGGCACGAGGCGGCGGGCGTCAATCTGGCGCTTGCGTCCTGCCCAGCAGCGTCACTACGCTCAGCGGTGTAGTACCAACCAGAACCGAGCACTCCAATCGAGGTATTGTCTGCCAGCTTCGTTCCCAGCGGTGCGAGGTCCGGTACTGTGGTGGTGCGCCGTGAGCGCGGGATTGCTCGTGCCGGGCTGTCACGATGGAAGCAGTCGCCCCAGTCCGGTGCTCGTCGTCGTCACGGGGATGGCGCCCGTCGTGCAAATGGCGATCCAGGATGTACGAAGCCTGACTCCCGAGCGGGGGCAGGATATTCGAATCGTGGTAGATACTGAAAGTCCAGCGGGCGCGGAGCGGGTTGATAACGAGGCGAACCGGGCGGAGCGGCTGGTCGAGACTCCGGGACTGTTTGCGCTGGTCGGTCACCTGGGCAGTCGCGGCTCACTGGCCGCAGCGCCGGTTTACAATCGGGCGGAGGTAGTGCAGCTGGCGCCGACCGCGACGACCCACCTCCTGGGCGACGTGGGACCGTGGACCTTTACGCTCGCGCCGAATGATTCGGTGGAAGGCGCGGTCCTCGGCCGCTTCGCGGCGGAGTATCTACGTGCCCGGCGAGTAGCCTTGTTCTACGTTCCGGACGAATACGGAATGGGTCTCCGGGTTGCCGCGATGCGCAAGCTGCGGGAGAACGGCGTGCGCGTGGTGGACAACGTGCCCGTCGTGGGAGGAGCCGATCTGGACGTCTTGTTGAGATCCTCGCTTCGGCGGACGCCGCCGGACCTGATTCTTTCCCTCTGTCCCGCGGGACAGACCGGAAAAATCGCCCGGATTGCCGGGCAGCTTCAGCCTGGCCTGAGAATCCTGGCCGGTGACGCCGCGACCAGCCTGTCGCAGTTGAATCTGGAGGCCGGGAAGGCTACCGATTCCATCTACGTCGCCAGCTTCTGGATTCCGCCGGGAAGCACGGAAGCGGGACGGAAATTCACCGAGCGGTATCATGCTATCACCGGCCACACACCCGAGTCGGGAGACGCGCTCGTCTACGATGCCATCATGTTGCTCGCGACTGCGGCCAGCAATGTCGGCACCCGGCGCGAGATGATCCGCCAATACCTGGAAGCGCTCGGCGCCAGCCGTCCTCCTTATCAGGGCGTGACCGGTCCGATAGCATTTGGCTCCCACCAGATGTCCTCGGTCATCATCGCGCGGGTCCGGCACGGCGAGCTTGAGCCGGTTAGCTGGCAATGACCGCCTCCGCCTCCCTCACTCGCGGGCGCGCGGCCCTCAGTCTCCGGACGATCCTGTTGTTGTTCGTCCTCGGACTCATGCTTTATGCGGCCGCGATCACCATCTACCTGTCGTATACCGTTACCGCCCGAGCCCGAAACCTGGGGAGATCGGTTCAGCCGCTTGACTATCTCTTCGGCGACCTGACCGACCGGGTCCAGGGCCTCGAGAACACGACCACCGACACCTGGAGACTCGCCCTGGCTGGCCGGCCGGTTCCCGCCGAGACGGCCGCGGTGATTCGTGCCAGTGCCACTCGTCATGGGGGGACCGCCTCCGCGGCGTCCTTCGCCGCCTTGCCTCCGGAATTTCGCACCCAGCTGGCCCAGACCGATGATGATGTCGCCCGGCTGGGAACCATGCTGCTGGAAGTGTCGGGGCTGCTCGAGCTGGGGCGATTCGACGAGGCGCGTCGCCGCCACGTCGTGGTTGACTCTCTGCTCGCCGAGGTCGAGGGCAGGCTGACCCAGTCGCGACGGGACGCGCTTCCGATCCTGATCGAGGAAGAACGCCAGCTCTCGGCGACGACGACGAACGCGGTGCGGGCGGTGACGGTCTGGATGTTGGCCGGCATGGTCCTTATCCCCCTGGGACTGCTCGTCGCTTCGCGACTGGTGGCCAAGCCGCTGGCGGAAATTGAGCAGGGTCTCGCCCGAGTCGCTGAAGGCGATCTTCACGTGGAGCTGGCGGTAGCGCGGGATGATGAGGTGGGACAGCTCAAGCGGCATTTCAACGACATGACCCGAGTGCTACGGGATCGCGCAGAGGAACAGGGCCGGTTCATGGCGGCCGGGCAACTGATTGCGGGCGTGGCTCACGAGGTCAATAACCCGCTGATGGCCGTGGTGGCCATGTCCCAGGCCCGACTCAGCGTGGGGGACGTTACCGATGAGCAGCGGGACGAGCTGGTTCAGATCAGCCGGCAGGCTCGGCGCGCCGGCAAGCTGCTATCCGGTCTGCTGCGCTTCGTCAGGATGGAGGAACGTCCGGGCACGACGGCGGATCTCAATTCGGTGGCGCGCGACGCTATCGACCTGGTGGCGTATCAGTTCGGAGTGGAGGAAATCAGCCTGGAGGGAGACCTCGACCCCGGCCTGCCGGCAGCTCGCGGGGATCCGGCGCGGCTCGAGCAGGTGCTGGTCAATCTCCTGAGCAACGCGATTCACGCCCTTGGACACGTCGATCCCCCGAGGCGGCTGCAGGTGGATACCTCGACCGACGGGGAGCAGGTTTACCTGACCGTGCAGGACAATGGCCGGGGCATTCCTGAGGAATTGCGGGGACGGATCTTCCGACCCTTCGTCTCAACGAAGGGCAGGCAGGGGACGGGGCTCGGATTGTACCTGTCGCGCCAGATTGCCCGGGAAGTTGGAGGAGACCTTACGGTCACCGCAGCACCGACGGGTGGTGCGCGCTTCGTTCTCGCCCTGCCGATCGCGGTGAGCGCAGAATACCCGGTTGAACCGCGGCTTCCAGTGCCTACCCCGGTTCCGGGGCACCCTCAGACTCCGCTCAATGGATTGCGGGCCCTGTTGGTTGACGATGAAGAAGCCTTGCGGCGTCCGTTGGGGAAATATCTGAGACGCCGAGGAGCCGATGTGATCGAGGCCGGCGATGGAGAGGCGGCGCTCGCGGCACTGCAGGGCTCCGAAGTCGATGTGATCGTCGCCGATCTTCGCATGCCCCGGATGGATGGGATGGAGATGTACTCCGCTCTCGAGGCGACGCGCCCTGACCTCGCGCGCAGGCTGGTGTTCCTCTCGGGGGACCTGTCGGAGCTATCTGCGGCGGGGCGACTGCAAATTCCCAACGATCGGATCCTGCTCAAGCCGGTGGATCTGAAGACGCTCGAGGAGGCGGTGACGCGAGTCGCCCGCCTCGGCCGAGTCAAGGATGAGTCGGAGGCGCCTCCCGCCGTTCCACATCCGTGACGCCTTTCACCTTTCGAATCGCCTTGATCACCTTGGCCAGGTGAGTGCGGTTGTCCACCTCGACGAAGACCGAGCCAAAGACTGAACCATCCTTCGTGCTCAAGTCGGCAGCCTTGATGTTGGTTCCCGACTGACTGATGGCTTCCATGATGTCGGCGTAGAGGCCGCGACGGTCTTCACCGCTGACACCGAGGCGCACGGCAAACGCCTCTCCCTGTACTTCCCGCCAGTCGATTTCGACCCGCCGTCCGTCTCCGCTCAGCATGAGCAGGTTGGGGCAGTCGGCGCGGTGGATGGAGATGCCGCGCCCTTGCGTCACGTAGCCGACGACGGTGTCGCCCGGCACCGGCTGGCAGCACTGGGCGTAGCGCACCATGAGGCCGCTCAAACCCTGGATCTTGATGCCTGATCCGAGGCGGATGCGGTTGATCACCCGCCCAATGACGCTGGGCTTTACCTCCTGAAAATCGTCGGCCGAAGCGTCGGGATAGAGTGCGCGCAGCGCCTGGACGATCGTGACATCGCCCCGACCGACCGCAATCTCGAGCCCCCGCCCATCGGCGAGGCCGAACGATTCCGCCGCCTTCTGCAGTTGCGCGGGGTCCGGCGCCGCCAGACGGCGGCGCTTCAGCTCGCGCGCGATCTGTTCCCGACCCAGCACCACACTCTCTTCCTCTTCCTGGTGCCGGATCCAGGCCTTGATCTTGTGCCTCGCTCGAGCGGTGCGGACGTGGGAGAGCCAGTCGCTGCTCGGCTTGGCGTTGGGGCTGGTCAGGATCTCGATGGTGTCGCCGTTCCGCAGCTCCCGGTGCAACGGCGCGATCCGCCCGTTGACCTTGGCACCCTGGCAGTGGACGCCGACTTCGGTGTGCACCATGAAGGCGAAATCGATCGGGGTCGCACCCTTGGGGAGCTGCTTCACGTCTCCCTGCGGCGTGAACACGAAGATCTCGTCCTGATACAGGTCGATCTTGAGGAACTCGAGGAACTCCTCGGGCGTGTGGGCATCCTGCTGCAGCTCGATCAGCTGGCGGAACCAGTGCAGCTGCTGGTCGAGCTCGTTGCGGCGTCCGTCGGTTTTGTACAGCCAGTGGGCCGCGATGCCGAACTCCGCCGTGCGGTGCATCTCCTGGGTCCGGATCTGCACTTCGAACAGCTGGCCGCCGGGCCCGAAAATCGTCGTGTGGAGCGACTGGTACGCGTTGGTCTTGGGACTCGCGATGTAGTCCTTGATCCGCTCCTGGATCGGGGTCCAGTTGTGATGGATGATCCCCAGCACGTGGTAGCACTCGGGCACCGTGCGCACCATGACGCGGATCGCCATCAGGTCGTAGATCTCGTCGAACGGCTTGCCCCGCTTCTTCATTTTCTGGTAGATGGACCACAGGTGCTTGGGCCGGCCGGTTACCTCGAACCATTCGATGCCCGCGCGCTTGAGCTCGTACTCGAGCGGCGTCTTGAGTTTGAGGATGAGCTGCTCTCGCGCCGTCTTCTTGGCGGCGACCTGTTGGACCAGTGCCTTGTAGTCCTCGGGCTCGAGGTACTTGAAGGCCAGGTCCTCCAGCTCGGCCTTGATCCCGGCCATACCGAACCGGTGGGCGAGCGGCGCGTAGATCTCCCGCGTCTCGGTCGCGATCCGCACCCGCTTCTCGGGTGGCAACGGATCGAGGGTCCGCATGTTGTGGAGCCGGTCGGCCAGCTTGATGATGATGACTCGCGCGTCCTTGGCGATCGACAGCAGCAGCTTGCGGTAGTTCTCCACCTGCTGCTCGGCCGAGGAGCGGAAGGTCAGGCTGGAGATCTTGGTGAGGCCGTCTACCAGTCCCGAGACTTCGGGGCCGAATTCGCGGGCAATGTCTTCGGCACGGACGTCGGCGTCTTCCACCACATCGTGCAGCAGCGCGGCACAGATCGAGGTCGTGTCCAGGAGCTGCTCAACCAGCGTCTTCGCTACGGCGATCGAATGTTGAATGAAGTCCTCGCCCGACACCCGCTTCTGGCCCCGATGCGCGGACGCACTGAAGCGCAGCGCCCGGTCGATCTGCTCCAGATCGAGCCGGTCGGCGTGCCGCTCCAGCAGGGCACGGAAGTCGGGGGCAATGTCAGGCAGGGTACCGGTCACGACCGCACTCACGTCTCCAGGTATCAAAACACCAACCGCCCCCGGTCGGACGTCTTCCGACCGGGGGGTCGGGATCCTTTCGTAATCCTCATTCCCCTCGAAAATCGCGCAAGGGGGAAGGCCAAGTTGGCAGGGGATCTACATCCCCAAGGGTCTCCTCTGAACGTGGCTCCTCGTTAACCCATCAGGGTCAGCCAGCGGCCCATGGGCCCGGTCGGTGATACGCCAGGAAGCGCAAGCGCGTACCGGGGATCACCTCATATCGGCAGCCCCACTTTGCGCACCAGTGCAGTGAAACGCGGGTCGCCGCGCAGCGGCTCGAAGCGCGGGTCAGTCGCCACGAAAACCAAACCATACGCACGTCCCGAGAAACCCCGCTCCAGCCATTCAAAGGCTCGATCCCGTTCCCCCAGGCCGGTATAAACGGTCGCGATATCCACGGGTGAGACATAAGGGCGCGACTTGAGCGCCTCGATGAGTTGCTCCGCCTGATCGCGCCGACCAGCGACGGCGTAGGCGTGTCCGAGCGCCGCCAGGTAGACCGGGATCGAGTCCGTACCCGCCCATGTGATGGCCGCTTGAAACTCCCGTATCGCCTCCGGAAGCCGGCCGGTCTGCTCAAAGCTCAGGCCAACCCAGAAATGCGCTCGGGTGAATGTCGAATCGTCCTTGAGTGCGCGCTGGGCTTGAGCGATCGCTTCGGGGTAACGGCGGGCCATGTAAAACGGCCGCGCGGCCGCGGCCTGATGGAGCAACGATAGCGGGTTGAGTTCGACCGAGCGCCTGGCTTCTGCCATAGCCTCGGAGTGGCGGCCCATCGCCGAAAGGTATGTGTAGTAAACGAGATGAGAGAAGGAAGAACGGGGGTCGAGCTCGATGGCCCGTCGAAACCTCAGATCGGCTGCGGCGAAATCCCAGGAGTAGAGCAGATCGACTCTGGCCAGATTGGTGTACGCGATCGCGAGTGTGGAGTCGAACCTCAGGGCCTCTTCGGCGGCGGCCCGCGATTTCGGGAACGTCTCCTCTGGCGCCTCCAGGGCGTAATACCCCAGCTCGGAGTAACAGTTGGCAAGGCCAGCGTAGGCCATCGCGTAGGAGGGTTCGCGGTCGATCGCCTCGCGGAAGTAACCAATTGCCTTGCGAAAGTCGGCCCCGGTGACCCGCTCCGCCGAGGCGACTCCGCGAAGGTAGTCCTCATACGCCGCGGGGTGGATCTGCTTGTGTGTCGCGCTCAAACGGGAACTGTCACGGGGAGTCAGCGAAACCTGGATGGTATCCGCCACCGAACGCACCACCGAATCCTGCAGGATGAGGATGTCGCGGAGTAACCCGGAGTAGCTCCGGGCCCAGATGGCCTGGCTGGTTCTGGCATTGGTGATCTGCGCCGTGATCCGCACCTCGTCGCCCGCCCGTTGCAGCGAGCCGGCCAAGATCGCGTCGAAAGAGATGCCGTGTTCGCGGGCGAGGTCGGCCGGCGCCTGATCGCCGTGACGCGGAAGTAGCTTGATCACCGTGAGCGAGGCGATCTGTGTCAGATTCGCAATCAGCTGGTCGGTGACGCCCTGAGCCAGGAACGCTTGGGTGGAGTCGCCGGTGAGGTTCTCAAGTGGCGCCACGGCTAATGATCGTATCGAGCCTTCGGATACCGTGATCGCTTCACCCGGCTTCGGGCGGAAGGCTCGGACCGTTATGATCAGGCCAATCCCCACGATTCCAGCAAGCAGAGCCCACCAGATCCGCCGCCGCCGATGACCGTGTGCACTCGAGCGGGACGGGGCGGTACTGGTGGCAACGGTCGCCGAAGCCGTGGCAGTCCGGGTCAGGGCCCCCGCGAACTCGGCCGTGGTCGCGAAGCGGTCGGCGGGGGACTTGGCCAGGGCCCGGGTGATGGCCTGCTCCACGCCCAGCGGGATGGTCCCGCGCACTGTTCGAAGACTCGGCACCGGATCCACCGCATGCCGGGCCAGGATCGACTGCCCGGTCGAGCCGTGGAACGGTGGCGTCCCGGCCAGCATTTCGTAGAGCACACAGCCCAACGCGTATTGGTCGGCACGGCCATCGAGGCCATCGCCGGTCGCCTGTTCGGGACTCATGTAATACGGAGTGCCCAGCGCCAACCCGGTTTCGGTCAGCTTCTCACCGCCCGCCGAGGTCAGCGCCTTGGCAATGCCGAAGTCCGCCACCATCGCATGGCCGCCGGAGAGTAGGATGTTCTCCGGCTTGATATCGCGGTGCACCACGTTACGGGTGTGTGCGTATCCCAGGGCATCGGCGACCTCGCGCGCGATCCCGATGGCATGCTCCAAAGGAAGTTGGCGCTCACGGTCCAGCCGATCGCGCAGCGATTCCCCCTCCACATACGGCATGGCGTAATAGAGCAGCGGCGGTTCGCCGGCCGCCGCCGGGATTTCACCGGAATCGAGCAATCCGAGAATGTGAGGATGCTGCAGGGAAGCAGATGTCTTGATCTCAAGCAGGAAGCGCTCGACGCCAAGCGCGGCGCCGATCTCTGGCCGCAGAACCTTGATCGCCACGGGACGGTTATGCCTGCCGTCTTGGGCGAGGTAGACAGTCGCCATCCCCCCGCGACCCAGCTCTCTCTCCAGCCGGTATCGATCGCCTAGAGCTTGTCGCAGACGCGCCAACAGATCCACCGCCCCGCTCCCGCTGGAGGAAGGACCACAACTCATCGACTATCACCGTTCCGCGGGGAACGGCATGTTTCAGGAAGCTGGTGCAAATGTAAGCAGGGCAGGCCGCAAGACCACGCCGGCTACAGCAGTCCTCCGCTCGCGAAGCTGAAGAACCGGTCGCCCGCCAGAATCACGTGATCGTACAGTGGAAGGTCGAGCAGCCGGCCGGCCTCGACGAGCTGTTTGGTGACTGCGCGATCTTCGGGCGACGGCGTGGGATCTCCACTCGGATGATTGTGGACTACGATGATGCCCGCTGCGGCTTCGGCGATCGCGGCGCGAAACACCTCGCGCGGATGCACCAGCGAGCTGTTGAGCAGTCCTCTGGTCACCAGGACGTCGCGGAGCACACGGCTCTGGCTGTCGAGTGCCAGCAGATGAAACTCCTCTACCGCCAGGTCACGGAGCCGGGCCGCCAGCAGACGGACCACATCTTCGGGCTCTCGGATCCTTAATGCTGCGGGACGGGACTCCGCCATGAGCCGGCTGGCAATCTCGAAGGCGGCGAGCAGGCGCGCGGCCTTGGCGGGACCGACGCCCGCCGCCTGCTGCAACTCAGCCGGCGGCCTCGCAGCAAGGCGACGCAACGATCCGCCGCTCACCTCGAGCAGGCGGCCCGAAACCTCGAGCGCACCAACTCCAGGTCCACCGGTACCCAGGAGGATGGCCAGAAGCTCGGCCGAGGTCAGCGCGCCGGGGCCGAGAGCCCAGAGGCGCTCGCGGGGGAGTTCAGTTGATGGGTGAATGGCGGTGTCTGACACCGCAGGAAGCTAGAGGGGAGACGCCGCTGGACGGCCTTCAAGAAAACGCGACGACGACCAGAAAGCTGAAGGCTGACCGCAGCAACCTGTCAGCCCTCACTCATCAATGGCCAATTTTTCAATTTGCAATTTTCAATTTGCAAATTTACTCATCTCCCCGCCCCGTGACACTTCTTATACTTCTTGCCTGAACCGCAGGGACAGGGATCGTTACGCCCGACTTCTGGAACGACTCCAGTCGAGGAGCGCATGGGTCCCAGATTGGTCGACAGCGTCGCCGGCGCGGCCCGAGTCGGTGCCGGAGTCGGCTCCGCCCGTGCCGCCGGTGCGAACAGCTCATCCGCGCCGCTCACCGGCTCAGGCTTCGACGGCTGAGAGGGTTGAGAGGGCGGAGCAGGCCGGCGACCGCCGAACGCTCCCGGCGGAGGCGCGGCGGGCCGTGGCGGCTCGGCCGATACCTGGATCTTGAGGAACTGCTCGGTGAACGTCGCCTGGACGTCCCGCATCAGGTCCTCGAACATCTCGAACGCTTCCTTCTTGTACTCGACGAGCGGATCCTTCTGCCCGTAGGCCCGATACTGGATCGCGTTGCGCAGCTGATCCAGATCATAAAGATGGTCCTTCCACTTCTCATCGAGGACTCTCAGCATCACCGCCGAGAGGACCTGCATGTCTACATCGGGCTGCCCGATACTCTTCCCGAACTCGGTCAGGTATTCGAGCTTCCGGGTCAGCGTGCGATGCGCTTCCGCTCGGGCGGCCGCAACCATGCCGTTCAGGTCGGGAGCCTTGGCCGGGTCGAGCAGGTCGTCCGCGGAAACCAGGAATTGCATCGTGAGCGCGGACTGTACACCCTGCCGGTCGAACTCCTGCGGATTCTTCGCCTCCGCCAGCATGGTAGTGACCACGCGCTCGACGGCGCCATCAACCATGCGGGTCGCTTCCGCCTTGAGCTGCTCTCCCCGCTCCAGCGCGAACAACCTCAGGGAGTAGACCACCTCGCGCTGCTGGTTCATGACGTCATCGTACTCCAGCAGCCGCTTCCGGGCCTGGAAGTTCTGCAGCTCCACCCGTTTCTGGGCCTGGCCGATGGCACCGGTGACCCAGGGATGGGAGATGACCTCTCCCTCCTCTGCCCCGCCCTTGTCCATCCACCGGGCGATACGATCGGAGCCGAACAGCCGCATCAGATCGTCTTCCAGAGAGAGGAAAAAGATCGAGCGGCCGGGATCGCCCTGGCGGCCCGAGCGCCCGCGCAGCTGGCGGTCGATCCGGCGGGACTCGTGACGTTCGGTGCCGATGATCTGCAATCCGGCGGGAGCCGTGGTGAGATCCAGGTCGGCGCCCAGCTTAATGTCAGTGCCGCGGCCGGCCATGTTGGTCGCGATCGTGATGGCGCCCTTCTGGCCCGCCCCCGCCACGATCTCGGCTTCGCGCTGGTGGTACTTGGCGTTCAGCACCTCGTGCTTGAGGCCGCGCCGCTTGAGCTGGCGGGATAGCGTCTCCGACACGTCGACCGACACGGTGCCGATCAGCACCGGCAGTCCCAGGCCGTGCAGTCGCTCGACCTCGTCGATGATCGAATTGTTCTTCTCGCGACGGGTCTTGTAGATGTGGTCCTGCTCGTCGTCGCGCCGCACCGGTTTGTTGGTCGGGATGACGGACACCTCGAGCCCGTAGATCGTGAAGAACTCGGTCTCCTCGGTTTCCGCGGTACCGGTCATCCCGGCCAGCTTGTCGTACATCCGGAAGTAATTCTGAATCGTGATCGTGGCGAGGGTCTGGGTCTCGCCCTTCACCTGTACCGCCTCCTTCGCTTCGACCGCCTGGTGCAGTCCATCGGCCCAGCGACGGCCCGGCATGATGCGACCTGTGAACTCGTCCACGATCAACACCTGACCGTCCTGCACCAGGTAGTCCACTTCCTTTTCGTACAGCGCATGCGCCTGAAGCAGCTTGTGAATGATGTGGAGTTTCTCGCTCTTGAGCGCGTAATCGGACTCGACTTCCCGGCGCTTGGCTACCCGTTCGGCCGGCGACAAGGCCGGATCGTGGTCGACTTGGTGAATTTCCTCCGAGATGTCCGGGACGAGGAAGAGACCCGGATCGTTGGGCGACATCGCCGTGGCACCCTGGTCGGTCAGGTGTACCGCGTGGCCCTTCTCATCGAGGACGAAGTACAGGGCGTCCTCCAGATCCCGCATGCTCTGCTGCTTGGTCGGCAGCTTCCGGTCTGCGATGTGATCCAGCTCGACCCGCTGCACGGCCTGCTTGATGCCCTGCTCGTTGAGCATCTTGAGCAGTTTCTTGTTCTTCGGCATGCCGAGCCGCGCCAGGTAGAGCTTGACCGCGGCGTCATTCTGCCGCTTGGGATCTTCGAGCAGGCGCTCCGCCTCGGCGAGCAGGTTACTCACCACCCCGGACTGCTTGCGAACCAGCTCAGCGACCTGGCGGTTGAACTCGCCGTACTTCTCGTCCTTTTCGTTGCCCACCGGGCCCGAGATGATGAGCGGAGTCCGCGCCTCGTCGATGAGGATAGAATCGACCTCGTCGATGATGGCATAGGCGTGCTCCCGCTGGACCCGATGGTCCAGGCTGAACACCATGTTGTCGCGCAGGTAGTCGAAGCCGAACTCGTTGTTGGTGCCGTAAGTGATGTCGGCCTGGTAGGCCGCCCGGCGCTCGGGCGAGGAGGGCTCGGTGTCGTCGAGGCAGGCGACGGTGAGGCCCAGGTACTTGAAGACGTGGCCCATCCACTGCGAGTCGCGCCGGGCCAGGTAGTTGTTCACCGTGACCAGGTGGGCTCCGCGTCCAGCCAGCGCGTTGAGATAGAGCGGGAGGGTCGCCACCAGGGTCTTGCCTTCGCCGGTGGCCATTTCGGCGATCTTCCCCTGGTGGAGAACGATGCCCCCGATCAGCTGGACATCGTACGGCACCATGTCCCAGGTAAGCTCGTGCCCGGTCACCATGACCTTGGTGCCCATCAGCCGGCGAGTGGATTCCCGGACGGTGGCAAATGCCTCCGGTAGCAGGTCGTCGAGGCCTGCCTTCAGTTCTTTCTTGTAGCGGATTTCGAGCTGGTTGTAACGATCCTCGAGCTTGTCCCGCTCCTCGGGATCGGCGCAGTCGTGCCGTTGCTGCCGGACTTGATCCAGCTCGTGCTTTACCGCGGAGACCCGTTCAGCGAGCTGGCTCTTGAACTTCGGGGTCTGGGCCCGCAGCTCGTCCTCGGACAAGCTGCCCAGCTTGGCTTCATGGCGCTTGATGGCTTCGACGATCGGCCGGATCTTCTTGACGTCCCGGTCGTATCGGGTACCAAAGACCGCTGTAGCGAGTTTCTTAAGCATCCTTCAAATATAATCCCTGCGCCAAGATACAGGCTGCCACCGGGTCTGGGACCCAATATCGGATGGGCTGGCTTCGGGCCACCCGCCGCCGGATCTCGGTGGCCGAAATATCCAGCCGCGGTACCCGTACCACCTGGGCTTTTTCCGGGATTTCCGGCAAGTCCACCCCCGGCCGGGCGAAAACTACTACCTGTGCCAGGCTTGGAATCAGCGCTCCCTCCCGCCACTGGCCCAGCTCCCGTGCCGCGTCCGCCCCGACCAGAAGAGCAAAGCGCTTATCCGGCTCCCGGGCCTGAAGGGTCCGAAGGGTATCAACGGTGTAGGAAGGTCCACCACGATCCAGCTCGGCCGTTTCCAACCGGAACCGAGGTTGCCCCTCGATAGCCAGAGAGACCATGCGCGCCCTCACCTCAGGGGGAGCACCGTGCCGACCACGTTTGAAAGGCTGTTCAAAGGCGGGAACGAAGCGCATTTCTTCGAGATCGAGCGCCTCGAGTACGGCCTGGGCCACGATCAGGTGCCCGTGATGAATGGGGTCAAAGGAGCCACCAAACAGGCCGATCATTGGGCGACGGGACAAACCTCATCCGTGCGGGGAGTTCCCGGGTGGAAGCGCCGGAGATAACCGCAGGTTTCCGTCGCGTCCTCGCGATACCCAATCCGGTTGTAAATCTCGATCAGTTTGACGAGCGCATCCGGGGCCACTGAGCTGCGGGGATAGGTGGCGATCAGGTCACGCAGATACAGAATCGACGAGTCCCAGGCTTTGAGCCGAACGTAGAACATCGCCGCCTTGAATTCCTTCTTGGCGAAGTTCTCCTCCAGATCGGCGATCCGCAGCTTGGCTTTTATCGCCGCGGGGGTGTTGGGATACCGATTGATCAACTCCTGGTAGGTCGCGAGCGCACTCTGCCCATAGGACGGGTCCAGCTCGGGCCGACGCCAGAGATCGGCGAAGGCGTCTCCAGCGCGGAGTAGCGCCTCCGGAGCGAGGGGGTTGTTCGGGGTGTCATCCGAAACCCGGCGGAATTCCCGGGTCGCCTGAAGCTGGCTCTTCTGCGCGTAATAGCATTCGGCCAGACGGAACCGGGCCTCGACGGCAAGGCTGTCTCCGGGGGGAATCTCAAGGGCGAGGCGCTCCAGCTTCTGCGCCGCGTCA
This sequence comes from Gemmatimonadales bacterium, assembly GCA_036558125.1. Lineage (GTDB taxonomy): Bacteria > Gemmatimonadota > Gemmatimonadetes > Gemmatimonadales > GWC2-71-9 > DATBGE01. The sequence goes on along the minus strand of DATBGE010000082.1, from coordinate 131,770 downwards.
TTCCACTTTCCGCGCGAATAATCGCTCAGCGCGTCCTGCCAGAGCTTGGTCACCTCTTCGGGTGACGCGGCAACGGCCACCGGGCTGGGGGCCCCAATAGGTTCAGATTTACGGCCTCCACAGGCGGCAACGGCGAATACCGCGAAGGCAATGATCAACGACTGGCGCATGAGACGAAAGTTCAATTGGCGTTGGCAGCATTGCCGAGAGCGGTCAAGCGCTGCCGGGCCATGATGCTGATAGAGTCTGTTGCCTCGGAGTCGATCGCATCCTGATAAGCGATCGCGGCTCCGAGGATATCACCGAGTTTGATACGCGCGTCGCCCAGCCCGACCAGCGCCCTGCGACCGGTCATCGAGCTACCGCTGAATCCCGCCGCCTTGCCGAACCATCTCGCGGCGATCTCCGCCTGATCTACCGTCAGCGCCTCCTGCCCCAGCTGAATGGCGCAGAGTCCATAGCCGCTCGACGCCCGGGTGCGGGTCGCCGGATCCCTGGTGCGGCGGAGCACCGTTTCGTAGGCCCCGGCGGCCGCCTCGCAGGCGGTAGTTTCGCGAGCGGCACCGGCGTAGAGCAGCAGGATCGAATCGGCCGTCGCGGCATCCGGAGCCGAGGCGAGCGCGGCCGGAGCGATCGCCACCGTTTCCTCGGGCGAAAGCTTGCCGCTTCGCGTCAAGCCCAGAGTGTAGCGCGCCATCACGCGATTCGGGGCTACCCCGCGCAGGGTAACCACCGCGAGCTGCAGCGCCGAACCATCGCCGGCCCGCTCCGCCGCCTTGGCCACCAGCTCGAGGCCGGTAGCGGCTTCGTCGGCCCGAGACGGATCCTGAGCCGCCAGCTTCCGGTATGCCTCCGCTGCTTCACGAATTTCGCCCGCCTTGAGTGCCGCCGAGCCGATCTTGGCCGAGACTCGAGCGTTCTCACTCAACTTGGCCGCAGCGCGATACTCCTGCAGGGCGGTCTGGTATTCGGCACGCCCGTAGGCCGCATCGGCCAGCCGCTCATGATCGGCCGCCCGACCACCGCACGCGGTGAGCAGCAGGACGACCCACAGACGTTTCACTCCGAGTTCCGTTCCAGCATCGCCAGGTAGGCTTCGACCCGCGCATTCTTGGGACGCTCAAGGAGACACTCGCGCCACACCTGCTCGGCGCCGGCGACATCGCCCGACAGATAGCGCGCCAGGCCCAGCGATGCCAGCGCGTCGAGAAAGTTGGGGCGGTCCTGAACCACCCGTTCCAGCTCCTCGCGAGCCGCCAGCGCGTCGCCCGACTCGAGAAGGGCTCGAGCCAGCCGGTACCGAATGTCGGCGAAGCCGGGTCCCAGCTCGACGGCGCGATAGAACTGCTCGATGGCCTGCTCGATCGCGCCCGATTCGGCATAGGCCGTCGCCAGCAGGGCGTGATGGTTGGCGAGATTGGCCGCGACGTGCGAGGGGAAGCCCGAGGAGTGGCGGACGTTGTGGGCCGCGGCGGTGCGGAATGCCTCCGTCGCTTCCTCGGTCCGGCCCATGTCGTTGAGCAGGATGCCGCGATGGATATGGGCTTCGATGTAGCGCGGATTGAGCTCCAGAGCCCGCTCGAAATGGGCCAAGGCTCGCTGGGCCTGACCCAGCAGGGCGAAGGAGAGTCCCAGCAGGTGATGGGCGTCGGCGAACTGCTTGCCGCCGTTGACGACGTGCTCCAGCAGGTGGATGGCGCCGTAGTAATCCTGAAGCGCGAAGCGCTCCCGCGCCTGATTGATCAGCGGTTCGTCACTGACGCGCATAAGTCTCCTTACTGACGCGCATAGGTCTCCTCGAACCAGGCCAGGAACTGACGAATCCCCTCTCGGAACGTGGTACGGGGCCGGAACCCCAGCATCCGTTCGGATTTTGTGAGATCGGCGAACGTATGCAGAACGTCCCCCGGTTGTCGAGGTGCCCACTGAATCTGTGGGGTCACCCCCATGGCGCCGGCGAGCTCGTCAACCATGGTCTTGAGAGCGACGGGCTCACGGCTCCCCAGGTTGAAGATCTCCAGGCCCACTGGCGCCTTGGCGGTCCAGTCGATCGCAGCAGTCACACCGGAGACGATGTCCGCCACGTAGGTGTAGTCGCGGGATTCCGAGCCGTCGCCGAAGAGGGTGACGGGCTCTCCCCTGGCAAAGCGGTGAGCAAAGGAGTGAATCGCCAGGTCGGGGCGTTGCCGGGGGCCGTAGACCGTAAAAAATCGAAGTGCCGCTGCCCGCAATTTGGCATGCGGGGCAAAGGAATTGAGCAGGAGCTCTCCAGCCCGCTTGGTCGCACCGTAGGGGGAGATGGCACCCACCGCGGGCACGTCCTCCCGGAAGGGCGGCGGCGTGTCGTTGCCGTAGACCGACGATGAGGAACCGAAGACGAAACGGGACACGCCGGCGCCTCTCGCGGCGTCCACCACCGACTGGGTACCAAGAAGGTTCGTCCTCACGTAATCGAGCGGTGCGGCGAGGGACGGCCGCACCCCGGCCTTGGCGGCGAGGTGCACCACCACGGAGTCGGGCGTCAGCAGACCCTGCAGTGCGGCCCGATCCAGCAGGTCCAATTCCCTGAAGCTGAATCCGTTCTGGTCTTTCAGCGCCTCGAGGTTCCGCTCTTTGATCGGGCGGGGATAGAACGGATCGAAATTATCGATGCCGATCACCTCGTCGCCCCGGGCTATGAGCGCCTCCGAGAGATGGGAGCCGATGAATCCGGCCGCTCCGGTAACCAGGATCCGCGTCATGCGGCGAGGAGGCCGCGGAAGTACGCGATCGTCTTTACCAACCCCTCCTCGAGCGGCACCTTGGGCTCCCAGTGCAAGACACTGCGAGCGATGGTGAGATCCGGCCGCCGCACCTTGGGATCGTCAACCGGCAGCGGACGGCGATCGATCTTCGAGCTGGATCGGGTGAGACGCAGAACGGCTTCGGCCAGTTGCTGCACCGTGAACTCACCCGGATTGCCGACGTTGGTGGGGTCGGTTCTCGAACTGCCGAAGAGCCGGTAGATCCCGTCGATGAGGTCCGACACATAACAGAACGAGCGGGTCTGCGAACCGTCGCCGTAGACAGTGAGCGGCTCGCCTCGCAGCGCCTGCACGATGAAGTTGGATACGACTCGCCCGTCCCCCGGCCGCATCCGCGGTCCGTAGGTATTGAAGATTCGAACGATCCGGGTGTCCACATGATGGTAGCGATGGTAGGCCATCGTCATGGCCTCGGCAAACCGCTTGGCCTCGTCGTACACCCCTCGCGGTCCCACCGGATTGACATGCCCCCAGTAGGACTCCGGCTGGGGGTGAATCTGGGGATCGCCATAGACCTCGGAGGTCGAGGCCAGGAGGAACCTGGCACCCTTGGCCTTGGCTACGCCGAGTGAATTGTGGGTCCCAAGCGAGCCGACCTTGAGGGTCTGGATCGGCAGCTCGAGATAATCGATCGGGCTGGCCGGGGAGGCGAAGTGCAGCACCCCGTCGAGCGGGCCATCGACTTCGATGAACTTGGTGACGTTGTGCTCGACGAAGGTCCACCGGGGTTGGGATTCCAGGTGGGCGATGTTGTCGCGCGACCCGGTGATGAAGTTGTCCATCCCCACGACCTCGTGGCCCTCGGCCAGGAACCGGTCGGAGAGATGCGAACCGAGGAAGCCGGCCGCGCCGGTGATGAGGACTCTCATGGGCGCCGCCTGCCGATTCCGTGATGCTCGATGCCCATCGCGCGCATGCGATGGGGATCGAACAGGTTTCTTCCATCGATGACCACCGGGCGGCGAAGCAGGCTCTTCAGCCGGTCGAAGTCGGGGTTCCGGTACACCAGCCACTCGGTCACGATCACCAGCGCATCGGCCCCCTCGACGGCGTGATAAGGGTCAGGCGCATACGCGACCTTGTCCCCGAAGAGCTCGCGGGCGGTGTGCATCGCCTTGGGGTCGTGAGCCTGCACCTTCGCCCCGCCGGCGAGCAGCCCTTCAACCAGAGGAATCGAGGGGCTCTCCCGCATGTCGTCGGTCTCGGCCTTGAAGGCCAATCCCCAGACCCCGACAGTCTTCCCGGAGAGACTACCTAACGCGTCCTTCGTCTTCCGAAGCAGAACCAGCTTCTGCCGATCGTTCACGGCTTCGGTCGCGGCCAGCAGATCGAACTCGAGACCGATCTCTTTGCCCGAGCGGATCAGTGCCTTCACGTCCTTGGGGAAGCAGGAACCTCCATACCCGGGTCCCGGGAAGAGGAAGGCCTGTCCGATGCGGCGGTCGGTTCCGATACCCTGACGGACTTCCCGCACGTCCGCTCCCACCCGCTCACAGAACTCCGCGATCTGGTTCATGAAGGAGATCCTGGTCGCCAGCATCGCGTTCGCGGCGTACTTGGTCACCTCGGCGGAGGGAATATCCATGAACAGGACCGGATTCCCGGTCCGCACGAACGGCGCATAGAGCTCCGCCATGATCTCACGGGACTCTGCGGCGTCCACCCCGACCACGATGCGGTCCGGCTTCATGAAGTCATCGATCGCGGCGCCTTCCTTCAGGAACTCCGGATTGGAGCACACCCAGAAGGGGACCTCGGTCTCGGCCTTGACCGCGGCACGGACCCGCTCGGCGGTTCCAACGGGTACGGTGGACTTGGTGACGACCACTTTGGAGCGATTCATGTGGCGGCCGATCGTGCCGGCGACCGACAAGACGTGCTGAAGGTCGGCGGAGCCGTCCTCGTCCGGCGGGGTGCCCACCGCGATGAACACGACCTCGGCCGCTCCCACCGCGGCGCCGACCTCGGTGGTGAAGCTCAGTCGCTGCTCGGCCTGATTGCGGCGTACCAGCTCCTCCAGGCCCGGCTCGTAGATCGGAATGTCGTTGGCCTTGAGCCGTGCGATCTTCCGCGCATCGATATCGGCGCAGACCACGTCGTTCCCGGTCTCGGCCAGGCAGGCGCCGGTAACCAGTCCCACGTATCCCGTACCAATCACCGCAATGTGCATCTGGTGTGCTCCGGCTCAGGCGCGACCGGGGGAGACGGGAGCGCCTCCCTGGGCCAGCGAGCGGGTGGCGGCATCGAGCACCCGCACCACGCGGACGCCGTCGGCGTGGTCGGCCCGGCCCTTTTCCTGCCCGCGGACCACCCGGATGAAATGCTGGAACTGGACCGTCAGCGGCTCCACGTTGGGGAGGCGGGGGATGAAGATGTCTCCCTCGCGAATCGTGAGGCTTTCGCCGTAGGACCGGTACTCGGGCGGCCGGTTCACGCCCTTGTCGTAGATCGTGAGCTTCTCCCGGGGCTGCATGTCGTCGAAGACCGCCATCTGGCGGGAGCCCACGACCGTCAGCCGACGCACCTTGTGCGGATCCAGCCAGGACATCTGGACGTGGGACATCACGCCGGAGTCGAAGGTGAGATTGAGGAAGACGACGTCTTCGATGCCCCGCTGGAGGTAGGATTTCCCTTGAGCGCTCAGGCTCACCGGCATCTCGCCCAGCAGATACAGGGCGACGGAGACGTCGTGAGGCCCGAAGCTCCACAGCGCATTTTCGTCCGGCCGGATCTGTCCGAGGTTCACCCGCTGGGAGTAGAGGTAGTACAAGTCCCCCAACTCACTCTTGGCCAGCATCTGTTTCAAGCGGTCGACGACCGGATGGTACTCGAGGAGGTGACCCACCAGAATGGGGCAGCCGCGCTTCTCGGCATTTTCAGCCAAGCGTTCGGCATCCGCCACGGTCAGGGCAAACGGTTTCTCGATCAGCGCGGGGATGCCGGCCGCGATAGCCATGTTCCCCAGCTCGGCGTGACTTGTCGCCGGGGTCGCGACGATGACGGCTTCGACTTTCTCCAGCAGCGCCCTCGGGGAGTCGGTGATCGTAGCGCCGGGGTACTGCTTCATGAGGCTGACGCGCACTTCGGGATTCGTCTCACAGATCGCGACCAGCTCCGCTTCGGAAGAAGCAGCCGCAGTGCGGACGTGATTCCTCCCCCAGGCGCCCGCGCCAATGACGCCGACCTTGAGACGGCTCAACTGTAGAATCCCTTAACGGCCTGCACGACCGCCTCGCGCTGGGCCGCGCTCAACTCCGGATAAATCGGGAGAGAAATCACCGTATTGGTGACCGCCTCGGTAGCCGGGAGCCGGCCTTCGGTATAACCCAGGTATCCGAAGCAGGGCTGCAGATGAAGCGGGGTGGGATAGTAGACGGCGCAGCCGATTCCCTTCTCCTTGAGGTGTGCGAGGAGGTCATCGCGCCGCTCCACCCGGAGCGTGTACTGATGGAAGATGTGCTCGTTGGCGGGATCGGTCTTCGGAGTGCAGACCTCGGGCAGGCCGGCAAAGGCCTGCTGATAATAGGCAGCATGGCGCCGACGCGCCTCGCTCCAGGCCGCGAGATGCGAAAGCTTCGCGAGCAGGATGGCCGCCTGAAGGGTATCGAGCCGGCTGTTGGTGCCCACTTCTTCGTGATGGTACTGCTTGGCGCCACCGTGAAGACGGAGTTTCCGGAGCCGGGCAGCGAGAGCATCGTCCTGAGTGACGATCATTCCACCGTCGCCCCAGGCACCGAGATTCTTGCTGGGGAAGAAGGAGAAGCCGGTCGCCGTGCCCAGCTCTCCGGCCATGCGCCAGGTACCGGCGATGCGGCGCCGGGCGCCGATGGCCTGCGCCGCGTCCTCGATGACAGCCAATCCATGCTTCTCCGCGATGGGGAGAATCGCCTCCATCGGCGCCATCTGACCGAACAGGTGCACGACGACGATCGCCTTGGTACGGGGCGTGATCGCCGCCTCGATGGCCGAGGGCAGGATGTTGAAGGTGTCCGGGTCGATGTCCGCAAACACCGGCTTTCCGCCGGTGTTGTGGATCGTGCCGGCGGTGGCGAAGAAGGTGAAGGCGGTGGTGATGACTTCATCGCCGGCCTTGAGATTCAGCGCCTTGAGCGGCAGGAGCAGCGCATCGGTCCCGCTGGCACAGGCGATACCATGTTTGGCGGCCGAGAGCTTCGCGATCGCGACCTCGAGCTCGGGCACTTCGCTGCCCATGATGAACGCCTGGCGTTCGACCACCGCCATCATCCGGGACAGGACTTCGTCCTTGATGGACTGGTATTGGGCCACGAGGTCTAAGAGCGGTACGTTCACTCCAACTCCTCATCGAAAAACGGGGCAAAAAAGGGGACCGAAAGCGGCGGAAAGCTAGCCCGCGCTACGGGGAGAATCAATCATTTCCAGCAGGCCTTGACGCTCGCGATAGCCCGCGCCGCAACTGGCGCAACGGGCCGAGCCCTCCTTGACTGACAAGCGGATCCCGCACTGGCACATCCACCCCACCCGACGGGCGGGAACTCCCACCATCAGGGCAAAGGCAGGCACGTCGCTGGTGACCACGGCGCCGGCGCCGATGAAGCAGTACTCCCCCAGCGTGGCGCCGCAGACGATCGTCGCGTTGGCGCCAATCGAAGCGCCCCGGCGAACCAGCGTCTCCCGGTATTCGGTTTTCCGCGAGACATGGCTCCGCGGATTGGTGACGTTGGTGAACACGCAGCTGGGCCCGCAGAAGACGTCGTCCTCCAGGATCACTCCTTCGTAAATCGAGACGTTGTTCTGCACCTTTACATTGTTCCCGAGACGAGTGCCGGGCATGACTACGACATTCTGCCCCAGGTTGCACCGCTCACCGATCACGGCACCGGGCATGACATGGCAGAAATGCCAGATCTTGGTGCCTTTGCCGACCACCGCTCCGGGATCGAGGTAACTGGATTCGTGGACGTAGTAGTCTGACATCTACAATTCCTGAATGGGATGAACCGGCCATAAGCCCTAAGCCTTAAGCCATACGCTTTCTGTTCTTGCTTATGGCTTATGGCTTACGGCTCAGTAGTGACGCTGCCGTCACTACCAACAAGTTTGACCTCGAGCTCCAACTCCACTCCAAAGCGATCGTGCACCGTCCGCCGCACATGGCCGATCACTTCGCGGACCTGCCGCGCCGTCGCGCCGCCGGTGTTGACGATGTAGTTCGCGTGCATCGGCGAGACCTGTGCCCCGCCGATCGAAAAGCCCTTGAGGCCGGCGGCGTCCACCAATTGGCCGGCGGTGCGAAGGTCGGGCGCCACCGGGGCAGCCGGATTGGTGAACACACTTCCGCAGCAGGGCCGGTTGAACGGGGTGCCTTCCTGTCGCCAGCGAAAGAGGTCGTTCACTTCTTCGGTAAGCCGGGTCGGCGTCTCGGATTGCAGGCGCACCCGGGTCTCGATCACGATTGTCCCGGCGAGGCCACTACGCCGATAGGCGAAGGGAATCTCGTCGCGGCTCCGCTCCCGCACCGTGCCGTCCCAATCCACCACGGTCACCGTTTCAATAACATCCGCCCACTCGGCGCCGTGGCAGCCCGCGTTCATGAAGACGCCACCACCGACACTGCCGGGAACGCCCACCATCTTGTGCAGGCCGCTCCAGCCGGACTCGGCGGTGCGCCTCGCGGCGATCGGCGCAGGAAGACCGGCGCCAATCGTCCACCGGTCGCCGTCGGACTTGATGGCGTCGAGTCCCTTCCCCAGCCGGATGACCAGCGCGTCAAGACCTTCGTCCGGTAACAGCACGTTGGAACCCAGCCCAAGCGCGAACCAGGCGACGCCTCGGGCGGTTGCCAGGCTGACCGCGCGCTCGATGTCTTCCACGGCTTTGGGAAAGAGCATTGTCGCCGGCCCGCCGATCCGGTAGGTCGAATACCGGCTCAACGGCTCGGCCTCACGAACTTCCCCACTCACTGCGGCACGCAGGTCGTTCAGGAAGGTTGTTGCCCGCGCACTCACCCCGTCGTCTCCTGCAGTACGTCACGACCGAGGAGATGCCACTCCTGAAGGGACCGAACCTCGCCTACCCGGCTCTTCAACGCGATGATCGCATCGCAAGCCGCGGCGGCAGCCGACAGGGTCGTCGTATAGGGAACCCGGTGCTGCAGCGCCGCGGCCCGGATCTGGTAGTCGTCCTGTTGGGTCAGCTTGCCCAGCGGAGTGTTGATCAGGAGCTGGATCTGTCCCGAGAGCAGCAGATCGATGGCGTTGGGGCGACCCTCGTACACCTTGAGCACCCGTTCCGCCGGAATCCCTCGCACGCGGAGATGCCGCGCGGTCCCTTCGGTCGCGAGGATGCGGAAGCCCATTTCATGGAAGCGGCGTGCGATCGGTACCGCATTACCCTTGTCGTGGTCGTTCACGGTGACGAAGACGGCGCCACTCTGCGGAAGCGCGCCGTCCGCCGCGTGCTGTGCCTTGGCGAAGGCCATACCAAAGGAATCGGCGATGCCCATGACCTCGCCGGTTGAGCGCATCTCGGGGCCCAGGATCAGGTCGACGCCCTGCAGCTTGTTGAAGGGGAAGACTGCTTCCTTGACCGCGACATAGGGCTGGACCACGTCATCCTTGAGGCCCAGCTCCTCGAGGGTCTTCCCCACCATGACCGCGGCGGCCAGGCTCGCGAGCGAAACGCCGGTCGTCTTCGAGACGAAAGGAACAGTCCGGGACGCGCGGGGATTCACCTCGAGCACGTACACCACGCCGTTCTTGATGGCGTACTGCACGTTGATCAGACCCACCACTCCGATCTTCTCGGCGAACGCGCGGGTGTGCTTCCGCATCTGCTCCACCTGCGCCTCGGAGATGAGATACGGTGGCAGGACGCAGGCCGAGTCGCCCGAGTGGATGCCGGCATCCTCGATGTGCTGCATGACCCCGCCGATTACCGTCCGGGTGCCATCGCAGATGGCGTCCACGTCCGCCTCGAACGCATCCTCGAGGAAGGAGTCGATGAGGACGGGATGGCCCGGCGCCACCCGGACGGCGCGGGCGAAGTAGTCGCGCAAGGATGGCTCGTCGTAGACGATCTGCATGCCCCGGCCGCCGAGCACGTAGGACGGACGGACCAGCACGGGGTACCCGACCTGCTCGGCCACGGCCACGGCTTCATCCACCGACAGCGCCGTCCCCGCGTTGGGCTGAGTCACCCCCAGCTCCCGCGCCAGCGCCTCGAACCGGCGGCGGTCCTCGGCCAGATCGATCGCGTCGGGAGAGGTACCGAGGATCTTGGCGCCGGCGGCTTCGAGTCCCCGAGCGAGCTTGAGCGGAGTCTGGCCTCCGAGCTGAACTACGACACCGATCGGCTTCTCGGCGTGGATGATCTCGAGCACGTCCTCCAAAGTCAGCGGCTCGAAGTAGAGCGTGTCGGAAATGTCGTAGTCGGTCGAGACCGTTTCCGGGTTGGAGTTCACCATCACCGTGCGGTAACCCATCTCCCGGAAGGCGAGGGTCGCGCGCACGCAGCAGTAGTCGAACTCGACGCCCTGACCGATCCGGTTGGGGCCGCTGCCCAGGATCACGATGGTGCGGTCGCCGCCGGCCCGGACCTCGCTCTCCTCGTCGTAGGAGGAGTAGAGGTAAGGCGTAGAGGAAGGGAACTCTCCGGCGCAAGTGTCCACCGTCTTGTACGCCGGCCGGATGCCCAGGCGGTGTCGCAGGTCGCGGATCTCCGCCTCCTGCCTGCCGCGCAGATCGGCCAGCTGGCGGTCGGAGAAACCCATCCGCTTCATCTTGCGGAGTTGGTCGCGCTGGCCGCGCTCGTCGGTCGGCCTCTTGTCGGCCCAGTCGCGCTCGGCTTCGACCAGATCACTCATCTGCCCCACGAACCAGGGGTCGATCCCGCTCCGCTCCGCGATCTCCGCCAACGGGATGCCCATCTGCAGCGCCCGCTTGACCTGGAAAATCCGTTCGGGCGTCGGGGTCCGAATCGCGGCCTTCACCGCTTCCGGGCTCAGATCGGTGAGCCGGTCGTCGGAGGGATCGCGTCCCAGCACCCAGCCCGACCGATCCGCTTCGAGGGCGCGGAAACCCTTCTGAAAGGCTTCTTTGAACGTGCGGCCGATGGCCATGGCCTCGCCGACGGACTTCATCTGGGTATTGAGCCGGGGATCGGCTTCGGGGAACTTCTCGAACGCGAAGCGGGGAATCTTCACCACCACATAGTCGAGCACCGGCTCGAACGAAGCGGGAGTCGTCTTGGTGATGTCGTTGGGCAACTCGTCGAGCCGGTAACCCACCGCGACCTTGGCCCCGATCCGCGCGATAGGGAATCCGGTCGCCTTCGAGGCGAGTGCGGACGAGCGTGACACCCGCGGATTCATCTCTATGACCAGTTGCTCGCCGGTCGCCGGATTCACCGCGAACTGAATGTTGCAGCCACCTGCCGCGACGCCGACCTCGCGAATGATGCGGATCGAAGAGTCCCGCATGACCTGGTATTCCCGGTCGGTGAGCGTCATGGCCGGCGCCACGGTGATCGAGTCGCCCGTATGCACACCCATGGGGTCCAGGTTCTCGATCGAGCAGACGATCACCACGTTGTCCGCTCCGTCCCGCATCACCTCGAGCTCGAACTCCTTCCAGCCGATGATGCTTCGCTCGATCAGCACCGAACCCACTGGGGACAGCTCGAGGCCGCGCCCGACGATCTCCTCGAATTCGTCGCGGTTGTAGGCGATCCCCCCACCGGTTCCGCCCAGCGTAAAGGAAGGCCGGATGATGGCTGGATAGCCGGTATCGTCCACCGCTTCGAGCGCCGCCTCGATGCTGCGCACCGTGCGGCCTCGCGGCGTGGCCAGTCCGATTCGCTGCATCGCCTGGGCGAATTCCTGGCGATCCTCGGCGATCCGGATGGCGCGTTCGTTGGCGCCGATCAGTTCGACGTTGTACCGGGCCAAGGTCCCGTCCTTGTGCAGCGCCATCGCGACGTTGAGTGCGGTCTGTCCGCCCATCGTGGGCAGCAGAGCATCAGGCCGTTCGCGCTCGATCACCTTCGCCACCCACTCAGGAGTGACCGGTTCGACGTAGGTCCGGTCGGCGATCTCCGGGTCGGTCATGATCGTGGCCGGGTTGGAGTTCACCAGGATCACCCGGTATCCCTCTTCCCGCAGCGCACGAACCGCCTGGGTCCCCGAATAATCGAACTCGGCCCCCTGGCCGATCACGATCGGCCCGGAGCCCAGCAGAAGAATCGAACCGATGTCAGTCCGTTTGGGCATTGACCAGATCTTTCAGTGTCTGCTCAAAGGCGATGCGCGGCTGCCAGCCGGTCGCCTTGCGAAGTCGCGTTGCGTCACCAACCAGGTGCGGAATGTCGGACGGCCGGGTGAGGTCGGCATCCACCTCGGGCACCGCGCGAATCCCCTCCAGCTCGGCCAGCTTATTGAAGATCTCGGCCAAGGAGATGCCGATGCCTCCTGCCACATTGTAGATCTCGCCCGGCTTGCCGTGAGTCAGAAGGGCGAGATAGGCCTCGACTACATCCCGTACGTCGAGAAAGTCCCGCACCGGTTCCAGGTTGCCCGTCTTCACCACTGGGGCTTTCAGCCGCCGGGCGGCGCGGATCCGCTGCGCGAAAGCCGGAACCACGTAGCGTTGGCTCTGACCCGGCCCGGTATGGGGGAATGCCCGGGCGATGATAACCCGCAGTCCGGTCCGACGGTGGACTTCGAGCGCTGCCCACTCGGCGCCCAGCTTGCTCGCCGCATAGGGAGAGCAAGGCGCCGGGTGATCGGACTCGGTCCTCGGACGCCCTCCGCCTTCGGCCCCGTAGACTTCACCGGTCGAGACCACGAGCAGAAGGGGGTCGGTCCCCGGGCGGGTGCGCGCGATGCCCAAGGCCTCCGCGAGACGCGCGGTGCCCGCCGCGTTCACCTCCCATGCGAGCCCGGGATCCCTCCGCGCATCCGCGCCCGAGGCGAGAGCCGCCAGGTGAATCACCGCGTCCGGTGCCGTCGAGATCGCGGAATTCACGGCACTCTGATCACGCAGGTCCAACGGGAGCCAGCGTACCCTACGCCGGTCGCTCTCGGAAATCGAGGCCGGGGGGGTGGCAACAGGATACAACGCCCCAACCACCTCGTGGCCCGCCGCCAGCAGCCGGGGAACCAGCCACTGACCGACGAAGCCGCCGGCGCCGGTCACCAGCACCTTCACGGCGCGCCCTGCAGCCGCCTGAGGTCCGCGTCAACCATCATGCGCACCAGCTCCTCGAAGGATACGGTCGGCGCCCACTGGAGCTCCCTTCGAGCGAGCGAAGGATCGGCCTGAAGCAGGTCCACCTCGGCGGGACGGAAGAAACGAGGGTCCTCCACCACGTACTTCTTCCAATCCAGGCCCAGATGCCCGAAGGCAATTTCCACGAACTCGCGGACACTGTGAGTGGTCCCGGTCCCTACGACATAGTCCCGGGGCTCCGGGCGCTGCAGCATGCGCCACATCGCCTCGACGTAGTCGCCGGCGAAGCCCCAATCCCGCCGGGCCTCCAGATTGCCCAGCCTTAGTTCTTTCGCGAGACCCAGTTTGATGCGGGCCGCGCCGTCGCTGATTTTCCGGGTGACGAACTCGACGCCACGCCGCGGCGATTCGTGATTGAACAGAATGCCGTTCACCGCGTAGAGGCCGTAGGACTCGCGGTAGTTCACCGTGATCCAGTGCCCGTAGACCTTTGCCACTCCATAAGGCGAGCGGGGATAGAACGGCGTTGATTCCCGCTGCGGCGTCTCCGTCGCCTTGCCGAACATTTCCGACGAGCTTGCCTGGTAGAAGCGGGCCTTGGGATGTACCAACCGAATCGCCTCGAGGATCCGTGTCACGCCCAGTGCCGTGAACTCTCCGGTGAGCACCGGCTGAGTCCAGGACGTTGGGACGTAGGATTGCGCCGCGAGATTATAGACCTCGTCCGGCTGAGTTTCCTGCAGCACCACGGTAAGGGAATGCTGGTCCAGCAGATCGGCGGGCCGGATGGTGATCCGGTCGAGCAGGTGCCCAATGCGCTCGTAGCTGTCGTGGCTGGTCCGGCGGACCACTCCGACCACCTCGTACCCCTTCGCCAGGAGCAATTCAGCGAGGTAGGACCCGTCCTGGCCGGTCACCCCGGTGATCAGGGCGCGGGGCATCAGGCCATGACTCCTTCGGGTTGTGTCAACCGCCTGTGCTGATTATACTTCCGCCCTCGCTGGAGCCCCATGGCGGACCATTTTTCTGAAGGATGAGCGATATGGCACGGGTGTGCACCGTGTGCGGCAAAGGCCCGGTGACTGGCAACAATGTGAGTCACGCGAACAACCGCACCAAGCGTCGGTGGTATCCGAATCTCCAGACCGTCCGTATCCTGGTGGACGGCGCCCCCCGTCGTGTGCGGGCGTGCACCCAGTGCATCAAGAGTAACCGGATCAGGAAGGCCAGCTGACGAGCAGCTGACTCCGCGAGCCACGGCTCGCGCCGGACCGAAAAAAAGGGGACCCGAAGGTCCCCTTCTTTCATTTCCGGAGTCCGGGAACCGCCTCACTCTGGGAGCAGCTCGATCCGGGCGACATCGGCTCCGTCTCCGGGGCGATGACCCAGCTTGAGGATGCGGGTATAGCCGCCGGGACGGGCCGCGAAGCGGGGACCGATCTCGCTGAAGAGACGGGACAGCGCGTCGCGCTCGCGGATCTTGCTGGACACCAGGCGCCGGGCGTGGAGATCGCCGCGCCGGGCGAGCGTGATGAGCTTCTCCGCGTAGGGCCGCAGCTCCTTCGCCTTGGCTTCGGTGGTAACCACCTTGCCATGGAGGAAGAGACTGGTCGCCATGTTGCTCAACAGGGCCCTGCGGTGCTCCGCGGTGCGGGAGAGCTGGCGTCCCTTGGCCTGGTGGCGCATTAGATCTCCTCGCCCAGGTCGGCGCCGGTACGAACGGTCGGAGGCGTGCCGGGACGGACCACGCGCAGATCGCCGTCAACCTCTTCGAACAGCATCCCGAAGTTGAGCTCCTGCTGGCGCAGCAGGTCCGCGATTTCCCGCAGAGCCTTTTCGCCTACGTTCTTCACTTTGAGCAGCTCGTCCTCGGTATAGGCGACCAGATCACCGAGGGTACGGATGTTCGAGTTCTTAAGCGAGTTCAGCGAGCGTACCGAGAGACCGAAATCGTCGATCAGGCGGCTCAGCTTCTCCTGGAGTACGCCGCCGGGCGAGCCCGCGTTCAGCGACTCGGGGCGAGCCGTCGGCACCTTGCCGAACTCGACGAAGTAGCGGAAGTGCTCCTGAGCCAGCGCGGCCGCGTACGCGATCGCGTCCTCGGGCGTGATGGTGCCGTTGGTCTCGACACTGACCGTGAGCCGGTCATAGTCAGTGCGCTGCCCGACGCGGGTTTCCGCGACGGAGAAGTTGGCGCGCCGGACCGGGTTGTAGATCGCGTCGATCGCGATCAGGTCAACCGGCAGCGAACGATCCTTGGGATGCAGCTCCGACTCGACGTAGCCGCGGCCCTTGTTGACGTACAGCTCGCCGTTCAGCTCCCGGTCATCCTGCACCGTGAAGAGCAGGTGGTCCGGGTTCACGATCCTGACATTGCCCGAGGGCTGGATGTCGCGGGCGTAGACCGGGCCGGCGCCTTCCTTCTTGATCCGGAGCACCGCCTCGTCCACCTCTTCGGCCAGGACGATCGTCAACGCCTTCAGGCGCTGAATGATCTGGTGCACATCCTCGTGGACCCCGGGAATCGTCTGGTGCTCGTGCACCACTCCGTCGAGCCGGAAGGCCCAGACGGCGCTGCCCCGCAGCGATGAGAGCAGGAGGCGGCGAAGGGAGTTGCCTAGGGTATAACCGAACCCACGCTCGAGCGGCTGCAGCCGGAACTCGGCGATGTTCGGGTTGTCCTCCCGCTTGGTCATCTCGACCAGATGCGGGTGAACCAGGCCGGTGAGATCGATGGTCATGGTCACTTCGAGTAGAGCTCGACTATGAGCTGTTCCTGCGCGTTAATAGGAATCGCCTCGCGAGTGGGGCGCTCCGTCACCCGGCCCGCGACCTTATCCGCGTCCACCGTGATCCAGTTGAGCGTCTGCCTGCCCGCGGCCTGCAGCGACATCTTCACGTTCACATTGTCCCGGCTGGCCTGCGCCACCCGGATTTCCTCGTTCGGCCGCACCACGTAGGACGGCACGTCCACCTTGTGACCGTTCACTTCGACGTGGCCGTGGCGCACCAACTGGCGGGCGCCCTTCCGGCTGGCCGAGAAGCCCATGCGGTAAACGATGTTGTCCAGCCGCGACTCGAGCGCGATGAGCAGGTTAGTGCCCTTTACTCCGGCTTCGCGCGTGACGCGGTCGAAGGTGTTGCGGAACTGCCGCTCGGTGAGCCCGTACATCCGCTTCACCTTCTGCTTCTCCCGCAGCTGCTTAGCGTACTCCGACGCCTTGCGAGAGCGGCCGCCGCTCTGGCCGTGCTGGCCAGGGGCGTAACCCCGGCGCTCGACCGCGCACTTCTCGGTCAGACAGCGGGAACCCTTGAGGAAGAGCTTGGTGCCTTCGCGACGGCACTGCCGGCAGCTGGCGCCTGTGTATCGTGCCATGATCAGACCCGCCGCTTCTTCGGCGGACGGCAGCCGTTGTGGGGAATCGGAGTCACGTCCTTGATCGACAGTACCTTGAGGCCGACCGAGGCGAGCGCCTGAATCGCTGACTCACGGCCGCTGCCGGGACCCTGCACCCGGACATGAACTCGCCGGACGCCGAGGTTCATCGCCTCGCGCCCGCAGTTCTCGGCAGCGACGGTGGCCGCGAACGGCGTTGACTTCTTGGAGCCTTTGAAGCCCGCCTTGCCGGCCGATCCCCACACCAGGGCATTGCCCTTCATGTCGGTGATGGTGATCAGCAGGTTGTTGAAGGTTGCCGAGATGTGGGCGACGCCCTCGGACTCGACCGCCTTACGCGCGCGCTTAGCCGCCGGCGCTTTGGGAGCAACTGGTGTCGTCATAGGTTACTTCTTCGTGGCCTTCTTCTTACCGGCGATAGCGCGACGGGGACCCTTCTTGGTGCGCGCGTTGGTGTGAGTCCGCTGACCCCGCACCGGCAATCCCCGCCGGTGACGAATCCCGCGGTAGCTCCCGATATCCATCAGCCGCTTGATGTTCATCGCGATTTCGGTACGGAGGGCACCCTCCACTTTCACCGAACGCTCGATGATCTGGCGGAGACGGGCGACTTCGGCGTCGGAGAGATCTCGCACCCGGGTGTCGGGGCTCACGCCCGTCTCCGTAAGGATGCGTCCGCTCGTCGGACGACCGATGCCGTAGATGTAGGTAAGCGCGACTTCAACCCGCTTCTCGCGCGGCAAGTCCACGCCAGCGATACGCGCCATGATTAACCCTGCCGCTGCTTGTGCTTGGGGTTACGCTTGCAGATGACCCGCTTGACGCCTTGACGCATCACCACCTTGCAGTGCTCGCAGATGGGCTTAACGCTCGACCGAACCTTCACGCGAAACGCTCCGGAGAAAAGCCGTATTCAGGAGTAGCTCACGAATATACCAGACGCTGGAAGTCCCCGCAAGGGAACCGCATAGCCCCCAAGGGGATAACCCGAGTTCCGGCCCTTCCAGATGGTCAGGGAGAAATCCGGACCTCGACCAGCCTCCAGGAGTCCTGCACGAGGGCATAGCCCAGCAGTGCCGAGTGGCGGCGGACTTCCATCGTCCCTGACACTCGATATTGCCGAAGTATCTCGACCAAGGCCCTGTCATTGCCCGACTTGCGGACTCGGCCCAGGTCGGTCTGAACCTCTTCGCTGGTCCGGAAGAAGTTGCGAAGGAGCGCCGCCGCCTGATCGCGAGAGACCGGCACGGAGGGGGAGGCGCCGGGCAGCTGGACCAGGATGCTGTCGCTGCCCCGGACCAACCGGGAGACTTCGTGGCCAAACCAGGCATCCCGAGCCTGATCGGCAGTCTTCTGCAGGGACGCGGATTGACCCGCGACCGGCAGAGCCACCAGGGTAAGCAGCAGGGCCATCCCAAGCCCACGTGTCATCGCGCTGCCTCCATCATTTCGCGAAACGCCGCCGCAGGATCCGCTGCATTGATGATAGGCCGGCCGACGACCAGATGAGTGGCGCCGCGGCGTACCGCCTCCGCCGGAGCAGCGGTACGCGATTGATCCCCTGCGGGGTCTGAAGGCCGGCGTATCCCGGGAACGACGACAAACGATCCCGTCCCCAATGCTTCGCGGGCGCTTTCGATCTCGAGCGGAGAACAGACGATTCCCTGAAGTCCGGCGTCCATCGCCATCCGGGCGAGCCGGGTGACTTCCTGGAGAATGACCACGTCCGGTCG
Source organism: Gemmatimonadales bacterium (assembly GCA_036558125.1). Taxonomy (GTDB): domain Bacteria; phylum Gemmatimonadota; class Gemmatimonadetes; order Gemmatimonadales; family GWC2-71-9; genus DATBGE01. Next base: position 113,631 of record DATBGE010000082.1, on the reverse strand, counting down.
TCCCGTGGTGACGGCGAGACTTTCCTGATCAAACGACGTGAGCACTGTGACTCCCACCACGGCCAGATTGCCGCCTGCGGCACTCGCTGCCGCCCGCATCATCCCGCTCCCACCGATCGTGTGAACCGTCGCCATCGCGACCCCGTACTCGGCAGCCGCTTCCACCGCGCCCGCCACGGTGTTCGGAATATCGTGCCACTTGAGGTCGAGGAACACGCGAATCCCGCGGCCTACGAGATCTCGAATCAGCGCGGGTCCTTCCCGTGTGTAGAGAATCGGTCCCACCTTGACCCACCGCACATCGGGCAGGCGGTCGAGCAGCCGGCGAGACTGTTCGGGCGGCGCGTCGAGCGCGACGATGATTTCAGCCACCGTCTCGCTCCAGGTCCGCGACAACCCGTTCCGGCAGGCGCGGATTGGCGAGCGCCGCGGTACCGATCGCGACGAGCGAGGCACCAGCTTTGAGGTACTGCCGGGCGTCGTCCGCCGTGCGGATGCCGCCGACGCCGATCACGGGAATGCCGCCGGTCCGCTCGACGACCTTGCGAGTCGCGAGAACGCCAACCGGCAAGAGTGCCGGTCCGCTTACCCCGCCAAAGCCATTGCCCAGCCGCGGGAGACCTCGAGCGTCGGCCAGCTCTCCGGGCATCGTGTTGACGACCGTGATCCCGTCCGCTCCAGCATCCCGCGCGACGACCGCCATTCCTCCGATATCCGGGAGCGCCGGCGAGAGTTTGGCGAAGAGGGGGAGGCGGGTTTTCGCGCGACAGAGCGAAATGACCCGGGTGACGCTCGCGGGATCGGCGCCGAATTCCAGGCCACCGGCGCTGGTATTGGGGCAGGAAAGATTGATTTCGAGGGCCGCGATGCCGGTGACTCCATCAAGGCCTTCCACGACTACGGCGAAATCTTCCGCGGTGAACCCCACCACATTCACCAGGATTCTCGCCTTCCGAAGGTTCTGTTGCAGCCAGGGAAGAGCCTCCTCCAGCACTCGCGCCAGTCCGGGATTGGCCAAGCCGACTGAGTTGAGCATCCCTCCCGGGAACTCGGCCACCCGAGGCGCACGATTCCCTGCGCGGGGCTCTCGGGACACGGCCTTGGTCACGATGCCGCCCAACCGATCGAGATCCATCACGCCGGCGAGTTCACGGCCGAATCCGGCCGTTCCGGCGGCCAGGAGAACGGGATTCTGAAAGTGTGCGCCGAGTACCTCGCGGGAGAGCGGGGCAGCGGCCACTACTGTTCCACCGGTTGCCGAGTGCCGGTTGTGGGGCGCGCCTGCTGGACAGCGGGCCGGCGCCTGGTCTGAATCGCCGCGGCCTGGGCGAAGACCCGGAGCGAGTCTTCCAGCTTGCGGTAGCCGGGCGAGTCTTCGCCCCGAAGAACGGCCAGATACGGGCTCTCGGCGTAGTGCTCGGTGACCACTTGAATGAGGGAATCGGCGCGGTCGGGCTGGAGTCCGGCCAGCGCGAAGAGTGCCTTGGGCGCGAAGGACGATTCGGGCCAATCGTGGGGAACCCGTTCGAACAGTTCGATCGCGAGCGGCATCGCTCCCAGGGAGTCGCGGGCGAGCTCCCCCGCGAGGAACAGCCGCAAGTCGCCCTGAGGAGCACCGGGGGTCACCGAGTCTCGCGCCGCCGCGACGGTGCGGGTTACGAAGGCGAGCCGTGCGGCCTCGGCCGCGGCGGGTCCACCGAATTCCACCAGTTGTTCGAGGGCTTCTGCCTGTTGATCGAGGACGCGGGCGCCGCCCGGACTGCGCAGCCGCATGCGCGCCAGTTCGAGGCGGGAATTGAGGCCGGCCTGCCCGCGACCGGACAACTGGATGGCTTGGGTGAATCTCGACGCCGCCCGCTCCTCATCGGCTGGGGCCCAGCGCAATCCGTCCTGCCGCAGAAATCCGGCGCGCGATTCGGCCGCCACAAACAGCTCGACAACCCGGTCGGTCAGGGTGGAAGCCGCCTCGAGATCCTTGCGGCCCATCGCGGCGAGGATCGAATCCCAGGGTGCGAGCGTGTCATGGGACGCGATCAGCGAATCGCTCACGGTGATGGCATCGGGAATCCGTCCAGCGCCGGCAAGCGCCGCCGCGCGCTCTCCCGCGGCCCGCGGATGATCGCTCGTGGCCAGGACGTTCAACGCCTCCTCGTAGTCGCCGCCCACACGGAGCGCGCGGCCATGCTGATAACGCGCGAGATTCCGGCGCTCGGGATCGGGGCTGTCCATCATCTGGGCGTAAACCCGGGAAGCGCCTTCGGCATCTCCAAGGCTCTCGCGGCAATTCCCGTTCAGCAGCGCCGCCTCGTCCCGCATCTTCGGATCACTGGTAGAGGCGAGGACCCGGTCGAGGATCGGGACGGCCCGCTCACACTCCTTGAGACGGACTAACGCGGTTCCCTGCAAGAGTCGCGTTTCATCGGCCCACTTACTGGTCGGATGGCGAGCCAAGGTGGACTCGGCCTGCAGCTCCACCCGTCCCCAGAGTCCGTTCGCTTCCAGTGTGCGACCGTCCTTTTCGGCCCGCCGCGCATCGCTCGCGAGGCGCTTGGCGTTGTACACGCCGTTGTAGTACGCGCAGCCGAGCGCAAGCAAGATCAAGGCAAGAGGAAGTCGCTTCACTGCCCTGGACCTCCCGAGTCGGCCGCGGACCCGGTCTTGCGTTCATATTCGAGCAGGTAGCTGACCACCGCGTCGGCGATCGCGGTGGCGAGAGCCTTCTGCGAATTCTTGTTGGTGAGAAGACGCGCGTCGCTCTCGTTGGTGCTGTAGCCCAGCTCGATCAAAATCGCGGGCCGGCGCGCGGTCCGAAGCACCGCGAAGTTGGCCTGCTTGACCCCGTGGTTATCTCCGGTGTGAACCGGGTCGAGCTCGTCCTGCACCAGCTCGGCGATCCGAGCCGACTCCCGCAGATACTCGTTCAGCTGCAGGTCTCGCAGGATGAACCCGAGATCGGTGCCCGATTGAGAAGCATTGCCCGGCGCCTCGAATCGGAGCGCTTCGTTTTCCATCGCCTCGACCCGTTCGGCCTCCTCGGTCTTTGCCTCGGCGAGGAAGTAGGTCTCGAACCCGTTGGTCGACGTATACCCGCGGCGCCGGGCGAGGGAGTTCACGTGAAGGCTGACGAACAGATCGCAGTTCTCGGTGCAGTAGGCACCCCGATCGGCCAGGTCAATCAGAGTGTCGGCGGTCCGGGTCATCACGACACCGATGCCCCGGCGCTTCAACTCGTCGCGGAGCAGGAAGCTCATCTGAAGCGTGATGGTTTTCTCGGTTACGCCGCGCGGGAAGAAAATTCCCGGATTGCCGGGATCCACGCCCCCGTGTCCCGCATCGACCGTTACGACGTGCCCGGGCAGCAAGCCATTGGGCAGCCGGGCCTCGGCCGGCTTGGGTCGCGCGGTGGCTTCGAGGAGGCGCCCAGCGATTGGGTCGTAGCGATAGAACCCAGTGAAGACCCGGGGAAGAATTTCAGCCACGAACTGAAATGGGAGAAAGAGCGAGTCGTTCACCTCGTAGACCAGGCCGGCGAGCGGCTCCAACCGGTCATTCAGCAGGTAGACCGGCGCGCCGAGCAGAAAGCGGAACGGCTGGCCGCCGATGGTCATCTCCACCCAACTACCGGCCGGCCGGGCCGACCCTCGCAGCGCGGTGAGCAGCTGAGCCGCTGAAATCGACGGGCCCGCCGACGAGTCGGGGCGTACCACGAGGCGGGACTCGCCGCGCGGAGTCGCAATGACGAGCGTTTCCGGAGCGGCGGGCGGCGTGACGGACGCGAACAGGCTGCCATGGAGGGCCGTGGCGAGCAGGGCGGTACTGGCGATCAGCCTCAAGCAAGCGAAAGCGATCCGGGTCATCAGGTCCTGCCTCTCGCTCGGACTGCCCGGGCCACCTCGCGCTCGGCGATACGCCGCTTGGCATCCTCTCGCTTGTCGTAACGCTTCTTCCCGCGCGCGAGCGCCAGCGCGACCTTTGCCCGCCCGCGCTTGAAGTACAACTCCAGAGGGACCAGGGTGAGGCCCTGCTGTTCCACCGCGCCGATCATGCGCTGAATCTCCCGCTTGTGAAGCAGGAGCTTGCGGGCGCGGACCGGCTCGTGATTGTAGCGATTGCCCTGTTCATACGGCGTGATGTTCACACCTTCGAGGAACACTTCCCCCCTATCCACTCTCGCGAAGCCCTCCTTGATAGACGCTTTTCGCCCTCGTAAGGCCTTCACCTCGGTACCCGAGAGAACGATGCCCGCCTCCCACGTCTCGAGGATGTGGTAGTCATGCGTCGCCTTGGGGTTGCGGGCGATCGATTCCCTGCCCTCCTCGGCGTCGGGCGATTTACGGGCGGCCATTGTGGCGTAACTGCAAGATAGACCGGGGGTTGGGACGGTGGTAGTGGCGGGAAAGCGAACAGGCGCAGAAGACGGGAGACGGGAGACGGGAAAAGGAGACGGGAGACGGGAGGTCGGACGGAATGGTGCTTCCCGTCTACCGTCTCCTGTCTCCCGTCTCCCGCATTTGAGTGCCGAAGGGGGGACTCGAACCCCCACGGGCTTGCGCCCACTGCGCCCTGAACGCAGCGCGTCTACCAGTTCCACCACTTCGGCGTGGGGGGACAAGCTATCTAGCCAGCGGCGGCAGCGTCAACGGGCCGGGAGGCAGCCGTCAGCGAGTAGGCTGACAGCTCCTCAATACCTCGCCATCCCCGGATCCACCACCACCGCCCACTCGTCGATCCCGCCCTTGAGGCTGCGGACCTTGCTGAAGCCCGCACCCCGCAGAATCTCTAAGGCCTTCATCGAGCGCGCCCCGTGATGGCAATGGAGCACGATTTCGTCATGCCCATCGATCTCGTTCAATCGGGTGGGCAACTGGCTCAGCGGAATGAGTCGCGCGCCTTCCAGGTGAACAATCTCCCACTCGTGCGGCTCTCTCACATCCACCACCGTGATCGGCTTGCCGATCGCCAGCTCCCGCTCGAGCTCCTGAACGGTGATCTCCGGTCCGTCATAGGCGGGCTCGGCTCCGATTCCGCAGAAGGCTTCGTAATCGATCAGTTCCCGAATCGTAGGATTGGTTCCGCAAATCGGGCACGCGGGATCTTTGCGCAGCGACAGCTCCCGGAAACGGAGCCGCAGCGCGTCGAAGAGCAGCAGCCGGCCGACCAGTGGCTCACCGGCACCGAGGATGAGCTTGATGGTCTCGAGTGCCTGGATGGTTCCGATGATGCCGGGAAGCACCCCGAGTACTCCTCCCTCGGCGCAGCTGGGGACAAGTCCCGGAGGAGGCGGCTCGGAATACAGGCAGCGGTAGCAGGGCCCCCGTCGTGAGTCGAAGACCGAGGCCTGACCCTCGAACCGGAAGATGCTGCCATAGACGTTAGGCTTGCCGAGCAGCACGCAGGCGTCGTTAACCAGATAGCGGGTCGGGAAATTGTCCGTCCCGTCAACGATCACATCGAAACCGGCGAGGATCTCGAGGGCATTGGCCGAGGTAAGGCGAGTCTCGAAGCCCTCGATCTTCACGTTGGGATTCAGATCGGTGAGTCGCGCAGCTGCGGAGGCCAACTTCGGCGTGCCGACCCCGGCGGTACCGTGCACGATCTGGCGCTGCAGGTTGGTGAGATCCACCGCATCGAAGTCTACGATGCCGAGGGTGCCGACTCCTGCCGCCGCGAGGTAGAGGGCCAGCGGTGATCCCAGTCCCCCGGCGCCCACGCACAGTACCCGCGCCGCCTTGAGCTTGCGCTGCCCTTCAAGCCCAACCTCCGGCAACAGGAGATGGCGCGAGTAGCGCAGGATCTCCTGGTGGGAGAGCGGTGGTAGTGACGTTAGCGGCTCCGCAGTTGGCGTCGCCGCTGGACTGCCGCCGGCGATGCTGGGCACGATGGTGATCGCATCACCCGGACGCACCGGAGTCTCGCTCTGCCCCAGGTACCGGATGTCGGTCTCGTTGAGGTAGATGTTGACGAAATTCCGAGGTCGCCCGTCATCCTGCAGCAGGTGACGGCGCAGCCCCTGGTGCTCGCCGACCAGCGCCTGGAGAATCTCCCCGACGGTGGCGCCGTCCAGCTCGAGGCGATCGTGACCGGCCGTGAACCCGCGGAGCGGTGTGGGGATATGAACGATTACCGGCATCTCAGACCTCACTCTCGACGTCCAGCGTTTCCCGCAGCATGCACGGCTGATCGGGATCCAGCACCCAGGACGCGGCGCTGTCGGCCCGGCCCTCCGCCACTGCTACGATCAAATAACTGTACCACGGCCAGGCGTGCGAGGTATCGAACTCGGACGGGATGGCAGGGTGATCCGGGTGCGAGTGATAGAAGCCCAAGATTTCCCAATTGTTCGCCCGTATCTCGCGCTCGACACCGCGCAGCTGTTCGGCCTCAATCAGGTACCGGTGAGGGTCGTCGGTCCGCCGGTTGGCCAGGGGATAGAGGCGCAGGGCGTGCTTTTCCCCGTTCACCGGTCCGGCGAGGGCACCGCAACATTCGCCGGGGTAGGCGCGCTCGCCTTCCCGCCTTACCTCGTCGAGCAATTGAGCCGGGATGCGCAGCGTCATCCGACGCTCCAGCGGTGGGGCTCGCTCAGGTACCGGCTTCCGGTATCGCACCCGATCACGACGACGACCGCCCCCGGCTCCCGTCGCGCGATAAGGCGCGCAGCCCACACCGCGGCTCCAGCCGACCAACCCACCAGGAGCCCCTGAGATCGAGCCAGATCCCGCGCGGTCAGGTCGGCGTCTTCGGTCGCCACTTCGACCAGCTCGTCCGGTAAAGCGGGATCGTAGATCGGCGGCACATGACTCGTCGTGGGAAGGTGCTTCAACCCTTCCAAGCCGTGAAGCGGCGAATCGGGGCCCACGCCGACCACCTTGATGGCGGGGTTCCGGCTCTTGAGATAACTGCCGGTCCCCATGATGGTGCCCGTCGTGCCCAGCGCCGCCACGAAATGGGTGATGCGGCCTTCGGTGGCGTCCCAGATTTCGGGTCCCGTCGTCTCGTAGTGGGCCGCCGGATTGGCGGGATTGCCGTATTGATCGGCGTACCAGAAATAATCCGGTTCGCTCGCTGCGAGCGAGCGTGCGGTATCGGCAGCGCCGTCGGATCCAGCCATCCGGTCGGTGAGAATGACTTGAGCGCCGTAAATCTCGAGCAGTGTCAGCCGCCCGGGACTCGCGTTGCCCGGCACGCACACGGTGACGCCAACGCCGGCTGCCGCACCCAGCATCGCGTAGGCGATCGCAGTGTTGCCGCTGGAAGAATCGAGCAGCCGCTTGCCGGGCAGCTCGCCGCGACGGAATCCGTCCCGCAGAATCCCTCGTGCGGTGCGGTCCTTCACGCTGCCACCCGGATTCAGCCACTCGGCCTTGAGCCAGAGCTCACTGGCCCCCTCAGGTGAAAGCGGCAGCAGCGGCGTGTTACCAACCGCCGACCACAGGGCCGGTTCGACCTGAATCGAAGCGATGGCCACCTGCACCCCCAAAAAGTTGAACGCCCGACCTGAGAGGCCGGGCGTTGTGGCGAACGAACCGTTACCTGGTTCGATCAGCTTGGCGACGAAATGCCGACCAACTCGACGACCTGCGATTCCTGTTTCATCAGGTCGGCGATGGAGATGCTGGACAGCAGATCATCTACCCGCTGCTGCAGCGCCTGCCACACCGGCCTGATGCTACAGGCCGAAGCGGGATTACATCGTTCGGCCTCGACCTGGTGGGTCTCGCAGTTCATCTCGAAGGTCTGATGCTCGGAGGCGCTCATGATGTCGTGCACCGTGATCGCCGAGGGCTCCTTGGCGAGGTGATAGCCGCCTTTCGCGCCACGAACCGAATCCACCAGGCCCGCCCGGCGGAGCCGAAGCAATATCTGTTCGACGTAGTCACCCGGCAGCCGTTCGACCTCCGCAATCTCCCGCGCCGCTACCGGCCCCGCGCCAGAGGCCCCACGACGCGCGAGGTGCAGCGCGATGATGAGGCTGTACTCGGTCCAGGTAGTGATGCGCATGGGCGGAATATTGCTGGGGGTACGAGTGGGGGCAATGGTCGTGGGTCGTGGGTCTTAGGTCTAAGGTCTGAGGTCTGAGGTCTGAGGTCTGAGGTCTGAGGTCTTGGGTTCTGGATGGGTAGGCTGCGTTCTGACTGACCCACGACTCATGATTCATCACCCAAGACCCATGACCCAAGACCCACGACTTCTCACCCCCCACCAGGCAGCCCTTTCCCTCCCGGCACCCCGATCTCGGTCATAGCGCGCAGGTCGAGCACTTCGTCCAGTTCCTTCCCCTTCAACAGCCCCTTCTTCACGACCAGTTCCTTCACCGAGAGACCGGACGCCACCGCTTCCTTCGCGAGTTTGGCCGACTCGGCGTAGCCGATCTTGGGCGCCAGCGCCGTCACCAAGGCGGGGCTTCGCTCCAGCCAGTGCGCGCATTGCGCTTCGTCGGCTTCGATGCCGCGAATGCAGCGATCGGCGAACACATGCGCCGCATTGGTCAGCAGGGTCATCGCGAAGACCACATTGTGGGTCATCACCGGCATCATGACGTTGAGCTCGAGCTGACCCGCTTCGGCGGCCATCGCAATGGTTGTGTCCAACCCCAGGACCTGGAAGCAGACCTGGTTCACCATCTCGGCGATGGATGGGTTCACCTTGCCGGGCATGATGCTGGAGCCCGGCTGGACCGCGGGCAGCAGAATCTCCGCGAGACCGGTGCGCGGTCCCGACGCGAGCAGCCTGATGTCGTTGGCGATCTTGTTGAGATCCAGCGTCCAGGCCCGAAGCGCACCGCTGAAGGTTGCGATGTCTCCCATGGACTGCATGAGCTGCACCCGGTCCTCTCCCACCTTGAGGTCGAGTCCGGTGACGGCCCGCAGGTGCTTCACCATGAGACCGGGATATTCCGGCTCCGCATTGAGACCGGTTCCCACCGCCGTGCCACCGATGCCGAGCGATCGAAGCCACTCGGCGGCCTGAGCCAGCTTTTCCCGGTGACGAAGGACCGTGCGGCCATAGGCCGCGAATTCCTGGCCCAGCCGGATTGGAGTCGCGTCCTGGAGATGGGTCCGTCCCGACTTGATCACCCCATCGAACTGGTGGCCCTTCTCGAGGAGGGCGTCCCCCAAGGCGTCCAGGCCCCCGAGTAAACCGGGCAAAGTCGCCAAAGCCGCGAGACGCATCGCGGTGGGAATCACGTCGTTCGTGCTCTGTGCCATGTTGACGTGATCATTGGGGTGCACCGGGCTGTAGCTGCCTCGCGCTTGCCCCAGTATCTCGTTGGCGCGGTTGGCCAGGACCTCGTTGCAGTTCATGTTATGGCTGGTACCGGCCCCCGCCTGGTACACGTCCACGATGAACTGATCACGGTGTTTGCCGCTCAGCACCTCATCTGCGGCCTGCACGATTGCGTCGGCGAGTTTGGGGTCGAGCCGTCCGGTTTCTTTGTGAGTCAGCGCCGCCGAACGCTTGATCCAGACCACGGCGTCCACAAATGCGGGAAGCGGCCGCAGGCCGGAGATGGGGAAGTTTTCCGCCGCGCGAAGGGTCTGGATCCCGTAGAGCGCTCCAGAGGGAACGGCTTTTTCACCCAGCGGGTCTTTTTCGATCCGGGTCGTCATATCGGCAGGCACAGGTCGGAGATAGGTGCCGGGATTCTACTTTCCTGCCTCAGGAAAGGCGAGGATGGAGAGCCGTTTGAGCGCCGCCTGCCCGAAGATCCTGAGCGCCAGTCCCACACCGATGATGGCGCCGATTCCGACCGTATAGAACCGCCAGGCGAGCAGCACTCGTGTGTTGGCATCCCCCAACTCGCCCGCCGCTCCACCCAGCAGCCCCAGGTCCACCGCCCCCAGCCCGGCTGGCGTCGGAATGACCAGCTGACTATAGAGCAATCCGAACGAGCCCAGGATCAGTGCGCCGACCGGCGGTGGATTGGGAAGCGTGAGAGCGAGGAGCGGCAGGATTGCGGTACGGGAAATCAAGTTGATCACGGTGCACGGGATGCTGGCGACGATCGGCCACCGGGGCATGCGCCGCCAGTAGACGGCGAGCCGCCGCAATGGACGGCGGACCCGGTGGCTGGCGGTTCGAATGGAACGGGCGGCGAACCAGCCAGCCATCAAAGTGACTACCAAGACCGCAGTCACCCATCCGCTCGCCCGTTGCACCGAGGCGCGAAGCACCGGCCATGCGTGCGCCAGCCAGTCAGGCGCGAACCACCAGCCAAGGATCGCGGCAAATAGCAGGATCACGGGCCACGCCGCCAGCACTTCGACCGCAATCGCGACGAACGCCGCGGTCGCGGGAGCCCCGGCCTGCAGCATCCCAGCCAGTCGCGCCGGTTCGCCCGCCACACGCATTGGCGTGAGCGTGCAGCCGGCTTCTCCGAAGACATTGATCGTGAAAGCCTGCCGAAATCGAATCGGATGGCCCAGCCCACGAAGGAACCACTGGATCCGGAAGGAGCGTGCTACCAGATCGGCCGCGACGCAGCCGAGACAGAGGAGGTAGGCGGTGAGGGAGGACAGAAGGATTGAAAATTGAAAATTGAAAATTGAAAATTGAGATGGGATTGTGGTCTACGCACGGTCACCTGTCAATCCAGCAAGGGCCGCATCCCCAATTTTCAATTTGCAATTTTCAATTTGCAATTCTCAACACTTCCCGGTACACCTCAAAAATCCGCCCGAACGCCGCCGGCCAGGAGTGGTATTGCTCGGCGTAGCGGCGAGCGGTCTGTCTGAGGGATCTCAGGTCGCCCTGCAACAGGTGAATCGCGGACTGCGCGAGCGCGTGCGAATCGCCCGCGGGGTACAGGGCGCCTGCGGCCGAGGCCCGGATTCGATCAGCGACGCCGCCCCGGTCAACCGACAACACGGGGATGCCGGCCGCCATCGCCTCCAGAGCGGATAGGCCAAAGGTCTCGGCTGGCCCGGGCGCAACGTAGAGATCTGCGGCGGCCAGCAGATCCGCGGCGAGATCGCGATCGGTCACGAACGGAATCCAGACAACCCTGCGCGCCTTGTGCGACTCGAGTCGCCGTCGGGCGGGGCCGTCGCCGACCAGCACGAGAGTCGCGCCGGTTCGGCGTTCCACCTCCGGCCAGGCCTGCACCACTACATCGAGCTGCTTCTCCCGAGCCAACCGGCCGAGGAACACCACAAGCGGACCGTCGGGGAGTTTCAGCCGCCGGCGAGTCTCCGCCTGTGCCGCCTGGCGTGAAGGGTGAAAGCGATCCAGGTCAACACCGAGCGGTACCTGGTACACTCGCTCGATTCCTTCGCCTTCCAGCTCCCGCGCCAGACTCTCGGAGGCGACGAGTGTCGCGCGGAACAAGCGGTTCAGTCGCCGGAAATAGCTCCAGGTGAGCCCGGTCGCCGCCCTGGCCGCCGCACTCGAGCTGCCGCCGCCGATGATCCGCGGCAGATGGGTGTGGAAGAACCACACCATCGGCGCCTCGAGATCACGATTGGCCCGCCGGGTAATCCAGGGGACAAGGAACGGACTGCCGACTTCGACAATGTCGGGCCGCTCGTGGTTCAGAATCCGGCGCGTGGTTCGGGTAGCGAGAAGGAAGCGGTACGCCTCTTCGGTGGGAATCCGGGGACCCCGCAGCCGGTACGCTCGCACACCGCTCGATTCGGTGAGAGTGTCCTCGGGTCCCGGGACTACGAGAACCTGCCGCAGGGCGGGGTTCGCCTCGACGTAACGCGCCTTCTCCAACAGATAGGTTCGAATCCCACCGGTTTTCTCGCCGAAGTACTTCGTAATGTCGAGAACCGAGAAACCAGCGTTGGGACGGAGCGGCGGCGGGAAGCTGGTGCGAGCGAGATTGATCGGCGGCGCGTCGGGTGAAAAGAGGCCCTGGTGGGCGCGAGGTGCTGCAATCGTCGCCGTCACTGGCGGATCAGTCCGAGCAGTCGCCCAGTGGGTAAACCGTGCCGCAGTTGGGGCAGGGATTCTTGCAGCCCCGGGCCCGGGGTCGCGGCACTGCGAAACCGCAGCGGTTACATAGGCGGTCAGGCGGTAAGGCGGGGAGGCGGGAAAAGACACGACTCGGCAGAACGTCGAGCGTTCCCGCGGCGTCGCTTCCCGCCTGACCGCCCGTCCGCCTTCCCGCCTTATTCAAGCCGGTACACTCCCGTCAAAAACGGATTCGTCATCCGCTCGACCCCGATCGTAGTTTCGGGACCGTGACCACTGTAGATGATCGTGGAGTCAGGCAAGGCAAGGAACACCGACTGGATGCTGCTGAGCAGGGTCGAAAGGTCCCCGCCCGGCAAATCGGTACGGCCGATCGAACCGCTGAAGAGCACGTCGCCGCCGATCACGGCACCATTCCCCACGAAACTCACGCTGCCTGGTGAGTGGCCGGGAGTGTGACGCACGGTGAAAAGCTGACGGCCCACGCCAATCGGCTGACCATCATGCCATTCCGCCTGCGGCGCCGGCGGACGCTCGAGCTTGAGTCCGAGCCATTCGGCCTGCTGCGGCAGCGCGTCGTAGAGCGCGCGATCGGCGGGGTGCAGGTGGATCGGCGCGCCGGTCGCTTCGTGAATCGCGGCCACCCCCATGATGTGATCAAGGTGAGCATGGGTGAGCCAGATCGCGTTCAGCGTCCAGGCCCGGGTGTTGAGCTCGGCCAGGAAGAGTCCGGGCTCTTCACCCGGGTCCACGATGACCGCCTGCCGGGTGGATGGCTCACCCACGAGATAGCAGTTCTCGGCGAACTGCCCGTTGGGAAGGGAGACAATCTCCAGGTCAGACACCGACCCTGCTCCTCCGTTCAGCGAGATACTTCTCGACCGCGATCGCGGCTGTCGTCGCGTCGCCCACGGCCGTCGTGATCTGGCGAGTCAGCTGAACCCGCAGGTCGCCGGCCGCGAAGAGGCCCGGAATGGAGGTCATCATCCGGTCGTCGGTAATGACGTAGCCGCCGGCATCGTGGGCGAAGTGCTCCTGAATCAGGGCCGAGTTGGGCCGGAATCCGATGAAGATGAAGCACCCCTGGGCGGCCAGCTCCGAGCGTGCGCCGGTCACGGTGTCTTCCAGGACCAGATGCTTCAACCCATTCATGTCTCCCACCAGCTCTTCGACCTTCGTATTCCAAATGACCTCGATCTTGGGATTGGCGAAGAGCCGCTCTTGGAGAATCTTCGAGGCCCGAAACTCATCCCGGCGGTGAATCAGGTACACCTTGGCGGCATACCGGGTGAGATAGTCGGCCTCTTCGACCGCCGCATCACCGCCGCCAACCACGGCGACGGTGTCTCCCTTGAAGAAGGCGCCGTCACAGACCGCACAATAAGAGACCCCACGACCGGCGTATTCCATCTCACCGGGAACTCCCAGCTTGGTAGGCGTGCCGCCCGCAGTCAGAATCACGGTCGGGGCCCGGAACACGGTCCCTTCCTCCGTCTTCACCTCGAAATTACCGTCGGACTGGCGGTGAATTCCGATCACCGTCTCCTGCACGATGCTGGTCCCGAACTTCACGGCGTGGGCCGCCATCTTCTGGGCGAGGTCCCGACCCAGAATCGACTCGAATCCCGGGTAGTCCTCGATCTTCTCCGTGTTGAGCAGTTCCCCGCCGGGGATCCTGCTCTCGAGGATGATCGCCTTGAGCATGCCCCGCCCCGCGTACATTCCCGCGGTGAGGCCGGCCGGTCCGGCGCCAACGATGATGGTGTCGAAGTCGAATGAGTTCTGAGCCATTTTAACTATCCGTATCCTTGATCCCAACCCGCAAAGTCCGCTACCAACCTGGGGTTACGGCCATGACGGCCGGCGGAACGCCAGCCGCCCAATGAAATATACAAATGTCGTGAAGCCCTCTCAGACCGGGCCGAGGTGGAGCAGGTTGAGCGCACCATGGCAGGCAGAAACGGTCCCAACCAGCAGATCGGTTTCCTCTCCCCTCTTCCCCGCCTCCGCGACCACCCGATCGCCCGCCACCACCTCCGCGACCGAGAAGCTACCTACCGCGAAGACCTGGTGCCGGCATTCGAACAGAATCGGGGCCGGCATCCGGAGCCGCGCCGCGAGGTCCTTGATCGCGTCTCTCATCTCCCAGGTGCGGGGGCCCCGGATAATCGGGCAACGGCTCGGCTCGGTACAATGCGTGGGGCAGATCCAGTCGGCGAACGACACGTACCTGACCAGATCGGGCGAGCTGACGTCGTACGGCGTGCCCGGCCCTTCTGACAGCGGGCGGGATTCCACGACTCTGGCGGGCCACCGTTCCCGCGCCCTCCGCAGCAGCCACTGATACATGAGGTGAGGCATCAGTGGTGAGGGGACGATGACGCTTCGCGGCTCGTCGGCTCGGCGGCTGCGCGGCTCGGCGGCCGCACCCAAGTAGCCGTCGAAAAAGATGTCCCAGTTCTCGACCACGAGTTGGCGGCTCGGATCTCCAACCAGATCGGGGGCCGCCTGGCATTCCGGGTTTCGATCCACCACCAAAAGCCGGCGAAACTCGACCTTGCCTCGTTTCGTCGCCTCGATCAACTGGCGTGTGTAGAAGGTCCCGTAGCAGCCGCCGCCGACGATGACAATCTCGTCCAGCTGCAGCACGGTCACCGGATCAGTCTTCCTCCATCCACTACCAGGATCTGGCCCGTCACGTAGTCTCCACCTTCGAGAAGATACAGCACGGCAGAGAGGACGTCCTGCGGCGACCCGAGTCTCTTGAGGGGAGTGGTCGAAGCCAGGTGATCGAGAGCGTCTTTGCCCCAATCGTCGGGCGGGAGCACAGCGCCGGGAGCGATGGCGTTGACCGTGATATCCGGTGCGAGCGCCCGGGCGAGAACCTTGGTCAGCATGACGACACCCGCCTTGCTTACACAGTGTGCCGAGTACCGAGGCCAAGGCTCCAGACCGCCGACATCGGCAAGGTTCACGACCTTCCCCTTTGCCGGTCTGAGCCACGGCAGGGCGCCCTGCACGGTGAAAAAGGCCGAACGGAGGTTGACGGCCATCGTCTCGTCCCACAACTCCGCCGTAGTATCCTCGACTGTCGCCGACTTCATGATGCCGGCTGAGTTGACGAGAATGTCGAGGCGACCGAATCGCTTGGCCACGTGAGCAGGCAGCGCCTTTGCCGCTTCGGGGTTGGACAGGTCGGCCTGGAAGATCTCGGCAGTTCCCCCCGCCGAGCCAATCTCTTTCTGCAGTTCCTCCGCGCCTTTGGCCGATTCGTTGTAGTGAATGGCGAGGATGGCTCCGCGATCGGCCACACCTTTGGCGATGGCTCGCCCAACCCGACGGCCGCCTCCGGTTACCAGCGCTACTCGGCCGCGAAGCTCCACCCTCAGACCGGTCCGTTGGTGATGGGCAGGATGTGGCCGGTGATGCCTGACGAGAGGGACCCAGCCAGGAAGAGGCAGGCGGAGGTGATCTGGTCAACCTCGACATAATGCGCCTGTTCGCCGAGGGCGGCCACGTTTTCGGGCGTGCGCACGGTTCCGGGGGCGACCGCGTTCACCCGCACGCCGCGAGGCCACAACTCCAGCGCGAGACTCTGGGTCAGGCCCGCGACGCCGGCTTTCGCCGCGCTGTAGATCGCCATCTGATCCTTCGGGCTGTAATAGGCGATCGAGGCGAAGTTGACGATCGCGCCTTTGCTCGCGCTCAGGGCTTCCGCCGCCGCCCGTGATACGAGGTAGGAGGTCTTGAGATTGATCGAGATTTCGCGATCGAATGCATCGACCCCGTACTTGGCTATGGGACCGAAGGTCGTGAGGCCGCCGGCGACATTGATGACCGCATCGAGGCGGCCGTAGTGTTTGAGCGCGGTCTCTACCGTCAGCGCGGCAACATCCGGCTCGGTCAGATCCCCTGCGGCGGGCTTGGCCTCGATGCCCTGCGCGGCGAACTCCTTCACTCGCTCGGCGAGGCCGACGGCGTTGCGGTCGGTCGCGACCAGACGTGCGCCGGCTTTTCCAAAGGCCTGTGCCACCGAATGGCCGATCTGGCCGGCGCGACCGACGCCGGTGACCAGCACGACTTTCCCCTCATACCCCCAGCTCACACCCATGCCTGCTCCGCGGAAGAGTGGTGAATCCGCTCGACGTCTCTGGCTGCTTCCAGTTTTTCCAGCCATTCGCCGGGGACCGCCTGCGATCCAAGCGCAGCGTAAGGAGACGGAGTCGCATTGTCCCCATGCCAGTCGCTACCGCCGGTTCGGAGGAGCCCCAGCTCGGCGGCGAGGTCGGTGAGCCGGGATCGGGTATCCGGATCGTGGCTGGGATGCCTGGTCTCCACGGCATCCAATCCCTGTTGCTTCAGGCCCGAGAGGACGGTCCTGGTTCCGCGGTCCTTGAGATGTGCGGCGGAGACCAGCCCGCCGACCGCGTGGACCAGCGCTGCCACCTCGGAGAACGCGGGCAGCCGTTTGGCGACGTAGCCCGGGCGCGCCCATCCCACGTAACGATCGAAGGCGTCGTTCAGGTTGGTTGCGTACCCCAGCCGCACCAGGGCTCGCGCCACGTGCGGCCGTCCAATCACGCCGGCTCCCGCCTCGATAAGAACGTCGTCTATTTCAAGGGTCAGGCCGATCGCCTGGAGCTTCGCGACAATGTCGCGGCCGCGTTGCAGCCGATCACTCTGTCGCTGGCGAAGAAACCCCTGAAGCCTGGGATCGTCGAGCGGAAGGAAGTACCCCAGGACGTGCATCTCGCCCCAGGACGCCGCGACCGAGAACTCACACCCGCTGATCACACGCACTCCCAGCCCCGTTCCCGCGGCGATCGCCCCCGGAACCCCGTCAAGCGTGTCGTGATCGGTTAGCGCAATCGCCGAGAGGCCGGCGGCTGTGGCCCGCGCGACGACATCTTCAGGAGCGAGCTCGCCGTCCGACGCGGTCGAGTGCAGGTGCAGATCGACCGTCCTGCTGGAAACTGGTTCTGCGGTCAGGCGTGGTACCCCGTCTCTGGTGCGGTCCAACCCGGTTGGGACCGGTTCCACAACTCCTTCAACTGATGCTCGGAAAGTTCCTCGAAGGAGACCTCAGGAATCCGCGAGCCCAGCGGAGAATAGCGCACGACCCGTTGCTCCGGCGGGCCACCGGTGACCCGCTTGAAGACCAGGCCGAACTCGTCGCGGCCGTACTGCGTCACCTTGCCGCTCGGCACGACTTCCCAACCGGCGCCCTCAATCACGATCAAACGTCCGGGCATGGCTTCCTCAGGTTTCGGATTCGGAGTCCGGGGTCCAGCCCTCGGGCTCGAGCGGCTGCGAGGCTGCCACTTCCTCCCACAACTCCCACGCGTCGGAAGAATAAGTGGCCAGCGCGCGAAGCTTGTCCTCCAGCCTCAGCTCATCGGCGGTGCGGGAGGCTCGAGCCCGATGGGAGGCGCGGCTGGGAGCCTCACTGAATTCAATGTAGGTGTGAGGCTTCGAGCTGTTACGGAAGATCCAGATGCGCTGGCTTCGCGATGCACCGAGCGCCGCGAGCGCCTGGACGGTTGCGAGATACTCCCGCTCCTGTTCCGGGCGCACCGTCACACGGGCAACCGTCAGTATCCGGCCCATGCTACGCCCCGTCCTCGGAGAAGTTCTCCAGGCTGCGCTTCAGATCCGCCAGGAATCTGTCCGCATCGGCGCCGTCCACGATCCGGTGGTCGTAGGCCATCGTCAGCATGCCCTTCGTACGAACGCCGATCGACTCGGTGCCGTCGGCGAGAGTCACCACCGACGGCCGCTTCTCGATGGCGCCCACCCCAAGGATCGCCACCTGGGGCTGATTGATGATCGGCGTACCGGCATAGGAGCCGAATCCGCCAGGATTCGTAATGGTGAAGGTCCCGCGCTGGACGTCGTCGGGATTCAGCTTCCTGGTCCGGGCCCGCTCGCCCAGCTCGTTGATGGCGCGCGCGATGCCCAGCAATGAAAGCTCGTCGGCGTGCTTGATCACCGGGACGATCAGACCCCAATCCAGCGCCACGGCGATGCCGATGTTGATGTCCCGGCGGAAAATCGTGGCCTCGTTGGACACCGCGGCGTTGACCACCGGATGCTTGCGGAGGTTTTCGGCCACCGCCTTGGTGATGAAGGCCAGGAAGGTCAGGTTCACTCCGCGCTCGGCGTATTCCTTCTTCTTCTTTGCTCGAATCTGCCCGACCGCGGTATAGTCGATCTCGAACAGGCTGTTGACGTGCGCCGACACGCGCCGCGACATCACCATGTGATCAGCGGTGAGCTTACGGATGCGGGACCACGGCTCCACTCGATCGCCTTCCCACGGCTCGACGCCGGGAGCGGCGGGAGGGACGGGAACGGCGGCAACAGCGGGAGCAGCAGGCGGCGGCGCGATCGAGGCCGGGGCGCGCTGCGGAGCCGGAGCACCCGATTCGATGAAGCCGAGGATGTCTTCCTTGGTGACCCGGCCGGCGTGGCCGGTGCCTTGGACGGACGCGATATCGATGTTGTGCTCGGCCGCGATCTTCCGGACCAGCGGAGTGGACTTCCGCCGCAACCGATCCTCCGCGGTTTCGGGGCCGTTCCCAGTCGTGACGGACACGGCGGGCGCGGCGGGAGGAGCCGAAGGCGCGGGTCGAGGTGCCGGCGGGGCAGTCGAGACGGGTGGGGCGGGCGGGGCGGACGGGGCAGCCGGCCTGGCAGGCTGAGCGGCGACCGACTCGACCGCCTTGACCGGCTCGTCCGCCTTGACCGAGGTTGCCGCGCCTTTTTCGGTCTCAATTCGCGCGACCACAGTCTGCACTGGAACCGTCTGACCCTCGGTGACCAGGATTTCGGCGAGCACGCCGGCACCCGGAGCGGGAATCTCCGCATCCACCTTGTCGGTGGAGATCTCGAAGATCGGTTCGTCGCGCTTTACCTCTTCCCCCACCTTCTTCATCCAGCGGGAGAGAGTGCCCTCGGCGATGGATTCGCCCATCTGGGGCATGATGACGTCGATGCGTGCCATGATCAGATCCTTGTCAGGCGGACAGGCGGGAGGGCGGGAGGGCGGGAATTCCCATCCGAGCTCCAGACTAGACCACCAGAAAAATAGCTACCCTTCTGCTCTAGCAGTCTAACTACCTCCCGCGCTTCCGCCCTTCCGCCTTCCCGCCTTAGTACCTCGCCAACCACCGGGACGCCGCCACCAGATCGTCCACCTGGGGCAGCACGAAATCTTCCAGAGTCGGCGCATAAGGCAACGGGACGTCGTGAGCGCAGACTCGGCGAACCGGCGCGTCGAGCCATTCGAACGCCAGCTCGTTGATCCGAGCCGTAATCTCTCCCGCGACCCCGCCGGTCCTGGTATCCTCGTGAGCGATCAGCACCCGGTTGGTCTTCTTCACCGTTGCCGCGATCGCTTCATCATCCATCGGGAGGAGAGACCTCAGGTCGAGGACTTCGAGCTCCAGACCGTCCTCGCGGGACAGCCGCTCGGCGGCTTCCAGCGCCTTGAAGACCATGGCCGACCAGGTGATGACCGAAAGATGCTTCCCTTCCCTCGCGATGCGCGCCTGGCCAATCGGAGTCAGAATCTCCTCCCCCGCCGGGAGGTCTTCCTTGATGCGCCGGTAGAGATACTTGTGCTCGAAGTAGAGCACCGGATCGTCGTCCCGGATCGCGGACTTGATCAGGCCCTTCGCATCGCGCGCCGTGGCGGGGCAGACGATCTTGAGTCCGGGAGTGTGCAGGAAGGCTGCTTCCGGATTCTGGGAGTGGAACGGTCCCCCTCGCACGTAACCACCGGATGGGCCGCGTACCACGATAGGCGTCGCGAGATTGGCGCGGTAGCGCGCGGTCGCGACGTAATTGGTCAGCATGTCGTAGGCGCAGGAGATGAAGTCGATGAACTGCATCTCGCACACCGGCCTCATCCCCATGTGTGCAGCGCCCGCGGCGGCACCGACGATCGCGGCCTCGGAGATCGGGGTATCGATCACCCGCCCTGCGCCGAACCTGGCCTGGAATCCTTCGGTCACCTTGAAGGCGCCGCCGTAGGCGCCAACATCTTCGCCGAGGATGAAGACCCGCTCGTCCCGCTCCATTTCCTCCCAGAGTCCCTGGCGGAGCGCCTCGAGATAGGTGACTTCAGGCATCGAGCCCCCGGTACCAGTGCGGTTCGATCTGGTGGTTCTCGTAGACGTGAGTCAAAGCGGTGGATGGATCGGGCAGCGGTTCGTTTTCGCAGAGCGCGATCGCCGCGTCGAGCTCCTTCTCGATTTTCGCGTCGATCTCCCCAAGCTCCTCACGCGACGCCCAGCCGCTTTCGGTAAGGCGCCGGACATACCGGTCGATGGGATCATTCCGCTCCCAGGCCTCGATCTCTCCGGGCGGCACGTAGGACTGGTTGTCGTGCTCCGCGTGGCCCTTGCGACGATAGGTCATCAGCTCGATCAGGGTGACACCTTCACCGGCGCGAGCGCGATCCACCGCCGTCCGGGTCACCTGGTAGACCTCCAGTACATCGTTTCCATCTGCCGTTACTCCGGGGACACCGTAGGCGACGGCCCGATCAGCCAGACTCTTCACCGCGGTCTGCAGACGCATCGGGGTGCTGTACGCGTAGCCGTTATTCTCGCTCACGACCACCAGTGGCAGCCGTTGCACCGCGGCGAAGTTGATCCCTTCATGGAAGGCACCGGTGCTCATCGCCCCGTCTCCCACATAGACCAGACCGACGCGCGGCTGCTTCGCCATCTTGAAGTGCAGTGCGACGCCCGCCATGACCGGGACCATATCCCCGAGATGGGAAATCTGGCCGATGAAGCCGCGGGTGAGATCATTGAAATGGATGTTCAGCTCGCGGCCGGCCGTGGGACTCTGGGCCTTGGCCATGTACTGTCGGAGCACTTCGAGCGGAGTGGCGCCCTGCACCAGCATCGAGCCAAGATTGCGGATCAAGGGAGAGAGAATGTCTCCCTTGCTGCGATCGAGAGCGTACGCGCTGCCGACCGCATCGGCTTCCTGGCCGAGCGAACGGAAAAGGCCGCCGATCACCTTGGTCTGCCGGTACAGATTGACCAGCCGCTCCTCGAGCGAGCGGGTGAGCCGCATCCAGTAGTACAACTCGTGCAACTGGGCACGGGTCAGACCAGAAATCACGGCCTGGGATGGAGCGGCGGGAGGTGCGGTGGCGGACATGCGAGGTGGTAACTTATGGCCCCAGCGGTGTCCTCGAAAGCCTTAAGCCATAAGCCGTAAGCCCTAAGCTGCATCGCTTAAGGCCTATGGCTTATGGCTTACGGCTCTCAACAACGGCGGCGAGTTACGAACTCTGAATCCGCATCCCGTAGAACGACCGGTACACGAAGCACAGTGAAAGCACGAGGAACAGCCCAGCCAGCGCATGGGTCAGGCCGGAGCCCCGCTCGGCGGTGAGGCTCACCGCGAGCTCCACGGCGAGCAGCCCGAACAGCGTGGTGAACTTGATGATCGGGTTGAGCGCCACCGAGGAGGTGTCTTTGAAGGGATCGCCCACCGTGTCGCCCACGACAGTCGCATCGTGCAGCGGAGTCCCCTTCGCCTTGAGCTCGGTTTCCACGATCTTCTTCGCGTTGTCCCAGGCCCCGCCACCATTCGCCATGAAGATGGCCTGGTAGAGTCCGAACAGCGCGATCGAAATCAGGTATCCGATGAAGAAGTACGGCTCGACGAACGAGAAAGCCAGGGTAGAGAAGAACACCACCAGGAAGATGTTGATCATCCCCGCCTGGGCGTACTTGGTGCAGATCTCGACCACCTTCTTCGAGTCGGTTACGGAGGCCTTGGTGACGCCTTCCAGCTTGATGTTGGCCTTGATGAATTCCACGGCGCGGTAGGCCCCGGTGGTGACCGCCTGGATCGAGGCGCCGGTGAACCAGTAGATCACCGCCCCGCCGGTGATGAGCCCCAGCAGGAACGGCGGGTGCAGGATCGACAGGTTGGAGAGCAACTCAGGCTCGAGCCCGTGGGTGAGAGCGACGATGATCGAGAAGATCATCGTGGTGGCCCCGACGACGGCGGTCCCGATGAGCACCGGCTTGGCGGTCGCCTTGAAGGTGTTGCCGGCGCCGTCATTCTCCTCCAGATGGCTCTTGGCCTTCTCGAAATTCGCATCGAAGCCGAACTGCTGCTTGAGGTCGGCCTTGATGTTGGGAATTGTCTCGATGAGCGACAGCTCATATACCGACTGGGCGTTATCGGTCACCGGGCCATAACTATCCACCGCGATGGTGACCGGACCCATGCCCAGGAAGCCAAAGGCCACGAGGCCGAAGGCGAATACGGCCGGCGCAAGCATGATGCCTTCGGGAAAGGTCGTGCTGACACCATAGGCGATGCCCATCAGCAGCAGCATCGTCACACCGAGCCAGTAGGCGGAGAAATTCCCGGCGACCAGGCCGGAGAGAATGTTCAGTGATGCCCCGCCCTGCTCCGAGCTGGTCACCACTTCCCGCACGTGCCGGGAGTTGACCGACGTGAAGACCTTCACCAACTCTGGAATGATGGCGCCGGCCAGTGTACCGCAGGTGATGACGGTCGCGAGCTTCCACCAGAAGCCGGAGCCAGCGCCGCCCAGGTCGGGGATCAGCTGCATCGACACGAAGTAGGTGATCGCCACTGAGACGATCGAAGTGATCCACACCAGCCGGGTGAGCGGGTGCTCGTAGTCCATCTTGTCGCGCTCGGCGTCCTGTGACCTGGTCCAGGCCCCGTTGATGAAGTAGGACACCGCCGACGCGACGATCATCATGATGCGCATCACGAAGATCCAGACCAGCAGCTGAACCTGCACGGTCGGATCCTTAACCGCGAGAAGAATGAAGACGATCAGCGCGACCCCGGTGACGCCGTAGGTCTCGAAACCGTCGGCCGAGGGTCCGACCGAGTCTCCCGCGTTGTCGCCGGTGCAGTCGGCGATGACGCCCGGGTTCCGGGCATCGTCTTCCTTGATCTTGAAGACGATCTTCATCAGGTCGGAGCCGATGTCCGCGATCTTGGTGAAGATCCCGCCCGCGACCCGGAGCACGGCGGCCCCGAGCGATTCCCCGATCGCGAAGCCAATGAAGCAGGCGCCGGCGTACGCCCCGGGAATGAACAGCAGGATGATGAGCATCAGCAGCAGCTCGACGCTGATCAGCAGCATGCCGATGCTCATGCCAGCCTGGAGCGGGATGGCATAACAGGGATAGGGCTTGCCCTTGAGCGCCGCGAACGCCGTACGGGAATTGGCGAAGGTGTTCACCCGGATGCCGAACCAGGCCACGCTGTAGCTGCCGGCGATGCCGATCAGGCTCCAGATCAGGATGATCGCCACCCGGCCGAGCGGGAAGTGCTGCAGCACCGCGAAATAGAAGGCGATGACCACCGCGATGAGCGCCCACAGAATCATCAGGAACTTGCCCTGAGTCAGCAGGTATGTCTTGCAGGTCTCGTAGATCAGCTCCGAGACCTCGAGCATCGATTTATGGACCGGCAGGTTCCGGAGCCGGCTGTAGGTGACCAACCCGAAGATCAGACCCAGTCCGGCGACCAGCAGCCCGAACATGAGCAGGGTTCGCCCGCTGGTCCCGCCGAGGAAACTCACGGTTCCCAGATCGGGGAGAATCAGGTTGGCCTCGCCGCCGGTGTGCTGCGCGGGTTCCTGGGCCAGCAGCAATCCAGGCAAGGCGAGCCAGGCAGTCATCGTCACCAGCAGCGCCGTCATGGTGCGCCGGACGGTGTCCATCCAATTCGTCATCGGGGTCTCCTCAGGGTTGTTCGACAAAAGGCCGCGGACGAACGGGGCTCTGCGTGGATGATCGCCTGCCGGATCGCCCCCGCGTCCACCTCGTACATCCGCGGTCTGTAGTGCTCTGCTCAGTAGGCCCCCCGCGGCTCGTGCGCGGGATCGGCCATGCTATGCACCACGGTGAGGAAGCGCTTGGCCAGTTTATCGGCTTCACTCTCACCAGGTTGATTGGTCTCCACTGTGACCAGCGTGTAGTGCCCCCCCTCCATCTGGACGCTCACCCCGATCTGTCCCAGCGACCCGGAGAACCGGCGACCCCGCTGGGCCTGATCGGTCGGGGCCAGCCGCGGACCGAAGAACGCCGTCGCCCGGGCCATGACCTGGTCAGGTGGAAGATGAGTGCGATGGAAGTACTTCATTATTTCTCTCCGTACTCGTAATACTCGACCCCCAGGTGGCTGATCACCGGCTCGCCCATCATCCAGCGCAGCGTGTTCTTGAGCTTGGTCAGCTGGATGAAGAGATCGTGCTCGGGGTACAGACCCGGGGCGGCCTGCGGGCTCTTGAAGTAGAAGGAGAGCCATTCCTGGATCCCCGAGAGACCGGCGCGCTGGGCCAGGTCGAAGAAGATCGCGAGGTCCAGGACCAAGGGTGCCGCGAGGATGGAATCGCGGCAGAGGAAGTCAACCTTGATCTGCATCGGATAGCCGAGCCACCCGAAGATATCAATGTTGTCCCAGCCCTCTTTGTTGTCTCCGCGCGGGGGGTAGTAGTTGATCCGCACCTTGTGGTACATGTTGGCGTAGAGGTCGGGGTACACCTGCGGTTGCAGGATGTACTCCAGCACGCCCAGCTTCGACTCTTCCTTGGTCTTGAAGCTTTCCGGATCGTCCAGCACTTCGCCGTCCCGGTTGCCCAGGATGTTGGTCGAGTACCAGCCCGCGACACCGAGCATCCGCGCCTTGAACATCGGCGAGAGCACGGTCTTGAGCATGGTCTGGCCGGTCTTGAAGTCCTTCCCGCCGATCGCGACGTGCTTCTCCCTGGCCAGGTTCTCCAGGGCCGGGAAGTCGCAGGACAGGTTCGGGGCGCCGTTCGCGAACGGCACGCCTTCCATGATCGCGGCATAGGCGTACAGCATCGACGGGGCGATGGACGGATCGTTCGCCTCCATCGCCTTCTCGAAGGCCGCCAGCGACTCGTGGGCCGGCCCCGGGACGATGAAAATCTCGGTCGAGGCGCACCAGACCATCACCAGCCGGTCGCACTTGTTCTTCGCCTTGAAGTCCCGAATATCCTTCCGCAGCGCCTCGGCCAGCTCCTTCTTGTTCTTGCCGCTCTTTACGTTCTTGCCCTCGAGCCGCTTCACGTAATGCTGGTCGAAGACGGCCGGCATCGGCTTGATGCCCTGAAGGAAGTCTTTGATCGTCTCGACGTGCTCATGCTTCTCGAGCACGCCGCAATGGAGACAGGACTCGTAGGCGTTGTCGGGCACCGGATCCCAGGCGCCGAAGACGAGGTCGTCGAGGCGCGCGAGGGAGACAAAGTCCTTGATCAAGGGAGACCGGTGTTCGGTCCGCTTGCCGAGCCGGATGGTGCCCATCTGGGTCAGCGAGCCGAACGGCTTCGCCTTGCCGCGGCGAGCCAGCTCGACACCGGCGATGAAGGTCGTAGCGACAGCGCCCAGACCCACACAGAGGACTCCAAGAGTGCCCTTGGCAGGCGCGATCGGCCGGGAGGTTGGAGTCGCCACTAGGGCCGTCCTTTCACAGAAGAGTCGGGCAGCGTCACCCGATACACATATACGAAGCGCTGGACTACAGTGATCACCGACGTCACGGCGAGCAGGGTCACGATACCAAAGAGAATCAGGCCTTGGGGTCCCGCGCCGAAAAGCACCGTGGGGACTCCGGTCAGCACGATACGCTCTGCCCGCTGAACCATTCCGACTTTGCAATCGATGCCCAGGCCCTCGGCCCGGGCCCTGGCATACGACACGATCAGCGAGGCGATCATCGCGACCATCGAGATGATGACCGCGCCCTCGCGCCACACCACTACGTCGGGCGGCGCCATGAGGTAGTAGACCGCGATCCCCATGAATGTCGCCCCGTCTCCCACCCGGTCCAGCGTCGAATCGTAGAAGGCGCCGAATTTGGTCACCTGGCCATTGGCCCGGGCCACCGCGCCATCCAGCGTGTCCACGATTCCACTGACCAGATACAGCAGCCCACCCAGGCGAATGTGGCCGATCGCAAAGGCGACCGATGACGCCACCACAAGCAGGGTGCCCACCGTGGTGATCACGTTGGGCCGCACTCCCCGCCGGATCAGGCCGTCCACTACCGGTCTGGTCACGCCGTAAAACACCCGCTCGATCGGCTTGGTGATGAGCTTCACCTGGGGAGCCACCTCGGGGTTCGACGGGAGGAGCCACTCCGGAGGCCCCGAAAACCGCGGCAAACTATAACCGAGAGAACGGGTTAGGGGAAGCCGTCTTGAAGGTGAGCGGTGAACGGTGAACGGTGAACGGGCGGCGTTCTAACCACTTGTGGCTGAGCGAATTAACAAGCGCGTCTGGGAAAGGCTGAGTAAGACTAGAGTACTACTCGGGATAAAGCAGAAACCGCCGACGCCGGGTGACCCAAAGACTATCTGCCTTGGGCCAGCCTGCGAGGCCCTCTAGAACCGAGGCGCGCGATCCCTCCACGAAGGCGGTGATCTGGAGGGCAAGAACCTTCAGATCCTGCCCGTAGAGGCGGTTCAGCTGGCGTCGGTTCTGGGGAAAAACGGCACCATTGGAACCGGGCGGTTTCTGCTGCTGGTCGAGGGCCGCCATCAGAGCTATGGCCGTGACGACCGGATCGTAGCTGTTCCGATCGGTCACTGAGATTCGGATTCCGACCAGCGCCGTATCGGCATACTTCCCGTCGCCCGGTTGATGTGGAGTGAAGCTGACCGCCTGAAACGCCACCCCAGGCAATGACTCGGCTCGCATCCGGGTCAGCACTTGCTGCGTATCCACCCATGGCGCTCCGACCTGCTCAAACGGATGGTCGGTGCCACGCCCGACCGACAGGGTGGTTCCTTCGAACAGGCAGGTTCCCGGATAGTGAACGAGTGATTCCACCGTCTTAAGGTTGGGGCTGGGCGGAATGAAGGGCAGTCCCGTCTCGTCGAAGTACATCGAGCGCTTCCAACCACGCATAGGCACGACGCGAAGGTCGGTACCGAGCCCCAAGTCGTGGTTGGCGAGCAGAGCCAGTTCCCCAAGCGTCATTCCGTGCCGCATCGGAATCGCCAAAAGCCCGACGGGCGAGGCAAACGCAGTGTCGAGCACGTTGCCCTGCACCGCGCCTCCAATCGGGTTCGGCCGGTCGAGCACCACCACCGGAATGCGATGCCGGGCCGCAGATCGCATGACCTCCGCTGTGGTAAACAGATACGTGTAGTAACGGGCCCCAGCGTCCTGAAGGTCCACCAGCAGGACATCGATGCCGGTCAGCATCGAGTCGGACGGGGCGGTATTAGCCCCGTAGAGGCTGTAGATTGGAAGACCAGTCGCAGAATCGGTCGATGATCCCACGGCGGCGCCGGCCTCTGCGGTGCCGCGAAATCCGTGTTCTGGACTGAACAGCGCGACCAGATTGACACCGGCTCCTCGGAGACGCTCGACATCGCTCACGCCTTTGGAATCCACACCGGCCTGATTGGTCACGAGGCCCACCCGGCGGCGGCGCACCAATTGCATACTGTCCGAGATCAAGACCTCGATTCCCGGTCGAACCGCCATCTCGGTCGGCGGTCGCCCACCCGGCCCCTGGCCGGGACAGGTGACCGGCAGGCCCAGAACTCCCAGGACACAGAGCCAAACGTGCGACGCAGACGGTTTCATTCTCTTCAGTCGTTCCTCCCCACGATGGGCGGTACTTCGCTCCTGCTCGGCTTGAGCCTTCTCGCATCTCCGGCGAGCGCGCAGGACTCGGTTCGGGTGGACCCGGCCCAGGATTCCGCCCGGGTCGAGCACCTGATCGACTCCCTCCCGCTGCGGGACCGGGTGGCTCAACTGATCATGCCGTGGATTCCCGGAAACTACGCCGCCTTCGACGACAGCGCCTTCTCGGTCATGCAGGGCTGGGTGGATTCGCTCCACGTGGGCGGCATCATCGTCTCGATCGGCTCGCCGCTGGACGTCGCCTCGAAGCTGAACCGGCTCCAGGCCCGCTCTCCCCTGGCACTTCTGATCGGTGCCGATCTCGAAAGCGGCACCACGTTTCGATTGGTTGGAGGCACGCCCTTCCCCTCCAATATGGGCGTGGCCGCGACCGGATCGGAACGGGACGCCTATGAGGTGGGACGGGTAACGGCGCTGGAAGGTCGCGCCGTCGGCATTCATATCACGTTCGCACCGGTGGCCGATGTCAACAACAACCCGGCCAACCCGATCATCAATACCCGCTCGTTCGGAGAAAACCCTCAGCTGGTCGGCGTGCTGGTAGCCGCAGCCATCCGCGGATTGCAGGAGAACGGGATGCTGGCCACCGCGAAACACTTCCCCGGCCATGGGGACACCGACGTCGATTCCCACATCTCGATGCCGGTGATGAAGGGGGACTGGAGCCGGCTCAGCAACCTCGAGCTGCAACCCTTCCGCTCGGCGATCAACGCCGGCGTGGCCCTGGTGATGTCGGCTCACATCGCCATGCCCGGCTTGACCGGCGACAGCACGCGGCCAGCGACGCTCTCTCCCGAGGTGCTCACCGGATTGCTCCGCGATTCATTGCATTTCAAGGGCATCGCGGTGACCGACGCGCTGGGCATGGGTGGAATCGTGAATCGCTATGGCGCGGGCGAAGCCGCCGTCCTGGCGCTCATTGCCGGAGCCGATCTGCTCCTGCAACCCGCTGATCCCAAGACCGCCCTCGACGCAGTCACCGCGGCCGTCGAGTCGGGACGAATCTCGCAGGAACGGATCAACGAGTCGGTTCGCCGCATTCTGACCACCAAGGCCCAGCTCGGTTTGCTCGATCGGCGATCGGTGCAGCTGGAGCGGGTTCCCGAAGTCGTGGGCCGAGCCGAGTTTCTCGCGACCGCGCGTGATATCGCGCGCCGCTCGATCGTGCTGGTGAATGACAGTGGCGCCGTGGTAGACAGCCTGCGCGCTCGTCGCCGTCCGATCTCCCTCGTCATTTACGGTGACGAAAACATGCCCACTGCGGGCAACCAGCTCGCCGCCCAGCTTCGGGCCGAGGGATTTCCAGTGACTACTTTCCGGTTGTGGCCGGCGAGCGGTCCCGAGAGTTACGACTCGGCCAAGGCCGCTCTGCGGAAGAACAGCGTCGCGATGTTCGCCGTGTCGGTCAAGGCGACCGCGAACAAGGGAACGGTGGCCATGCCGGAGCCGCTGGCCAAACTCATCGACCAGACCGCCAAGAAGCGACGCACCGTTCTGGCTTCTCTGGGCTCGCCTTATATCGCGCAGCAGACTCCACACGTGGGCAGTTACCTTCTGGCCTGGAATTCGAATTCGGTGACCGAGTGGGCGCTGGCTAAAGCGATCGCCGGTGCGTCCGACATTTCCGGCCGCCTTCCTATCACCCTCACCCGGAGCTATCCGCTGGGCTACGGCCTCCAGCGCAGAGCAACCCGTGACACCTTTGGCCAGGCGGCAAGCGGCCAGCCCTAGCAGCGTGCTCGTTTCGCGTTGGTTCAGACTCCTCGGCGCATTGGTTGTTTCCGCCTGCCACTACTATCCGCCCGGCAAGCCTGCCGAGCCGGTGGATGTCGAGCCGATCGAGTGGACCTCTGTCATTCACTATCTGGATTCGGTAACCGCGAATGGCGCGGCACCCGGCGCCGTGCTCGGAGTGAGCCAGAGAGGGCACCGGTTCGTCTACGGTGCCGGCCACCTCGGCCAAGACGACCCCACCCGACCCGATGGTCAGACCGTCTACGATCTCGCGTCGCTAACCAAGGTCATCGCCCTTACCACGATGACGATGTTCGCCGTGCAGAACGGCAAGCTGGACCTCGATACTCCGGTTTGGCGTTACGTGCCGGCCTTCCGGGGCGGAGCGAAGGACAGCGTCACCATCAGAATGCTTCTGATGCACGCCAGCGGACTACCCGCCTGGCGGCCGCTGTACCGGGAAACCCATTCTCGAGCGGCTGCGCTGGCACTGGTCGATACGACGGCGCTCACATCCAGGCCCGGCACGCATTTCGAGTACTCCGACCTTGGCGCCATTGTCTTGACTCAGGCGGTGGAAGCAGTACTCGGGCATCGGATCGATACCCTTGCGACCCGCGATATCTTCACCCACCTCGGCATGCAGTCCACCCGTTACCTTCCGCCATCCAGCTGGGTTCCCCGCATCGCCCCGACTGAGGACGATCCGTGGCGCGGCAGAATTCTTCGCGGTGAGGTGCATGACGAGAACACCTCACGGCTGGAGGGCGTGTCCGGACACGCAGGATTATTCAGTGACGCGGATGACCTCCTGAGTTTCGCCGAGTGGCTGCTGAGCCAGGAGGATCGAGGAATCGTCTCGGGGGACAAGTCTCGCTCCTGCATTGACGCGCCGGCCAGCGCGCCCGCGCTGCTTCCCGGTGTGTTGGCCGAGTTCACCCGGAGGCAACGCCTTGTGCCCGGCTCAAGCAGGGCGCTCGGGTGGGACACTCCTTCGGAAGGAAGCAGCGCCGGCAGGCGGCTCTCGGAGCACGCCTTTGGCCACACCGGATTCACCGGTACCTCCATCTGGATCGACCCCGACCGGTGCCTGGCCATCGTACTCCTGAGCAATCGGGTCCATCCGACCCGGGACAACAACCGCTGGGGTCCCGTCAGGGCACAGGTGGCGGACCGGGTGGTCGCGACCCTCGAAGCAAATGCCACAGCTCATTGAGCCGCATTGAGTTAGCCCCTTTACCCGAAGATTGCGCTTCGTTGACATAGCCCCTTGGAGGATCTAGTTTTGACAGGTCTACCAAGGAGCATGAGATGGCAGCCATTCAGCCGCAGGTCGCGACCCAGGGATTCAGCCTGATTCTCACCGACCGTGCCGCCGAAGAGGTCCGAAAGTTCATGGTGGCCGAGCAGGTGCCGGTCGAGAGCGCGGGCCTCAGAGTCAGCGTGCTCCCCGGCGGATGCTCGGGATTCAAGTACAGCCTGAACATCGAAGAGCGGGCACTGGAAGATGACGCCGTCATCGAGTTGAGCGGTGTTCGCGTATTCGTCGACGGATTCAGCATGCAGTACCTGAGCGGTGTGACGATCGACTACACCTCGTCGATGCAGGGGTCCGGGTTCACCTTCACCAATCCCAACGCGACCGGCGGATGCGGGTGCGGGAGCAGCTTTACGGCGTAAGAAGTGAGAAGTAAGAAGTAAGAAGGGGGAGCGAAGCCAGTTGGGCCGGCGCTCCCCTTCGCGTATCTGGGAGTGGCGTTTTACCCTTCTCACTTCTCACTTCTCACTTCTTACTTCTCACGTTCTGACTCCGACCGAGGCCCGACACTGCACCCCCTCGATCTCGGTATCATCGTTTTCTACTTCATCCTGACGCTCGGCGTCGGGTTCTGGGTATCACGCCACCAGAAGACCGCGGGAGACTATTTCCTCGGCGCCCGCGACCTCCCCGCGTGGGCCATCCTCCTTTCGATCGTCGCGACCGAGACCTCCGCCCTCACGGTCATCTCGGTCCCTTCAATCGCGGCGCGGGGCGACCTCACCTTTCTGCAGCTTCCCCTCGGCTATCTGCTCGGGCGCCTTGCCGTCGCGCGGTGGCTCTTGCCGGGATACTTCACCGGACACCAGGACACCGCGTATGTCCGGCTGGAGAGCCGCTTCGGACCCAACACCCGCCGGCTGGCTTCAGTCATTTTCCTGGTGACCCGCCTCCTGGCCGATGGGGTGCGCGTCTATGCCAGCGCGGTCCCCCTGGCGCTCATCACCGGATGGGGAATTCCTCTCTCGATCGTGATGATGAGCCTCATCACCATGGTCTATACCTGGCACGGGGGGCTCAAAGCCGTGGTGTGGACCGACGTGGTCCAGTGGTGTGTGTACGTCTCGGCCGGTTTTGCGGCCCTCCTGATCGCATGTTCTCTCGCGGGAGGAGCACCGGCAGCCTTTTCCGCCGCGGCCGCCGCCGGAAAGATGAGGCTCTTTGATTTCCGCCTCGATTTCACGATCCCTTACACCTTCCTCGGCGGACTGATCGGCGGCGGGATGCTCACCGCCGCGTCGCATGGGACCGATCAGCTCATCGTACAGCGACTGCTCGCGAGTCAGGGTCTCGGCAATGCGCGTCGCGCCCTGGTGGGCTCGGGACTCGTGGTACTCGCACAGTTCACGCTTTTCATGCTGATCGGCACCGCGATCTGGGCGGCAGGATTTGCTCCCGCAGACTTGCCGGCCGACCAGATCTTTCCCCGCTTCATCGTAGAGCACCTGCCCGCCGGCCTTTCAGGACTGCTCATCGCGGCGATTCTCGCGGCAACCATGGGCACCCATAGTTCGGCGATCAGCGCCCTGGCTTCCTCGATGACCCACGATCTCTACGCGTCCTATACCGGGGTGACGGATCCCGCTCGCTTGCTCAAGATCGGTCGCGCGATGTCGTTGCTCTGGGGGATCCTGGTTACGGTCGCGGCGCTGGTGTTTCACCTGGTCGCCGGAGGCGGGCAGACTCCGGTCGTGGTGTTCGCGCTGTCGATCGCGTCGATTACCTATGGGGCGCTGCTGGGATCATATCTCCTGGCTGGGCAGTGGCCTCGAGCCACCGGCCGTGACGTCATCGGCGGGATCAGTGTCGGTGTGGTCCTCATGCTCCTCGTGTTCTTCGCCGGGCGTCTCTCTGCCTGGCCCGGGCTTGGCTTCCTCGCTCCCGCGAGCCACCTGGCCTGGCCATGGTACGTGCCGCTGGGTACCCTGCTTACCTTCGGAGCAGGTGTGCTGTTCAGCCTCCGCTCACAATCGAGGACCCAGGCCGCATGAGTCGGATCACGATCGGCGTTGATGTCGGCGGGACCAAGACCGCCGCAGCGGTCGCGATTGACGGGAAAGAAGTCTCGCGCGCGGTCGGCGTGGGAGGCGCGGTGCGTCCAGGACGAGCCCTCGCCTCGGCGGCGGTGATCGCCGAAACGGTTCGCCGCGCCCTGGCCACCGCGGGGAAGCTGCGGGGCAACATCCTGATGGTCGGCGCTTCGGGCGCGGGACGCGCCGAAGAACGGGAGGAGCTACGGTCGGCCCTCAGGTCGGAAGATCTCGCCGATCAAATTCAGATCACCGGCGACATCGAAATCGCCCTGGCCGCGGCGTTCGGTGCCGATCCGGGAATCGTGGTCACTTCGGGGACCGGCAGCGTCGCCGTCGCCCGTGATTCGTTCGGCCGGCTCCACCGGGCTGGAGGATATGGTTGGCAGATGGGGGACGAAGGTAGTGGTTACGCCGTGAGCCGCGCGGGACTCGGCGCGGTGGGACGTGCGGCGGACGGACGCAGCCCCAAGACGGTATTGAGCAAGCTGCTCCTTGAAGCGACTCACTCCGAGACGATGGACCAGCTCATCCGCTGGGCGGCGAAGGCCTCCCCGGCCGAGGTCGCCTCGCTGGCTCCCGCCATAATGATGGGCGCGGCCGAGGGCGATACGGTGGCGCAGGGCATTCTGGACTACGCCGCACGCGAGCTGGCCCAGCTGGCCCTCCAGTTACTGCAGCACTTTGGTGCGGACGAGCGCACTCAGGTAGCTGTGGCCACCAACGGCGGCCTACTCAAGGGACAGAGTGCGCTCCGCCGGATGCTGTTTCAGCGGCTGCATGACGAACCCCGCTTCAAACTCATCGAAGATCACATCGATCCACCGCGAGGGGCGCTGTTTCTGGCCGAGGCGTTGGCGACAACGTAAGGAGTGAGGAGTCCTTACTCCTCACTTCGCCGGATTCCGCAGCCTGCTGTGCCGCGATCCATACAGGAAATAGATCACCAGGCCAACCAGCAACCAGATGCCGAAGCGGATCCAGGTGATGCCGGGCAGCTTGTACATGAGGTAGAAGCAGGCGACAACCGAAATCATCGGCGTGATGGGAACCCAAGGTACGCGGAACGGGCGCGGTCGGTCGGGGTCGGTCCGGCGCAGCACAATCACGCCGATCGAGACGAGTATGAAGGCGAACAGGGTCCCGATGTTGGTCAGGTCCACCACCTCCGCGATGTTAGCGAAGGCCGCGAAGGTCGCGACGAAGAGTCCGGTCAGAATGGTGCCGACGTAGGGAGTCTTGAATTTGGGGTGAACTCGGCAGAACACGGGCGGCAGGAGCCCATCGCGGGACATCGACATGAAAATCCGCGGCTGCCCCAGCTGGAAGACCAGGAGAACGCTGCCCATCGCGATTACGGCGCCAATGGCGATGATCAATCGCGAGACGGTGAGAATTGCGGGCGGGCCTTCTGCCAACTGCAGTGCCGTGATCATCGGCTCGGCCGTGCCGAGTTGCTGCCATGGCGCGAGACCGGTCATCACCACCGAGATCGCGATATACAGAATCGTGGTAACCACGAGGCTCATGATGATGCCGAACGGCATGTCCTTGGCCGGGTTCACTGCCTCCTCGGCCGCGGTCGAAACGGCATCGAAGCCGATGTAGCTGAAGAAAATAATGGCCGCCGCTGCGCTGATCCCCGCGAAGCCGTTGGGCGCGAAGCCACCCGTTATCGGGTTATCCCAATTGGATGGCTTGATGAAGAAGGCACCCACCGCGAGGAAGAAGAGAATGATGCCGATCTTGAGCAGCACCATCGCGTTGTTTGAATTGGCAGACTCTTTGATGCCGATGACCAGGAGCACCGTAATGGCCGCCACGACCAGGAACGCCGGCAGGTTGGCAATCACCGGAAATCCGAAGAGGTGCGGTGCGGTCGTCAACGCCGAGGCTACGTAGGCGTTGGTCGCATCGGTGGCACCGGCCTTGATGGCGTCCGCCGCCATGTGCGCCGAGCGCACGTCGGTCGCCAGCCATGCCGGCAACGAGAGGCCGAAATGGCTCAGCAGTTCGCGGAAATAGCCGGCCCAACCGATGGCCACCCCGATATTGCCCACCGCGTATTCGACGATCAGGTCCCACCCGATAATCCACGCGACGAATTCGCCCAGCGAGGCGTAGGCATAGGTGTACGCCGACCCGGCGATGGGCACCATCGCGGCAAACTCGGCGTAGCACAGCGCCGCAAACCCGCAGGCCACAGCGGTCAGGATAAACGAGAAGACAATCGCGGGACCGGCCCCCGGCCGCAGCGGATCGCCGGCGATGGCGGTTCCGGTCGTGGCGAAGATCCCGGCGCCGATCGTGGCGCCGACTCCCAGCGCCGTGAGATGCCACTTGTTGAGCGATCGCTTGAGTCCCCCTCGCTCGGCGATGTCGTTCTCGCAGTCGGCGATGGACTTCCGGACGAACAGATTGGCCATGAGGCTTGGGTAGGAGTCTTTTGGGAGAGTTACAGCGTGATGGTGATTTCGGTCTTGCCTGCCACCGGGAGGCCGTCGGGGCCGCGGGCGGGGCGGAACTCGTAGTTCATCATCGCCTCGAGAAATTTCTTGGCATAGCCGCGGTCGCGAATTTCCGGGTCGAGCTCGACCTTCTGGACCTTTCCAGCGGCGTCGACCCAGAAGGTTACTCGGATCGCCTTCCCCCGAAGTTCCTTGGGGCTGTTCTCCGGCGGAATGACCCACCGTTTCTGCTGCGGACCGGTTCCGACTCCACCGGCGCCACCCCCTTCTCCCGGACCGGTTCCCGTGCCATTGCCGGGACCTATTCCGCCACCGGTTCCTCCTCCCGCGCCGGGGCCGGTTCCACCGCCGCTGTCTCCCACTTCGGCATTCGCCGGTCCCGCACTGGCCTGGGTTACAGGAGTATCCACCGGAACCGGTTGAACCGGTTCGGGCGACGGCGTGGGTTGGACGACGGGAGGAGCGGTAGTTACCGGAGCCACAGGAGGCGATGGCCGCGGAGCGCTCGCGGGGAGGGAAATATACGCCTCACGGTTACCTCCGCCACCACCGCCACCCGAGGTTAGTGCCACGTGGCCCGCGCTCAGCACGCGGTACAATTCGCTGCCCCATGGAGCGAGGATCAACAACACGACCGCAATGTGGAGGACTAGAGATACCAGCATCCCCACCGGGGACCGACGCCGCCTGGGTAACGCGAGCGCCGGGCCGGCAGACGAACGGGAGCGAACGACTGCAGAGGTTTCTGCCATGGCTGACCGTACGAAAAATACACCGGGGAGTGCCGCGTTCGGCGCTCCCCGGTGGTGACGAACGGTACTAGGGTTACCGCACTACTTCTTGGGAGGCGGCCCCTCGGCGTCCGCAGGAGTAAAGCCGATGACCTGCACTCCCGCGCCGCGCGCGACGTCCATCGCGTCGATGAGGTCCTGATAGATCCGGGTCGGCGCCGATTTCACAAACAGCAGCTTGGCCGGCCGCGCGTCGAAGATCGCATGCAGCTGGGTGTCCAGCTGGTCAACCGGCACCGGCTGGGTATTGATGGCGTAGCCGCCGTCCGCCGTAAGCTCCAGCACGATCTGATTCGACTTGGCGTCCGACTTGGTCTGCTGCTCCTGCGGTGGCACCTGGACGTCCAGGGCCATGCGGGACAGCGGCTGCGACACCATGAAGATGATCAGCATCACCAGCATGATGTCGATCATCGGAATCACGTTGGGCTCGGACTGAATTCCCCCCGAGGCGTCCCCAGTGGACATTGCCATATTATTTCTTCCCCTTCTCAAGTTCCGCGAAGAGTCCGGCGGCCTTGGGCTCGGTGATCGCGGCCATCACACGGGCGCCGGCCTTGCGGGCGATCTCCACCGCCTCCTGGATTTTCGCGAACTGCAGCTGATTGTCCGCCTTGAAATAGAGAATCTTGTCCGTGGTCCGGGCGGAGTAGATCGACTTCAGCTGGTCCTGCAGCGTCTCCTTCGGGATCGGCCGTTGGTTCAGGAAATAGTTGCCGCTCACGTCGATGCCGAGGATGACCTCATCGTCCCCTTCGGGACGTGCGTCCAGGTGAACCCCCTTCGGCATCGTTGCCTTGAAGCCGGCGCTGATGAGCGGAGTCACGATCATGAAGATGATCAACAGCACCAGCATGATGTCGATCATCGGAATCACGTTGGGCGACGCCTTTACAGTAGTCGTGCCGGCATTACCCGCTGACATGCCCATGACCGCTCACCGCTTTCTGGGCCTGGAATTCCTTGGTGAAGATCGAGCGGCCAAACTCGCTCCCCACGCTCTTGATCAGGTAGTCGATCAGTTCCTTCGAGACGTAGGTCATCTCGACGGTGAGGTTCTCGATCTTGGTGGTGAAGTAGTTGTAGAACCACACCGCGGGAATGGCCACCAGCAGACCGAAGGCCGTGGTGATTAGGGCCTCGGCGATACCGGCCGAAATGCCCGCCAGGCCGCCGGAGGCTCCGGAGGCAGCCATGCCGGTGAACGCGTTCACGATGCCCATCGTGGTGCCGAGCAACCCGACGAACGGAGCGGTCGAGCCGACCGTCGCCATGATGCCCATGCCGCGCTTGAAGTCGGCAAGGGTGATCAGCATCTCACGCTCGACGGCGCGCTCCACCGAGTTGATGTCGGCCGAGGTGATCGTGGCCCGGTCGGAGAGCAGCGGCTTCACTTCGGAGAGCGCCTCGCCGACGACCCGCGCGACGTGGCTCTTCTTGTTCTGCTCGGCCAGGGTGATAGCCCGCTCCAGGTTCTC
This sequence comes from Gemmatimonadales bacterium, assembly GCA_036558125.1. Classification (GTDB taxonomy): domain Bacteria; phylum Gemmatimonadota; class Gemmatimonadetes; order Gemmatimonadales; family GWC2-71-9; genus DATBGE01. The sequence continues at coordinate 76,195 of DATBGE010000082.1, read as the reverse complement.
TTCCTGGATCGCGCGGGAGAACTCAGGGGCGAACTTCCGGGTGGCCGTCTGGCTCCGCATGATGCTGATGAGCTTGGTGATCGCGACGGTCAACGACAGGAACGACATGAAGGCCAGGACGATCACGACGCCCTTGGCGAAGGTTCCGGCCGCGGTCCACAGGTGCAGCAGATCTACATTCATTGGAACGATTCCTCCTGGAGGTGACTGATCACGCTATTGCTGAAGCTTGAAAGAGACCGCCTGTTGCACCAGCACGCGGACCGGCTGACCCCGCGAACGTCCCGGCTTGAAGGGGCACTTCAGAATGGCCGCTCTGGCCGGATCTTCAAACGCCTTGTGCGTGCTGTTCATGACCTTGAGTGAGCCCGGATCCGCTTTCCCGTCGGTGTTCACCACGAACTGCATGACTACCCGCCCCGGGATTCCCGCGGACTTCATGACCGGTGGAAATTCGGGACTGCAGGCGGCCATATCCATCGCCTGCGGGGTTTCATCGACTTCTGCCGCCAGAAAGACTTCGCCTTCCAGCACCGGGCCGGTTCCACCCACGACGCCGGTACCGATGCCGCCTTCGACACCCTTACCGGTGAAGTCCCGGGGGTCGAACTTCTCGTTCAAGTTGACCGGCGGAATCTCGGTGGGGATATCGGTCGGGGGCGTCACCACCTGAAACCCCTGCGGTGGCGGGTTCGCAGCCACAACGGCCTCGGGTGGAGGCTGCTCCGGCGGCGGCTCCGGAGCCTTGGGCGGCTCCAGGAACACCATCGTCGTGTCCTGAATGACTTTCTGCAGTGTCTCGGCCGCCCCGCTCGTGGCCTTAACCGCTCCGAAAATGATCAGGATGTGGACGATAACCGAGGTGATTGACTGCCCAAGCGACTTCTGCTTCTTGCGCTTGGATTCGATCAGGTTTTCGAACATAGTCCTCTCCGCGTTAGCGGCGACTAACGTATCCCCCGGTTATTGCAGCCGGCGAGACCCCAAGATGACAAATCGATAACAACTGGATTAGGCCTTGTCTTCAGAAGGCTCGGCTCGGCTGATCCTGGGCCTCGACCTGCTCGGTTACGACATCGGGAGACGCGTTGGGCCGGGGTAGTGTGACGGTGAAAACCGTCCCCCGGCCGGTCCGGCTCTGGACCCCGATCGTCCCGCCATGGGCTTCGGCAATCCATTTGGTAATGGAAAGGCCCAGGCCGGCGCCGGGACGTTCTCCCGTCCTGGTACGAGCGAGGTCGGCACGGTAGAAGCGGTCGAAAATGTGCGGCAGGTCGGTGGCGCTGATCCCGATCCCGTTGTCCCCGACCACCAACGCCACGGCATCGCCCTGATCGACCAGGCCAAGGCTCACTTTGCCTCCGGGCGGCGTGTACTTGATGGCGTTGGTGACGAGGTTGAGGATCAGCTGGCGCATCCGGCCGTAGTCCACCGGGAGCAGCACTGGTTTATCCGGTATCTCGGTGCGGACCGTGATGCCGGGACCCTCACCCAGGATGCCGGCGGTCTCCGCCGCCTCCGACATCAGCTCTCTCAGATCGCGGGGCTCCAGGGCGAGGGCCGCGCGTCCCTCATCGGCTCGGGCCAGAGTCAGCAGGTTGTCCACCATCTCGGTTACCCGGTTGATCTCCCCGAGTAATTCATCCAGCGTGCTCATCGCTTCGGGCGGAGTCCTGGGATGGGTCAGCGCCCGCTCCACACCGGCTCGGATCACCATGAGCGGGGTCTTCAGCTCATGGCTCGCATCGGCGGTGAACCGGCGCAGGCTGACGAAGCTCTCCTCCAGCCGGCCGAGCATCAGGTTGACGGTATTGGCGAGACGGGCCAGTTCATCGGCTTGAAGCGGCACCGCGAGCCGGCGATGCAGGCCGCGCCCGTCGGTGATCGACTCCAGCTCGTCTACCATCCCCTCGAGTGGCCGCAGGCTGGTATCGGCGAGGACGTAACCCAGCGCGATGCTGCCGAGCAGAATCACCGGGGCGATCACCAACATCGCGCCGAGGAGCTGGGCGGGACCGAACGGTACGGCGGTGAGGGGGGCGGCGACGAAGTAGGTGGCGGGCCGGTCCCAAACACCGGGAAGCGGGACCTGCGCGTAGCGGACCGGGTCGGCGTTCGGGTCGAGCCTTACGAAGCCGGTGCGGACACCCGCGCCCTCGGGGGGTGAGAGGGTCGCGAGCACATCGGCCAGGGCAACCAGACTGAACGGCTTGGCCGCCGCATTCCGGTAGATCGGCGCACCGTCCGGATCCACCACGATGACGTAGTCACGGATCCCATCGAGATAGCCGCCGACCGCGTTGATGAGCGTGGGCGTCTCACCCGAAGAGAGCGTGCGGCCCAGCTGGCGCTGGAAATTGATGAAGTACTGCGCCGCGAGATTGCCCTCGAGCGCGAGTCGTTCGTCGAGTTCCCGGAGACTCGACCGCCGCCGCTCGAAGTAGAGGGCGCCGCCGAAGGCCGCGATCGATACGGCGAGCGCGACGACGTACCACAGGGTGAGGCGACGGCGGATACTGGCCATGGTCGGGGGCGTCAGTGAGGAGTGAGGAGTTACTCCTTACACCTCACTCCTTACTCCTTACCGGCTTTGAGCACATACCCGACCCCGCGCACCGTCTGAATCAGCCGAGGACCACCGCCTCCGTCCACCTTCTTGCGGAGACGGTTGATCACGACGTCCACGATGTTGGTTCCGGGATCAAAGTGATAGTCCCAGGCGTACTCGGTGATCAGGGTACGCGACATCACCCGCCCGGCGTGCCGCATGAGGTATTCGAGGACGGCGAATTCCTTGTTGGTAAGCTCGACCGGTTTTCCGCCCCGGGTGACTTCACGGGTATTCAGGTCGAGCTCGAGGTCGCTCACCCGGAGCTTGCGAGGCGCCAGCTGGCGGGGACGCCGGCTCAGCGCTTCGACCCGCGCGAGCAGCTCCTCAAAGCTGAATGGCTTGGTGACGTAATCGTCGGCGCCGGCCCGGAGCGCCTCGACCTTGAAGTCCACCGCATCCTGCGCGGTGAGCACCAGGACCGGCACGCTGTGCCCGCGATCGCGCAGAGTCCGGAGCACCTGGACTCCGTTCATCCCGGGGAGCCGAAGATCGAGGATGATCAGGTCGTGCTCCCCCTCCGATGCGATCCGCAGTGCCTCCGTTCCGTCCGCCACGAGCTCGGCCTGATGCTGCTGCTCTTCGAGGCCCCGTTTGACGTACTGGCCGACCGTGCGGTCGTCTTCGACAACGAGGATCTTCACTCCGCCGCCGTCCCTCCCGCGGGGAGAAACACCCGGAAGACCGAACCGCGACCCGGCTGGCTGTCCACCTCGATGCGGCCCAGGTGTTCGGCGACGATACCGTAGCACACCGAAAGCCCGAGGCCAGTCCCCCGCCCCGGGGCCTTGGTGGTATAGAAAGGCTCGAAGATCTTCCCGAGGTCTCCTCGAGGGATTCCGACGCCGGTGTCCTCGATGTCCACCACGATCTCGTCCTCGCGAGCCCGGCTCTGATAGGCGCGGATCGAGAGGTACCCGCCTTCTTCCATCGCGTCGAGCGCGTTCAGCATCAAGGCCATGAAGACCTGGATGAGCTGCTCGTGGTTGCCGTTAATCGCCGGAAGCCCTCCGGCCAGCTCGCGGTGCACGGTGATCTTCTTGAAGCGTTGATGGTGCTTGAGCAGGAACAAGGTGTCTTCGAGAACCGCCGCAGTGTCCACCGCCTTCTTGTACTTGCCCTTGGGCCGGCTGAAGTCGAGCAGACCGTCAACGATCGTCGTGCAGCGCTGCACTTCCTTATCGATGATCTCGAGGTACTCCCGAAGTGATTCCCCCAGCTGGGCGGGATTGTCGTCGGCCAGCCGGTTCTCGACCGCGGCGACACACGCGCTGATGGTGGCCAGGGGGTTGTTGATTTCGTGCATGACCCCCGCGGCGAGCTGGCCGATCGCGGCCAGTTTCTCGCTCTGCAGGATGCGCTGCTGCGCGACATGAGTATCGGTGACGTCTTCACCGATCGTGATCACATGAGTGATGGTCTCCCCGTCCTGCCGCATCGGGATCTTGCTGATCCGGTAGTATTTCTGCTCTCCCGCGACCGCGACCTCGATCTCGATCTGGCGAATTTCGCCGGTGGCGAAGACCTGGTCGAACTCCTCCTTGAGCTGTCGCATCGGCTGGCGGGTCAGCACCTCGAACACCGGACGGCCGACCACCTCGTCCTTGCGAAGACCCTGGGTCCCGGTCTCCCGCTTCCGGTTCCAGATCTGAATCCGGTATTCCCGGTCCACCACATAAAGCCCGACCGGCAGGCAGTCGATGACCAGGGTGATGAATCGGCGTTGCTCCTCGATCTCCTTGGAGCGCAGGGCGACTTCGTAGGCGAGATCTTCCGAAAGCTCGATCGAGGCCAGGAATGGAGCCAGGATATCGGCCACCACCGGGAGGAGCTGCTCAGACTCGGCGGATGTCGGCGCCGGGGAGATCTCCAGCATCCCCAGCCGCTCGCCCTCGTGCAGAATGGGGAGGCGGAGAGTTCCTGGACCCACGTCGGGAAGCACCGCGAAGGAACGGCTGGTCCGCGGCGTCCCGCTCAGCACGGGTGCCGTAATCGCCCGGAGCGTCGTCGCGTTCGGCTCCCGCAGCCATAGAAGCACCGACTGGGCGCCGAGTCCGATCCGGAGTTTTTCAGCCACGGTGCCGAGGGTCTCCTCGGCGGCAAGGCCCGTGTTGAGCAGCTTCGCGATCGCGCCGACCAGCTGGAGCGATCCACCAGGTGCGGACGAACCCGCCCCGTCTCTTTCGCTTCGCGTCAGGGTCACTGGAACTCGCTGTGCAGTGAGTCTCGAATGAAATACTCCGCAGCCGTCTGAAACACCAGCACGGCGGCTATCCCCCACCGCCACGAGGTGTCGAGACCGGGGCGGCCTCGGCGGCCACCGCCAAGGCCACGAGGAGCACCACCCAGGTTCCCAACAGCACCAGTTCGGCCCCGGCGATCTCGTCCGTGGGTACCGACCCCGTCAGCATAAAGGCGCCGCCGCGGGGGCGAATAGCGGTCAACGACCCGGTCCGATCGGGATTCTCTCCCCGCCAGGTCACCGAATCTTGCCTCACGGCACGGCGATCGGTCCTCTGCAATTCCAGTCCCGGCGCCAGCCGGGGGAGGACGGCGGAGCGGACGCCGTCCGCCGTGGCTGCCACCTCGATCAGGCGACGGGCAAATTGGAGGTGAGTCTCGGTGGTAGCCACCGCGGTTCGCTGCAGGGCCGACCGGAGCTCGAGACCGGCCCAGGCCGCGGCAGCGATCGCAAGAAGCGCCAGCGCATCACGAATCACCCGCGACGCGCCGAAGTAGCGCTCGATTCCAAGGCTCAGCGCGGCCAGGAACGCGATCATTCCCAGCAAGACCGCGAGCCACGGCTCGGCGAGAGGAGGAAGCGTTTCCCAGGCCCCGACCCAGCCTACCGGAGTCTCGCCGGCTCTGTTGGCAAAGGCGACCAGAGCGACTCGATGCTCGCTGGGTGGAACCAGGATGCGCCAATCGGACAAGCCGTCGGCGTCGAATGCCACGAGCGGGGTCAGGCCGACGGTATCAGGTAACAGAGGAGTACGGCCGAAGAATACCTGAAGCCCACCAGGAAAGAAGGATGCGTTCGCGAGGGCACCAGCCCCGGACACAAGGCGGGCGGGGTCGAATCGGGGATCGTAGCGGCCTTGCGAACCAGGAGTAACTGCGGAGAGAAACGCCGCGGCGGTCCAGCCCACCGACAGGTTCGAGCGGTCCAGCAGTTCGCGATAGCCCTTCTGAGTCGCCAGGAAGAGCCCGCCGATGGCGGCCAAGGCTACCGCGAGTGCAATCCACGGCAGCGCGCCGCGGAGCCACGCTGGCCGCTGGGTTCCGCGAGTCGCGGAGGCAGAAGTCATGTTACCGTACTAACTTCATGCCCCGTGTACCCGGCGCAAGCCTGCTGGTTTTTCTCGACCGTGAGACTCTTGCAATGCCCCTCCCCATCTTCACTCCCTGGATCAACGGGGCCCATCTGCCGGCCGGGAGCCGGCCCGTCGACCACGTTGACGTTCCTTACACCGGAGAACCCGCGGCCGACGTGGTTCAAGCGACGGATTCCGATCTCGACCAAGCCATCGAGTCTGCCCAGGTCGCTTTTGCCGCGATGCGCGCGATGCCGCGCCACGCCCGGCGTGATCTGCTCCACCGCGTCTCCGAAGCCCTGACCCGCCAGCGAACCGAACTCGGCATCGAGCTCGCGACCAGCTGCGGCAAACCCATCAGTCAGGCCCTGGGCGAAGTCGATCGTGCGATCATCACCTTCTCGCTCGCGGCGGATGAAGCCCGCCGTTTCGGCGGCGAGGTAGTACCCCTCGATGTGGATACTCGCGCTGTCGGGATGAGCGGGCTGGTCAACCGCTTCCCGATCGGACCGATCAGCGCCATCTCACCCTTCAACTTTCCGCTCAACCTGCTGGCCCACAAAGTGGCGCCGGCGATCGCCGTGGGGAGTGCTCTGGTGGTGAAGCCGCCACCGCAATGCCCCCAGCTCGCCTTTCGCCTGGGAGAGATCCTGGCCGACTGCGGGCTTCCGGCCGGCGCCTACAACGTGCTGCACCTGCCGATCCCGATCGCCGAGCGCCTGGCGACCGATCCGCGCTTCCAGCTGCTCACTTTCACGGGAAGTCCAACCGTCGGCTGGCACCTCAAGGACGTCGCCGGGAAGAAGAAGGTCGTGCTGGAGCTCGGCGGGAACGCGGCGGTCGCGGTACACGAAGACGCCGGGGATTTCGATTGGGTGGCCAACCGGCTCGCCTTCGGCGGATTCGCCTATGCAGGGCAGGTCTGCATCAAGGTGCAGCGAGTCCTGGTTCACCGTCCCGTTTATCAGTGTGTGGTGGACAAGTTTGTGGCGGCGTCGGCGGCACTCAAGTGCGGCGATCCGATGGATTCCTCGACCGTGGTGGGGCCAATGATCGATTCCAAGGCGGCGGATCGGGTCGAATCATGGGTTGACGAAGCGGTGAAGGCCGGATCGACGGTCCTGCTCAAGGGGCAGCGGACCGGCTCGGTCCTGACGCCGACGGTTCTCGCGGATGTCCCGCCCGACGCCAAGGTCTCCTGTAAGGAAGTGTTCGGCCCGGTCACCATCGTCGCAGCCTACGACACCTGGGATGACGCACTCGCCACGATCAACGATTCCGATTTCGGGCTGCAGGCGGGAGTCTTTACTCACGACGTGAACCGGATATTCCGGGCGTTCAGCACGCTCGAGGTCGGTGGCGTCGTGGTCAACGACTTCCCCACCCTTCGGGTGGACAACTTCCCCTATGGCGGAGTCAAGGATTCGGGCTTCGGGCGTGAAGGGGTGCGGTACGCGATGGACGACATGAGCGAGCCGCGCATGCTGGTTTTGAACTTGAATAAATAGCCGTCAGCCGTCAGCGGTCAGCGGTCAGCAAAGTGCCTTAGGCCCTGGCCATGAGCAGGGCAGCAGTCGTTAGCCCTTGGAAGGGCCGTACTGGTCTGATAGGCGACATCGGGATGAACCTTTCTGCTCGAGAGACATTCCTCCACTCAGTCGCCGGAATTTGTTGGGGTGGGCTCGTCTACCTTCTCGGAAATAAGGCCTTGGGGCCGGGAATTTGGTCCGGGGTTCTCGCCAGCCCCTTGATTGGCCTCATCGTCGGACGGCTCATGCAACCACGCTTCGAGAACAGCTCGACCGGTGTTCGATGGCTGACATCACTGGTGACCCTCTACTTCGCCGCGACGTTGTTCGGCTTGGTAGTTGGATCCTGGTTCTGGTTCGCTCAAACGTCAAACAGCCGAGTTCTTGAGCGCTGCTGGGAAGGCCTTGCCAGTACCTGGTACGGTTGCACGCTGTTTCTCCCGCTGCTGTGGCCCCTGGCCTATTTCACTCACTGGGCGATCGAGCACGGCGACTGGTTTTTCGTAAGGCGGACGGGCTAGGAGCTGTTCGTCGCCGTCAATCTGAGATCTTCAATCTTCAATCTCAATGACCTGATGCCTCTCTCCACTCCCGGCACCATCGCTCCCGACTTCACCCTCCCCTCGACCTCCGGAGAGCCCGTTACTCTCTCCAAACTTCGGGGGAACAAAGTGCTACTCGCCTTCTTCCCCCTCGCCTTTACCAGTACCTGCACCAAGGAGCTCTGCGCCTTTACCGATGACTTCTCCCAGTTCCGGTCCGCCGACACGGTCGTCCTGCCGATCAGTGTCGACTCGGTGCCGACGCTCAAGGAATTCAAGGCGAAGGAACGGTTCGGCGTGGACCTGTTGAGTGACTTCAAGCGGGACGTGAGCCGAGCCTACGGCGTACTGCTGGAGGACAAGTTCTTTTCCAGACGCGCCTACATCGTCATCGACCGCAAGGGGATTGTGCGGTGGGCCTTCGCCGAGGAGACGACGGGGACGCGCCGGGAGAATGCGGAGCTGCTGGAGGTGTTGGGGGGGGTGGAGTGAGGGAGACGGGAGACTTTTCCTCTCTCCCGTCTCCCGTCTTCCGTCTCCCGTCTACTTCTTCAAACTCTCGAACCGCTTCCCCACCACCGTCCAGTTCACCACGTTCCACCACGCGGCGATATAGTCGGGGCGGCGATTCTGGTACTTGAGGTAGTAGGCGTGTTCCCACACGTCGCAGCCCAGGACGACGCTCTTGCCGGCCATCAGGGGACTGTCCTGGTTGGGAGTGCTCTCGATCGCCACGGTGCCTGACTTGTCTACCGTAAGCCAGGCCCAGCCGCTGCCGAACCGGCCGACTCCCGCCTTCTGGAACTGTTCCTTGAAGCTGGCGAGACCTCCGAAGCCTTTATTGATGGCGTCGGCCAGGGCGCCGGCCGGTTCCTTGGCTCCGCCCGGGGCCATGATCTCCCAGAAGAACGTGTGATTGTAGTGCCCACCGCCGTTGTTTCGCACCGGGCCGCGGATCGCCTCCGGCAGTGCGTCGATATTCGCGATCAAATCCTCGATGGACTTGGATTGCAGGTTGGCGTGGGGCTCGAGCGCCGTATTGAGGTTGTTGACGTAGGCCGCGTGATGCTTGTCGTGGTGAATCCGCATCGTCTGTTCGTCGATGTGCGGCTCCAGCGCGGCGTAGTCGTAGGGAAGTGGAGGCAAGGTAAACGCCATGATGTACTCCTGAGGCAAGGTCAACACACTGGCGCCGTCCGGGGCGCGAGGGGGAAGTATGAAGGGCCCCACCCGCTGGTGCAATCCCGGACCATGAGGCCAACTGCTTGGTTCTGAAAGACCTAGAACCTTGAATTTGGGCGACGGGTCCGCAGCACTCGCACACTACTTCCACAGCTTCGCCACAACTCCCGCTTGCCAGAGGTGTCCCGACTGCCGACACTGGAGGCGTGTCTGCATCGTCATCGACTCCGAAGCGCGCGCTCGCTCGAGCGTCGGGCTATTCCCTCCTCCTCCTCGGCGCCAGCCTGGGCGTCGTCGCGCTGACGACATCTATCGCGGTTGTGGCCGCGTGGAAGTCGCGAGCCAACACCAAGCAGCTGCTCAAGGACTACGCCGCGTTCGCCGCCTGGAGCTACTCGGAGCGGCTGGGCAATGAGCTGGGAGAAACCAGCTGGTTTGCCTTGAATCCGATCGCCCATCGCCAACCGCATCAGAGCTCCATGATTCCGGATGCTGACGATCTGCCCTCCTATCTCGCGATGAATCTCGAGCAGTGCCGTTGCAACCCACCGGCGAAGCCTTCCACTTATTTCCGCTTTCGCCTGGGCAGTGATTCAGTCACCACGGCTGGAGCCTCGCTTCCTGCCTCCACCGAGGGAATGATCGCGGGATTCGTCGGTCTGGCTGTCCGATCGGACACCGAGCCGGGACAGATGGGCATGGTTCCCCTGCCGGGAGCCGGACAAGTCGTCGCCTACGGGATCATGCCCACGGCCTGGGGAGACACGATCGTGTATGGCTTCACCTTCGATTCGTTGAGCCTGGTGACCGCGTTCGACAGCGTCCTTAGGGGGTCGCCCCTCCTTCCTGCGACCGTGACCGGTGGTCGAGCCAACGCAGAGCTCTTCGCGCTGGAGATCCGCGATCATGCGGGATCAGTGCTCTATCGCTCGCGCGACTGGCCGGCCAGCGAGCGGGAGTGGCCCTATATCGCCGAAGAACCCCTTCCGCCGAATCGAGGCGGGTTCATCACTCGGCTCACCCTGATTCCGGGTGCGGCACCGGCGTTGCTCGCGGGCGGGCTTCCCCGGACTCCGCTTCCTTTGCTGCTCCTGGTCGCGGTACTCGGTATCGGGGCCGCGGCTGTGGCCCTGGCGCAGATGCGGCGCGAGGGCGCCCTCGCGAGGCTCCGCAGCGATTTCGTCGCCGGCGTCTCCCACGAGTTGCGGACGCCGCTGGCTCAGATCCGGCTCTTTCTCGACACGCTGCGGCTCAAGCGGTACGACACGCCGGCCGAGCAGGCATGGCTTCTCGGTCACTTGTCGCGAGAAACCACGCGACTCGAGCATCTGGTCGAAAACGTGCTCGCGGTGAGTCGTTTGGACCGAGGCGTGCCGACGTCGGCTCCGCTCGAACCGTTGGATCTCGGTCGCGAAGTGGCCGAGGCGGTTACCGCCTTTGCGCCGCTCGCAGCGTCGCGTCACGTGTCCTTTCAATCCGATCTGCCGACTGGCGTGGGTGTGCTCGCGGATCAGGCCACCCTTCGTCAGCTGCTGCTCAACCTGTTCGACAACGCTGTGAAGTTCGGCCCACCTGGTCAGGTGGTTCGCGTAGGTGTCGCCCGGGTCAACGGCAGTGCCCGGCTCAGCGTGACCGATCAGGGACCTGGAGTTCCCGAGGACGAGCGGGACCGGATCTGGGAGCCCTATTACCGCGGCTCCAGCTCGGCCGCGCGCGCTGTGGGTGGGAGCGGGATCGGACTCGCCATCGTCAGGACGGCAGCGGACCGATTCGGCGGTGAAGTCAGTGTGACGTCGGCCCCTCAAGGTGGGGCAGAATTCACCGTCGTGTTCCCCACCCTCGAGTCCGGCGCGGGCGAATCGTGAAAGGCGCCCGGATCCTTCTGGTCGAGGACAACGCGGATCTGGCCGACGGTCTCCGCTACAACCTCGAACGCGAAGGTTATGTGGTGCAGGTGGCTTCCGACGGTCCGACCGGACTCGATGCCGCCCGGCAATGGAGTCCCGACTTGATTCTCCTGGACCTGATGCTCCCGGGAATGAGCGGGTTCCAGGTGCTCGAGGCACTCCGTACCAGCGGTCATCGGGTACCGGTGATCATCGTGAGTGCCCGCGGAGAGGAAGCCGACAAGGTGCGCGGCTTCCGGCTCGACGCCGATCAGTATGTGACCAAGCCGGTGGGACTCCTGGAGCTGCTCGAGCGAGTCCGCGCCATTCTTCGCAGGACCAGCTATTCCCCGGGGGGAGATACCGCGACCCGGATCCGCTTCGGCCAGATCAGTGTCGACCCGGCTGCCCGCACCGTGACACTCGGCGAGCGACAGATCGCGCTCACTCCCAAGGCGTACGAGCTGATGCTCGCCCTGGTGCGCCGCGAAGGCGCGGTGATGAGTCGCATCGAGCTGTTACGTGAGGTCTGGGGTTCTGCCGGAGACGTGCAGACTCGCACGGTGGACTCCCACATGGCCGAGCTGCGCCGGAAGCTGGAGGAGAATCCAGCCGATCCCCGCCATTTCCTCACCGTCTGGAAGGTCGGGTACCGGTTCGAGTCCTGACCCGACGGGAACCGCACCACCTTCGCACAGTTTCACCACAACTCCCCGCTCGCCCCTCCGTATCGTGACGCAACCCGATATCCGGAGGCCTCGATGTTGAACCGTTCGGTCGCCCTGCTCCTCACGGGGGTGCTCCTGACCCCAGTTACAGCTCTCGCCGCCCCCCGCGACCAGATGCTCGTCTCAGTGGTCTGGCTCAAGTCCCACCTGGCCGACCGCCAGCTCGTCCTGCTGCAGATCGGCGAGCGGGCGGAGTACGACAAGGAACACATCCCCGGCGCCCGCTTTCTCGACTTCGAATCCATCTCGGCTGATCAGGAGGGCGGGCTCTATCTCGAGATGCCGGCCGTGGCCCAACTGGATTCGACCTTCGCCGCCCTGGGCGTGAGTCGCGATTCGCGGATCATCCTCTATTTCGGATCGGATTGGGTCAGCCCCACCACGCGAGCGTGGCTGACGTTCGAATACCTGGGAATGGGGGCTCGCACTTCGATTCTGGACGGGGGCCTGCCTGCGTGGAAGGCGGCCGGCAATGCGGTGACGGCCGAAGTCCCGCCAGCGGCTGCGCCGCAGTCGCTCGCCGGCACTGCGCATCCCGAGCTGATCGCTAACGCCGAGTGGATCCAGGCTCGGCTCGGCCAGCCGAAGTTTCGGCTGATCGATGCGCGCGATCCGCAGTTCTACAACGGGCTCTCCGCTGGATCGGGTACCCGTCCGGGACACCTGCCCGGCGCCCGCAGCATTCCATTCACAACGGTTACCGATGACGACGGCCGGTTCCTGTCGGACTCCGCCCTGCGGGGAGTGTTCGCCAAGGCCGGCGTAACGAAGGGAGATGAGATCGTGGCTTACTGTCACATAGGCCAGCAGGCCACCGCACTAGTGTTCGCCGCCCGCCTGCTCGGCTACAAGGCGCGATTGTACGATGGGTCCTATCAGGACTGGACTAAGCGAGACCTCAAGGTGGAAGGTGGCATTGCTCCGACCAGGGGTGCGCTGATTTCCACGGAGGCGCTGGCGGCGCGGCTCGCGAAGGACAGCGTCACCCTGATCGATCTGCGGAGCGATCTCAATGCCTATCTCGCGAATCATCTTCCGGGCGCGGTCTATCTCCACTATGAGACGCTGAGAGCGACGGCGGCCGGAACGCCGGGCGACGTCCTGCCGGCGGCGAGCTATGCCGAATTGTGGGGACGGATTGGGGTCCGGCGCGACCGTCCGGTCGTGATCTACGCCAGCGGTGACGCACAGAACTTCAACGCGACCTTCCTGGCCTGGTTGCTCGCAGGGTTCCGCCAGCCCGAGGTGTATGTGCTCGACGGAGGCTACGCCAAGTGGGCCGCGGAGAACCGGCCGCTCTCACGGCTTTACCCTGAAATTGCCGCGGTGAAATACACCACCGATCCGTTCCTGCTCGATAAGATCGAGGGAGAGCATGTCCAGCACTCGCTGGGTGGCAAGGAGCTCGCGATCGTGGACGTGAGGCCTGCGGATCAGTTCGCGGGAACCGCGGGCGCGCAGATTCGGCGGGGACACATTCCTGGCGCCGTCAACCATTTCTGGCACGACGACCTGGTCACCAGCAACGGGGTAACCGTGTGGAAGCCGGTGGACGAGTTGCGCGCCGCCTATGCCGCGCAGGGCATCACAGCCGACAAGTGGATCATCGTCTACTGCAACACCGGCACGGAGGCGAGCCACGCCTACTTCGCGCTCCACTTCCTGCTGGGGTATCCCAACGTGCGGGTGTACGTCCCGTCCTGGACCGAATGGGCGGAGAAGACCGACTGGCCGGTGGATGGGCCGGTGACGACTGGGACGGCGCCGGAGGCGGTGGCACCGAAGGGCTGCTCGGACAACTGAGGACTGAGCTGTGAGCTGTTAGCTGTTAGCTGTTAGCTCCCCGCTAATGGCTAACAGCTAATAGCTACGAGTCACTCTGACGTTACCGAGTATCGAACCAGGATCCCCTCGACGAACAACGCTTGGTGGATTGGTGCCTGGCCAGACATCGATTCCCGCCTGGGTCGCCGGCATGTCGAGCTTGACGGTGACGGTGCGGCATTCGAAATACTGTTTGAGGGCAGCCTCGCTTTGAGCGGGCAGCCTTTGAGGGACGAGACACGAGACGGCAGCCAGCGCCATCAGGGATCCGGCGAGCTTGAATCGGAATGGGTTATAGGGAAGTGGAGCGGACCGGGATCGAACCGGCGACCCCCTGGTTGCAAACCAGGTGCTCTCCCAGCTGAGCTACCGCCCCGAAGGTGAAACGCGGGAGGAACTTAGCATGCTGTCACTGGGTATGGAACGGGGCGGCCGTGCCTGCAGCGTATAACATCTCTCTCAGGCATGACGGGCTCGCTGTTCAGCCCAGCTTCATCGGGTGGGCGCGCCGAGTGGATCCGTCGGGGCTCGGTTCTTGTCGACGATGGCGAGAATGATCAGCACATACGCGAGGAATCGCACGCCATAGTGCCACGGGCTTCCCTCTTGCGGAGAGGTAGCGAACGACAACGCGACGCGGTTGAACGCCTGGACGAAGAAGGAGAGGGCGAAAAAAAGGAAGAACCGGTCCGCACTATCCCGCCACAGGCGGAGAAAGATGAGGCCGATCGCCAGAGTGCCCATGGCCACCGCGCCCAGGAGTGTGTGCTGCAGGGAGGTCATTTGCGGTCCTCCCAGATCAGCCCGAACAGGAGCGCTCCAATGCCCACGAAGGCAGCGAGTGTCCGGGGCAGGAAAAGATCGATCTCGGGGAATATGACCAAGTCAAGCAGGACGAGCAGGTTGTTGAGCGTCAAGCAGGCAAAGCAGATGGCGCTCCAGAGCAGTAGCCGCGTGCCGGTGCGCCGATAGCCTCGCCAGAGGAGCACGGCACAGAGCAGCGAGGCGACCGAGCAGAGGGTATAGGCGAGGATCCCCATCAGGAGTCCTTCCGGAGTCGAAACGCCCGGGCGAAATCCTGGATGCTCGGGCTTGGCTTTGCATGGATCAGGTTGGTCACCGCAATGAGATGAGTGGCATAGGTGCGGGCCAGAGCCGTGACGGCCTCGACCATGGCCGAAGAACTTGGGTGGTAGCTGTAGCCCCCAGTCGTCTCGTCCAGGAACCCCCGGCGCGACAGGGCGTCGAGTGCATGAGCTGCCACGACCTGGGGAACGTACAGACGCACCGCGACCGCCTCCGGGGTCCAGCGCTGCTCAGGTGTCTCGCGGAGCAGGATCAGGGCCTCGAGTTCTGCGATGGAATCAATGGCCTCCAAAATGAGGCGCCGGACAGGCTCGGGGATGTCAGGCGGCGTCATGGCTCCATGATGGGATCTGTCGGCAACGGGTTTAAAAATGCACAAACGGGACGGCCCAGCCTAGAGCCACACCGCCTAACCTGATTGACGGGGGCTCGCTGCTAAGATACTTTGATATCAATATGTTTGCGAGACGGCTCCGGTCCGGTATCAAGGCGCGCGACGCGCTGGCGTGGACGTCCGTCGTGCTGATCCTGTCGATTCTGCTCATGACCCTCGATCGGGTCACCGGGCCGTACATCCGCGTATCCATCCTGTTCGTCCTGCCTGTTGCGGTGGTCGCCTACCGCTGGGGATGGAGCGCTGCGGTTGCGTTCGGTCTTTTGGCAGCGTTGAGTCGACTCTGGCTGGTCGCGGACTCCGAGTCACCTTGGTTGGTGCTGCCGGAAATGGCCAATTTCGCGCTGAGTGTGGCGGTCTTCTTGTCGGTGGCAACCGGCGTCCGCTATCTGCGACAGCGGAGAGCCCATGCCCTAAACCCCACTCTGGCTGTCTGCGGAGGATGCGGCCGAGTAAAGAACGCCGGCCGATGGGTTCGATTCGAACGGGTGGTCTCGATGGTGACCTCGGCGGACTTCCGACACACCGTCTGCCCCGATTGCGAGCAGCGTTTCAGCGCTCCGCGGCCCAGTGTGCCGGGGCAGGCCCGTTAATCGTCGGAGAAGAAGTATCGGACCTCCACGTCGCTCGCTTCCATCATTTGGACCAATGCCGTCACCGCCTTGAGGATGGCTCGCTGTTTCGGGGCCGACAGTGTGCCCAAGCCGTGCAGCAGACGCCCTTGGGCCGCCTCCGGCGCCCTGCCGGCCAGTTCCTCTCCCTTCGGTGTCAAGCCGAGCTCCACGAACCGGCGATCCTCCCGCGAGCGAATCCGTCGGACCAGTCCCCGACGCTCCAACCGATCCACCAGAATCGACAACGTACTCGGCTGCACCGCCAAGGCGTCGGCCAGCGTCGTGGCCGCCAGGGGCCCTTCCCGCTGCAGAGTCTTGATCGCCCAGAGCTGGGGCCCGGTAAGCCCGAAACTCCGGAGCACGTCCTGCGAATAGAGTTCGATGGCCCGGACAATCCGGCGGAGGCCGTTCACAATACTTCGGGTGGTCGCGGATGGCGGGGGATGGCGGACGGGATGGGGGCGACGAGGCGTACCGCGGCGGGTGGCAGGCATGACGAGGCTCGGTTGGATGACCGATGGATTGGCGGCAAACTAGCTCCTCCTTCCCCCCCGTCAATCGGCTGCCGGGGCGGTGCTTCTGTGACCGGCGCGGTGGAGCCGGTCGGGTTCCCGGGTCTTGAAATCCTTCTTCGCCACCTAGTTTGATATCAAATGACTCATCGGATCTTTCAGAATCCGTAGTCAGGCAGCGCGAAGACATCCCGCAGGTCGCGGCCGATGAAGAAATCCGCAACGAACGGGAGCCGGAAGAGCCCGGTAACGAGGTTGCGGACGGTTATGCCCAAGGTAGTTTCCGGGGCAAAAGAGGAGGCGAACTTCGCGGCCGCGCGCTGCTTGCGTTCCAGTAGCGGCGCCATGCGCTCTTGATAGCGCGCGAAGGCTGCGCTGTGATCGCCCCGGCAAACGCGAAGCTCCCCGGCGAGCACGTAGGCTTCCGCCATGGCGAGTCCGGTGCCCTCGCCTGCAAGGAGGGAAACGCAAGCGGCGGCATCACCGATTAGCGCCGTGCGGCCGCTGAACCAGCGATCCATGCGAATCTGGCTGACTCGGTCGAAATAGATTCCGCTGACGGTCTCCATTGCCGCGAGAATCTGCGGGCATTCCCAGCCCACGTCGCCAAAGGCCCTTGCCAGCGCCGCTTTGCGTTCTTGCTCAGTTGAGAGACTCCCGGACGGCAGATACTCGTCGCGAAATACGAAGAGGAAGAGCGTCTTGTCCTGCCGCATGGAAAATCGTGAAACCTGTCTTCCCGGGACGCCGTGGCTGATGTAGACCAAATCGTCACGCGGGCGATACCCGAGGACCTCGAACGCAGCGACGTGATAACCAAGGGAGACTTCAAACTCCGCCTCCGGCCCGAATGCCAGTTGGCGGAGGCGCGAGTGCAGCCCGTCGGCGCCAATGACCAGATCGACCTCACGTGAGGGGGCGCGATCGAAGGTGACCAGCACCCGGTGCCCTTCGGTCTCGACCCCCGCCACGGAATCGCCAAAGATCGTCTCGACTTGACCGTCCAGTGCCTGGTGGATGGCGGCGGCAAGGTCGGACCGCCGCAGACTGGTGAAACGACCATGAGTCAGGCGGCTGAAAACGTCGACCGAGAAACCGCCTCTCTTGCCACCCAGCCGGTCCACCAAGCGGACTTCCCGCACCTGGTACCCCAGCTCTCTGATTTGAGGGATCAGGCCCATTTTCTCCGCGATGTCGTAACCGAACCCCCAAAAGTCGATGATGTAACCGCCGTTGCGGAGCTGTTGCGCTTCCTCGACGAGCATGACCTCATGGTTGTCCCGTCGGAGCCAATACGCGAGCGTCGGCCCAGCGATGCCCACACCATTAATGAGGATCCGCACGCAAGCCCCCATGGTCGAACACTGGCTTCCACTGCACCGATTTCCGCAGGCAAGCGCACTCGCCGATCAGCCAGCATTTGATTAGCGTCGTACCCAAACTCGTCCTACTGATCCTTGGGCGGGTCGTTCTTCGCGGTGCTGGATCGGCCCAGCTGGCCGAAGCGCTCCGTGAGACTGCCCTTTCGAATGCGGAGGGTGGCCAAGTCCAGATCCCCGATTGCGCCGCCCAGCTCCATTTCGAGCGCAGCGGACTTGGAGAACCCAATCTTCTGGCTGGCATAGACACTTCGATGGCCGACCATCAGGAACGCCGTGGCCGCAGCCAGTGCGGCGTACACGCCGGTGGTCGCGGGGAGCAGTTCAATGGCCATGACGGCTGCCGCAATCGGGGTATTGGCCGCCGCTGCCAGAACGGCGACGAAGCCAAAGGCGGCGAGCACGCCCTGGGGGAGACCAATGAGGTGGGCCATCGCCGCGCCGCTGGTGGCTCCGATGAAAAAGATGGGGGTCACGATGCCCCCGCTGCCGCCGGTCTCGAGCGTCACCGAGGTCGCAATGATCTTCCAGAGGAATGCCGCCCAGACCACCGTCGTCGTGCCGGATAAGACCCCGGCGATGGTCTCTGTGCCCAGGCCCGCATAGCGATCTCCCACCAGAGCGTAGAATGCCACCAGGACGACCCCGCCACATCCTGCAACGAGGTAGGGACGGTCGGCAAACCGGCGAAGCGCCTTCTCAAGCCCCCTCATGAATTCGATGAGGAGGAGCGCGACCAGGCCAAACACTGCCCCCGAGCCCAGCGATATCGCAATGGTCGATACTTGACCGAGACCAGCGAAAGGCTCGGTGAGTACTGGAAACGGAGGTTGGACACCACACGCCAAATGCCCGACGATGCCGGCCACCATAGCGGGGAAGATGACCGTATAGTCGATACGCCCGAGGTATAGGACCTCGATGCCGAACAGCGCGCCGGAGATCGGGGTGCCGAACACCGCGGCAAACCCCGCACTGATCCCGCAGATCACGAGGCGACGACGGTCTTCATCGCTCAGGCGGAAAATGTCGGCGAAGAGGCTCGTTAGAGCGGCGCCGATCTGCGCGGCCGGACCCTCCTTGCCAACCGAACCGCCGAAGGCGAGCGTGAGGACGGTGGCACCGAGCTTTACCGGGGCGATGAGCCAGTCGATCCGGCCGGATCGCTGATGCACTGCGGCGATGACCGCCTCGGTTCCATGACCCTGAGCGTCGGGGGCAAAGCGGCGAATGAGCCAGACGCAGAGTGGCAGAGCCAGCGGGAGCGGCAAGAAGCCGGGCAACGGACCGGTAAGGCGATGGACCAGACTGCTCGATGCGCTCAGTGACCAGAGGAAACCCCGGGTCCCGAAACCAACGCACAAGCCGGCCGCCGCACCAAGGAAGGCCCACTTGAGGGTGCTGATGAGGAGGGCTGTGTGCTCGGTGTACCAACGACTCTCGTCGGCGAGCCGCGGTGGACGGGTGAGGGCTTCTTCCCCCCGCAATGTCTGGACTAACCGTCGAAAGCTTGATTTCATCCGTCGTGCCGTTTGGAAGAAAGTCCTGGGCCACACTCCTCACCAGCGCGCTGCCCCGACGTCCAAGCCAGCCGGTGGCTGCAGAGAATTGGCCTGTCGGGTACAGCTCCGAATTGTCGGAGAAGGAGCTGGGGCCGCCGGCGAGTTCTTCCCCAGGCAGCGGCGAAGCCATGGGTGCCGATGGCTCCGACTATGGCGGCTCCGAAAGCAAACCCAGCGCAAAGCAACTTAGCTGGGGATCCACCTCGCCGTCCCGTGTCGAATTGTTGCAAGATAGCGGGTCAGGAGCTGCTGGGGACTCGCGGCCGGGGCCGCGAACCCACGACAGTTCATCGATAATATTGGCACGCCATTCGATGATACTGACGGACGAGGAGTTGGAATATTGATCCGGTTCGCAGGATGACGGAGGTTCGTCTGCTTGGATCTAGATCTTCATCTACATGGTGCTCGCGTGTTGCACGCGGCATATTGTGCACGCACGCGATTCAATTCTCACAGACCAACATGATGGGCGGGAGCAGTGTCGGGTTCCGGGCGGGACCAGTGCTCGCAGTCATTTGCGGCATACGCGGGTTGGGGCGGGTCTTCAGTCCTCTCTATCCCGAACTGCGCGATCGCCTCCGTGCGCAGCGGGGTCACCAGGGTATCCAGACTCGATCCCAGAGATAAACAGGAAAGGAATTTGTCGTGATCAACTAAGGAACGTGACAGAGGCGTTATGCAGCAGCCGAGTTCAGCACGCGACGCAGGCCGAGGCGATCAGGGACCGGAAGTCCGCAAGATTCAGGAGCTCCTCCAAACGGTCGGCATGAAGGTCACGGTGGATGGTTTGTTCGGAGCCGCCACCGAACAATCGGTACGACGCTTTCAGGAACAGCGGGGACTGGAGGTCACGGGCCGGGTAGATGCGGCCACGTTGGACGCCCTCGCCAGGTCAGCCGACCAACCGGACCGCAATGCCGGAAATCCGACCAACGAAAACATTCCGAATGCGGTCCAGCAGTCCAAGGCCGCCGCGCCCCGCACCAGCGGATCCGAACGACCGTTCGATCCGGTCACCTTCTTCCGCCGCCTGAGCCCCTCTTCACGCGGCGCGCTTGGCGTGGCCGACGGGATGAAGAGCACTCCCAGCGACCGGGTCCATATGGAACAGCTCATCATGGGGCTGTTTCTGAAACAGGATGGCCCGGCCGAAAAATTGTTCAAGGAGGCCGGGATCGATAACGAGGACGAACTGCGGACGGTGTTGGGGGAGTCGGTTGAGGCCGCGCTGCCCCGGCAGGGCAGCTACACGCCCACCGAGCTCACCGAGTTGCCCGGCATGTCCGGTCACGCCCAGATCGCGATCGAGGCCGCGCAAGCGATCGCCGATGAGAAGAAGTCGGTGCAGATCCAGAGCCGGCACCTGCTCTACGGCGCTCTCTCCATCGAGCACTGCCATGTCATCAAGGCGCTGCTCGACCGGGGGATTCGGAAGGAGGAAATCGACCTCGGCGACCGGACGATCCCCGAGGTGGACGAGGGCATGATCGCCGGCTGCAGCAATGACGTGGCCGGCGGGAAGGACCTGCTCAGCATCGACGACGAGGTCGACGCGCTGAGCGCGCTGGTCGCTGCGCGGGAAGTCAAGCCGCCACTCTCGATCGGGCTGTTCGGCGACTGGGGCAGCGGGAAGAGCTTCTTCATGCAGGAGATGGAAAAACGGATCAATGCCCTGCGTGACGAGGCCCGCGGCAACGACAGCTCGCCGTTCTGTCCTCACATCGTGCAGCTCTGGTTCAATGCCTGGCACTACATCGACAAGAGTCTCTGGGCCACTCTCGGAGCGCAAATCTTTGATGGCCTGGCCCAGAGCCTGACCGACGAGGAAGTCCGGAAACGCGGCATTTCTGAAACTCAGGAGCAGCGCACCCTGCTCCTGGCTCAAAAGACCGTCGCCGAGAACAAGCTGGCCGAAGCCAAGCAGGCCGCCGATGCGGCCGAGGGCGAGCTGGCCGAGCGGCAGCGCGTGGTCGATGAAACCCAGAACCGCACCGATGCGGAGATCGAAAAGAGCCTGGGCACCAAGGCGGTAGCGAGTGAGATCGTCAGGTTCGTCAGCAGCCAGCCCGGGATCAAGGAACAGCTCGACCAAGGGCGAAAGCAACTCGGCCTGGACCCTCTCAGTGAGGCGGCGGGGAACCTGGACGATCAGATCAAGGAGACGCTGGAGCTCGCCTCCTTCGGCAAGGGCGTCATCAGCTCGCTCACCGCCAAAGGCAGCGCCCGGTTCTGGGTCATCTCGGTCGTGGTGCTGGTGATCGGGTTGGTTGCCGGCAGCTGGATCCTCACGAAGCTCCTGGTGGTCGGTCCGTACATCGCCGCGGTAACCAGTGCGCTCGTCGCGATCGTTGCCAGGATCGCCCCGGTGCTCGCCAAGGCCAGGTCCGCGGCCAAGGTCGTCGCCGATGCCCGGGACAGCCTGAAGACCAAGATCGACGCTGCCCGACAGCAGCGCGTGGCCGAGGCGGAGCAGGAGCGAAAGGAAGCGGAAGACCTTGCGGTGGCGAAACGCAAGGAGGTGGAAGCCGTAACGAACGAGGTGGCCGACCTGAACGAAAAGCTTGACAAGCTGATGCCAGACCGGCGACTCAGCGACTTCATCCAGAGCCGGAACAAGGGCGACGAGTACCGGAAGTACTTCGGGGTGATCGCCCGGGCCCGGCAGGATTTCGAGGAGCTGACCCGGCTCATGGGACTGGTCGAGAATCACAAGCCGGACGAAGCCAAGGGCGAGCGGGCGATGAACTTCCCCCCGATCAACCGCATCGTGCTGTACATCGACGACCTGGACCGCTGCCCGGAGAGAAAGGTCTTTCAGGTCCTCCAGGCCGTGCACCTGCTGCTGGCGTTTCCCCTCTTCGTGGTCGTCGTAGGTGTGGATTCTCGGTGGCTGCTGCACTCGCTTCGGCAGCAACTCGCCGCGTTCAACAGCATGAAGGAGGAAGAGACCACCGAGGAGGAGCGCAACCACTGGCAATCCACGCCCCTCAGCTATCTGGAGAAGATCTTCCAGATCCCCTTTGCGCTACGCCGGATGGACCGGAAGGGGTATGACAACCTGATCGACGATCTCTCGAAAGCCGGGGCTCAGCCGCCTCCCCACGGGGAGACGCTTCCATTACCTCCCCCAGCCCAGGATGGACAGAAGGGGACGGTGAGCGCCACCGAGACCGGGACGGCTACCGGGGAGCCCGCGAAGCTCCCGGCCCAGGAGGCCCCTGGAGAGAAGAAGCCGAGCCAGATGACGACTGAAGCAAAGGAGGCGAAGCAGGCCGTCGCCAAAGCGCGAGGACACCTGCGCCTGGAGGACTGGGAGCGCACCCACATGAAACGGCTGTACGTCCTGCTCCCTTCTCCGCGGGCGACCAAGCGGTATGTGAACGTGTATCGCCTGCTCCGCGCGACCGTGCGGGGGGCCGATCGCGACCGGCTGATCAATCCCAACCTGGAGGATCACCGGCTGGTGTTGCTGCTGCTGGCCATGCTGACCGGCTATCCGGCGCAGACGACCGAGATCATCCGTCAGCTGGTGGAGGGGTTGGAGCCTTCCGCCGCTGCGAAACTCGATTGGTGGAAATTCATCGACAATATCGAGAAGCAAGTCTTTCCGACAACGGAGCCCGAGCTGGCCCACCCGCCGGGCGCCCGCCGGTCGACCAAGGTATTCCGCACCGACCGGCCCCCGATTTCCCACGAGCTGGAAGAGGACACGGAGGAGGGCGACCGGGCCCAGTGGCGGGCCCTGTTCGAGGATCTTCGCGTCCTCAGGATCGAGCTCGAGGATACGTTCACCTGCGCCGAGATGCAGCGCTGGGCACCGGCGGTGGCGCGGTATTCGTTTGCGTCGGGGCGGCTGTTCTTGAACAACGCGTAAGGGACCTCGGCTGCACGCAGAAGGCCCGCGGTGGTCAAAAACTCATCGCGCGTCAAGAATTCGTTGCTTTGACAAGTCGAGGCCGCGCCCCCATGATCGTTGCTGGACGACGCGGCCGCTTGCCTCCGTATGCGCCCGCCGCTGAACACCAGGTCGTGAGGCGGCACCATGACCTCAGCGCAGGATCTTCTCAAGCTCGTCGCCCAAGCCAACTGGGCCAACGCGAAGTGGGTAGAAGTCGTCTACGGTCAGCCAACGCTGGACGCCCGGGCGCGGACGCTGTTGGCGCACATTCTGCAGGGCGAACGTATCTGGTTCGCTCGCATCGCGGGACGGCAGGTCACGACTACGACCCTCCCAGAGCTGGCCAAGGAGGAGCTGCTCCGCGGTTTCGCCGAGAACGCGGTTACCTACCGTGAGCTCATCGCCTCCCGATTGCCCGACGTCATTCACTTCCGCCGGGCATCGGGGGAGGAGTACCACGCGAGCGTGGCTGATATTCTCTACCATCTGGTCACCCATGGATATCATCACCGCGGCCAGCTGTCGGCGCTCTGCGCACGCGCGGGAGTGCCGTACCCCAGCGTCGATCACATTGACTACCTGATTCAGAATCGGCTGTGACGGCCGCAGGTTCATGCGCCCATCGTTGTAGCGCCCAGGTTCTTCATCAGATGTCTCTACGCGGGTCCGCATCACAATGCCGCCAATGATCCGGACAGCCGTCTTGCTCATGGTCGCAGCCCTCGGCCTCTACTCCGTGGGCGTCTGGACCAGCTTCCTCACGAAGCGCCTCAGGCCCTGGCATTTGGGGTGCTTCTGGGGAGGCTTCCTCGCCGACAGCGCGGGGACTGAACTGATGCGTCGCATGGCCGGCGGCTTTCACTGGTCCCTTCACACGGCCACTGGCGTGGTCGCCCTTTTCCTTATGCTGGCGCATGCACTCTCGGCCAGCGCAGTAATGCTTCGCGGCAATGAACACGCCCGGCGGACCTTTCCCCGAGTCAGCGTCGCCGTGTGGAGCATTTGGCTGATCCCGTTCACCACCGGACTCCTGTTGAGACATCGGGCGGGGCCTTAGCCACTGACCGCCAGGAGGCGTACCCAACGCCGCGCCGTCGGGCGCTGTAGTCTTAAGGGAATCCATCCGTTGTTGACTCGTTCCCTCGTCGCCCGCAGGTGAAGCGCGCGGCATTCGGCGGCAGGTAAGAATGTTAGGGCAAGATCCACGATGAGCTCACCCCTGCATATCACGCCGTTCTCGATCCGGATCGAGGAAGAGATACTGTCCGACCTGCGAGCGCGTATCCGCAACACGCGCTGGCCCGATCCGGCGCCGGGCGCCGCCTGGGAGCAGGGGACCGACCTCGAGTACCTCAAACAGCTGCTTGCGTATTGGGCCGGCGACTTCGATTGGCGCGCACAAGAGCACCGGCTGAACGCGGCCCGCCAGTTCCGCGCCGACCTCGACGGCGTCCGTATCCACTTCGTCCATGAGCGGGCCAGACAGGGGCACGGCATTCCGCTGATCCTGACCCATGGCTGGCCCAGCACATTCGTCGAGTTGCTGCCGCTCGTGCCATTCCTGACCGACCCAGGCGCCCACGGCATCGACGGTCCCGCCTTTGACGTCGTTATTCCTTCCCTGCCTGGTTACGGGTTTTCCGAGCGGCCAGCCCGGCTGGGCGTGAACTACCAGCACGTGGCGGGGCTCTGGCACCGCCTCATGCGCGGGTTGGGCTACGAGCGCTATGGGGCTCAAGGCGGGGATTTCGGAGCCGGAGTTGCCACTTTCATGGCGTTGACCAATCCGCAGCCAATGATTGGTGTCCACCTGAGCAATCTGGAGATCGCTCCTTACACTGGAACCGGGGCCCGGCCACTATCTGCCGCGGAGAAAACCTACCGCGAGCGCAATGAGGCATTCTGGCAAGAAGAATATGGTTACAAGGCCATCCAATCCACGAAGCCCCAGACGCTCGGATACGGGCTGAACGACTCGCCGGCTGGGCTCGCCGCGTGGATCCTCGAGAAATGGCGCTCCTGGGCCGATTCCCGTGGTGATCTCGATCAGCGCCTCGCCCGCGATTTCTTGTTGACCACGGTCACGCTCTATTGGGTGACGCAGACGATCACATCCTCGATGCGGGATTACTTCGACAACGACAACCGGCGGTTCCGAGTCACGCTCGGACCACAGGACTTCGTCAACGTGCCGACTGGCATTGCCGTATTCGCCAGCAATTTTATCGATGAGGGACAGCCTCCCCGTGAGTGGGTCGAACGCCTGTACAACGTGCGCCGGTGGACCCCGATGCCGAGCGGCGGGCACTTCGCCCCAGTCGAAGAGCCCGAGTTGCTCGCCCGCGACATCGCAGCGTTCTTCGCCGGCTTATGAGCCTGCACGCAGCTAGCTTGACGCTCAGCCCGTGAGTCCCACTGTCGTACAGTTCCTGCGTACATCAGCCGCTGCTGACATTCATACCCACCGCCCACCAGATCCTGGCCGATTTCGTGATGTGCGCGTTGGATATGTCGTGTGGCCACTTTCTCACGACGCAGGAAGCAGGTAACGCCGAGGGGACGCCATTCGTGACGATAAAGACGTCGGGTTACCCGATTCCCTCGATAGGGCAGGAAGCCAGGTGCCAGCTGTTCCCGACGATGCCGCGAGTGCCATCCAGCCGTTGACTCGAACACTCATCCCCCGCAGGTGAAGCGCGGGGCGTTGGGCAGCGCACCATCACCAGGGCGCGGCCCGATCGGTTTCACAAAACGACCTGGAAGACTAGGTTCGCTTCGATCCAACGTGTCGATAAGTGTTGAGCAGCACGCCTGTCGGCGTGGACTTCGTGCTGACGAGAGCGAATTCCGGCGCGTCAGCCCCGTCCGGAAAGCAGCGTTTACCTCGGCCCAGCAAGAGGGGATACACCGCCAGCACAACCTCGTCGACCAATCCCTTCTCGAGCAGCACGGACGTCAGCGACGCACTTCCACAGACCACCAGGTCAGGGCCGTCCTGTGACTTGAGGCGGCGAACACCCTCCATGACATCCGCGCCCAGGTCGCCGACCGGACCCCATTCGAGGCCATCCGGCCTGTGAGTTGCGACATACTTGGTCGCGGCGTTCAGATTGTCCGCGAACGGACCGCCCTTCATCTTCGGCCAGAAACTGGACCAGAGATCGTAGGTGCGGCGGCCAAGCAGCAGATCGAAGCCACTGCCGTATGCCTCAGCGGCGGCGGCGGCCCCTTCCGGAGTTCGATACGGCGCCGTCCACCCGCCATGCGAGTATTCGCTGTTTTCGTTCGGTCCGCCCGGCTGGATCACGCCGTCCAGCGAGATGTGCTCCGCGATCCTGATCTTTCTCATTTGAGTCTCCACACGTTCGATGTCCTGGCTGCTCGGCTCCAACACCGAACAGCACTCGATTGCTGTATCTGTTAGGGTCGGCGGGTACTGGCGAGATAGCTCCTGCTTTGTTGGCCGACGAGATCGACCAGATTGCCCATGGCCACTTCCAGATCGACGAGATGCAGGCCAAGCCCCTCCGCCAAGTCCCCTTGAATGTCTCGGCTCGCCGGGCTGCCAGGCTCTCGCTGTACAGTTACCTCGAGATAGGTGGCGAAGGCGTTGGTCGCGCACCGCCCCTTCAACAGATCTACGACACGCACCATGGGCGTTGCAATCGGTTGTCCGCCAGCGGTCCACGGTTCGGTGGGCCCCATCGCCAGGGCCGTCCCTCCGCTCGCGTCGAAATAACCGTTGAGGGCGGCCTCACCGCCGCCAAGCGCTGCGGGATTGGTGCACGCCGCGACTACCGTCGAGTCGGACGGCCCGAAAGGCGTCCTCGCCGCGGGGAGTGCACTGGCGCGAAATGATGAATACGCTACGACGCAGCCGGTCTGCGTAGTCGCGCGACAGAGCGGCATGTGCGCGAACGTTCCGCCCACGTCCTTCCCGCGGGGAACGAGGATGCCACCCGGCGCGCCGATGAGCAACGCGGAGACGATGCGTGACTGCACCGGCGTGCCCTCGATCTCGCGGCGGATCAACTCGGTCAGAATGCTGGTGCCCTGGGAATGTCCGATCAGCACGACTCCACGGTTGCCATTGTCGTGCGCGAGGTAGTAGTGCCACGCGGCGCGGACGTCCTCGTATCCGATACCGAGGAAGTTGGGCGACGCAATGCCGGCGGCGTTGGCACGACCTAGTGCGGCGAGCGTGACTTGCCGGTACATTGGCGCGAACAGCCGACACCGTATGCCGAACCGCGCCAGCTGCAGTCGTACCACGGTGCGCTCGGCGGCGTCGGGTACGAGATCACTGAAATCCGTCGTATCCGTCGACACCGAGGGATAGACGTAGAAACAATCCACCGGCGCCTTTGGATCCAGCCGTGCGCGCTCGACGGTCGAGCGCCCGTCTCGGCCGATCACCGTGGTGGAAAGATCCACGTCGCAGGCCGCGAGCCGGTCGGGGCGACAGAGCCAGACTGAAGGGTTCCCGTAGTCCGGCGATGGCGATGCGGCGGTGGTGGTCTGCGCGAAGGCGTTCGGCGCCGCAATCGAAAGGGCGAGGAGAGCAACGCGCAGCAGTGGCCTGTGCACGGGCCCACTCACTTGTATTTCACTTTGGCGATTTCCTGGTTCGGGGTGAACCCCTCACCGAAATCCTCGACATCCATCAGCTTGCGGATCTCGACCTCGCCGTTTGGAGCGACTATTGGAGCGCGCTTCACCCACTCGATCGCTTCGTCCAGCGACTTCACCTGAATGATCGAGAAACCCGCAACGAGCTCTTTCGCCTCGGTGAATGGACCGTCGATGACGGTGGGCTGGCCGTCGCTGAACTTCACGCGCGCACCCTTCGAGAGGGGCGCGAGACCCTCGGCCGCGAGGAGGACACCCGCCTTCACGGCCTCTTCGTTGTACTTCTGCATCGCGGCGAACGCTTCGGGCTTCGGCGGAACGCCTGGTTCCGGCTCCTTCTTCATTATGCCCATGACGATGAAACGCATTGTGCTCTCCTGAACTCGGTTGGGATGGTTGCGGCGGCGTTCGCGACCTCACTTACACGTCGAACGAGACCGCTCAAAATCGACAGAACTGGCGAGAAAGCCGTAAACAAATCGAGGTCAATGCCTTAGCCTCACGCCCAGGAGCGAGGCGACGAGGGCAGTCGGACGCTATATGTTCAAGGAAGCGATCCAGTTGTTGACTCCTCCACTCGTCGCCCGCAGGGGTGAGCGCGGGCCTTAGGCGCCGGGACCCGGCAATCACGGACTATCTGATATGGCCCAAAACAAGACCAAGTTCACCGGCGCCAGCGTCGAGGAGTACATCGCCTCCAGAGCCAACGCGCAGCAACGCGCCGACTGCCGGGAGTTGATGGTTCTGTTTCAGCAGATCACCCGGCAGTCACCAAGAATGTGGGGACCCAGCATCGTCGGTTATGGCTCCTACCGGTACACCTACGAGAGTGGACATACAGGGGAGGCTCCTCTGGCGGGCTTCGCTGTCCGTGGCCGCGACCTGGTCGTCTATCTGGACGCCGAAGCCGGCAGACAGAAGGCCTTGTTGGCCAAGCTTGGCAAGCACAAGATGGGCAAGTCCTGCCTCTACTTCAAACAACTCGCCGACCTCGACAAGTCGGTGCTCGAGCAACTCGTCGTCGGTTCGATCGCTGAGGCAAGGCGGCGCTACGGGTAGATGGCGCCTTTCTTCCCAGGCGGCCATAGCTCCACCTGGAGGTGGGGGAAAGAAACGTTCGGGCTCGACGCTTCATGGCATCGCATATCAGGCACCTCCTCCCCCTGACTGGCCTCCTCACCGTCGCTGCGGCGCCATCCACACCAGCCGTGGCTCAACAGGCCGTGCTCGAGCTCGACCACGCCTACCTCGTTGTCCCGGCGGGCGCCGCGGCGGCGATCCAGGCTCTCCGCCAGGCCGGCATTCACATCGACACCGAAACCGTACGCCATGACGGGGAGGGTACTACTTCCATCGCGGCCTTCTTCGAGAATGCCTATCTCGAACTGCTCTGGGTCGATTCGAGCGTGACGGTCGACTCGGCCCACCAACGCGATCTCACGGACTTCCGCCGAGCGGCGTCCTGGCGCGAAACCGGCGCCAGCCCCTTCGGGATCGGCCTGCACTTCCAGGCGGGCAGTCTCGCCGACCTTGGGATCCCCTTCCGCCTTGATACCATACCCGACACTCAACCGCCCGCTGCCTACGTGCTGCTGCGTCAGCCGGCAGAGTCGCTTGCACCCGACGTCTTTATCATGCCCGACGATCGGGCGGTTACCACCTGGCTCGACCGGTTCCGGCGCCGCGAGCCGGAGCAGTTCGCTCACCCGGCCGGATTCCACCGCATGACCCGAGTAATCGTCCACACGGCCCTGGGCCAGTATCCGGCGAGCGCACGCCTCGACCTCCGTCGGGTGCGGTTTGCCGACTCGCCCACGGCGTTCCTGGAGGTGGAGTTCGATGACGGGGTCCGAGGGCAGATCTGGGATCTACGCCCGAGGCTGCCGCTGATCCTCTCCCACTGAAGGCACGCCGCTTTGCCGCGCGGGGATGCGGAACCTAGGTTTGTGTGGTCCCCCTGATCGGTTCACATGCGCTCTTCGTTTCCCGCCATCGCGTTGTTCATTGCCTCGGCACTCCCCAGCCTGGTCGAGCCAGCCCATGCGCAGAAGTCCGACAGCACGCTGCTTCGGCCGACCAGCGTGGTCGTGAAAATCTCCAAGGACGCCGATGCTCTCTACAATGGGACCTACTCTGCTTCGGGCATCTCGACCAAGTGTGGCCTCGCGGATTATGGCTATCCCCACCGGCTCAATTCGTTCGCCATCATTTTTCCCGACGACACGGCTACGATCGCCGTGACCTCAGTGAACTTCGATGCCGACACGTTGAAGAGCGGCACCACCGGCCACAGCTTCTACCTCGCCGTCGGGATCCGGATAGGGCAGACGGGAACTCCGCCGCTCTACGTGGTTCGGGCCAATCAGCCCCAATATGGCGAGCCGGGAACCGCGACCCGCATCACGACGGCCGGTGGCATCGACTCCCTCAAGGTCCAGGGAACGGCGACCAAGGGGACCAAGGTCAGCGTGGAGATGCTCATCGTCTGCCAAAAATGAGAAATCCTCTTGTGCTGGGGCGCCATGGCCGTTGGTCCCACTCCGACGGAGCCGCCAATCCATTCGCCTCTCCGCAAGTAGGTTGGACGACGGCGAGCTGGCACGCTCGTCGCCTGCAGGTGAAGCGCGGGGCGTTGGCTCCGAAGGAGGCCACTTGAATCAAGCTACGGCCTACCCGCTCTACGCGAAGCTGGTTGCGGAGAACGCACTTCTGGTGTCGTGGAGTATCGGACGGGGCTAGGGACCGCCGCATGGGGTCGTTCGGCGGCACGTCACATCGCGCAACCCTCCGCCGGCTGGCGTTGTCGCATCTGGGCGCCCAACCCAGGAGGCCAGATGACAGCGCTACGGTTCCGACACCTTTCGTTGGCAATGAGCCTCGGTGGCATGCCTGCGACCCCGCCGAAAATGGTTCTTGCCCAGGACTCCCGGCCCGCGATTGAATCACAGTACCAACGCTTGTCCGAGGCGATCCGACGAAAGGATGTCGATGGCATCCTGGCCCTCCAGGCGCCGGATTTCTCCTCGACGAACCCCAACGCCAAGATCTTTGACTACGCCGCCATGGAAGCCTATACCCGGCGATTGACCGCTACCGTGGACTCCGTGATCCATGTCCGCAATGATATCCGGGGCTTCGAGGAGCGCGGTGACACGTCGGTGGCGGACGTCTGCCAGGAGTTCTCGCGCCTCCAGCGACTCCGCGACGGCCGGCAGCACCGAATCGATACCAGCGTGCTGCAGCGCGAGACCTGGGTCCACCTGGCGGACGGCTGGAAGCGCCTCAACGTGACGAACGAGCACGGCATGCGCTGGTTCGTGGACGGCGTCCGCGTCGATCCGTCGAAGCCATACACGCCCGGGATGCCAGCGTACGTGCCTGACCCGGACCCGCCCACCGGCTGTGGCCTCCGTTGACGCCCGGTAGACAGCACAGTGGCCACTTCTCCTTCTGGCACTCGAGGGCTTCGAAGCCCCGACCGTCACCCCCGCTCAAGCACTTCCGCTATTCATCAAGCCCTCGCTCTTGAGCACCGTCCTTGCCATTCGCTATCCATTGCCAGATGTTTTCGAGGATCCGACCAGTTGAAGCCAGTACTGAGTGGAACGCCGTCACTGGAATGGCAACCGAGGACGGCGTTGTGTTTGGAGAAGGTGCGTAACGTGCTGGTTGCGCCCGGAGTCAGCCTCAAAGGAGACCGTCGAGTTACCCTTACATGACGCGACCTCTTCGCTATTCCATCAACGTCACATTGGACGGGTGCTGCGATCATCGGGTGATGATCGCGGACGAAGACCTGCATCGTCACGCGGCCGAGAACCTCAACCAGGCCGATGCCCTCCTCTTTGGCCGGGTCACGTACGAAATGATGGAGAGCGCGTGGCGTACGCCCGCGACGGGACTCCGGCCGGATTGGATGGCTGATTGGATGGTGCCCTTCGCCCGGACGATCGACGCGGCCAGGAAGTACGTCGTGTCGAGCACCCTGGACCGGGTCGATTGGAACGCGGAGCTCGTGCGCGGCGATCTGGGCAAGGCCGTACAGCAGCTCAAGCGTGAGCCGGGTAAGGGACTGTTCGTGGGAGGCGTGACGCTCCCGCTGGCGTTGGCGGAGCTGGGATTGATCGATGAGTACGAGTTCGTAGTGCACCCCAGGATAGCGGGCCATGGGCCGACGTTGTTCGCGGGGCTATCGAAGCCTATCGATTTGAGGCTGGTGAGCCGGCTGGAGCTCGGCTCGGGAGCGGTGGTGATGCGGTATGAGCCGAGTAGGTAGCCATCGGGGTCGGTAGTTCGTTGGACGCACCTCATCCGGATGCATTCGACACTTGCTCGCGGATCATCAACTGAATCGTGAGTGCTGGGATCTCCTTGCCGCGGTTCACGGCCAGGACGCCTACTACGACACGGCTTCCCTCTGCGGCGGCGCGAACTCCCTGATCCCTGAGGAAGAAGCAGCCCTTTCGGCCGCGGTAGGCGCCGACCTGGAAGGAAAACGAGTTCTCCAGCTTCAGTGTCATCTCGGTTTCGACGCCATCACCTTCGCCCGCCGGGGCGCGAGCGTCAGTGGAGTCGATTTTTCGAACGTTGCTCTTGAGAAGGCTCGCGCGCTCGCTGCACGTTGCGGCGTTTCGATCGATTGGGTCTGCGCGGATGTGGTCGAACTGCCCGAATCGTTCGCTTGCTCTTTTGATCTCGTCTGGGCCACGATTGGTATTCTCTGCTGGATCGCGGACCTTTCGGCGTGGATGCGCTCAGCAGCCGGCGCGCTCGCTCCGGGCGGCAAACTGGTCTTGATCGACGGTATTCCGAGGACGTCGCTTTTCCGAAGGCTTGCTCGCCTCATCAGACCCGGCAAATTGACCGATCGCCAATGGATTGAGCGTGGCTGGGATTACGCGACGCCTCTCCGAACCGGCCCCCAGGTGCAATTTCGGCATTCCGTTCGCTCCGTTGTCGCTGCGGCTGAACGTGCCGGCCTCCGTATCCGTTCCCTTGAGGAGCACGGCTCGATTTCCTCCGAGCTTTGCCTAGGACTCTTGCGCGGCCGCGACGGACGGTATCGTAGGCCTCACGGCGATCCTGTTTTGTTCACCTTGATCGCGGAACGGGAAGCGCTCACCGACACCCCTACTACAACCCCGGCTGGTCGATGCTGAACTACATCTGGGCAGGCCTGATCATCTCGAGCCTCGTCTTCGCCCTCGGCTACGACATCCGCGACCTGAGCGTGGACAAGTACCGCAACGGCCAACCGCTCCCCGTGGAGCTCGCCTTCCCCCAAGGCTACGACTCGGCTGCCCGGCGCGTGCCGGTGGAGATCCGGATCGCGCCGGATCAATACGCGAGCTTTTACCAGACCGACCAGGCTCCGGCGCCGAGCTACCCTGGCTACCTGGTGCAGACGAAGGAGGGAGTCCAGCTCCGCTTCGCTGCCGGATCCAAGCTCCCCGAACCGCTGGCCACAATCGGGAAAGTCTCCAAGTCACGCGACGACGAGCTGCAGGGCCTGCTGTCGGAATTCAATCCTCCCGGAACGAATGCCGCTGTCGTATTCGAGCCGGTCCAGTTCGTGAAATTGAACGCGATCGCTTCCGCGGCACTCGACTTCGCAAAGACGGGAGCGGAGATCGCCCTCGGCCTGGTCGGAGTGTTGTCCCTGTTCCTCGGGCTGCTCAAGATCGCCGAGGACTCGGGGATCGTCTTCGCCCTGGTGAAGCTGGTTCGGCCGATCCTGCGGCCCCTGTTCCCCGAAGTCCCGGCCGATCATCCCGCACTCGGCATGATCGCGCTCAATCTCACCGCCACCCTGTTCGGGCTGGGCAACGCCGCCACACCGTTCGGCATCAAGGCCATGGAGGAGTTGCAGAAGCTCAACCCGTCCGAGGATACCGCCACCAACTCGATGGTCATGCTCATGGCCATCAACACGGCCGGCATTCAGCTCGTCCCGCCGGTCCTGCTGCTGGCCCTCATGGGCACCCAGATCAACACGCTCATCTTCCCGATCCTGATCACCTCGGTGTTGGGGATGATCGTCGCCATCGTGGCCGCGAGGTTGCTCGGCCGGCTGCCGGGGTACCGGGCGTCCGATCCCAACCGGAAAGCCTGAGCCACCATGGAAACCATGCGCGACGCCATCAGCCTGCTTTCCTACTTCGTCCTTCCGCTTATCCTGGTCGGCTTTCCGCTGTACGGCCTCATCAAGCGGGTGCCCGTCTACGAGAGCTTCGTCGAGGGAGCCAAGGAGGGATTCCAGGTCGCGGTCCGCATCATCCCCTACCTGGTCGCGATCCTCTTCGCCATAGCGATGTTCCGGGCCAGCGGCGCCATGGAGGCCCTGACTAAGGCACTCAATCCGGTACTCGGGTTGATCGGCTTCCCAGCCGAGCTGCTGCCGATGGCCATCATTCGCTCGCTCTCGGGCTCCGGCTCGGCGGCGCTGGTGGTGGACATGATCAATCAGTACGGCGAGGACTCGATCTTCGTGAAGATGGCCTCGGTCATGTACGGGTCCAGCGAGACCACCTTCTACGTGATCGCGGTGTACTTCGGGGCGATAAGTATCAGGAAGACTCGCCACGCGGTGCCGGCTGGCCTCATCGCGGACGCGGCCGCCATGCTCATCGCGGTGTGGACTGTGCGGCTGCTGTTCCACGGGTGAGCCGCCTTACGGGCAGGGTGGGTCGTTCTCTCTGATGCCACTATCTCCGCCGTCGCGGGATACGGCCGGGCACCGGCGCTCCGACGCCAATTCCTTGACTCGATCCTCTTCCGCTCGCCGCCCCATTTCGAAACTGCGAGGCACTCTTGAGCTCCGACAAACAGGCCAGCCTTCTAGTTCTTAACGGTGCCGTGTTGCTCCTTCTCGGACTTCTCTGCGGGCTGCCAGCGGTGGCGGAAGAGCTCGCTGGGGTACAGCCACCGACTTGGCGTGCCGCCCACGGAGCTCTCCTACTCGCCGGCGTCTGGCTCTTGGCCAGCGGGCCCGCGCTGCCGCTTCTCGTCCTGCCTCCCGCACGGAAACGGGCGCTCTGCTGGTCACTCGTCGGGGCCGGATACGCCTTTGCCGCAGCGGTGTTGATCCAGGCCATTACAGGCGTGCGAGCCCTCTCACCGCATGAGACGCTGTCGAGTTGGATAGCCTACCTCGCCAATCTTGCCACGGTTTTTACCGGCTTGCTTGCGGCCCTGCTCACCTTGCTTGGAGCACGCGCAGCGCTGAGACAACGCTAACGGGCATTGCTGCGCTGTTTGACCGCAGCAGATTCCCCCGCGAACCCGTGCTCACCCTGTCCCGCAGAATCAGGGTGGAGTACCTTTTTCTCTCGTCCCAACACAGTTGCCAGCGTGGACGAGGACCCGGTGTCGATACGATCCGCAGGTGCCCTTTGTCGTCTCCTCCTCGTCTCCAGTTTGCTCCTGGCCAGCTGTACGGGAGACTCCACCAGTCCCTCCAGAAATCCCGGCCAGCGGATCGTTAAGCTGCAGTCCGGCGTCAGCGCTTCAAGTAGCGAAAGACGCGGGGACGCGCGGGCGTCCCCGGTGCAAGAAAGGCTGGCACAATGAGTTCCGACAACATCGCCATCGTCTCCATTTTTGGCATCGCCTCGCTCCTTGCGGTCGTGATGCTGCTTCGGCCCGCAATAAACGCCTGGGCCCGGCGGATCGCTGGTGAGGCTGCCAATCCGGACCTCGCGGCCGAAATTGCCGAGATCCGTGAGCGGCTGGCTGAGCTGGAAAAGCCGAACACTCGACTGCTCGAACTCGAGGAGCGCCTCGATTTCGCCGAACGCCTCCTGGCGCAGCGGAACGAGCGGGCCTCGATACCGCTGCCCCGGACGCCCCAGTGAGGGCCTGTCAGCGATCAAACCTCTGTCAGCTTTCGGTCTGACTACCCCATGAACCTGCCGGCCTAAGCGGTCGGTAGCACCGTCAAGCGTCACCCGGAGAATCTGATGCCCGTTAGCCGCACTCTGTGGGTCGCGCTCTCCGCGGCCACCATCTCCGCGGCCGCGGGGTGCAGTCGAGCACCGGCGCCGGCGCAGCCATCCCCGGCCGCCTCAGCCGTCGTTGTGTCCGATCGCTTGTTCTTCGGACGGAGTATCCCAACCGGCGGGACGGTCACCGATTCCGCCTGGGCTGACTTCCTGAGCGAAGTGGTAACGCCGCGCTTCCCGGACGGCTTCACCGTCTGGCGTACGGAGGGGCAGTGGCGGAGTGCCGATGGGATGATCGTGCACGAGGCGGGCTTTGTCTTCGAGGTCGAACATCCGGCCGGGCAGCCCGCGGACAGCACGTTTGCGAACATCGCCGCGGAGTACTGTCGGCGGTTTCAACAGGAGGCCGTGCTGCGGGTGCGGACGCCGGCGGAGCAATGGCTCTATCAGACAGTTACGCACTAGCGCGAAGCGGTCCAGCCTCCGGACAATCTGAGTCGCATCCTACCGCGCGCGGAAAGCCGCGCGCGTCCTGACTTGCACCTGAGGCTGGGCGTAGAACGGCCGACTGGGGTGGCCGAACTCCGGCCTTCGCTGCAGGATAGAATCGGCCGGTGGCGCAACCCGCCGAGGTTCGGTACCCTATGCTCGCCTCCTGGGAATCTGCTCAACACGTTACCGGAGTCCTCGTCGATGTCACGCTGCTGCTCGGCGCCGTCGGCGCGATCGTCAAGTTCCAGCTCTTCAATATTTTCGGGCACCGCTGGCACTCGACGCTGGATTGCGCCCACTACGAGCTGCCGGACGGATCGGTCGTGTTTACCGCGGACTACACCGTCACCAATCGGGGCCAGCGCCCGCTTCGTCTACGGGCAGTTTCCCTCCGGCTGGTTCAGTGCCGCCGCGAGGGACACATCCTTCTTCCCGACGAGACGGCGCCGATCGCCGAACGGGTGATTCGCCCGTCTGACCCGGGGATGAAGGGGAACCTGCAGATCGAGTCAGGCGAGCGTACTATCTTCACGCTTCGGGCCGCTCTGCCCGAGCTTCCGGATCAGGTGTTCGTGCTTTGCGCGTTGGATGCGGTGACCAAGCGGTCCTACACCAGCTTCCGAGGGTTCTATTCGCGTCTGGCGCCTGCTCGTCGAGTCATCCGGCACAGTGGATCGCAGATGCCTCCACCACTAGCTGGAGGTCCGGACTCTTCGGACACCTAGTTCGGGGCTCTCTTTGAATTCAAGAGCCAACCGCGAGTCCAAGCAGTAGCCGCAAGACATTGCCTTTTTCCGTTGGAGCATCGGCATGCAGGAGGATGTCACACTCATCCGACCCGAGCCGGATGACCGGACCGCTCCGGGAACCACCGCGGGTCTTCCGGTCGACCTGCTCCTCCAGTCTGCCGGCCGTCTTCGGGTGCTCGCGCTACTCTACGCGTTCATCTTCTTCTTGGCCGGTGTTTTCCCCGCCCTCCTCCTTCCCAGCGAGCGAGCCCGTTTCCTCAGCACCTTCATCCAGTGGGGGCCCAGTGTAATCGGGATCGTAGTGGCCCTCGTGGTCGCGGTCGTGATTGGGAACTCGCGGACCTCCCTTCGCACCGCGATGAACCTCGGACTGGTGTTCGAGATCGTCAGCAGCTACGCCATCGCCGCAGCCGAGTTCGGCGACCCCGAAGGGCTCATCACCCACAAGGGTTTCCTGGGACTCTCGTGGGTCGCGGTGTGGGTCGTGTTGTTCACCATTGTCGTGCCGACCTCTCCCCGCCGCGCCTTGCTGACGGCGCTTGCATCGGTCAGTGCCGTGCCGGTCGTCGTTGCGATCGTGATTGGGTCCGGTGCCCTATACGGAATCAACCCGCTCCAGTTCTTCTTCGGGCTCGTGTTCCCCTACATCCTCGTCGTGGCCATGGCCTATGTCGGGGCCCGCGTGGTCTACCAGCTCAGCACTGAAGTCCGGAAGGCCAGAGAGCTGGGGAGTTACCGCCTCGAGCAGAAGCTGGGCGAGGGAGGAATGGGCGAGGTCTGGCGAGCCCGCCATCGCATGCTGGCCCGTCCCGCTGCGATCAAGCTGATCCGTCCCGCCGTCGCGGGAAAATCCGGGAATGGGTTATCGCAGGAGGCGGTCCGGAGATTCGAACGCGAAGCCCAGGTCATCGCGAGTCTCCGCTCTCCCCATACCGTCGAACTGTTCGATTTCGGGATTGCCGCGGATGGCGCCTTCTACTATGTCATGGAACTGCTCGACGGGCTCGACGCGGACTCCTTGCTCCGACGATTCGGGCCAACCCCGCCCGAGCGGGCTATTCCTTTGTTGCGCCAGGTCTGTCACTCCCTTTCCGAAGCCCACTCGAGCGGGCTGGTACATCGAGACGTCAAACCGGCGAACATCTTCGTCTGCCAGTATGGCGAGGAATACGACTTCGTGAAGGTCCTCGACTTTGGAATTGTGGGAGCGGTTCACACCCCGGATGACTCGAGCGCCATGCACACCCGGGAGAATGGCATCAAGGGCACTCCCGCCTTCATGGCCCCCGAACAGGCAATGGGACAACCGCTGGACGGGCGCGCCGACATCTATGCCACCGGCTGTGTCGCCTACTGGCTGTTGACGGGGCAGTACGTTTTCACGGCCGACAATGCGATGGGACTTCTGCTGCAGCACGCGCAAACGCCGCCGGTGCCCCCGTCCGCCCGGACCGAGCTCCCTATTCCATCCGCACTCGATGACCTCGTGCTGGCTTGTCTCGCCAAGGACCCGGCGCAGCGTCCCCAATCCGCACGAGAGTTGTCTCTTCGGTTGGGGGAGTTGGAGGTTCGGCACCCCTGGAGCCAGGAACAGGCGCGGGAGTGGTGGACCCTGCACAAGCCAACGCACGCATAGGGAGGAGGTAGATTTCTCTCCCAAGACTCAAGCCAGTGGTGCTCGGTGATATCCCGGACACGCCGCGCACCCATGGCATCGCGCTGGCGCCTCGGTGGGATCATGTACGATACGGTCGCTATTCCGGATGACTCCGGCGGGCGTATTTTATAGAGCACTTTCGAGATGTAGCAGGCGGGTACCGAGAGACTGGCTTCGCGACACGTTTCGCCAGGGATCTAGTGCTTAAGATCCGCCACAGGTGTTTCGGGCGGCGACACACCCGGGGCCTGCCCTTTGGGCCAATGCACCAGTGGCGAAGTCATATAGATTGTGGAAGACGCCACCCCCGGCAAGTCACCAAACCACGAGGTCCAGATGCCAAACGTCCGTGCGCGCCTGCTGCCCAGGTTCATACTTACCGGCGGAGTGCTCGCCTACGCTGCTTGCGCCAGTACGTCCGTTACTTCGGACCGGGACTCGACCATACCCATTCCCAAGGCCGCGAAGGTGGCCTTCGTAGGCGGCACCGATGCGACCGGCATCGATCCCGCCGTCCGGAACGACATCGTCCATCGTCGGATCCAGACCGCGATCAAGAACGAGCTCACGACCAAGGGATTTCAGCTGGTGG
Organism: Gemmatimonadales bacterium; assembly: GCA_036558125.1. GTDB lineage: Bacteria > Gemmatimonadota > Gemmatimonadetes > Gemmatimonadales > GWC2-71-9 > DATBGE01. Next base: position 37,075 of record DATBGE010000082.1, on the reverse strand, counting down.
ATGACCCGGCCCAGGCCGACTTCCTGGTCCGGTATTTCGTCGGCATGAAACAGTCTACCGAATACGTCAGCACCACGACCGGCTACACCGGAGGCTGGGGTTACGGTTACGGGTGGGGTTGGGGCGGAGGAGTGGGAATGGCCACGACCACCACGACGCCGGTGACGGTCCGGGACGCCAAGTTCGTGGTTGACCTGGTAACCGCAAAGGACGAAAAGCTCGCCTGGCGTGGCGAGCTGTCGGGTGAGGCGCCGGATCATCCCCCCACTCAGGATGAAGTGGATGGCGGGGTGGGCCGCACCATGGCATCGCTGAAGCCGGGCGAGTAGATCGGGAAGGAACAACTGCTTGAAGCGGCGGGCCGGCCTGCGGGCGGGCCCGCCGTTTTCTATTCGAGGCCCGCGTTTCGTTTGAGCCGGCCCGCCACGACGGTCACGTTGTCGGTCCCGCCGCGTTCCAGCGCCAGGTCCACCAGCTTGCGGCAGATCAGCTCCGCCGAGTGGACTTCCGCCAGGTACTGCTGGATTTCCGCTTCCGTCACGTGCTTGGTCAGTCCGTCGGTGCAAAGCAGCATGACGTCGTCCCACCGCACATCGGTGACCATGGTCATCGGTGTGGCCTGACTTCCACCCACCGCGCTCGACAGGATGCTCTTGAAGGGAGAGCGGTCGAGATTCGCGGAATCAAGCACCCCCGCATCCACCAGCGCCTGCGCCATCGTCTGGTCTTTGGTGATCTGATCGAGCCGTCCCTGCCGCAGGATGTACAGCCGGCTGTCTCCGACGTGGACTACATACGCGCGGGGCCAGAGCACCGCCACCAGGGTGAGTGTGGTCGCCATCCCCTCCCGCAACGGGTCCGCCTCTCCTTCCGCGCGAACCAGCGAGTGGCTGTGCAGCACCGACTCCTGGAGGTCCGCCAGGAACTTCGACTCTTCATCCGGATCGTGATGGTAGTAGAGCCGCATGGTGTGAGTGACGTAATGCGCGATGGCGGAGAGGGCGGTACCGCTCGCCTGCTGGCCTCCCGGCATGCCGCCAACCCCATCGGCCACCAGGAACACGAAGCCGCGCGACTCGCTCATCAACTCAGGCAACCGCTCCGGTGGGAGACTGGTTGACTGGATCTGCATGGTCTTGTGAAGGCTGGCGATGAGGAACTGGTCCTGGTTTTCCTTGCGGACCTTCCCCTGATGAGTAAGGCCGAACACGTCGATGTCCGACGCCATCGGCCGTGACCGGCGAACCGGAGAATTGTGGATGGTAGTCATCGGCAGCCTCCTGCTGGAGCCGAAGGCGGGCGGCACAGCCTGTCCTTACTCTACGTCGCCGCCCGGAATTGGCAACCGCATCCGACGAGGTGATCCAGGTTACGCAACCTGAGGAACTTCGGGCTCTTGACGGCCCCCGTCGCCCAAGGTACTGTCCGAGGCACGGGGCAAACGCGGCCCCGCCTTACATAGGCTCCTCCGGGAGCCGCCGCGGCGGGTGAGGGACGGCCTCACAAGCAGACGGCGCATTGGCAGACTGCATAGGTCTCCAAAGCGCCGTCTGCTTTTTTTTCGAGCGAGAACACCCAGGGAGGGGTTCATGCGTATTTCTGCGGTAATCGGCGTGCTGTTACTCGTCTTCGGTGCCTTCGTGCTGGTGACAGGAATGCAGTACAAGGATACGAAGAAGATCGTGGACGTCGGAGATGTCGAAGTGAAAGCCACCGACCACCGCCCGGTTCCCAAGTGGGTCGGTATCGTGGCCCTGGTTGGAGGTGTCGCCCTTGTGGGCGCCGGGCTGGCGGGTCGAAAGGCCGGGGGCTGAAGTTATAGGAGTGGAACCAACCTGAAAGGAGAAGGCAATGCTGGAGACCATCGCCATCATCTTACTTGTCTTGTGGGTACTCGGGCTGGTGAGCAGCTACACCGTGGGCGGCTTCATCCACATCCTGCTCGTCGCCGCGATTATCATCTTCCTGATTCGCATCGTCCAAGGGCGTCGCGCCGTGTAGCCGTCGCCTTCCGAGTCCGGGCAGGCTCCGGTTTGCCCGGATCTCGGAGAGCCGCCGCTCATTCGATCGGAAGTTCCATCCGCTCCGCCCATTCCGACCAGGCGCCGGTGTAGATCCGCACTTTCGGATACCCCAGCAGGTACTTGAGGGTGAAAAAGACGTGGCTGGCTTCCGTGCTCGAATTGCAATAGAGGATGAGGTCCTGATCGGGGGTGAGGCCCCGGGCTGCATACTCCGCCCGCAACGAGTCCACCGATTTCCAGACCAGCGACAGGTCGCGCTGCTCAAGGTCCTCTTTCCACGGGCGATTGATCGCGCCTGGAATGTGACCTCGACGCCGCTGCGCACCCGCGCTGCCAGCGTACTGGTCACCGGGGCGGGCATCCACCAGGCGAACCCCGCTCTTCCCTGACGCTTGCTGCACGTCGCTCAATACCGCCGTTGGCAATTTGAAGTGATGGCCGTCGAGGGCCTTGCCGGAGACCTCGCCGTGAGGGTACTCCTGGGTGAGTTTCTTGTTTTCGAGCTGCCATTTGGCGTAGCCGCCGTCGAGGAGGTAAATCCGCGGCTGCTGGAAGCCGGCGAGGATCCATACCGCGAAGGTCGCATCGATGTCGAACTGGTCACCGGCACTGTATACCACGACCGGACGATCGGCCCGCACGCCCGCGCGGGTGAACAGCGCGGCGTACATCTCGGCGGGCAGGAGTTGGAAAGGCAGTCCTCCGTTGGTGGACCTCAGCGTCTCGACGTTGAGCCACACCGCTCCCGGCAGGTGGTTCTGGAGGTAAGCCGTCCACGGCTGGCGGACGTCGAGCACGGTTACCTGTTCGCTCTCCAACATCCGCGCCAGAGAGTCGGTGCTGATGAGCGCGGGCTGCGGTGCCGCCGTCAGGGCGGCCCAGGCGACAATCGACAACAGGTTCACTGACTTCCCTCCTGAGTTTCTTCAAGGCCCATCTTCGCTCGTTCCATCTCGAGGTAGACTCTCACCGCATTCCGCCGCTCCCGGGAATGAAGCGACACCGGCCGCCCATCGTCCGGCGGAGGCAACGAGCCGAGCGCCTGTCTCATCGAAGTTCCCTGCTCTACTGCGATTCCCATCGCTTCGCGAAGCTGAGCGAAATAGTCCCGGGTCCGCTGAACCATCGCGGAGGGATCGTCGGGAATCGCGTCGTGGCCCGGGACAATGACCCTGGGACGCAGGGAGTCGATCTGGTCCAGCGTCTTGAGCAGCACCGATGAGTTTCCGTCTACCACCATAGTGACGCCGTCGGGGAGCAGGATGTCTCCGGCGAAGAGCACCCGCTCCCGAGGGAGCCAGACCATGAGATCCCCCGCTGAGTGCGCCGCACCCGGATGAATCGCGACGATAGCCTTGCCGCCCAGGTTCAGGGTATCGGTCCCGGTCACCGGCTGATCAGGAGTGTTGGCGTACTCGAAGCCCAGCAGCTCCTGGAGTCCGACCACGCCATCCCACGCCGCCACCATCGCGTCCGGTCCTCCCTCCCCGGCCAAGACTCTCGTGTCCGGGTGCGCAATGATCCTGGCACCGATCCTCTTGAACTCGATCGCCCCGAACATCATGTCAGGATGGTGAGCATAGAGGACCAGGTAACGGACCGGCTTCGTGCTTACCGTCCGAATAGTGCGGATCACGGCACGTGCCTGCGCCGGACTGGCCAATCCCCCTACCGCCATCACCCCTTCCTTCGTCACCACGAATCCGGCGTTCGGCCGTCCCTCGGCACCCTTGCCGGTGTCTCCCAGCACGGCATAGACGCCGTCGCCCAGCTTGCGGAGCGGATAGAGTGTCGATTCGGTAGTGGGGGAAAATGCGGTAGGCCGCGGAGTGATTTGCGCCATGGCCGGCGGGACGAACAGGGCGGAGAAGGCGGTCAGGGCGATCGAGGCGGTCGAAGCGGACCACTGCTTCCCCTTCGTTCCCTTGTTGTCCGCCCTGTCCGCCCTGACCGTCTTGACCGCCGTTCTCACGTAGTGAACTTGATCTCAACCGCCGACTGATATTCCTTGCCCTTGTTGTCCTTCCACACGAAGGTGAGAGGAGCCTCGCGATCGGCCCGGAGCATGAAGCTGACCATGGGATCCTTGCTGATCCCCGAGGTCCACTCGAAGCGAGCGATCTCCGTGTCTCCGTAGAGCACCCGCACATCGTTGATGAACCAGGGGGGGATCAGGTCCGCGTTGGCGTCGCGGAAAAAGCCGGTGTCCATCGGATGCTGCACGATAGTTTGGACCCGGATCGCGTCGCCCTGCTTGATCTGCTCCGGGATCACGATCTTCGCCTTGCCGGTCTCGGCCATCATCCGCACCCGTTCAGCGTGGTTTCGACTTTCATGTAGTCGGCCCATAGCTCGTCGTTGTTGGTCTCCACGATCGCGCGGATCCAGCAGGTTCGCTTCATCTTGATCCGGGTCTCGATCTTCACCCGCTCGAACGCCGGCGTGAGATGGAAGACGGTGACCAGCGGATCGGGATTGTGATCGACGATGAGATACACCGCCTTCACGTAGGAGTCGGGTGTCATCGGCAGGTCGGACTCGATGGCGACCGGCACGACACGGCCGTCCTCCGCGAGGGGCGGCATGTCGAGGGTGACGTGACCTCGCTTGATCTCCCGGCTCCCGAACCGCTCGCTCATGATCTTCTGAACGATTTCGTTGGGAACCTCGGGGTCGTCGGGACCCTTGAGGAAAGGCAGCAGGTCGGCGACGCCTTTCCGGCTGCCACCGGCCAGTGACAACCCCGCCAGACCGAGGAAGCCCAGGAACGAGCGGCGGCCTACCGGATCCCTATCGGTCATCAGCTTCTCCATGAAGGCAGGAACAACCTGATTGCAAAGTGCGGAAGGAGACGGGCAGCGTCAAGCGAGGCGAGGTCGGCCCACTGTAGGTGATTGGCTTACACCCGGCGGAAGGGCCTCGCTCCCAATTGCCTCCACCCGCCCCTGCAGGGCGAGGCGCTCCAACTTCTCGATCGGCAGGTTGAGGAAGAGGTCGATCCGCCGATTGATGAGGGTCAGGGCGTTACGAAAGGCGGTTAGCCGTGCCTCCCGAGTTCCCGAAACGGCGGCCGGATCCTGCATGCCCCAGTGAGCCAGGACCGGTTGACCGGGGAAGATCGGGCAAGACTCCCTGGCGTTGTCGCAAACGGTGATGACGAAATCCCAGTGCTCTCTATCGAGTTCGGCGAGCCCGCGGGGCCGGTGACCTCTCCACTGATAGCCCGATTCTTCGAGCACCTCGAGCGCCAATGGATTGACCGTTTCTACCGGATGAGAGCCGGCGCTGTGCGCGGAGAAACGACCGCCTCCTTTCCGGTTGAGGACCGCTTCCGCTATCTGGCTTCGCGCTGAATTTCCGGTACAGAGAAACAGGACGCGGAGAGGACGATTCGATGGGGTGGACATGGGTGACTTCAGAGGCGATGCGGCGGCGACGCGACTGCCTTGGACATGAAGGCGGCGGAAGATGGGCAGATACTGGTGAATTCGGTGGTTTCTCGAATCGATGCCGGCGCCGAAGCACGATCGCGGCGAGCATAACCTCGCCTGCCGAAAAACGGCTCGGCCGTGGTCGTGAGCAGAAACAGCTCGAGGGCACCCTGCTGAACCGCCAATCTCTCAGCAGCCTCGACCAATGCCACGCCCAGCCCGCTGCCTCGAAGATCGGATCGAACCGCGAGCGACCGAAGTAGCCCTACCCCACCGAACAGCTCCACACCAACCACGCCCGCAAGCCCGGCCTCGTCCCGATACCCGAGGAATCGAATCGTCGCCTGATCGAGATCTGTCGTTGGAAGGCCGCTTCCATCGAGAAGGTCGCGAATGGCTACCCTGTCCCCGGGTCCCAGGCCACGAACCTTCACGCGTGGCCCCCGCAGCAGTCGCTGCCGCAGCACGCTTCGACTGGCGCCGGCTTGGTGGCACGGAGAAAGGCTCCCATGAAACGGCCGTCGATCTGCGGCCCGATCTGATCCGCATCCAGACCAGCGCCGTCGAGGAAAGCCCGCGCATCCTCGGCTTTGTAAACCCGGGTCGCCTCGAGTTCGGCGCCGACAAAACCCGCGGTGGAGAGTTTCTCGAGGTATTCCTGCTCTTCGAGCGCACCGGCCACACATCCGATCCAGAGTTCTACGCTTCGCCGTATCTCCTCGGGAACCACACCGCGCACCACGACGTCGGAGATCGCCAGCCGTCCGCCGGGTTTGAGCACCCGGAATGCCTCGGCCAGCACTCGATCCTTGTCGCCCGAAAGATTGATCACGCAGTTGGAGATGATGACATCCACCGACTCGTCCGGGAGCGGGATATTCTCGATTTGTCCCTTCAGGAATTCTACGTTGGTCAGTCCTGATTCGCGCTGGTTGGCGCGCGCGAGAGCCAGCATGTCATCGGTCATGTCGAGGCCGTAGGCCTTGCCGGTCGGGCCCACCCGTCGTGCGGAGAGCAGGACATCAATCCCGCCTCCAGAACCGAGGTCCAGGACTGTGTCGCCCGGCCTGAGTTCGGCCAGCGCGGTGGGATTGCCGCAGCCAAGGGACGCCAGCAGCGCCGTGGGAGGGAGCCCTGCCGTCTCACCGTCACCATACAGGTCACGGGTGATGGGATCGGGGCTGGAGCAGAAGGCGGCGCCTCCGCAGCAACTGCTCGTGTTACCTGCCGAGGCACGGCGCGCCGCCTCGCCATACTTCGTCTGAATCTCCTGAATCAGTTCCGACACAGTCGCCTCCACGCTAATCAATTTTTATTGATGTGTTATCGACAAAAAAATCACCCACAGCAGCGCGCAGCGCGCTTAGGCAGCAGTTCTTTGCCCAGATCGCCCAGCAATTCGTGAAGGCTCTCGAATTCGCCCGGCACGAGACTGTAATAGGCCCAGCGTCCTTCCCGCCTGTCCTGCACCAGGCCGGCATCCTTCAAAGTCTTGAGATGAAACGAGAGCCTCGACTGCCCCGACTCGAGGGCATCGGTCAAATCGCAAACGCAACGCTCCCCGTAACGGAGCATGGCGAGGATCTGCAAACGCGTTGGATCGGAGAGCGCATGGCAGATCTCGCTCAAACGAATCAATGGTGTCGGTAAGGCGGTCGTCGCTGTCATGGCAGTGAATATATCAATAATTCTTGATGTGTCAATGGGGCCCTGATGAGCACCTACCGTTCGGCTTTCAGTTCCAGCCGATAAGAGGTCGGGGACCGCAAGGCGTAAGTACTCCGCTGGGCCACTTCGACTAGCTGCGGGACATACTGGTCCGCCGTTGAGATATCGGGCACGTACAGACGTGTGATGACCCCGGCGACCACGTTACCCGTCACCACCACTCGCGTCCCCGTGGCAGAAACGCTCGAGAAGACCACATATGGAGCACCCTGCACCGAATCCACCGCGCCATCTACGGTGAGCAATATCGCGCCGTCGTCGTCGTTGGGAGTAGTCAGGATGACGTCGAGCACTCCCGGACCCGTAGGCGCCATGGTCTTTTCGTCCTCGTGGCAGGCGAGGACGATCATGATGAGAGCCAGCGTGGCGCGCCCTCTCATCGATGCCTCCGGCGATCCGCCGCCAGCACCGCGCGGAACACCTCAGGCGACAGCGCGGAGGAGTTGGCCGAGAGATACGCGAGGAAGTCTCCCACGTCGTAGCCACCGTTCTTGTTTCCCAGAGAGTCGAGATAGGCCAGTTGGAGCGAGCCGAGGCTTCCCTTCCCCAGTATCTCGTCAATGGCCTGCGGGAGGCTCACGTTCACCAGGCCCGCGGTAGTCTTGGTATATCGGAACGCGACGGAACCATCTACGTCCTGATAGATCGAGTCCAGCATGAACCCGGCAGTCGCGCCTTGGTTGTCCAGCGCGGCAGGGAGCGTGAGATCGCCCAGTGTGTGGTTCTCCGTCGATCCGGGAAACGGGTCGCCCAGGTCTCCCCGGTTCTTCCCGCCAGGCTCACGCAGCTGGTTCAGGCCATCCGCCTGCACCAGCGCGACACCCTGGATCGCTCCGGTGTTGACCCGGTTGCCCAGCCGGAACCCCCGAGCATCGACTATTCCCTGATCGATGTGCCACACCAGCAGACCCGGCGCCTTGGCACAGGAGCGGGTACCGAACACGCAGGAGTCGTTGATCTGCGCGCTGTCGCTGCCGATCGGCTGGCGGTTCTCCAGGAGGAAGTACTCGTCGGTGTTGGGCACCGCGATGTAGAGAACCGTATCGCTCGTCGCAACCGGACTCAGCCGGACCGGGCGTGAGGCAGCCAGCGTATCAATTGCCACCCAGCCCAGCTCAGCCAGCGACCACGCCTCGAAGCGGGACGGGCTGTAGGGCTGGGTGTAATTGCCACTCCCCATGATTCCCCACTCCCCGATCCCCTGCGTCACGGAGGGATTGCGCAGGTCGGTGTCGTAGAGATCCGGAAGTCCGAAGGCATGCCCGGTTTCGTGAGCCACGGTTCCGACCGGCATGATGGCGGCACCGTTGCACGCGGTCGTCCCGCCAACCGCGCTCTGCATCGTGTAGTCATCAACCATGATGAACTGGCCGGGAAGGATCACCCCTCCCGCACCGCGCCGCGGGCTCTTCGTCTTGTAAGGCGAGCCGTTCCAGGCGCTCATGAAGTAGCGGTGCGCCCAGATCCCGGGTGCCCCGCAGGCGCCGTCTACATCGGGCTGCAGGAAGGTGACAAAGTCGACCACACCGTCGTCATCGCCCGAGTTCGGGAGCCCGTCCGGTCCATCGTTGTCGAACTCTCCCCAATCCACGGCGCCGGTATCGTTGGCCTTGAGCGCTTGGAGCAGCAGCTCCACGAACGGGCGGCCACCGTGTGGGCACGACACCTTCACCCCGACGCCGTTGCACCCGTCTTCGTAGTACACGTCTGCGCTGTCGGCTACGACCCAATCGAGCACTACCCCACTGATGGTCACCGCTCCACGCGACATTTCCTTATAGTAGCTGCGGACACTGTACGGCTCGGTGGTTGGCGACGGGTTGAACAGGACGTTCTCGTACTGGGCGGCGGGGAATGGCGGCGTCGTGTTGTTGAAGGTGATTGGGACGACAGGGACGAAATAGGTGCCTGCGACACGCGTCATCGCGCTACGACCGTTCAAGACCGACAGAGCCCGCAGGCCGAGCAGCTCGGCTCGGTTGGAGCGCACCCGCTCCGAGCCCTTGCGCCAGGCCCCTTCCGGACGGAAATCGAGCCCTTCTACCTCGAATCTCCCCACCCGGGAACGCGGGTATACTTCCTGCGCCCTGAGGCCCCCGATCTGGACCTGCCAGAGGCATCCGACCAAGCCAAGGGCGGAAGCGAAGTTGCGAAGACGGATGGCCAACAGAGAAACCAGCTTGGGCTGAGGTCAGACTCAAGTTAGCGGTAAAACCACGCCGGGGCTGGAGCGTAACGACGCGGCAGGGTACGGGTTAATGCCTAGCCCAGTCCCCAACTTGTGTCGAGTTGTCCAACCCGTTAGAATGTAACGGGTTAGTGACAATCCCCTTTTTTAGCAACCGGCGGCGATTGAATCGAGGCACCGTGGATATTCAGACTCTGCAGACCGTCGCTCTGTTTGAAAAGTGCCGTCAGTTTACCAAAGCCCGCGAGGTTCAAGCTGCCGGGCTCTATCCTTACTTCAAGCCGATTTCCGACTCCGAGGATACCTCGGTCGTCATTGAAGGCCAGAAGCGCATCATGCTGGGGTCGAACAACTACCTCGGCCTGACCCACCACCCCAAGGTTCTTGAAGCCGCTTCCCGAGCGCTGCACCGTTATGGATCGGGCTGCACCGGTAGCCGGTTCCTCAACGGAACCCTCGACTTGCACAGTCAACTCGAGCGCTCCCTGGCCGAGTTCCTCGGCAAGGAAGACTGCCTGGTCTTCTCGACCGGGTACTCGGCGAACCTGGGTCTGATTTCCGGACTCATCGGCCGGGGCGAGGTGGTGTACCTGGACAAGCTGGACCACGCCTCGATCGTGGATGGCGCCAAGATGTCCTACGGCGACACGCTCCGATTTACCCACGGAGACCTCGCCGGCCTGGAGCGGATGATCGAGCGCACCAAGAACGGCCGGGGCGCGATGATCATCGTGGACGGCGTCTACTCCATGGAAGGCGACATCGCCAACGTCCCGGAGCTGGTTCGCATCGCGAAAAAGTACGGTATCGCGCTGGCCCTGGATGACGCCCATGCGATCGGCGTGCTCGGCCCGAACGGCGACGGCACGGCTGCGCACTTCGGGATGACCGACGAGGTGGATATCATCGCCGGGACCTTCTCCAAGTCCCTGGCCTCGATCGGCGGATTCGTGGCCGGCGCCGAGAGCGTGATCCACTATCTCAAGCATCACAGCCGTCCGCTCATCTTCACGGCTTCCCTGCCGCCGGCCAATACGGCCGGAGTGCTCGCCGCACTCGAAGTGCTCAGGAGTGAACCGGAGCGGCGTGAGAACCTCTGGGCCAATACCCGCCGGCTCCAGGATGGCTTCCGCCAGCTGGGATACGACATCGGCGAAACCGAGACTCCGATCGTCCCGGTGCTGATCGGCCCGCTGGAGAAGACCTTTGTCTTCTGGCGCAAACTGTTCGACGCCGGTGTCTTCACCAACCCCGTGGCGCCCCCCGCGGTTCCGCCTTCCCAGTGCCGGCTGCGGACCAGCCTGATGGCGACACACTCGTTCGACCAGATCGACTTCTGCCTGGAGCAGTTCGCCTCGATCGGACGCGAGCTGGGGGTCATCTGACCGCTGACGTGCGGGTCCGGCCCGTTCAGGGCCGGGCCGATCTCGACAGGTTCATCGCACTACCCTACGAACTCTACGCGCGGGACCCGTATTGGGTCCCGCCGTTGCGTATGGACGTGCGGAAACTGCTCGATCGCAAGAAAAATCCCTTCTTCGAGCATGCTGAAGCCGAGTACTTCCTCGCCGAGCGGAACGGGAAGGTGGTGGGCCGGATTGCCGCCATCGCCAACAAGCTTCACAACGAGACCCACGAGGACAAAGTCGGGTTCTTCGGATTCTTCGAGTGCGAGTACGACGAAGCGGCGGTCAAGGCGCTCTTCACCACTGCTACCGAATGGGTCCGCGCCCGCGGCCTCGACACTCTGAGAGGCCCGGCGTCCTTCTCAGTAAACGACGAGTGCGGCTTGCTGGTGGATGGCTACGATACTCCTCCGACCTTGATGATGCCGCACAACCCGCCCTGGTACCGCCGGTTGATCGAGGCCGAGGGGTTCAAGAAGGCCATGGACCTGCTGGTCTACCGAGGTGGGTACGAGGCGTCCTACGTTCCGGTGCCGGAACGCCTGGCCCGCGGCACCGAACTGATTCGCAAGCGGATGGGCGTCACCTTGCGGCCGTTCAATATGGCCGATTTCAAGAACGAAGTTGAAAAGGTCAAGGTTCTTTACAACAAGGCCTGGGAGAAGAACTGGGGCTTCGTCCCCATGACCGACCACGAACTCGATCACCTCGCCGAGCAATTCAAGCCCGTCGCCATACCTGAGCTCATCCCGTTCGCCGAACATAACGGGGAGATCATCGGGTTCGGACTCTGTCTCCCCGACCTGAACGCGATCTTCAAGCGCCATCGTTCCGGCCGGCTCACTCCCGCTCTGCTGGCAGACCTGCTCCTCACCTTGAAACTGAAGCGCATCAGACGGCTCCGGATCCTGCTCCTCGGCATTCTCCCGGAATGGAGAGGCAGAGGAGTGGATGCCATGCTGTATCACTGGATCTGGACCAAGTCGGCCGAGCGCGGGATTTACTGGGGTGAAGCAGGGTGGATTCTGGAAGACAATCCGGCAATGAACGCGGGGCTCGAGAAGATGGAATTCACGGTGTACAAGACCTACCGCATGTACGATCGTCCGCTATGAAGGCGCTGGTGACCGGGGCGACGGGGTTCGTTGGGAGCCACCTCGTCGAAGCCCTGGTTCGGAATGGGGACGAAGTTACGGCGCTGGTCCGCTCTCCCGGCAAAGCGACCCTCCTCAATCGACTCGGCGTTCGGCAGGTGCAAGGAGACCTCCACGACGAGGCCGCTCTGGCCGTCGCTGTAAGGGACCAGGATGCGATTTTTCACGTCGCCGGGGTGACGGCCGCACGTAATGAGCCTGAGTTCCTGCGCGCCAATCGAGACGGGACCCACAACCTCCTCGCCGCAGTACACACCTCGCTTTCAGCCGAACCATCGCACCGAGGCGGCGAACCCCCGAGATTCGTGCTGGTGTCGAGCATGGCCGCCGGCGGCGCTTCCGAGCGCGGGCGACCTCTCCGGGGAGAAGAACCTCCCCATCCCGTGACCGCGTATGGCCGGAGCAAGCTGGCCGGCGAGGCGGTCGTTCGGGTATCGTCGCTGCCATGGACTATCATTCGGCCGCCGATGGTCTATGGCCCGCGCGATGCCGAGGTCTTCAAGGTCTTCAAGCTGGTTCGCACTGGACTCACCCCCGTGTTCGGAGATGGACGCCAGGAGCTTTCGGCCGTGACCGGCCCCGACCTCGCGCAGGCGCTGATCTTCGCCGCCACCAGCGCGGCGACGGTAGGTAAGACCTACTATGCCTGTCACCCGGAGGTCTTTACCAGCGAAGAGTTCGCCCATGCCGTGGCCACGGCGATGCATCGCGAAGTGCGGGTTATCAAGCTGCCCAACTGGCTCGCCGTCGTCGCCCTCAGCGCGACGGGCACCTGGGCCTGGGCCACTCACAAGCCCACCATTCTGACGCCGGACAAGGCGAACGAATTCTTTCAGCCGGCGTGGACCGGAGATCCGGCCGCACTGATGCGCGATACGGCGTGGGTGCCGGCTCAGAATCTCGCCCTGGGTCTGGCAAGTGCGGCGCAGTGGTACCGGGAAGCGGGTTGGCTTTGATGCGGCCGGACGCCGGGCATCGCGTTCGTCCGGTCGAGTACCTGGTCGGCGGTTATCTCCTGATCACCAGCGTCCTGGCCTTGGTCCGGTTTGAGAGTCAGCCGGCGTGCGCCTGGGTGCTTGTCGCCAATGCACTCTATCTCCTGCTGATCGCGCTGTTCGTGCGGGCGGACCTCGGGTCGTTGGGAAGGGGGCTGCGCGAGATCTTTCCCCTGGTCCTGCTTACTTCTACCTACGGCGCACTGGATATCCTCAACAATTTCGGAGCCATCCCGACGCACGATGAGTGGGCGATGCGCGCCGATCAGGTGTTGTTCGGCGGCCAGATTTCCCGGGAGTGGTGGCAGGCGCATCCGAGCCGGCTTCTCTCGACCGTCTTTCACGCATCCTATTTCGCTTACTACCCGATCGTTGCGTTGCCCGTGCTGTATTTTCTCTTCGCCGGCCGCATTCAGGCTTGTCGGCGCTCGGTCCTATGGCTCACGGCAACCTTCCTCGGCTGCTACCTCCTGTTCCTCGCTGTTCCTGTCGCCGGACCGTACTACGAGTTTCCCCGACCCGACCCCGTGATCATGGACAATCCGATGGCCAGGCTGGTTTATGCGACCCTGGCCAAGGGGAGTTCGTATGGTGCGGCGTTCCCCTCGTCGCACGTGGCGGCCGCGATTGTCGCGACGGTCGCCGGATTTCTCGGAGCCCGATGGGTCGGGTGGCTACTGACGGTGCCATCAGTCCTTCTTTCTATCGGGGTGGTCTACTGCCAGATGCACTACGGCGTGGATGCCTTGGCCGGCGGGGCGTTCGCCTTGCTGGTTACCGGGTTCGGGGCGTGGGCGGAACGCAGTCGGGAGGAAAAAGCATCGAGGACCGAAGCGAGGCATCGCGCCTCGCACTCGGTCCTCGACTCCAATCTCAGCCCTCAGTCCTGACTTCTCACTCCTCAGTCCTTTTCACCCATCACTATCTTACTGCACCGTAATCGTGCCCCGCATGTTGAAAGCGAGGTGCGGAGTGCAGTGGATATGGTAGACTCCCGCTGGAGCACCCGCGAAGGAGATCTCGTAGGTCTGGTCGGGCTGCACCAGCATCGGGCCGGTCAGCGGAGCAATCACATCCTTCATGGAGCCGTTCAGGACCGCCTCGGCGCCAGCCGGGATGCTATCCTTATCGAAGGCCACGTTGTGCGGGCCGCCGGAGTGATTGTGAAAGCGCACGACATCACCGGCCTTGATAGTGACGTTCGCGGGATCGAACTTGCCGACCTTGCCGTCGAAATCCATGTTCACGTCAACCGTGGTGCCGGTGCCGGTCATCGCCTGCTGGGCTGACGGGGCAGGAGCAGCGGCACCCGTGTCCGCCGCGGCGGCCTGCTCCGGGGCCTTCTTTTCACCACCGCACGCGGCGACAGCGAGCAGCAACCCCGCCGCGAGAGAGATCACGCGCATTGCAACCATCCTCCGTCAGAGGGTTTGAAAGCGGGCTTGTGAATTCGGGCACAAAGATAGCGAGCCGGTCTGAAAATGGGAGGCCTGTTCCCTCGTGTTCCGGCCTCGGAAAACAGTGCCGTGAGCTCCCTGTGGTCCTCAAGATTGGATCCCTCGAGGAAGGCCCCGAGTCGCTGGATCACGAGGCAACCTGGCTGCTGGGGCATACAGCCCAAGTCACCTTCGGAGAACTGCGCATAAAGGGCGAGGAATTGCTCGTTCCGGCAGTGCTCCACGTCACATGCCGGCATCTCAAGACGGGAAACTCCGGAGAAGCACGCTGCCGGGTCCACGGATTCGAAGGGTCGGCGCCTGCAATTACAGCCGGGGCCCCCCAGCCACGACAACTCGGTTCCAACCGGTTTCAGGTTATTCAGGACCACAAAGCGGTCAGAAAAGTCCTTCCGGATGTGCGGCGGCGGAGCCTCCCCGTTCTCCAGGGAGACAACCCCTGCGCGACGGCCCCCTGCCGGACAGCGGACAACCGAATTGGAGCTGCCTGCTGCCGCGACCTCCAGGTCGAGATCCTCTGCGAGCGCGGGGACGTGGAGCTGGAGGCCCTCGTTCGTTCGCGCCGGTCCCCCTATCTTTGTAAGGTCACCAGGGAGGGGGATCACTCCCTGGAGGCCGAAATCATCTCGGCCTGCGGGTATCTCGAGGCCGGCACCCGGAATTGCTCGCTCCACGGCCGCACCAGGGAGGATGGCCGTCCGGCCAAACCCGACCTGTGCAGCGATTGGCCCCCGAAAGGCAAAGGGCTGCATCCGGGGTGTGTCTTCGGGACCTCCTCGGGGCGGAAAAGAAAGAAAAAGTAGCAGCAGCAGAAACGGTCAAGTGTGTGGGTTAAACGGAGTTCCGCGTCAATCTTGGAGCCGCGGGACTTCCGGAGATAGCCGATGGCAGATGAATTGGAGGAACTCTACCGCACCACCTATTCTACCGTCGTACGATTTCTGTACCGACGGGTCTGGGACGCGGATAGAGCACAGGATCTGGCCCAGGAAGTCTTTATGCGGGCCATGGCCCACCGGCCGGAGAAGCCGCGGGCCTGGTTATTTGCGGTCGCAGCAAACCTGGCGCGGGATGAAGCTCGCGCCGCTGTGAGACGCAAACGGCACCTGACCCTGTTGAAGGATGACCCGGTCACCCTCCCGTCGATTCAGCCCTCGGCAGAAGAGACGGTCGAGCAGGACGAACGACGTTCGAAGGTAGAAGCGGCTTTGGGAGCTCTCACCAAGCGGGACCGGGAGGTGCTGCTGTTATGGGACGCCGGTATGAGTTATCCCGAAATCGCCCAGCAAACTGGCCTGGCTCTGGGCGCGGTAGGCACGACGTTGGCCAGGGCCCGGAAGCGGTTGGTCGACGCATATGATCGAATGGAACAGCAGAGCCGTGCGGCACATTCCTGACGAAGAATTGCATGCCTATCTCGACCAGGCGCTGAGCCGTTCTCAGTGCGTGGAAATCGAGAGTCACCTCGCCGAATGTCCCGGCTGCAGCGCCCTCCGGGATGACACGGCTGGGCTCAGGGACCGCACCACTGCGCTGCTCGCCCGCCTGGGTCCCGGACCGATTCTTCCGCCAAGCTTCGCCACTTTGCGCGACCGCTACGACGCGGAACGCCGGTGGCGCCGCCAGTGGACGGTGCGGGCTGGGTGGGCCGCCAGCCTGATCGTGGCGGCAGGACTGGGTTGGAAGATGAATCAGCGAGTCCAGGCCGAGATGGCCCGGCTCCAGGCGGACGCGCCCATCGCCGTTGCGCCGGTCGCGATCCGCTTGCTCCCATCCGACAGCCCGCCCCTCGCCGTTCCCGCCATCCAGACCGCCAGACCCGAGCCGAACCGTCCCAGGCAAGCCGTGGCACTCCGCCAGCCGACGTCGGCCCGTCTGCCAGTGGCGGCGTTCCAGGTTGCGGACGAGTCGGCCGAGGTAATGGTAGCGTCCTACGCACCTGCCTCGGAGGGTACCGACCAGACCTCTCAGGAAGTGTTCTCGGTAGAGAGCCAGCCCTCGGTGAGCGGGGGGAACCTGCAGGGCCTCTGGCGCAACGTCGGCGTTGATGGGCTGGAGCCGTCGACTCCCAGCCAGCTCCCTCGGGTGCCCGGTTTGCCGGTGATCCAGGTTCAAGTGCAACCGGGTGAGGCAGGTGCCGAGGTCACCGCGGTCGATCAGCAGCTGGAGGACGGCCAGCTCATCCGGACTATCGAGGGCCCGGCCGCCAAGGTCTCCTCGCTGATTGCCAATCAGGAGGCTGAGGACGCCTCGAGCCGCCAACCGGACGCTGCGAATAGCACCCAGCCGGACAAGATGACGCTGACTTTGCGCCAGGGAGACCGGATGCTCGCCGTAACGGGGCCCTCGAAGGTGCTCGGCAGCCTGATGATTTCGAGAGGGGGCGTGCGGCGGAGGTACTGAAAGCGGGGAAAAGGGAACGGGGAACGGGGTGTTCCCAAGTGATTGAGCCCTCCTGCGGCGCTACGCCGAGGAGGGCTCTGATTTGCATCACCGATTACCGTTCACTGTTCACCGTTCACCGTTCACCGTTCACCGCTCTTTGTGTCTCCGCTCGATCACGTCCGCGGCCACGTAATCGCCCGGCGCCTCTTCATGCTCGAACTCGCCGGTGACTTCCTGAAGTACATGCCCGCGCTCCCGATCGAGGGTAATCTCGGCGAGCCGGGGAGAAACCATCGGGAAGGTGCGGGCGAAGATCCCGTAGCACAACAGAAAGAGTCCCAGGAACGCCGCGGTCGAGGCGAACTCGGGAAGGCCGAACACGGGACCCGGCTCGCGAGTTACCGAGGGCATGACGTCGAGATACCGCTCCAGCCAGAGCGATACCAGGCTGATCGCGGTGAAGAGCGCCATGGTAAACGGCACCTTCTTGGGCAGAACTCCAAGCAGGCCGAAGAAGGGAATGACGAACATGCCGAGGAATACGATGCTGCCGATCGGCCGCCAAGGACCCCAGAGTCGGGCAAAGAGGAATCCAGTCTCCTCTGGAAGGTTGCCATACCAGATCACCAGGAACTGAGCCCACATCAGGTAGGCCCAGAAGACGGTGAAGCCGAAGCAGAGCTTGCCCAGGTCGTGCCGCTGCTTGGGGGACACGAACGCGGTGATACCCACCTCCTTCCGCCCGTAGAGCATCAGGAGCGCGAGGAGGGTATGGGCTCCCAGGAACGCACCCATGAAGAACCAGCCGCCGAACAGGTTGGAGAACCAGTGGGGCTGCAGGCCCATCACCATGTCGAATGCCACCCACGTGAAGACGAGCGCGTAGACCACCACGTACGCGGGCGCGAGGGTGTAGATGGTGTGATCGTTTCGGGCTCTGGCCTCGGGCGAGTCGTCATACCCGGCGGTCCAGCGATCGTACATGGTCCGGCGCCGGCCGGTGAGCAGGGCCTTGGTCTCAAACATGTCCGGAATCATGTCGGCTCTGATCAGCCGGTAGCCCAGGTAGTAAAGCAGGCAGAGGCCGATAAAGAGCCGCCAGAACATGAAGCTGTGGGACAGCCAGATCTCTTTGGCGTGCCCCAACCCTTCCATCGCCGGGAAGATGTGGCTGTAGCCGACCGTGAAGATCAGCAGGAATCCAATCAGCGATACCGGAAAGAACAGGAAGGCGGCTGCTTCCGAGAACCGGATCATCAGGCCGGACCACTTGGCCTTGGTCACCTTCTGCACCGCCACGAAGGCCATGCTGCCGCCGGTGAGGCTGGTGAAGAAGACCCAGTTCACGTGAAAGAGATGCCAGGCGCGATCGGCCTGTGCTCCAGTGAGCGCGAGCGCGAGAAGGATGAGACCGATCACGGCCAGCACCGCGCCCAAGCCGACGAACAGGTTGTAGCGCGCCGACAGGGCGCGGATCGAGAGAGTTTCCCGGACGACGGAGCTGGCCATTATTGGGCTCCTCCCGCGGCGGGAGCCGGCCCGGATCCCTGAAGCTGGCGGACGAAATTCACAATCTGCCACCGATTCTCGCCCCGTACCTTGTCGCCGTAGAGCGGCATGACCCCTCGCCCGTAACGGATGATGCTGTAGATGTAGCCGTCGGTGTATCCCCTGGCGCGGTCCGTGAGCAACGATGGAGCGCCGATCTTGACGCCGACCAGCCCATCACCGGCTCCGACGGGTCCGTGGCAGGGAGTGCAGTACGTGTGGTAGAGCGTATCGCCCACCGCGGTCGCGGCCTGACCGGCGAGCGGATTCGCCACCTTATCCGCCACGGCCTGGTCGAAGCCGTAGGCCAGCTGCAACGGGTCCCCCACCTGCCAGCTCTCTTCCCCACCGGTGACTGGTACCGTGCCGGGGACCGTGTAGCGCGGGACATCGGCGCGCTGATACGGAGAGATCGAGCGCTGGAAGATCATGGCGTCGAACCAGGGCACCAGGTGCAGTGCGTCGTCCGGCGACGGCACGTCGTTGTAGTAGAAATCACAGGAGGAGCCGAGCCCTGCCAGCAGGACGAGTGCGAAGGCGCGCAGGGTGTTACGCCGCATTGCGCACCTCCACCGCCCCGGCATCCCGGACGATCCGCTCGATTTCCGCGCCGCTCTCGCCGCCGGACGGCACGAAGATGCCGATCCGGTCGTCCGAGAACGAGGGATCGTAGGCGAGTCCGGTGGTGCGTTTGGTGAGACTCAGCAGCACCAATCCAGTCACCGTGCTCAGCGCGCCAATCAGGACCATCAGCTCGAACATGAACACCACGTAGGGTGGGAAGGTCGCGATCGGCTTGCCGCCCACGAGCAAGGGCCAGTCGAGCGACATCCAGAAGGTCATGCCGACACCGGCCAGACATCCGGTCATCCCACCGATCAGGGTGAAGAGACGCACCGGACTGTTGGTCACCCCCAGGGCCTCTTCCAGCTCGTGGTTCGGCGCTGCGGAATAGACCGTAAAGTTTCGCTTGCCTTGAGCCCGAAGCGTCTTGATGGCGTCACAAGCCGCGTCGATGTGCTCGAAGACTGCCAGGACGCCGGGGACGGGTTTGGCCATCAGTGGCCTCCCTTTCTCAACCGCGGCATCGGGATCATTTCCTTGAGCTCCTGGATCGCCACGACCGGGAAGGTCCGGGCGAACAGCAGGAACCACATGCTGAACCAGCCGAACGAACCGAGCAGGATTCCCCAGTCGGCCCAGGTCGGGGTCATCTGGCCCCAGGCGTAGGGATTGTAGTCGTTGCTGAGGCTCGAGACGATGATGACGTACCGCTCGAACCACATCCCGATGTTGACGAAGATCGAGAGGACGAATAGCGCCGTGAGATTGGTGCGGATCTTCCGGAACCAGAACAGCTGGGACACGAACGCGTTGCAGATGATCATGGTCCAGCCGGCCCACCACATCGGGCCGAAGGCTCGGCGCCAGAAGGTTTCCTGCTCAAACGGGTTGCCGCTGTACCAGGCGATGAAGTACTCCATCGCGTAGGCATAGAACAGGATCGATCCGGTCAGCAGAGTCAGCTTGGCCAGGTTGTCGAAGTGGTACTCGGTGATCATGTGCTCGATCTTGAGCGCCTTGCGGAGCGGGATCAGGATCGTCAACACCATGCCAACGCCGGAGTAGATGGCGCCGGCGACGAAGTAGGGAGCGAAGATCGTCCCATGCCATCCGGGGATGATGCTCATCGCGAAATCCCACGACACCACCGAGTGCACCGACAGTACCAGCGGAGTCGCCAGCGCCGCCAGGTAGAGATAAGCACGGGTGTAGTGCCGCCACTGATTGTCGGTGCCTTTCCACCCCAGGGAGAAGAACGAGTACACCTGGTGTCGCCACCCCCGCATCTTGTCCCGCGCCGCGGCGATGTCCGGCACCAGTCCCACGCAGAGGAAGGTCGTGGAGACCGTGAGGTAGGTGGAGATCGCGAAGACGTCCCAGATCAGGGGCGACTTGAAGTTGGGCCAGAGGAACCGCGCGTTCGGATAGGGCAGCAGCCAGTAGAAGAACCACTGGCGGCCGATATGGATGATCGGGAAGAGACCGGCCGTCATCACGGCGAACACGGTCATCGCTTCGGTGGCCCGGTAGACCGCGGTACGCCACGGGGAGCGGAACAGGAACAGGATCGCCGAGATCAGGGTTCCGGCGTGGCCGATACCGATCCAGAACACGAAAGTCGTGATGTACACCGCCCACATGGTCGGCGGTGAATAGCCCGCCAGCCCCAGCCCGTCCTTGAGCAGCATGGTGAACGTGCCGAGCCCCACCAGCAGGCAGAGCACCGCCACACCGAGCGCGATGAAATAACCCCGGTCCGCGGTCCCCAGCGTGTTGACGACGTCGCGGGTGACCTCGGCGTGGGTCTGGGTCGGATGCTGCGGCTCGTGCGCTATGACGGCCATCGCTCAGGCCTCCGTCCGGTGGAGAACCTTCGCCAGGTAGGTGATCGCCGGCCGCACATTGAGCTCTTCGAAGACATGGTAACCGCGGTGGTTGGTCTTGAGCGCCATCACCCTGCTGCCCGGATCCTTCATGTTGCCGAAGACGATGGCGTCCGAGGGACAGGCTTGAGCACAGGCGGTGTTGACATCGCCCTCTCTGAGTTCCCTGCCCTCCAGGCGCGCCGCGTTCTGGGCGCCCCGGATCCGATGGACGCACATCGTGCACTTTTCCATCACGCCGCGGGCCCGGACGGTCACGTCGGGATTGAGCTGCAGGTTGAGCGGCTCGGGGAACGCCTTCTTCGCGTAGGCGAACCAGTTGAAGTACCGGACCTTGTACGGGCAGTTGTTGGAGCAGTACCGGGTGCCCACACAGCGGTTGTAGACCTGCCCGTTCAAACCGTCCGGCGTGTGGTACGCGGCGTAGACCGGACAAACCGGCTCGCAGGGCGCCGCGTCGCAGTGCTGGCACATCATCGGAATGACCCGGGGCTCCAGCGGATCTCCAGTGTCGCCACCGCCCTCCCAGAACCGCTCGATGCGGATCCAGGTGATCTCACGGCCGCGGCGCACCTCATCCTCACCCACGTGCGGAATGTTGTTCTCGGCGTAGCACGCGGTCACGCAGGCCGAGCATCCGGTACACTTGGCGAGGTCGATCGCCATGCCCCACATCGGCTGCTCGGCGACGTAGGCGCCATGCTTCCGCTTCTCCAGCTGGCTTTCCCGGAAGCCGTGGATCGCTTCGACTTCACGTTCGGTATTGACCTCGTGCTCCGCATGACCCTGCTCCTCCAGCGCGAGCGCGGGAGTGAGGCCCTTCTTGGCCTGCTCCAGCGTCATCGCGTCGGAAATGCCGCGACCCAGCTGGCGGGTCGTGCCCTCGGTCTTCGCCAGCTTCTTGTACTGGCCGGACTTGCTCAGCGTGACCCGGGTCGCGACGTAGGGCAGGAACCCGTTCCCGTCCTTGGCGTCGAGCAGGTCAAGCGCATTGACCCCGCGACCCTTGGCGTAGTCGCCGTAAGCCGTGTGACCCAGTCCAAGGGGGACCGCGACGACGTCGGGGTGGAGTCCAGGATAGATGTAGGCTGGCGCCTCGATACTCCCGTGGGGAGACGTGAGCCGGACCATCTCCCCTTCCCGCACGTCGAGCCGCTTGGCCAGCTCGGGGTGAATCTCCACCCACGAGTGCCAGGTGATCTTGGTGACCGGATCGGACAGCTCGAGAATCCAGGGACGATTGGCGAAGCGTCCATCCCCCATGGTGGAGGCGTAGGGCGCGAACCAGTAGCTGTCTCCCCCCTCGGTGCCATCGAAGGACGCCGCAGTCGAACCGATCTGACCGGCGCTCGCCGTGAGCCGCACCGGTGTGACCGGCGCATCGGTGTACACGCCGCCACGCTGCAACGCGGCGCGCCAGAAGCTCTCGGTATCGGTGGCACCCTGCGCCCGCGCGACCGTCTGCCACTGAGTCTTGAGGTATGCCTCCCAGGAGGGGGCATTGAAGCGGCCGAAGGCGCCACCGGCCTTCTGCGCCGTCTTGAGCAGCACGTCGCCGGTCGCCATGCAGGCGAAGACCGGCTGCATCACCGGCTGCATCAGGCCGATCACCCCGCGCCGCGGCCGGAGATCGTCCCAGCGCTCCAGGGCATGCAGGCCGGGGAGCAGCAGGTCGCACATCGCGGCGGTCTCATCCAGGTAAAGCGAGGTCGAGACTTTGAACGAGACTTTCTTGAACTTCTCGGCGAAGCCACCCTTGACCGGCAGCGAGTAAACCGGGTTGGCCTCGTGCACGAGCACCAGTGAGACCCGACCGCCATCCATGTCGGCGCCGAGCGCTTCGATGGCACCGTAACCCTCACCACCATCGAGGTCGGAGCCGAATTTGACCGTGGTCCCGACGTTCCCCGCGATGTAGTTGAGCAGGTTGACTGCGGCGCACAGATCGACCGCGGCGCGATGCTGGTTCCCGATGCCTCCCGCCACCGCCAGGCTGGGCTTGGCGGAGGCGAACTCACGCGCCACCCGGCGAATGACCTCGGCGCCGACACCGCTCGTCTCCTGCGCCTTTTCCGGAGTGAACGCCGCGAGCGCGCCGCGCAGTGCGTTGGAGTCGGCCGGATTGCCGCTCCGCTCGCTCAGCAGCACGTTCGCCATCGCCAGCACGATCGCGGTGTCCGCGCCAGGCTTCGTCGGGTGCCACTCGTCGGCGTTCATTCCGGTGAGCGACATGCGCGGAGCGAAGGCGACGTGCTTCGCCATGGTCCCATTGTCGTAGCCATGGGACTTGGCGAATCCGCGCTGGTTCTCCAGCGGGGAGAGCCAGTTTTCCAGGAAATCGGCGCCGAAGGAGATGATGTACTTCGCCGCCGAGAAATCGTGGGCCGGCAGCTCGTTGGTGCCGAAAGTGCGGAGATTGGCCGCTCGCAGTGCCTCGTGAGCGAAGGGCTCGTAACGCACTACCCGGCCACCGGCGGCGGCGGTCCACTCGGCCAGCAAATCGGAGAAGGTTCCCCGGCCGGCGCCCGAAATCACGGCGACCTTGCCAGCGGCGCCGCTCAGTTTGCCGGCGAGTGCTGCGATCGCTTCGTCCCACGTCACGTCTTTGAAGCTGCCGTCCGGCTGACGGGTCTTGGGCCCGGTGAGCCGTCCCGGATTGTAGAGCCCCTGAAGCGCCGACTCGCCATGGGAACATATCTTCCCCGCATTCACCGGATGCTGGGGATTTCCTTCCAGCTTGATCGCCCGGCCTTCGCGAGTCTTCACGTGCAACCCGCACCCCGCCGAACACTCGGTGCAGGTGCTGGCGTAGAATGTCGGAATGCCCGGGACCTGGTCCTCGGACTGGACCATGTAGGGGACCAGCTTCTCTATCCGCTCGGTGGAGCAGCCGGATA
The DNA here is from genome assembly GCA_036558125.1 of Gemmatimonadales bacterium. Taxonomy (GTDB): domain Bacteria; phylum Gemmatimonadota; class Gemmatimonadetes; order Gemmatimonadales; family GWC2-71-9; genus DATBGE01. The sequence goes on along the minus strand of DATBGE010000082.1, from coordinate 13,415 downwards.
CCACCATCGCCCCGGCGCCCGTCGCCCCGAGGACGGTAAGGAAGCGGCGGCGATCCATTCCTTCTTTCGGCGTTTCGTCGGACATTCGGACTCCGAGTGAAACAGCAGCTGTTAGCTGTTAGCTGTTAGCGGTTAGCGGTTGGCTCTTAGCGGTTAGCTCTGCAGAATCCGCTAACAGCTAACGGCTAACAGCTAGTAATGACACGCCGTACAATCCCGATTGACCTTCCGTTCCAAATGGCAGGTGATGCAGAAGCCCATGTTCGTCACGTTGTTGACCATGAAGACCTGAGGCATGCGGGCGACGTCGCCATGGCAGGTGTTACAGGCGTTGGGACCGAGGGCCTGGATGTGACGGCTGTGCGGGAAGTGCACGTGCCTCGCCAGCGCGTGGATGCGGGACCATTCCAGATGCGGTTTCGCAGGATCGGTCTTGTCGGCCCAGAACTGGCGCAACTTCTTGATCTCCGTCTTGCCCCCGCTGTCGCTCCCCGAGATGACCATGTGGCAGCCCATGCAGGTCTGCAGGCTCGGGATCCCTGGCTCGTTCGACACCCCGACGCTGTAGTGGCAGTACTGGCACTGGATTTTGTACTGGCCGGCGTGGATGTCGTGACGAAAGAAGATGGGCTGGCGGGGACCGCGAAGGTCTGAGGAGTCTTCGGCGGCGATTGCCGTTGCGGTCACGGAGTCGGGGGCAGGTTTCCCCTGCTGGGCACCCCCGGGCCGTTGCAACAGAGCCGCCCCGCCCAGGGCGAGGAAAACCGACCCAGCTGCGAGTATGGCCAGCTTGCGCATGTTCGCTCAGGAACGGGAGAGGAGTCGCCCGCCGACCGGTTTCCAAGCCGAAGTCAGGCGGAGCAGAAGTTTGTGAATTATTTCACGAATTTTCAAGGGCCGACATGCGGGGCAAGTATAGCTCGTCCCGCCACTTCAACAACCAGTACTTTGGTGCTAGCCGGTCAGAGTTCTCCGCGCCAGCACGGCGGCAGGCGTCTCGGCCGTGAGCCACGCCAACTTGCGCCGTGCAAAGCCGACGAAGACGTCGGCTGACTTCTGATCGGTAATCTCGATGCTGCACCAGCGAAGCGGGCCGGTGCGGTGACCGCTCTGGATGGCGTCGCTGATGGCAGAGGGGAGCCGGGAGATCGCGAGGGCCTTCCGCTCTTCACCATCACTCAGAGTGAATGTCCCTCCGACTCCGTTCTGCATGACGTGGAGCCAGCAAAGCTTTCGGCTCCCGGCCGCAAACTCCCAGGCCCAGCGCCAGCTCGGACCCATGAATTTGACGGATTCGGAGACGCCCTGAAGCGCCAGGAGCCCTTCCCTGACCTTGCGAAAGCGCGCGCCGATCGGCCCGGGAAGGTCCCGGTACGGGGCGGAAGGCTTGGGTTCGTGGCGGGATTCGGGATAGAGATTGGCGGCCCAGTACGCGGCGGATCGGCCCACGTGGTTCTCTCCCGGTTAGGCTAGGGTGAATCTTCGGCGAGAAAGCTAATCGGGGACCGGTGGGTGATCCAAGGGTGGCAACTGCACCCCACTGCGTTCGAGAAAGCGGACCACCTCGATTCCCATCGCCCGGATCAGGGCCGCTTCCCGGCCATCGAGGTCCGCCCGGTAGATGATTTCGCGGAAGGACCGCATGACGTGCTCAGCCTGACGGGTCTTGAAGAAATCGATTCCCCAGAGGGCCCGCTCCCAGTCGGCGAAGAGGCGCTCGAGCAGTCCCGACTCGGGGGCGCCGACCAGTTTGCGGGGCGGCTTGAAGGGTTGGCGCTCGCCACCTGCCGCCAACCGGATCTCGTAGCACATGATGGCCACAGCCTGGGCCAGGTTCAGCGACCGGTAACCGGGATTGGTGGGAATGGTGACGAGCGCGTGGCAGAGGTCCAGCTCGTCGTTGGTGAGGCCCTTGTCCTCGCGACCGGCCACGACCGCGACGGAGCCGCGCTCAGCGCGGGCGAGGAGTTCGATCGCCGCGGCACCGGGCCGGATCACGGTGCGCTTGGCGGCACGCTCCCGGGCAGTGAGGGCAACGACGTATACACAATCTTGAATCGCTTCCTGCAGCGTATGGTGGATGCTGATGCTGTCCACGTAATCCGCCGTGCTATGCGCGATCCCCTCGATGCGGTACGGGTCGAAAATGGCCGGTGCGACAAGGCGCACCTGGCTGAGGGCGAAATTCTTCGCCACCCGGACCGCGCTGCCGATATTCACCACGTCCTGAGGCTCGACCAGCACCAGCACCGGCGCCTGCAGGCTCACGCGGTATCACTCCCCGAGAAACGAGATGTCCAGCCGCTTCGCCTTGAGCGCGGCGGCAAATCCGGTCTTGTCGGCTGACTTGGCGTAAGCGTCCTTCGGCTCGACGACCTTCTGCTCCACCAGCTCGAGCAGCGCATCGTTCAGGGTGACCATTCCGGCCTTGCGGTTGGTCTGCATGATCGAGGGAATCTGGAAGGTCTTCCCCTCGCGGATCAGGTTGGCGATGGCTGGGATCGAGAGCAGCACTTCCTTCGCCGCAACCCGCCCGCCCCCGATCCTGGGACACAGCACCTGGGCGATGACGCCCTTGAGCGACTCGGACAACATCACCCGGATCTGGGGCTGGCGGTCGGCCGGGAACTGATCGATGATCCGGTCCACCGTCGAAGCGGCGGTGGTGGTGTGCAGAGTCCCAAACACCAGGTGTCCCGTCTCGGCGGTCTCGATCGCGATGGAAACCGTCTCCAGATCGCGCATCTCCCCGACCATGACCACGTCGGGATCTTCCCGCAGCGCGGCACGCAGGGCCTGCTTGAAAGACTTGGTATGGAACCCGACCTGCCGCTGGGTCACCACACATTTCTGTGGCCGGTGGACGAACTCGATCGGGTCTTCGATCGTGAGGATGTGATCGGTCCGCGTGCGGTTGATGAGGTCCACCAAGGCCGCGAGTGTCGTCGACTTGCCGGAGCCGGTCGGGCCGGTGACCAGGACGAGTCCCTTGGGCAGATAGCAGAGCTTCTGAATCTCGGCCGAAATGCCGAGTTGCTCGACGGTCTGAATCTGGGAGGGAATGACCCGGAAGACGCCCATCGGTCCGCGGCGCTCTACCGCAGCGTTGGCGCGGAACCGCGCCGCGTCCGGAAGCTCATACGCCCAGTCGGCGTCGCCGCTTTCCCGGAAATCAGCGAGCTCCCTCGTGGCCATGATGCTGGTCAGCATCGCCTCTACTTCCTCGGCGCGCAGCTCGGGGCCTTCGTGACGCTCCAGCTCGCCGTCCCGGCGGAAGATCGGCGGCTCCCCAGTGCGCAGGTGCAAATCGCTGGAACCAGTTTCCACGGTGCGGCGGAGCAATCCCTCGATCCGAGCCCGCGCGTCCGACGCCGGTTGCGTTCCGAGCGAAGGCATGACCGTCGGCTCCACCGCCGGAGCTGCCTTGGCCGATCCGTTGGCGGGCGCGGTCGAGGCGGGGGCCGTGCCGTTGGGCGGACGGATGGTCGCACTGCCTTTCGCCAGTTCAACGTCCACCTTCCCGCTCGGTGAGAGATAGGCGAACGCGAAGCTCGCCCCGTCGGTGACGTTGGATTGCAGCTGACTCGGCGCAATTTCCTTGACCAGCATGGTCACCTGGGCCGCGGTGAGCGGTTCCTTGGTGACGGGACGAGTCGCGTCTCCCACCATCAGGGAGGCCGGCTTGCCGGCGTGGAGCGCCAGGCTTCTGGCGCCGTGTTCATGCATGGCCTGGATGAACTTGTCGAGACGGGGCACTGAATTCCTCAGCTCAAGGGACGGGCGGCGCGGACATGGTTACGGTTCAGACAAACCGTGGTCTCGCCGACGACAAGACTGAAAAAACGTTCCGGCGCGTTCAGGTAATCGGAGGCGCGGCTCCGGTTGGGCGGGAGCTCGGTCGCGGCAAACCCGCGATACTCATCTCCGCCGCTCATGGTGACCTCGAGCCCGATGTGCAGAGCGGCAGATTCCCGCTCCGGGTCCGGAGTCGCTGGCCCCTGGTACGCGAGAGCCGCTACCTGCGCCTTGGCCAGAAAGACCACCTCGCCACCGGGCAACGAAAGCGGGAAGAAGTTCTCCGCCCGGTTGAGCAGCTCGAGGGGCGTCTCCCGCGACTCGTGTAGCGCCGTGCTGGGCTGAAGGTGGAGGTCTCCCTCGATGGACATTCCCTCAACCATCACGACCCGAACCTGCAGTCTTTCAGTAGCGGCCCACTGGGTTGATGCCACGGTCTCCTCCTAACCTCGAATCTCAACGCCCGCGTCCTGCTCCTGCAGGCGGATCGCTTCCATATAGTCGGCACCTTCGCCTAAACGGGCACGGGCTGCATTGAGCAGCTGGGACGCCCGGTCCAGCAACGAAGACTCGATGCCCTGCTCCGCCAGGAACCGGCAGGCGATGTCCACGTCCTTGGCCAACAGTGCCAGGCGGAACGTCACCGGCCATGCTCCGGTCATTACCCGGTCGGGAACCAGCACCTCGCTCACGAAACTGCGCCCGCTCGATGCATTGAGGACCTCGACCGCCTTTTTGGCCGGAACCCCGGCTTTGACCAGCCCTACCATTCCTTCCCCGAACGCCAGGATGCCGACCGCGAGGAGCGCGTTGTTGATCGCTTTCATCGCGTGCCCGGTACCGACCGGCCCCATGTGTTCGATGCGCTTGGCGAACAGAGCCAGAATCGGTTTGGCGCGCTCGAACGTGGCATCGCTCCCGCCGACCATCACCGTCAGAGTTCCCGCCTCGGCGCCGTTGGTACCACCGCTGACCGGAGCATCGGCGAAATCCACCCCACGGGCCTGCAGCTGTGCCGATATCCGCACCGAAGCGGCGGGCTCGCCGGAGGTACAGTCAAGAAATAGTGCGCCTGTTCTGATTCCAGACAGTATTCCCTCGGGGCCTTCGAGGATTTGTTGCACCTCGCCCGAGTTAGGCAGGCAAGTCAGAATGACTTCGGCACTTTGGGCCGCCTTCTGCGGGGTTTGTGCCACGCGCGCGCCATGCGTCTGGGCGAATTCATCGGCCCGGCTCGCGGTGCGATTCCAAACCGTTAGCTCGTGACTCCGGGCCAGATGAGCGGCCATCGGACGACCGATAGCACCCAGACCGAGAAAGGAGACTCGCATAAGTGGGCTAAAGGCTAAGTGTGGGGGCCCCGGCGTGGTAGCCGGGGAAAGGGGCGAGGGTAGATTTCCGGGTTCGAGGAATGGAATTCACCGCTATTCGTCTGGAGGAAAAGTGAGGTCGTCAATTTTGAGCGGCGGGACGATGCTGGGGCTACTGGCGTTTGCTCTGGCCTGCGCTCCGAAGCAGCAGCCGGCAGAGAAAGCAGAAACAATGGAGCCTGCGGATTCAAACACCCGGACTCTGGCCGTCATAGGTGGCCCCGGCTCCCATATTGAGGGAATCGCCGAGCATGGCGGAAAACTGTACGTGGCGGACTGGAAGGATGCGGCGGTATACCGCATCGATCCCGCTGATCCGGCGCCGACCCGGGTCGCCGTTCTACCGGTCCCAGGAGTCGGCATACTCGGCGTCGCGGCCGATGACACGGGGAATCTCTATTTCGCGGTACCCGATTCGGGCTGGGTATTGAAAGTCGCCGCGGACCGGATTGGCGCATCGGACTTCAGCGCGACCAGCGACGTTTCGAAATTCGCCACCGGCGCGATGGGAGCTAACGGCCTCGCGTTCGATCATTCAGGACATCTCTGGATCGGTGGTGGAGACAGTCACGCGTTGTATCATGTCGGACCGAAGGGCGGGAAGGCGCAAGTCTTTGCGAAGGATTACTCCCCGATGAATCCCGACACCACGGTAGGGGTCCGGCCCTACACCGTAAACGGTGTGGCGGTCGACTCCAAGGGACTCGTCTACACGGTGAATACGGGGACCGGCGAGGTGAGCCGGATCGAGGTCAAGCCCGACTACAAGCCCGGCAAGATCGAGAGCTTCGTGAAGGACCCCCGGTTGATGGGCGCCGACGGTGTGATTGTCGACGGACAGGACAACCTCTGGATCGCCTGCAACATCCGGAATGCCCTGGTGAAGGTGACTCAGGCGGGGGAAATCACCGAGATCGCGGTCAACGGCCCGGCAGGCCCGATGCACTTCCCGGCCGAGCTCAAGGCGAAGGGCAATGCGATCTATCTGGCGAACCTCAACATGCCCTGGGGGGCGAACGCCGGAGCGACCGATTCGAGCGCGAGTGTTGTGGAAGTGAAGCTTCCGTAGGGGGTCGGAGCATGGAGGCTTGATGGCTGCACGAACGCTGCACCTGGACCTGGATGCCTTTTTCGTCGAGGTGTGCCGGCAGCGCCACCCGGAGCTGCGGAACGTCGAGTTCCTCGTGGTGGGAGGACGACGGGAGGAACGGGGAGTCGTGCAGTCGGCCTCCTACGCGGCGCGGAAGTTTGGAGTTCGGGCGGGGATGCCGATTGCGGAAGCGGCGCGGCGCTGTCCGCAAGCCACGTTCTTCCGGGGCGCCTTCCGGCACTACCGCGATGCCTCGCGCGCGGTGTTGGGGGTACTCCGGCGCTATTCGCCGACAGTGGTGATGGCCTCGCTGGATGAGGCGTATCTTGATTTCACCGGCACCGAGCGCCTGTTCCCGGTTTCGCTGCTGCCCGAAGCGGAGCGGATCCGCGATGCGGTGAAGCAGGAGACCGGGCTCGATAGCAGCATCGGAATTGGCACCAACCGGATGATCGCCAAACTGGCCTCGGACCAGGCCAAGCCGCGTGGACTGATGGAAATTCGCGCCGGCTGGGAGGAAGGATTCCTGGCAGGACTGCCGCTGCGAGCGTTGCCGGGCGTAGGACCGAAAACGGCGGAGCGCTGGGCCAGGCTTGGTCTCACAGACGTCCGCCAGATTCAGGACATGGAGCTGGAGAACCTGCAACGGATTCTGGGAGACGGTGCGCGAGAGCTCAAGCTGCGGGCGCACGGCTATGGATCCTCCAAGCTCAGCGCCGATCGGCTCCCCCGCTCAGTGAGCCGGGAGACGACGCTCTCGCGCGATGCGACTGAGAAGGGGCGGCTCGACGCCCTGCTCGCGCTGTTCGTGAGCCGGGTTGCCGGTCAATTGCGGGAAGAAGGCCTCGCGGCGCGCACGGTCGCCCTCAAGCTGCGTCACGGCGATTTCTACACGGTCACTCGTCGCCACACGCTGGACGAGCCGACCTCGCTGGACAAGGAGATCCTCGTCGCGGCCCGGGCACTGTTCGATCGCGCATTCGAGGACGTGGTACGGAGAAAGAAGGGCGTCCGGCTGATCGGTGTGGCGGCGACCAATATCGTAGAATCGGCCACCGAGGATCTCTTTGAGCCGGTCGAACGTACAAAATTGCGGGAACTCACCACCGCGATAGATCAGGTCAGGAAGAAGTTCGGGTTCGATGCAGTAGCGACGGCGGAAACGCTGCCGCTCAGGAGACAGGAGCGGGAATGAGATGGATGCTGGCGGCCCTGGTGCTGATGGCCGCGACGACCAATGAGGCGCAGGCCCAGCTCGCGCTGACGCCGCAGGAGATTTTGCAGGCCTGTCAGGCTGGTGATTACGCGGAGTGCGTTCACTACGCGGACCTGCTCGCCGGTGGACGGGGAGTCACCCAATCGAACGACGAGGCGGTGCGAATTCTCTCGGGCACGTGTGACAACGGCTACGCACCGGCCTGTACCCAGCTCGGCATCTGGAACGAAGCGGGTGTTCAGATGAACCCGAACCGGGAACGGGCCAACTCGTACTTCCGGCGGGGTTGCGATATGGGCTCGGCCGAGGGCTGCGCCAGGCTAGGCACCTCGTACGAGCAAGGTACCGGGGTGATCCAGAACTCGACCAATGCTGTCGCTTATTACCGCCAGGCCTGTGGACTGGGCCGACAGTCATCCTGCGTGAAGTTGGGTACGCTCTACGAGAATGGGCAGGGCGTGAGCCAGGATCGGGGCCGGGCAGCGGCGCTGTATCTCCAGGCCTGTCAGGAGCTGGACGCGAACGGCTGTGTGCTGCTGGGGAACATGTATGAGAATGGGCGGGGAGTGGATCGCGATCCGGATCGCGCGGCCGCGTTGTACCGTCGCGCCTGCGAGATCGGAAATGCCAATGCCTGCCGGGTGCCGTTGCCGGGAGATCGCAGCACGTTCGAGAACCCCTGAGGCGGGCTAGCGGAAGTCTTTGTCCTCAAAGCGAAGCCCGACAGTGCCCGAGGCACGGTCCGCCTCAGGTCCAAGCTTCTGGAAGGTGGCGCGAGTCCCGCCTGGCGTGTAGGCCTGCACAGTGCTGTTCAGGAAGAGCGGCCAGTAGCCAACGTGAGCTCGAGTGGTCCCTGGCGGTATCGAGCAATTGCAGTCCGCCGCACCGGCCAGCCCCGCGTTGATCGTCACCCCGAGGGCGCCTGAAGTCATGTTGGTGACCAGCGGCGCGAAGACGGGCACCGCCGCGGCACCGGCATCAACTACACGACTAAGCCGGCCGCGGGGCCGGACCTCCGTGATGGTTCCCTGCACATCCACACCCATCGGTTTCCCCGACGCCGACTGCGGCCGCACCAGAAACCACTGGGCGGCCAACGGTCGGCCACGGCGGATTCTGACCGACGAAATCGCGCCGGGGGCAATTTTGTAGGTGACGCCGTCTACGACGAGGTTGATCGGCTCGATCAGCTGGTTCTCGACCGCGAGGACCGGCCCTCCACGGGCGATTACCAGCAGTGCCGCGATGCCAAGCACGAGGATAAGAAGAAGGACCGAGGGCCAGCGGCGGGCGGGTTTCGAGGGCGGAGGCGGCTTGATCACCGTAGGCGGCGGGGCCGCCGCCGTGACCGGACGTTCGTGGCTGGTGAGCAGTACGGTCGAGTCCTGATTCTGAATCTTCTTGGCCACCCGCTCGGCACTCACAGTGCCCTGCGGCCCGGTACTCCGGCCGCTCTGCAGCGCCTCCGTCAGCTCCTTGGCCGACTGGAACCGGTCCGCCGGACGCTTGGCCATCGCTCGCACGATCACGTTGGAGAGCCACATCGGAATCCGGGCGTTCTTCGTGGTCGCGATCGGCACCGGCTCGCTCAAGTGCTTCCCCACGATCTCCTGTGATGATTCCCCTTCGTAAGGCGGAGTCCCGGTGACCATCTGGAACAGCACGGCCCCCATGGCATAGAGATCGGACCGGGCATCCACGTCGCCCTGCCCCAACGCCTGTTCGGGACTCATGTACTGCGGAGTCCCCACCACGAATCCGGTCTGAGTGAAGTGCGCGACCTCACCGTCCACCCGTTTGGCGATCCCGAAGTCCACCAGGAGAGGGCGGCCGCTCGAAGCCTCGATCATCACGTTGTCGGGCTTGATATCCCGGTGAATCAGGCCGCTCTCGTGGGCGTGGGACAGGGCGTCGAGCAGCGGGCGAGTCAGGGTGAGAGCGCGTTCAGGATCCAGCGCCCCTCGAGTTCGCAAGAGCTCCGCGAGCGACTGGCCTTCGACGAAGGGCATAGCGTAGTACACCAGCCCCTCGCCGTCTCCGACGAAATGAATCGCCAGAATGTTCGCGTGATTGAGCCGGGCAATGGCCCGCGCCTCATGCTTGAAGCGGTCCAGCATCCCGGCGGACCATGCGATATCGGGCTTCAGAACCTTGACCGCGAGCCGCCGCTGCAGGTCCTTATCCCAGACCTCGTACACCTCGGCGAACCCGCCCTGTCCCAGGAGGCGCCGGACCTCGTATTTCGGACCGAGGGCCCGAGCCAGTCGATCCTGCACCGGAACGTCGGTTGCGAACGACGTGGCCGCCGCAGCCGCTCCTTGATGCTCCTTGCCACAGCCGGGGCAGAAGTTCGCCGTCGCAGGGATGGGGGTGCGACAGGTAGGACAAGGTATGTCAGGGGGCATGGGTCAAATCTGGGGGCGGGCGCGGATCGGTGGTAGTGAGGGGACGCCCGTTGCCCAAAGCGGGCCCTCGTCGCCTGTCGCCTGTCACCGGTCGCCTGTAATATGAAGCCACCTCTCGCGTGGCTCACGATATGACCGCAACCCGCCCTCACCGGATCACGCTCCGATTCCTCGCGGAACCCATCCACGTGAACTTTGGTGGCAAGGTTCACGGCGGAGCCGTCATGAAATGGATTGACCAGGCCGCCTACAGCTGTGCCGTCGGGTGGAGTGGCGATTACTGCGTGACCTCGTACGTCGGCGGCATCCACTTCCTGCGGCCAATCCACGTCGGCGAGCTGGTCGAGATGCGGGCCCAGGTCATCAGAACGGGCAACACCAGTATGCATATCGCGGTCGATGTCTACGCCGGCGACCCGATGGGGACCACGTTACAGCGCGCCTCGCACTGCGTCATCGTGTTCGTGGCGCTCGATCACGAGGGCAAGCCCAAGCTGGCGCCCAAGTGGACACCCACCTCGGCGGTGGATGTGGCACTCGAGCAGTACGCAGTCCGGCTCCAGGACTTCCGCAAGCAACTCGATGAGGAAATGGAAGCCCGACTCAAGTGGCTCGACGAGCAGCGGCCGGACCACCTCTCGCGGGTCCATGCCTGAACAACGACACGTAGGAGTACTGGTATTCGACGAGGCCGAGGTGCTCGATGTGGCCGGCCCCTTCGAGGTGTTCTCCATTGCCGGCCGACGAAGCGGCATTCAACCGTTCAACGTATCGCTGGTCGGGATCGCCCCGGGACCCGTCACGATGCGGAGCGGGTTCATGGTCGAGCCGAAGTACACGATCCACACGGTTCCGCACATGGACGTGCTCTTGATCCCAGGCGGTTACGGGACCCGACGCGAGCTCGACAACCACGCGCTGCTCCGATGGATCAGGAGCCGGGCCGCCGATGCAGAGTTGCTGCTCTCGGTGTGCACGGGCTCCCTCCTCCTGGGCAAGGCTGGACTGCTCGACGGAATGGCGGCCACGACCCATCACGGTGCGCTGAGCCTCCTGAAGGAGCTGGCCCCTTCCACCCGGGTCGATGGGCGCGAGCGTTTCATCGATAACGGCAAGGTCATCACGGCGGCCGGAGTCTCCGCCGGAGTGGACATGGCGCTGCATGTGGTAGAGCGGCTCCTTGGGGAGGAGCTGGCGGTTGAGGCGGCGCATTACATGGAGTGGCATTGGGACCGCAGTGTGGACGAATTGACCGACCAGGGGGTCTGACAGATGTAACGCCTTGCAGTGCTGCGATTTATTCGATGGCCTCTGGCTGAGATGGCCTAGAATGCCCCCGAAACCGCACCGGCATCCGGTGCGGTTTGGCGTCTTGTATGGCAATATTGGTGGAAATATTCAGAATAAAGTGCATAAGTGCACAGATAAATTTGCAAGATCTGCACGTTCTGCTTGACACTCTGCAAATCGAGCATTAGTCTACCAGCAGGCGGCCGGAACAGCGTCAACACCGAGTTTCTTTCTCCCGAGCCGTGGGACTGGCATTCCGTCCTCGACCTCCGCATCGAGGTCAGCACCCAACGATGCTGGCTGGGGCGAGCATTCCTTTTTGTGCATCGGCGAACGATTCCGCGTACCCTCACCTCTGGAAGACATTCCATGGCCGCAACCACCAAACCCACAGCCGCCAAGCCGCGCTCGGCCGGCGAGCTGAAGCGCATCACCGACCTGATCAAAGAGCGCGGGATCAAGGTGATCGACGTCAAGTTCACCGACCTTCCAGGCACCTGGCAGCATTTCTCGATTCCCGCGGAGACCCTGGACGAGGACATGGTGAAGGACGGGCTGGGCTTTGACGGTTCGTCCATTCGCGGGTTCCAGGCGATCAACGAGAGCGACATGCTGCTCATGCCGGACCTCTCGACCGCCTTCGTCGATCCGGTGTTGGAGGTTCCCACGCTGTCGATCATCTGCGACATCTACGACCCGATCACGCTCGAGCCCTATTCGCGGGATCCCCGGTTCATCGCGTTCAAGGCCGAGGAATACCTCAAGACCACCGGCATCGCGACGGCTTCGTATTGGGGACCGGAAGCCGAGTTTTTCATCTTCAACTCGGTGCGGTTCGACCAGAACGCGCACGAGGGGTACTACCACATCGATTCGGAGGAGGGGATCTGGAACTCGGGCCGGAACGGGACGCCCAATGCCGGCCACCGGCCGCGACACAAGGAGGGCTATTTCCCGGTCCCGCCGGTCGACCGGCTGCAGGATGTCCGCAGCAAGATCATGCTGGCGCTGATCGCGGCGGGGGTGCCGGTCGAAGTGCAGCACCATGAGGTGGGAACTGCCGGCCAGGCCGAGATCGATTTCCGCTTCGGCCCGCTGGTGCAGACCGCCGACCGGCTGCTGGCCTACAAGTACGTCGTCAAGAATGTCTGCCACAACCTGGGCCTGACGGCGACGTTCATGCCCAAGCCGCTTTTCGGCGACAACGGCTCCGGAATGCACTGCCACCAGTCGCTCTGGAAGGACAACACACCCCTCTTCTTCGACAAGAAGGGCTATGCGCTGCTCTCCGATACGGCGCGCTGGTATATCGGCGGGCTCATCGCCCACGCGCCGGCATTGCTCGGACTCTGCGCCCCCACGACCAACAGCTACCGGCGGCTGGTGCCGGGCTTCGAGGCGCCGGTCAACCTGATGTACTCGCAGCGCAACCGCTCCGCGATCTGCCGGATCCCGACCTACTCCGACAGTCCCAAGGCTCGGCGGGTCGAGTTCCGGGCGCCCGATCCGTCATGCAACCCCTACCTCGCCTTCTCAGCCATGCTCATGGCCGGCCTGGATGGGGTGAAGCGCAGGATCGAACCGCCAACGCCCATCGATGAGGACCTGTACGAGCTCCACGACGAGCGGAAGTCGACCATCAAGATGGTTCCTGGATCGCTCTCGGAAGCCCTCGATGCGCTGGAGAAGGATCACGCCTTCCTGCTCGAGGGCGACGTCTTCACGCAAGACGTGATCGATACCTGGATCTCGATGAAGCGGACAAAGGACGTGGCACCGGTGTCGCTGCGGCCGCATCCGTATGAGTTTTTCCTGTATTACGATGCGTGAGGGTAAGAGCGATTAGCTATTAGCAGTTAGCTATTAGCTGTTAGCTGGCAGGACATGAGCCGTAGGCCCGAGCTCAGTGCTCACGGCCTACGGCTTTTTAACCAACAGCTAACAGCTAATAGCTAATAGCTACTTCTCAGACCTCAACCGGGACCGCCGGCGTCACCGCTGCCTCGTCCCGTTCGCCGGTGCGGATGCGATGCACCTGCTCCACGTCCAGGACAAACACCTTTCCGTCTCCGACGTCTCCCGAGCGCGCGGAGCCGAGGATGGCGCGGGTGGTGATGTCCACGAAGGAATCGGAGACTCCGATTTCGAGGCGGACCTTCTCCTGCAGCCCAAGCTTCACTGTCGTTCCGCGGTAATTCTCGACCCGCTCGGTTTCCCCGCCGTGTCCCATGACTCGGGACACGGTCAGC
>DATBGE010000081.1:0-24540 GCA_036558125.1 Gemmatimonadales bacterium | reverse complement strand
GGTGTGAACCTGGAGCAGTCGCGAGCCGAGACCTTACGGCTCTTGGGGAGCGACATGCCTCAAGCCTCGGCGGGGGGAGGAAGCAGCCAGCCGAGCTCCGCTCCCAAGTCGGAGAAGAAGTCCAAGACTCCTGCGCTCGATCATTTCTGCCGAGACCTCACCGCGCTCGCAGCCGAAGGTCAGCTCGACCCCACCATAGGTCGCGCCAAGGAAATCGAGCGGGTCATGGAGATCCTGGCCCGGCGGAAGAAGAACAACCCGGTGCTCATCGGCGAACCGGGCGTGGGCAAGACCGCGATCGTCGAGGGTCTCGCCCTCATGATCGCCAATGGGCTGTGCCCCGATGTGCTCAAGGACCACCGGGTTCTGTCGCTCGACATGGCGGCGGTGATCGCGGGAACCAAGTACCGGGGCCAGTTTGAAGAGCGGCTCAAGGCCGTGATGAACGAGATCGCCCAGAACAAGCAGATCATCCTGTTCATCGACGAGCTCCATACCCTGGTCGGCGCCGGTGCTGCGGAAGGCGCGATCGACGCCTCCAACATGCTCAAGCCGGCGCTGGCTCGCGGAGAGCTGCAGTGCGTCGGCGCCTCGACCCTGAACGAGTATCGCAAGTACATCGAGAAGGACGGCGCTCTCGAGCGGCGCTTCCAGACCGTCATGGTCGAGCCGCCGACGGTCGAGGAAACGATCGAGATCCTCAAGGGATTACGGAAGAAGTACGAGGACCATCACCGCGTGGTGATTCCGGACGAGACCATCGACGCAGCGGCGAAGCTCTCCGAGCGCTACATCACCGACCGGTTCCTGCCGGACAAGGCCATCGACGTCATCGACGAGGCCGGCGCCCGCGCCCGTCTCGCCTCCCAGGTGCCGCCGCCCGAAGTCGCCAATCTCAAGGCGGGGCTGGAGAAGGTGAACCTGGACAAGGAGGACGCGGTTCGGGACCAGAACTTCGAGCGCGCCGCTTCGCTGCGGGACCAGGAGCGCGATCTCCAGAATCAGATCCGGCTGAAGCAGGAGGAGTGGGAGCGAGAGCGGCAGACTCGCCGTCCGGTGATCGGCGAGGAGGAGATTGCCTTTATCGTCTCCCGCTGGACCGGTATCCCGGTGACCCGGCTGCAGGAGGCGGAGACCGCCCGCCTGCTCCGGATGGAAGACGAGCTGCACCAGAGCGTGGTGGGCCAGGATGAGGCCATCAAGGCGATTTCCCGGGCCATCCGGCGCTCCCGTGCGGGGCTCAAGGACCCGAAGCATCCGATCGGCTCATTCATCTTCTCCGGCCCGACTGGGGTCGGGAAGACCGAGCTCGCCCGCGCATTGGCGAAGTTCCTGTTCGCGGACGCGTCGGCCCTGATTCGGGTCGACATGTCGGAGTACATGGAGAAGTTCTCGGTGAGCCGCCTGATCGGGGCGCCGCCGGGTTACGTGGGATACGAGGATTCCGGCACTCTGACCAAGGCCATTCGCCGGAAGCCCTATTCGGTGGTGCTGCTGGATGAAATCGAGAAGGCCCACCCGGACGTGTTCAACATTCTGCTCCAGGTGCTCGACGAAGGGCATCTGACGGACAACTACGGCCGGTTGATCGATTTCAAGAACACCGTGGTCATCATGACCTCGAATGTCGGCGCCCGGGACATCATGCAGGGCAAGACCCTCGGTTTCCACGGGTCGGACTTCAAGGCCTCGTTCGACAAGATGCAGGAGAAAATCAAGGACGAGATCAACAAGGTCTTCAATCCGGAGTTTCTCAACCGGGTGGACGACGTGATCGTGTTTCACCCTCTCCAGAAGGAGCACATCGCGCAGATCGTTTCGATCCTCCTCCGCGAAGTGCAGCGGCGTCTGGGCGACGAGGTGCTGCGGCTCACGCCGGCGGCGCTCGACCTCCTGGTCGAGAAGGGTTACGACCAGAACTACGGCGCGCGTCCGTTGAAGCGCGCAATCCAGAAATACGTGGAAGATCCGCTGAGTGAGAAGATTCTGCTCGGCGATTTCTCCCGGGGCGACGAGATTGAAGTCGATGTGGCTCCGGGCGGCGAACAGCTCTCCTTCCGCGCCCTCACCGGCTCTCCCAAGGCCTGAACCATCCGGCGCAGCGGCCGACAGCCGCTGCGTCGTCGGTTTCCGAATGCATCGCTGGCCTCGCGCCCTTATCGCGTCCGTATTGCTCGCCGCTCCCGCGGTCCTGTCCGCCCAGGAGCAGGTGTCGCCGGTCGTGGATAGCATTCTGGTCGAAGGCAATGCCCGCCTGACCGAAGCCCAGATCCTGGGAACCGCCGGTCTGACGCCCCACCAGCCCACCAATTACCGCGATCTTCAGCGCGCCATCAGCTCCCTGTTCAAGACCGGGCAGTTCGACGACGTGAGTCTCGAGCAGCGTCCCGAAGGGGATAAGCTGAACCTGGTCATTCACGTCAAAGAGCGCCCGATCCTGCGGAAATGGACGGTGAAGGGAACCGAGCGGCTCTCCGAGCGAACGGTCAAGGAGCGCATCAAACTGGTGGCGGGGCGCCCGATCGACCGGGCGGCCGAGGAGCGCGGGCGGGCCTCGATCGACTCGATGTATCGCGCCCAGGGCTACTACTCGGCGACGACCAAGCTCACCGAGGTTGCCGATCCCGACGGGAAGATTCTCGTCATTTATGAGATCTCCGAAGGCAATCGGGTCGCGATCAGCCAGGTGGAGGTGGCGGGGAACGAGAAGTTCTCCGACGAGGACCTCGTCCATCATATGAGCACCAAGCCGGAGGGCTTCTTCTGGTGGCAGAAGGGGTCCTACGACGACGAGAAGGTCGAGCGCGATCTCCGGGAAAAACTCCCGGCCTGGTACGGCAGCCACGGCTATATCGATTTCCAGGTGACCGGTGACTCCATTGCGGTGGACTCGATCACCGGCAAGGCCACTCTCCATCTGGATGTTGACGAGGGCCAGAAGTACAAGGTAGGCCGCATTGAGATCTCGGGAAACCGTCGCTTCTCGACCGAGGAGTTACTCCAGTTCTATCCCTTCAGCGGCGGCCCGCCGGGCTCGGTGGAGTTCAATTCGGTCGACTGGGAATCAGCCACGGAGAACATCCGGACCCTCTACTCCAACAACGGCTACATCTACAGCCAGGTCGTTCCCGAGGAAACCCGCCGCACCGGGAGCGATGGCAAGGCCCTGATCGATCTGACCTGGAACATCCGCGAGGGCGCTCCAGCGACTATCAACAAGATCGAGATCGTGGGGAACGACGTGACCCACGAGCGGGTGATCCGGGATGCTATCGTGCTGCTACCGGGTGAATTGTTCAACCGTGACCGGTTGATTCGCAGCTACCAGAACATTTCCAACCTCGGATTCTTCCAGCAGCCGCTGGCGCCGCCCGACGTGAAGCCCACCTCCAACAATGTGGACGTGGACATCGTCTTCCGCGTGGAGGAAAAGCGGACCGGGAACATCAACTTCGGTGCTTCACTGGGGCAGGGCACCGGAGTCGGCGGGTTCATTGGGCTTGAGGAGCCCAACCTTTTCGGCCGGGGCAAGCGGGGCCGCCTGCAGTGGCAGTTCGGTCGCAACGTCAACGACTTCACCATCGCCTACACCGATCCTGCCATTCGTGAGAGCCGGGTCTCCGGAACTCTCACCCTGTTCAATTCCCGGCAGCGCTTCACGGTCGGCGATCTGGGCCGCCGCAGGCAGATCGGCGGCAGCGTCCAGTTCGGCTTCCCCTTCTTGGGATCCCGCTATACCCGGTTCTTCGCATCCTACGGTTTGCAGGTCATCCAGTTCACCGAAGGCGCCGAAGATCTGCGCGCGCGGTTCCGCTGCTTCAACTGCACGCGGTCCACGCTGGGCGGGAGCCTGGTCCGGGACACCCGCATCGACCTTCCCTTTGCGACCGGCGGATCCCTGCTCAATGGATCCCTGGAATTCAACGGCGGTCCGCTGGGCGGAACGGGAGACTACCGCAAGGTCGATTTCGAAGGTCGCTGGTACGCGCCCCTCGGGAGCATGGGTGGGAATGAGCAGATCGGCAGCGGGATTCGTTTCGTGCTTGGCCTGACTGCCAAGGCAGGGTTCATCTTCGGAGACGCGGGTCCCTTCTTCACCGAGCTCTACTCGATGGGCGGGACCCAGTTCGGGGTGCCACTGCGGGGCTACGAGGAGTTCTCCATCACTCCCAATGGGTTTGACCCCACCGCCGGCGGCAGCTCCGCGGCGAGTCCCGAATCGTTCGGCGGCTCCTACGCGGCCTTCACCACCGAGCTCGGCGCCCGGGTGAGCCAGTCGCTCTACTTCGACCTCTTCTTCGATGCAGGGAACGTGTACCGGACTTACTCCCAGTTCGATCCGAGCCGGCTGTTCCGCGGCGTCGGCGTCGGAGCGGCCGTGATCTCGCCGCTTGGACCCATCGGTATCGATCTGGGCTATGGGTTCGATCGCCTCGACATTCGAGGACGGCCCGACCCCGGATGGAAACTCCACTTCCGGCTGGGCAACTTCTTCTAATCTGAGGAGTCCGTGATGATCGGTTCGCTGTCTGGCAGACTCGGCCTGACCCTCGTTGCTCTGTCACTGGTCGCCCCTTTGGCGGCGCAGCAAGGGCAGAAGATCGCATACATCGACTCGCGTCAGGTGCTTGCTGCGATGCCGGGGTATGCCCAAGCCGAATCAACCTACAACAAGGAAGTTCAGGGGTACCGGCAGGAAGTCGAAGGATTGCAGAACGCGCTTGATTCCGCCGCCGCGGAATTCGATCAGCAATCCGTGATGTTGAGCCCCACCGCCCGGGCCAACAAGCGTAAGGACCTGGAGGCCCAGCGGGATCGGTTGGAGAAGCGAGCCGCTGATCTGCGCGACAAAGCCGTCTCCCGGGAACGGGAACTGCTCGAGCCGATGCACAGCAAGGTCAACGACGCGCTGGATGCGGTGCGGGCCGACGGCAACTACGCCATGATCTTTGACGTGAGCGCCAACTCCGGACTGATAGTCTCCGCGGACAAATCGCTGGACCTAACCGCCAAGGTCGTCGAACGGCTCAAGGCTAAACCGTAAACCGATGACCTCTCATCGCCTTTCCGCGCAGGCGGTCGCCGAGCTGGTCGGTGGCCGCCTGTTCGGCGATGGGGGGGTAGAGCTGGAAGAGCTTGCCCCGCTGGATCGCGCCGGCGCCCACGCGCTGACGTTTCTCGTTTCCGAACGCTATCTCCCCGAATACCGCCGCTCCCATGCCGGGGCGGTACTGGTCGCGGAATCCCTCGCCGAAGCGGCCCGGGGCTCGGCCACGCGCATCATCGTCGCCGACATGGCCAGCGCCCTCCACCGGGTCGCCTCGGTCTTTACTCCTCAAGCCGCACCGTTCGAGGGGGTTCACCCCTCCGCTCAACTCGGCGCCAACGTGGAGATTGGTGAAGGCGTGTCGATTGGACCGTTCGTGGTGGTAGAGGACGGCGCCCGGATCGGCCCGGGGAGCCGGCTCGGAGCAGGCGTTTTCATCGGCACCGAAGTCGAGATCGGCGCCGATTGCATGATCGGTCCCCACGCGGTCTGCTATCCCGGTGCTCGATTGGGAAACCGGATCTCCCTGAAAGCCGGAGCCGTCATTGGGGGAAGCGGATTCGGATTTCTTCCAACGGCCCAAGGACACCAACGCATGCCGCATCAGGGCGGCTGCATTCTGGAAGACGACGTCGAGGTCGGATCGCACAGCTGCGTGGATCGCGGTACCTTTGCCGACACCGTCATCGGACGGGGCACCAAGATCGATAACCTGGTGCAGATCGGCCACAATGTGCGAGTGGGAGCTCGTTGTCTGATCATGGCGACGACCGGAATTGCCGGCAGTGTCGAGATCGGCAACGACGTTGTCATCGCGGGAGCGGTGGGCATCGCCGACCGGGCCGTCATCGGGGACGGCGCAACGATCAGCGCCAGGAGTGTCGTGTTCGGTCCCAGCCGGGTCGAAGCCGGGAGTGTCGTCGGCGGTTATCCTGCTCGCCCCCATCGCGAGTTCCTCCGCGCCCAGGCCGCGCTGTACCGTCTGGCGCCGCTGGTGAACCACCTGGAGGCGCTAGCGCGCAGCCACCCCGCGGATGCCTCGACGGACGCTTGAGTCTCCGGTGAAGCTGGTTGGAGTCGGCCTCCACACCGGCGCTCAGGTTGGAATCCAGTGCGGTCCTGCTCCGGCGGGAGAGGGAATCGTCTTCCGACGGACCGACCTCAAGGATCAACCCCTGCTTCCGGCTCGCCTCGAGTGGGTTGGTGCGACCGCCCGTCGCACTCAATTGCGCAGGAACGGCGTCACCCTGGACACCGTGGAGCACCTCCTCGCCGCCGTCGCGGCGGAGGAGCTCGACGACTTGATGGTTGAGGTGAACGGACCCGAGCTGCCGATACTGGATGGAAGCTTCCAGCCATGGATTGATGCGCTCACCGCCGGTGGGCGAATGGACCAGCCCGGCGAGCCGGGTCGGCTGCGCCTCGCGGAATCCGTCCAGGTGCGGGAGGGAGAATCGGAGTACTGGGCAGTTCCGGGGAACTCCGCGGTCTTGTCCGTGACGATCGAATGGCCTCACCCGTCCATCGGGCGGCAGAGCGCCGAAGTGGAGCTGACGGCTGTTGCGTTCCGCCGGGAGATTGCGGGGGCGAGAACCTTCGGTTTCGCACACGAGGTCGAGGCCCTGCGGCGTGAGGGCCTGCTGAAAGGGGCGACACCGGCTTGCGCGGTCGTGCTGCGGGAAGGACCGCTGAAGCAAGGCGACCTGCGCTGGCCCAACGAGTTCGCCCGCCACAAACTGGGGGATCTCGCCGGAGACCTCATGCTGCTGGGCGGCAGACTCCTCGCCAGAATAGAGGCCACCCGGCCAAGTCACCGCGGCAACGTGGCGTTCGCCGCGGCCATTGCGCGCCTGACCCAACCAGAAGGGACACGGTGATGGACATCCGAGCGATTCTCGACCTCCTACCCCACCGCTATCCGTTCCTGCTGGTGGACCGCATCGTCGAGATGCAGGGCACCGAGAAGATCGTCGGGCTCAAGAACGTTACCATGAACGAGCCCTTCTTTCAGGGCCACTTCCCGGGTCATCCCGTCATGCCCGGCGTCCTCATCGTCGAGGCGATGGCGCAGACGGGGGGGCTGTTGCTCATGGAGAAGATCACCGACCGCGACAAGAAGGTCGTCTACTTCATGGCGCTCGACAATGTGAAATTCAGGCGCCCGGTCGTTCCGGGAGACCAGTTGCGGATGGAAGTGGAGATGCTCCAGTTCCGGGGCAAGACCTGTCGGATGAAAGGCGTCGCATACGTGGATGGCAAGGTCGCGGCCGAGGCCGAAATGATGGCGGGCGTCGTGGACAAATGACCGCTCGGATTCATCCTACAGCGCTGATCGATCGCACTGCCCGGATTGGCGCGGGGGTGGAGGTCGGACCGTGGGTATTGGTCGGGCCTTACGTCGAGGTGGGAGACGGCTGCAGTCTCGGGCCAAGAGTCACCCTCGAGCGCAACGTGAAGCTGGCAGAGCGAGTCCGGATCGGGGTGGGAGCGGTTCTGGGCAGCGACCCGCAGGACGTCTCCTACAAGGGCGAGGAGACCTGGGTCGAAGTCGGGCCCGACTCGGTGATTCGTGAGTTCGTCACCATCAATCGCGGCACCAAGGCTTCCGGGGCAACCAGGGTCGGCGCGCGTTGCTTCCTGATGACCTATTCCCATCTCGGCCACGACTGTCAGGTCGGAGACGACGTAACGATCGCCAACTCGACCGAGATCTCCGGCCATGTGACCATCCAGGACCATGCGAACATCAGTGGCCTGGTGGCCGTGCACCAGTTCGTCACGATCGGCACTCACTGTTTCGTCGGCGGCGCCACCCGGGTCAATCAAGATGTGCCGCCCTACGTGAAGGCGGTGGGTAATCCCATGGAGCTCTACGGGCTGAACGCCGTAGGACTTCGCCGGGCAGGCTTCTCCGCCGAAACCATCCTGGCTCTGAAACACGCCTACCGGATGGTCTTCAATTCCGACGTTCCGGTCTCCCAGGCCATCGAACGACTGCGCACCACGCCCCAAGTGGATGAAGTGGAACGCTTCCTCTCGTTCCTCGAACAATCGGCTCGCGGAGTCCCGGCGTGACGGCGCGGTTACCGATTGGCGTTGTCGGCGTAGGCGTGCTCGGCATGCATCACGCCCGCCATCTCTCGCGGCTGGATGAGGTCGAACTCGTCGGTTTCTACGACATCTCGCAACACCGAAGTCGGGAGGTCGAAGCGGCGGTCGGCGTTCGCGGGTTTGCCGATCTTCACTCCCTGTTGAGCCGGGTGAGTGCGGTGACGATCGCGGTCCCAACCGCGGACCACGCAACCGTGGGACTCGCGGCACTCCAGCGCGGCATCCCGGTTCTCATGGAGAAGCCGCTAGCCGGAACGCTCGCCGAGGCCGACGCGCTCGTCTCCGCGTCGGCTCAGGCCGGGGTCCAGCTTCAGGTGGGGCACATCGAACGGTTTAATCCCGCGCTTCGCGCCGCGGAACCGTACCTCGACCGCCCGAGTTTCATCGAAGGCCGTCGACTCGCGCCATTTCAGAACAGGGGTACCGACGTTCCCGTCGTGCTCGATCTCATGATCCACGAGCTTGATCTGATCCTGCATCTTCTCGGCGGCTCCGAGGCGATGGAAGTCCGGGCGGTCGGTGAAACGGTCCTGTCGCCGCATCTCGACCTCGCACACGCGCGGGTCGAATTCGGATGCGGTGCGGTGGCCAGTGTGACTGCCTCGCGTATCGCTCGCGAGCGGATTCGTCGCCTGCGGCTTTACCAGGCCGATGGATGCCTCTCGCTCGATCTCGCTGCGGGGCGCGGCGAGTTCCTGAGGCTCCGGGAGGGATGGACCCTGAACGATCCCGACGATCTGGCTGAAATCGAGCGGATCCCCTTGGAAGCTCCGCGTGCGGATGCCTTGAAGCTGGAACTCTTGAGCTTCATTCACGCAGTGCGCGGGGAGCGGGAGGCTGTGGTGCAGGGCGAAGAGGGCAGGGCGGCTGTTGCCTTGGCTCTCGAGGTCTCCGCTGCGGTTGCTCGCAACGCCCGAACCCTTACTGCCCCGTGACCGATCGCGCCCCCCGTATCCTGGTTTCGGCCGGCGAGCCTTCTGGAGATCTTCATGCTTCCGGCGTGGTGAAGGCCATCCGGCAATTGCTCCCCCGTGCGGTTTTCGAGGCGGTGGGCGGCCCCCGACTTGAGGCAGCTGGAGCCGAACCTCGATTTCCAATGGAACGCCTGAGCAGAATGGGATTCGGGTCGGTCCTCGCCTCGCTTCCATTGCACTATCGCCTATTCCAGTCCTTGCGGGATGATCTGATCGCCGGTCGCTACGATCTCGCGATCCTGGTGGACTATCCGGGCCTTCACTTGCGCGTAGCCCGCGCCGCCCGTGCCGCCGGTGTTCCGGTGCTCTACTACATCGCCCCGCAGCTCTGGGCTTGGCGTCCGGAGCGAGCGACCCGTCTGCGAACGGACGTGGACCGGCTGGCGGTCATTCTCCCCTTCGAGGCTGATTTCTTCTCCCGCCTCGGCGTGCCCGCGACCTATGTGGGCCATCCCCTTCTTGACAGAGGTCCTTGGCCGAGCCGGACCGAGGCTCGGCTTCAGTTGGGGATGTCTTTACAGGACCGGGTTTTAGGTATCTTTCCCGGGAGCCGGAACGCCGAAATCGGGCGCCATTGGCCCCGGTTCCGGGATGCCGCTTTCGAGCTTCTGAATCAGCGGGTGTGCGACCAGGTCATCGTCGCGGCGACGGACAAGGGCTACTACCCCGATCCCGGGCCGGTCACGCTCTACCGCGGTGATCCGACCCCGGTTTTTGCCGCGGCTGATGTGGCCTTGGCCAAGTCAGGGACCACCACCTTGGAGGCGGCACTCGCTGACACTCCAATGGTGGTGAGTTACGCGGCGTCGCGGCTGACTCGCGCCATCGGCAAACGATTGATGACCGTGAAATGGATCAGCCTGGTGAATCTGATCGCCGGTCGCGCTGTGGTGCCGGAGTTCTGGCGCGATCCGGTGTCAACGGAGGCATTGGTGGAAGCAGCCCGTCCCTTGTTTGAGTCGGAATCGGAATCGCGGAAGCAACAGCTGGCGGGTCTCGCCGAGGTGCGGGCCCGGCTGGGTGAGGCCGGGGCGGCGAGTCGGGTGGCGCATCTCGCATTGCAGCTGGTAGGAGGATGAGGATCAAACCTCCTGCGTCGCTCACGAAACGACTCGGCGCGCCGCTCGCCTGTGCGCTCGCTCGATCCTGGCGTCTCGAGGTCGTGCGCCCCGAATATTGGCACCAGGTGCATACCAGCGGTCGGCCGGCGGTCATTATGAGCTGGCACGAAGCCCTGCTGCCTGTGCTGTGGCATCACCGGGCCCAGGGAGTTTCCGCGATCATGAGTGCGGGACGTGACGGTCAGCATCTGGCGGCGTTCGCCCGGCGGATCGGTTACCGGATCATTCCCGGGTCCAGCAGTCGGGGCGGTGCTCGTGCGTTGCTGCGCGCGGTCCGGACACTCCGCGAGGGTCGCGTGGTAGGGTTCACCCCTGACGGCCCTCGTGGCCCTCGCCGGGTCATCAAACCCGGTGTTCTGCTCGCCGCGCAGCGGGGAGGGGGAGTCGTCGTTCCCGTTCACGCCGAGGCACATCCGGCCTGGCGCCTCGCATCATGGGACACCATGCTGATTCCGAAGCCATTCGCGAAGGTGCGAATCGCCTATGGGGCGCCCTTCGCTGTAGAGCCTGGAGCGCACGGTCGCGTCGCGGCTGAGGCGCGAGCACGGGAGAGCCTGGAGGAAGTCACCAGACTGACCGCATGGCCAGACGGCGCGGCGATACCCACCGGCTGATTCGCTGGCTGTGGACCAGCCGCAGGGTGGATGCGAGGTTAGCTCGCGCGGCCCTGCTCCCGCTGTCGGGGCTGTGGCGTGTTTGGATGGGGGTCCGGGTGGCCGGGTTCAGGCTCGGTTGGATTAAGGTGCACGATCTCCCCCTTCCTTCAGTGGCGGTCGGGAACCTGACGGTGGGAGGCTCGGGAAAGACACCAGTCGCCATCTGGGTCGCACAATACTACGCCCGCAAAGGATTGGCCCCCGGCGTTCTGCTCCGGGGCTACGGTGGCGACGAAGCGATGGTACACTCGAAGGCGGTGCCGAGCGCTCACGTGGTGAGCAGCCCGAACCGCGTCGAAGGTGCCGAACGCGCCTTGGCGAGAGGGGCCCAGGTTTTGGTGCTGGATGACGCGTACCAACGGCTCGACATCCGGCGAGACCTGAACATCCTGGTCATCAGCGCCGAGGCCACTCGTGCAGTTCGCTGGCCGCTTCCGGCGGGCCCATGGCGTGAAGGCTGGTCGGCGATGGACCGGGCAGACCTGGTGATCGTAACCCGGAAACGAGCCACAGCCGACGCGGCCCAACAGCTCGCGGCCGAGCTTCGCAGCCGGGTTCGCTGTCCGGTGGCCATCGCGCATCTGGGCTTGGCTCGTTTGGAGGGACTCGTGAGCGCACGCAATCTCCCTCCCTCCACGCTGGCAGGGAAGCGAGTGGTAGCCGCCTCGGCAATTGCGGATCCCGAAGGATTCGTGACCCAGACCAAGGCTACGGGAGCCGCGGTTCAGGTGGCGACTTGGAAGGATCACCATCAGTATGGGGCCGAGGACGTGGCGTGGCTGGCCCATGCGGCCCGCCGTGCCGACCACCTGGTCATTACCGAGAAGGACGCGGTGAAACTGCGGGACCGTTGGCCAGCGGGCGCTCCCGAACCCCTGGTGGCCGTGTTGGACCTGACATGGGAAGATGCCGGCGACGCCGTCGCCACGGCGCTGGATGCGGTAATCACGCCGCCGGAGCGCCTGTAAACTCAATGAGGAGTTTATGACCGCCACAAGTCCGCGCGCTACGCAGGACGTCATCCGCCCCGACAAGGACCGGTTTCTCCGAGAGGAGAACCCGTTCGAAGAGATGATGTCCCGCTTCGATTTTGCGGCCAAGCAGCTCGATCTGGAGCCGGGGCTCTACAAGATCCTGCGGCATCCGGAGAAGCAGATCATCGTTTCGGTGCCGGTTCAGCGAGATAACGGCGAGGTGGATGTCTACACCGGATACCGGGTCCTCTACAACACGTCCCGCGGTCCGGCCAAGGGCGGCATCCGCTTCGATTTGCAGGTGACGCTGGACGAGGTGAAGGCGCTGGCCGCCTGGATGACCTGGAAATGCGCCGTGGTCAATATTCCCTTCGGTGGGGCCAAAGGCGGCGTCATCTGCGACCCCGCGACCATGTCCAACACCGAGCTGGAGAAGCTGACCCGGCGCTACACCTCGGCGATCATCGAGACCCTGGGGCCCGATTCGGATGTCCCCGCGCCCGATGTCAACACCAACGAGCGGGTCATGGCGTGGGTGATGGATACCTATTCCATGCACAAACGACACACCGTGACCGCGGTGGTGACCGGCAAGCCGATCGAAATGGGCGGATCCCTGGGACGCCGCGAGGCTACCGGCCGCGGGTGTACCGTGGTCACCAAAGAGGCGCTTAAGCAACTCGGCATGCCGATCAAGGGGACCAGGGTCGCGGTGCAGGGCTTCGGCAACGTGGGGTCGATCGCCGCCCAGCTCATGACCAAGGAAGGAATGACCATCGTCGCAGTGAGTGACAAATCGGGCGGCAGCTACAACCCGAAGGGCCTGGATCTCCAGGACGTTCTCAAACACACGCAGGGTAAGAAATTCCTCAACGCCTACAAGAACGCCGATCACATCACCAACGAGGAGTTGCTGACTCTCGACTGTGACGTGCTGGTTCCGGCCGCACTGGAGAACGTCATCACCGACGAGAACGCTGCGCAGATCAAAGCCAAGATCATCTGCGAAGGGGCCAACGGCCCTACCAC
This sequence comes from Gemmatimonadales bacterium, assembly GCA_036558125.1. Lineage (GTDB taxonomy): Bacteria > Gemmatimonadota > Gemmatimonadetes > Gemmatimonadales > GWC2-71-9 > DATBGE01. The sequence continues at coordinate 11,628 of DATBGE010000081.1, read as the reverse complement.
CGCGGCCGCGGACAAGATCCTCAACGAGAAGGGGATTTTCGTCATCCCGGACATCCTGGCCAACGCCGGCGGTGTGACGGTGAGCTATTTCGAATGGGTGCAGGACCGCGGCGGGTATTTCTGGGACGAGGATACCGTCAATCAGCGGCTGGAGCGGATCATGGTGCGGTCCTTCGATGAGGTGACCACCATGGCGAAGCGGCACAAGCTCGATAACCGGATCGGTGCGTACATGCTGGCCATCGACCGAGTCGCGGCCGTACACCGGCTCCGCGGAATGTATGCCTGAAGAGCCTGGCCGATGGACCTGCGATTGCTCGCCGTCGGCAAGCTGCGACCCGCCTACCGTGAGGCGGGCGACGAATACCTGAAACGGCTGCGACGCTACGCATCCTTTCAGGAGATCGAGATCAGGGAAGCCTCCCGGGCCCCGACCGCTGTGGTGCAGCGAAGGGAGGAGGCGGTGCGGTTGCGGGGCAAGCTGCCGGAAGACGGGTTCCTGGTGGCGCTCGATCGCGAAGGTACCTACCTCACCAGCGAGGCGCTCGCCCAGCAGCTCAGACGCTGGAGTGAGTCGCCGCGCTCTCTTGCCTTTTTGATAGGCGGCTCCACCGGTCTGGCGGACGACCTTCGCCAGGCGGCAGCATTCCGCTGGAGCCTGGGTCCGCTGACTCTTCCTCACGAGCTGGCCCGGGTCGTGGTATTGGAGCAGCTCTATCGCGCGTTTACGATCCTTCGGGGCGAACCGTACCACAAATGAGGCGGGCCACCGGGCCCGATCCCGGAGTGCGATGACCGAATGGTTCGAAGAATGGTTCGGGGAGGAATACCTTCACCTCTATCCGCACCGCGACGAGGCCGACGCCGAGCGACTGATAGAGCTGCTCTGCGGCGCTCTCCAATGGCGGCCCGGCTGGAAGGTGCTGGATGTGGCTTGCGGCGCGGGACGCCACCTGGCCTCGCTGGAGGCGCGCGGCGCTCGCCCGATCGGCGTTGACCTGTCGCTTACCCTCTTGCGGAAGGTCCGCGAAGTGACCAACCGGCCGGTGGCTCGCGCCGACATGCGGTGCCTCCCAATCCGCCCCCGATCGATGGACCTCACCCTCAACCTGTTTACCAGCTTCGGTTACTTCGAGCGGGACGAGGATCAGGTCCGTACCATCAGGGAAATGCTCGACACTGTCCGGCCTGGCGGCTGGTTCGCGATCGATTTCCTCAACGCCGATCGGGTGCGGGAGCGTCTGGTTCCGGAAGAGACTGTCCGGTTCGAATCAGCCGTGGTGCGGATTACCCGGCAAATCACCAGCGACGATCGTTTTGTGGTGAAAGCAATCCACACTCAGGATGGAAGGACCTTCAAGGAGCGAGTCCGCTTGCTTCCTCCACCCGAGCTGGAATCCTTGCTCACTGCACATGGCGCCAGGATCGCTCATCGTTGGGGGGACTACACCGGCGGCCCTCCCGGAGAAGGATCCCGCTGCATTCTGCTCGCCCAGGTTCCCCGGTGACTCTTCGCCTGGTTGCTACTCCTCTCGCGAGCACGGTGCCCGCTCCCGCTCTGCGGTCCGGTGCGCTCCATTCCGGTCTGGTCGAGGCCTGCCTGCGTGTACCTGGCATCGAGGCCGCAATTGCGAGCCTGGCCGATCCCGACGTCCTCGTCGTTACTACCGGGCAGCAACCCGCGCTCTTTACCGGCCCTCTGTACACGGTGCACAAGGCGCTGTCCGCCGCCGCGCTGGCCGAGGTGCTGGGCCGTCGGTGGGGTCGCAAGGTGGTACCGGTGTTCTGGGTGGCCGGCGATGATCATGACTTCACCGAGGCAAACCACGCCTCATGGTTGAACTCCGAGGGCGCTCTGGTGACGGGAAGTCTGCGTGAACGTCCGCCCGATGCGCCGCTGTTGCCTCTTTATCGAGAGCAGCTCGGATCCGAAATAGACGGTGTCCTCGCCCAGCTCGAAGCCGATCTTCCTCCGGCGGAACATCGGGACAGTACCCTCGACTGGCTCCGCCGCCATTTCCGGCCGGATAGGACAGTGGCTGGGGCCTATGGATCGGCGCTCGCCGAGTTACTTGCTCCCTTCGGAGTTGTGTGCCTCGACAGCACCCATGCTGCGGTAAAACGGGCCGCGGGACCGCTGCTCCTGGAGGCACTGCGGAAGGCTACAGACATCGAGCGCCTGCTCGATGAGAGAAGCGGCGATCTCATGGGCCAGGGTACCGATCCCGGTGTTGCTGCCGCGGACGGTGCCACCCTGGTGATGGTGGAGGCGGCTCTGGGTCGTGATCGTCTGGTCCGGAGCGACGGTGGGTTCGTCACCCGGCGCGCTCACGAACGGTTCGGGCTCGCCGATCTGGAGCGGCTGGCCCGGCAGGAACCGCAGCGCCTGTCTCCCAATGTTCTGCTGCGCCCGGTGGTGGAGAGCGCATTGTTGCCAACGGTGGCATACGTCGCTGGGCCGGGAGAGCTTCGTTACCTGCCGCTCTGTCGGCCGCTGTACGAGAGTCTTGGCGTCGTTCCTCAGCTGCCGGTGCCACGGTGGTCGGGGATCCTGGTCGAGCACCGGGTGGATCGGGTGCTGGAGAAGTTCAGCGCCACTCTCGACGAATTGCTGCAGTCGGGTCGCGCGCTGGAGTCGCGGGTGATCCGCTCTCAGTTGCCATCCGAGGCGATAGCGACTCTGGAGAGGCTCCGGGGCGAGCTGAGCACCGGCTACGACACACTGGCCAGTGTTGCTCGCGCGATTGACCCCACCATCGAGAAGACGATCCAGAACGCCGGCAAGCAGGCACAGAGCGGAACCCAGGAGGTGGAGAAGAAGCTGGTCCAGCACCTGCGAAAGCGGTCCGAGGTCGAGATGAGCCAGGTGGAACGCGCCCGCACGGCCGTGCTCCCCGGAGGAAGGCCGCAGGAACGAGTGCTGACCGTTGCGCCCTTCCTGTCCCGCTACGGTCCGGAGTTGCTCCAGCAGCTCAAACAGGAAATGGTCACCTGGTATACCAGCGCCCTTGAAGGCGCCTCTCAATCCTCGTAGACTCGTCCCATGATGTTCCTCGGTATCATCCTGCTCGTGGCGCTGATGATTCCTATCATCGGAATCCTCATCGACTCTCCGGTCGGCCGGGCGCTTGCCCGCCGGCTGGAAGGACCACAGCAGATTCCCCCCGGTATCGCAGACCTCGCCCAGCGGGTTCAGCTTCTCGAGGGGGAAGTCGATGATCTCAATCGCTCAGTCCAGCAGCTTCAGGAGGAGAACCAGTTTCTCCAGCGCCTGCTCGAAGACGGCGCTGCTCGCAGCTCCCTCCCGCCGCCCCGGAAGCCCTGACCTCGTCTCGTCCTGACCCGGTCCCACCCTCTCCGGCGCGCTCCGCTTTCCTCGTCGGATCCGGCATCCTGCTGAGCCGCCTGGTCGGCCTCGTTCGGCAACGCGCCCTCGCTCATTACTTCGGGCTCACCGACTTCGCCGACGCGTTTAACGCGGCGTTTCGCATTCCCAATTTTCTTCAAAATCTATTTGGCGAGGGAGTGCTTTCGGCGTCTTTCGTTCCGGTGTACGCCCGCCTGCGAAGCCTGCGCAACGACAAAGACGCGACCCATCTGGCAAACGCGGCCTTTGGACTTCTTGCCTGCAGCACCGCTGCAATCGTGCTGATGGGCATGCTGGCCGCGGGTCCGCTTACCGCGGTCATCGCCCCCGGCTTCACTGGAGAGAAACGCGAGCTCACCGTTCAACTGGTGAGGCTCTTCTTCCCGGGAGCCGGCTTCCTGGTTCTTTCGGCGTGGTGCCTCGGCGTTCTGAATAGCCACCGCAAGTTTTTCCTCTCGTATGCGGCACCGGTCGCGTGGAACCTCGCGATCATACTGGCGCTCGTCGGCTTCGGCCCCAGGGTTCATGGTGGTCAACTCGCGATCGTCGCGGCGTGGGGATCTCTGGTTGGAAGCGCCCTGCAGTTTGGACTCCAGCTCCCGACGGTGACCGGACTCCTCCGGGGATTCCGCCCGGTGTTCGATCGTACCAGCGAGTCGGTGCGGACGGTGGTCCGGAACTTTTTCCCGGTGTTTATCGGCCGTGGCGTGGTGCAGATCAGTGCTTTCATCGATACCATCCTCGCGAGCCTGCTGCCCAGTGGCGCAGTGGCTGGCCTCGCGAACGCGCAGGTCCTCTACACTCTCCCCATCAGCCTGTTCGGCATGTCCGTGTCGGCCGCAGAGCTGCCGGAGATGTCGAGCGCTGTCGGTGAGGACGCCGGAGTGCACGAATTCCTCCGCGGACGCCTCGACGGTGGGCTGCGAAGAATTGCCTTCTTCGTCGTGCCCTGCGCCGTTGCATTCCTGGCCTTCGGGCATGTGATCGCGAGCGCACTCTTTCAGTCCGGACGCTTCGGAACGGCCGACAGCATTTACGTCTGGGGAATCCTCGCGGGATCCGCCGTGGGACTCCTCGCCGCTACTCTTGGGCGACTCTACGCCTCGACCTATTACGCGCTGCGCGACACGCGGACCCCCCTCCGCTTCGCGATGATACGGGTCTTGCTCACTACCGCGCTGGGGTATCTCTGCGCCATCCCGCTGCCCGGGTGGCTCGGCCTCGAAGCGCGCTGGGGGGCGGCCGGCTTGACAGCGTCCGCCGGTCTCGCGGCCTGGGTCGAATTCCATCTCCTCCGGAGGTCACTCAACCGCCAAATCGGCAACACCGGTTTGGCCTTTTCCTACCTCGTACGCCTCTGGATTTCTGCCTTGATGGCAGCCCTTCTCGGCTGGGGTATTCTTCGCTCGTTGGGCGGTACTCACCCGGTAGCGCGTGCTACGGTTGTCCTTGTACCCTTCGGGTTGGTCTATGTGGGGATTCTGGCCGGATGGGGCGTGCCCGAGGCTGGTGCGTTTCTGGTCAGGGTTCGCCGGCGAATTTGGAAGGACTAGGTAGTGCAGGGAACTGAAGCGCTTCAACGCAAGCTCGAGACACTACCCGAAGGTCCCGGCGTCTATCTCTGGAAAGACTCCGAAGGGCGCGTTCTCTATGTCGGCAAAGCGCGCCGGCTCAGGAGCCGGGTCCGCAGTTACCTCGCGGCAGACGTCCCCGACAATCCCATCCACCGGCACCTCCTCCGCCAGATCGCCGACGTGGAAACGATCGTCGTCGCGAGCGAGCCCCAGTCCCTGCTGCTCGAGAACAATCTCATCAAGGAGTACCAGCCGCGGTTCAACGTACGGCTGAAGGATGACAAGAGCTATCCCTCCATCGCCGTAACACTCGCGGAGCCCTTCCCCCGGGTTCTGGTTACCCGGCGCCGGGACATTCCCGGCGCTCGTTACTTCGGGCCCTATACCGACGTGACACACCTGCGGCGCTCACTGGGGGTCGTCCGGCGGCTCTACACCGTCCGCTCCTGCAGTGACAACCTGCCGCTCGACCGGCGTGATCGTCCCTGCCTGGACTTCTATATCGGGCGTTGCCTGGCCCCATGCGTGGGCTGGCAGGAACAGGACGAGTATCGGGCCATGATTGACGAGGTCCTGGAATTCCTCTCGGGCCGAACCCTGGACGTGCGAGCCAAAGTGCGTCAGGCGATGCTCGAGGCCAGTGAGCGCGAGGATTTCGAGCGGGCGAGGAATCTGCGCGATACGCTCAAGTGGCTGGAGCAGATAGAACAACCCGCGGCCATCGAGGCCCTGGGAACCGGCGACGCGGACGTCGTTGGATACGCGCGTGACGGGGATGACGCAGTGGGCGTGGTCCTGCGAGTGCGGGAGGGCCGCGTCGTCGGTCGGGAGCACGCCTTCCTGGAAAACGTCGAGGAAGAGTCGGACGAAGCCGTCCTGAGCGTCTTCCTGGTAAGGACCTACGTCCCGTTGCCCGCCCGAAGCACGAAGCTGATGCTCCCGTTCGCTCCCGCCGATGCTGAGAGTCTGAAGGCCTTACTCGCTGAAACCGATTGGCAATTCCCGCAGCGGGGCATGGGACGCAGGCTGGTCGATCTGGCGGAACAGAACGCGCGCCATTTGATGGAAAGCCTCCGGATCGAGTCGTTCGAAACCGAAGAGCGTGCCGAGGATCCGGTCTATGCGCTTGGTCGCGACCTGGGGCTGGGGACCGTACCTCGGAGCATGATCTGCATCGACATCTCAACCAATCAGGGAAGAGACACGGTAGGTTCTCTGATCTGGTTCGAGGCGGGCCGCCCTAAGAAGAGCGAATACCGTAAGTTCAAGATCAAGGGTGTCGCGCAGCAGGATGATTTCGCCGCTATTGCCGAAGTGGTCACCCGGTTTCTGACCCGCCGTCGGGACGAATCCAAGCCGATGCCGGACCTCATCGTTATTGACGGCGGGAAAGGTCAACTGGGGGCGGCGGTGCAGGCGGCGGCGACCGTCGGGATCACCAACATTCCACTTGTCAGCCTGGCCAAGAGGGAAGAGGAAGTCTTCGTCCCGGGCCGGGAAGACAGTTTGCGGCTCTCCCGCCGGAGCCCTTCGTTGCGACTGCTCCAGCGCGCGAGGGATGAAGCACATCGGTTTGGCGTGGCATATAATCGACAGCGCCGCAGTACGCGAACGATTACCTCGGAGCTGCTCGATATTCCCGGGATTGGACCGAACCGTCGGCGGGCGCTTCTCGAACGATTTGGCAGCCTCGCCGGGGTCAAGTCCGCGACCGCGGCCGAGCTCGCCACCCTCCCGGGATTTTCCACCAAATTGGCTGACCGGATCCTCCGCCAACTCGCAGAGAAATGATTCATGTCTCGTGCATTCGTGAAGGAAGACCAGGACGATCAGCCGCGGCGCTATCAACTGCCCCCTCGGAGCGATCCCGCCTATCCGGCCGCGGCCGCTTGGGCGCTTCTCGAGGGTGCCAACCATGGCGATTCGATGGGCGCCGAGGCCGCGACGGGTCATCGCTGGGGTGATGCCAGTCTTCGGCCGCAAGTCGAAATCATCCGCGCCGATGCCGAACGCCGTGGTGACGAACGGCTGGTTCAGCTGGCGGAGCGCTTTCTGAATCACCGCTCGGAGTCCTGAAGTGGACTGGACTCTCGACTGCGTCAACTGCGGCACAACAAGCGGACCCGAGGGGCTGCCGACGGTCTGCACCAACTGCGGGCAGCCTTGGCTCGTGCGGTATCCCAATCGTGTCCCCGTGCTGACCGACCGGGCGGAACTCAGGCGTCGTCACGGGATGTGGCGTTTCCGCCCCTTCCTCCCATTAACCCCGGCAGAGACTCCTGTGTCGCTCGGTGAGGGCGATACGCCGCTGCTCCATGCCCGTCGTTTGGGGAAGAGCCTTGGAGTGGATTCGCTGTGGATCAAAGATGAAGGGTCGAATCCTACCGGTTCCTTCAAGGCTCGTGGTCTGAGTGCGGCGATTACCCGGGCTCACGCAGCCGGCGTCACTCGCTTCGTTATTCCTACAGCGGGGAATGCCGGAGTCGCCGCGGCGGCCTATGCTGCGAGAGCCGGATGTCATGTGAAGGTGTTTGCTCCCACCACGACGCCGTCGCCCATTCTCGCGCAGATTCGCGTCTTTGCCGGGGACCTGGTCCTCCTCGATGGCCACATCGGTGACTGTGGCAAGTCGGCGCGGGCCTACGCCGCGGAAACTGGTGCCTTCGATCTTTCAACCCTTCGCGAGCCCTATCGCATTGAGGGCAAGAAGACTCTCGGCCTCGAGCTCGCGCTGCAATTCGGATGGGCATTTCCCCAGGTCATCATCTATCCCACCGGAGGCGGGACTGGGCTGATCGGAATGTGGAAAGCCTTCGCCGAGCTCCGCACCGCCGGTTGGGTCACAGAGGACCTGCCACGAATGTTCACCGTTCAGGCCACTGGCTGTGCTCCGATCGTTCGCGCCTTCGATGCCGGGGCGGATCATGCCGAACCGTGGAGGGATCCCGAGACGATCGCGAGCGGATTGCGCGTTCCGGGACCACTGGGGGACCGCCTCATTCTTCGCGCTCTCCGCGAAAGCACCGGGGCCGCGGTCGCCGTGAGCGACGAGGACCTGGCCCAATCGGCGGCGCATGGAGCTGCCCAGGAAGGGATCGATTTCTCACCGGAGGGAGGAGCCGGGCTGGCCGGGCTCCGGGTTCTGCTGGATCGCGGGCTGGTGCAGGCGAAAGAGCAAATCGTCGTCTTTAACACCGGTGCAGGGTGGCTTTATCGCCAGAGGCCCGATTTGCCTCTCCCCTCGACCGGGAGCGATATTTCAGCATGACCGCGGGGCGCTTCGCCATATTGGATCCTGCAGCAGGCATCAGCGGGGATATGCTGCTCGGTGCCCTCATTGACGCTGGTGCCGCCCCCGAATGGCTGGAGGCATTGCCCGGACGCCTCGGATTCCCCGGGGCCAGAGTGGAAATCACCCGTGTCGTGCGTTGTGGCATTGTTTCCACCGAAGTCACCGTCCACTCCCCGCACGGTGAGGTGGAACATCCCAACCCGGTATGGACCGAGCCCCACTCGCACACACCCGGAACTCATCACCACTCCCACTCCGACGCTCCCCATCACCACGTAGGAAATCTCATCGCTACACTGGAGCGCGCGCCAATCTCAGACTGGGTGCGGGAACGTGCGATCCGCGCGTTCAAGTTGCTGGCAGAGCAGGAGGGTCGCATTCACGGTGTGGCGGCGGAGGACGTGGCGCTCCATGAAGTCGGAGCGGTCGATGCCATGGTGGATATCGTGGGAGGAATTGAGGGCTTCGAGCGTCTCGGGATTCAACGGGTCTACAATCGACCCGTGGCTTTGGGAGAAGGATGGATTCGTTCGGCCCACGGAGTACTGCCGGTTCCGGCACCGGTGACCGCTCGGTTGCTGGAGGGAATCGAGGTCGCGCCCAACGGGCCGGTAGTCGGAGAGGCGACGACTCCTACCGGGGCCGTCCTGCTGAGAGTCTTGAGCGCCGGGCGTCCGCCCTCGCGTTGGCGCGCCGCGGCGAGCGGATGGGGAGCCGGTGGTCGGGATCCAGAGAACTATCCCAATGCCCTCCGGCTGATTATCGCCGAGCCTGCTGGCGAAGCTGGTGAAGTGGTGACACTGTCCACCGATCTGGACGATTTGAGCCCGGAGTACCTCGAGCCTCTGCGCGAAGCGCTGACCTCGGCCGGCGCGCTGGATGTTCAAGTCTGGCCTACGTATATGAAGAAGGGCAGGCCCGGATTCCGGCTGGAAGCCATCACGGAACCGTCTGCGGCCGAGCGGGTCATAGAGGCACTCTTTCTGCACAGCACGACTGCCGGTGTCCGCCGGTCGACCATGGAACGCGTTACCCTGCCGAGGCACCAGGTGGAGATTGAAATCGCCCCTGGTGTCTCGGTTCGTGTAAAGATCCTGGAAGCACCGAGTGGACTCCGGGCGAAGCCGGAATTCGACGACGTGAGTGCGGCGGCTCGACGACTGGGCCGGCCGGCCCTCGAAATCTCGCGTGAGGTGCAGACCCGCGCGCTCGCAAAGGTCGCCGCGGTGGCGCCCGACACACCCCGAACACTGAAAGAGGAGTCGTGATGAGACGATTGATTGCGGTGGGCTTCCTCCTGCTGGCAGCGGCTCCCGCCGCCGGGCAGCAGGCGGCCATTGCCAGCCGCGTGACGGGTGCGCTCGACCAGAGGCTGGTTGATCCCGGGTGTAAGCTCACCGGCGGCGATTTCAAAGTCAGCAGCGGAAAGACCTATCTCAAGAGCGCGTTGGAGTCTTCCAACCCCGATGCCCGGAACCGTATGCTCCGCGACGGTGTGCGGGTCATCACGGAATCGATCGGCAGCGGTCAGAGCGGGAGTTCGCAGGCCTGGTATTGGCTGGGCAGGAACTATCTCCAGCAGGGCGATCTGGTCGGTGCCGACTCGGCCTTCACCAGGGCCGAGAAGATTACACCTGCCTGCAAAGCCGACACCGACAAGCAGCGGTACCGGGCCTGGGCCGCGTTGGTGAACGCCGGCAGCGAGTTTCGGAAGAACAACGTGATGGACTCTTCGCTGATCATGTTCCAGGCGGCAAACAGCATTTACCGGGACGCGCCTCTCTCCTACATGAACATGGCCGAGATCTTCAACAGCCAGAAGATGCCCGATAGTGCGCTGGCGTACTACACCAAGGCGGCCATGACCGAGCCCACGGACACGGCACAGCTGAAGCTGCGCGATCAGGCGCTGTTCAATACCGGTGCATTGATGAGCAACTCGGGCAAATCCGCTGATGCGATCCCGATGTTCGAGAAGTATCTCCAGCGGGTGCCGGATGATCTCGGCGCGAAGAAGGCCTTGGCCAACGCCTATCGCGCAACCGGTCAGACGGACAAGGCGCAGGCGCTGGAGAAGGAGTTGGTCGCCGCGGGTGGCGGTGCCGCTGCCGCTGGCGCTGGAGCAGGAGAGGGCGGAGAAGGTCTGACCGAGGCCGATCTCATCGACCTGGGGACCAAGCAGTACAACGACAAGAACTACAAGGAAGCCGCCGCGACATTCGGGAAAGTCCTTGAGATGAACCCGAACCAGCGCGACGCGATCTACATCCAGGCCAACGCCTATCTGGCAATGCAGGACGGTGCCAGCCTGGCGTCGTCGGCTGAGCGTCTCATCGCCATTGAGCCGTTGAGTGAGTACGCCTACTCGATGCGCGCCCAGGGCTACAAGTTTGCCAAGAACACCGACAAGGTCGTCGAGGCCATTACCGCCCGTGAAGCGCTACCGGTCAACGTGGAAATCGAGAAGCTGAAGGTCGCCGGGTCTAATGTTTCGCTCACCGGTAAGGCGACCGGACGGGAGGCCCGCAATTCGGCGAACAAGGTCATACCACCTGCGCCGACCACTATCGTCGTGGAGTTTCTCGATGAGAAGGGAACGGTAGTCGGTTCCCAGGAAGCGACCATTCCGGCGCTGCAGCCCGGTGCTAGCCAGCCGATTCAGGTCGACGGCAAAGCCGATGGGGTCAAGGCTTGGCGATATAAGGTGAAGTAATTCATCGAGTGAAGCTGACGCCCCGGCGCAATCTGGTCGGGGCGTTACCTTTGGCGGTCATTGACAACGCCGTGAAACGACGGCCAAATTGCTGCCACGCGGGCGTAATTCAGTTGGTAGAATGCCAGCTTCCCAAGCTGGACGTCGCCGGTTCGAGTCCGGTCGCCCGCTCTGGATGCCCCTGTTGCCGTGAGGCAGCGGGGGTTTTTCATGGGGTGTAGGACGGCGCGGCGTGGAGGACCTCCACAACCACGATCGCTACGCCGATGGCGAACACCAGCAAACCCACGAGCCGCACGGCCATGACGCCCGGGGTGAACCCCTGCCAAACGACGCGTGCCTCCTCCCGCAATTCAGCAGGGAAGACCAAATGCAGCAGCCCCAGTGCGGCGAAGATCGCTCCTACGCTGTAAAAGAAGTAGGCTCTCTGGTGAAATTGATTGATCATCGACCATACCGCTTCGGTCAGGACGATAATGCTCGCCAGGATGAGGAGGGTTCGCACCGCCGTCATCACGACTCGATGCCGGTCCCACTCCGGCGCCCGTCTCCTCCCGCGTGATCTCGCCATGGGGTGGGATATACGGGGCGCTAAGGAACGGCGCCAGCGTGGAGTCGCTGCCGCCTCTGCCCACGCTCAGAGCCTCATGTCCACCGTCGGGTGCAGGTGGCCGGCGCTGGA
>DATBGE010000080.1:0-7503 GCA_036558125.1 Gemmatimonadales bacterium | reverse complement strand
TCCCCGCGAACAGCTATTTCTCCCGGTCCTGGAGCTCCTTCAACACGGCGCCCAGCGGGACACCGCGCGACTGCAGGAGCACCAGCAGGTGATAGAGGAGATCGGCCGCCTCGGACGCGAGACGGTGTTCATCCTCCGAATTCGCTGCAACCACGACTTCGACCGCCTCTTCGCCAACCTTCTGCGAGATCTTGCCACGGCCCTGTTCTAACAGCGAGGCCGTGTAGGAACCCGGCTGGGGATTCCGCGCCCGGTTGGCGATCAGTGCGGCGAGGCGACTCAACTGATGTCCGCCCGGATCTTCCTCTTCAACCGGCCGGATCGATTCATCCGCCGGAGAGGAATCTCGCCGAACCGCTTTCGAGAAGCAGGTCCGGGTTCCGGTGTGGCAGGCCGGTCCGGTTTGCTCTACCCGGTATAGCACCGCGTCGCCATCGCAGTCGAGGCGGATCTCGACGACTCGCTGCTCGTGGCCGGAGGTCTCGCCTTTGCGCCACAGCGTCCGCCGGCTGCGGCTGTAGTAGTGCGCCTGGCCACTCAACAGCGTCTGCTCCAGCGCGTCCCGATTGGCCCAGGCCAGCATCAACACGTCGCCGGAGAGGCGTTCCTGGGCGACCACGGGGACCAGGCCATCGGCCCCGAAGCGGACCTCTTCGAGCCAGTTCGCGGCAGTCACGCCCGAAGGTATTCGGCCCGTCAACGATTGTCAAAACCCGTTGTGCTGCTTTATCTTGCCTCGCGATGCCGAGCCTCCGGCTTGCCGCGTACTGCTCCCTCCTCCTGATGTCGGCAGCCAGCAACGGGGCCGCACAATCGTCCCGACCCACGCCACTCGCCACCACGCTGCCGATCTCGGTCCGTTTTGCCGGCCTGGGCGGCGCCTCCGTGGCCGTGAGCGGGGATGCCGGCTCGGTGTTCTTCAACCCCACCGGACTAGCTACCGTACGGAACATCGCAGTCGAAGGCTCGCTCCAGCGCTATCCTGATGGAACAGGCGAGACCATGGGTGCCGCAGCCTTTCGACTGCTGCAGTTCGATCTGGGAGGCGGGTATCACTACCTTCGATTCAACAGCAAGTCGCCGGTCAAGGACAACATCATGTGGGTGGGTTCGGCCACATACCGATTCGGCATCATTGCGATCGGAGGCACGACCAAGTACGTCTCGCAGGAGGACTCGGCCGGAAAGATTCTCCGCTCCGGGTCGGTCGACGCCGGACTCGGCATCTATGTGTTCGACCTGATGTCACTCGGCTTCTCGGTGCAGAACCTGGGAGACTGGGCAGTGAGCGGAGGCGGTGTCGAGCTTCCCACGAGCAAGCATTTCGGGTTCACCTTCAACTTCGTGGACCCGCAGGAGACGGCCCGGCTCCTTGCTACGATGGATGTGGCCTGGACCGAAGGTCAGGATAGACGGACGGTGCTCGGCGCCGAAGCCGGTGTGGTCTTGAGCGGCGTCGGGCTCGTGGGTCGGGTGGGCTATGGTGCCGCGCCTGATGGTTCAGGTCAGCGCGACGTCTCCTTCGGCGCCAGTCTGGTGTTGAGTCGGGTGAATATCGACTACGCCCATCAATCGCGCTCTACACTGGGCGACTACGTTCACCGGTTCGGCGTGCGGTTCACCCTCTGATGAAGCGGCGGGCGATCGTGATCTTTCTCATCGTGGTTGGCGCGCTCATGGCGGGCTACGGCACCGCGTATGTCGCGAGCGAGGACGTTCGCTACATCACCCGCGCCGGGTTTGAACAGACCCGCATTCTTCAGGCCCGCCGCCCCATCTCGAAGATCCTGGCCGATCCCAAGACCGACGCCGCTACCCGCGGGTCGCTCGAGCTTGTCTTGGCCGCGCGAGACTATGCTGCCCAGCTCGACTTCGACGCGAAGGACACTTACACCACCTATGCCGATGTCGGGCGGGATACGCTGCTTGTGGTTCTATCGGCGTCTCCCAGGAATTGCCTCTGCCCGTACACCTGGAAGTATCCGATCGTCGGAAGGATTCCCTATAAGGGTTTCTTCGATCCGGCCATGGCCCGGAAGGAAACCAGCAAGCTCGACGCAAAGGGTTACGACACCTATCTGCGGCCGGCCGGGGCGTTCTCGACGCTGGGCTGGTTCAACGACCCGCTGCTTTCGACCGCGATGACCCGCGATTCGGTCGAGCTGGCTGCAACGGTCCTGCACGAGATCGCTCACAACACGCTCTACGTGAAGAGTGCGACACCCTTCAACGAAAGCTTCGCCCAGCTCGCGGGATATCGTGGCGCGGAGGCGTTCTTCCGCTCCCGAGGCGAGCAGGAGGCCGCCGACAGAGCAGCCGCGCGCTGGGAGGACGAAGTCGTTTTGAGCGGCTACTACACCGCGCTCGCTGCCCGGCTCGACAGCCTGTATGCGTCGACACCGGATTCGGCGGCCCTCGCCGCGGGGCGGGCGACGATCGCCGCCTGGGCCCGGGAGCAACTCCAGGGGCCGATCGCGCAGCAGCTTCGCTCCTACAGGATTGGACGGATCTCGGAGCGTCCCATCAACAACGCCCAGATCATCGCGGCGAGGATTTACCGCACCCGGCTCGACCTGTTTGACCGCTGGTATCAAAAGGAAGGACAGGATATCAAGCTGGCGGTGAAGGATCTCAAGGCGCGGCTGGATGGGGTTACTGGCGACTCGGCGTTTACCGTGCTGGAAGAAGCGGTGAACGGGGAACGGTGAACGGTGAACGGGTCGGTTCGTCACAAGCAAAAACCCTCCGAGTGCAGTCGGAGGGTTTTTGTTTATTCGGATTTCCCGTTCACCGTTCCCCGTTCACCGCCTTAAGGTCACGTCCCCCGATCCCGTCTCGATATCAATCCTGCCCTGACCGTCTCCCATCTTCGCGATCAGTTTCCCTTCCTCCTTGCGAATCAGCTGGACCGGAAAGTCCACCTGAAAGTCGCCGCTCCCGGTCTCGAGGCTCAGCTCGGCCCCGACCGCTTCGGGGATGCGCAGGGTGACATTGCCGGAGCCGGTCTCAGCGTCCAGCGAATTGACGTCAGTTTCGAGGGTCACGTCGACATCGCCGCTGCCCGCGTTCAGCTCGAGATCGGTGGCCTTGGCGCTGGCAACGGTGATGTTCCCCGAGCCGGTCTCGATGTCGAGCCGGGGCGATTCGATCTGGCTGCCGTCCACGTTGCCACTTCCGGTCTCGATGTCGAGGACAGTGCCCTTGAATGTGGTTACTCTGACGTCTCCCGAGCCAGTGTCGATGTTGAGCGCGCCGGTTGCCGTCGTGGCTTCGACATTGCCCGAGCCGGTGTCCACGTGGAGCTGACCGCCGACCGAGGTCATCCGGATATCGCCTGAGGCGGCATCGAGACTGATGTCTCCATTCACGTTCGAAGCCTGGATCTTCCCCACGCCGAGGAACACGGCGATCCGCTGGCCGTCGGGTACCCGGACCGTGATGTCGGCATGGGCCTCGAGCCCGTCACCGTAGCCCCGAACCGAGATCTTCCGGGAATGCCTCCCATCGTCTCCCCAGGTTCCGTCGTCGTTGATGCTGAAGTTGGAATTGGAGTGGCGCCCAATGGCGGGATAGACGATGTGATCTTCGGGGAAGTTGACCCGGATCGCCGGACGGCCCCTGATCGAGGTGGATTCAACGGTGAGCTTGCCGGCGTCCTTGCCACCGGGCCTCACTTCGACCTGGACCGAAGAGCCGCTCCCCCGCTCAACCGTCAGCTCGCCCACCAGATCGTATACTGCGACGTCTGAGCCTTGCAGAGTCAAGGTCTTGGTCTGCTGAGCGGCTGCGAGGGAGGGCAGGGCAGCCAGCACTGCTACGAGTGTAGAAGAAACGGCGCGCATCATGTTCTCCGGGGAGCGGTGCTGCCTTTGACGGCCCCTCCAGAGGGAAGGTTGCATCAGTCTATCGCCCATCCGCTCGAGACGGCATACTACACCTGTCTTTCCGGAAGGGGCCAGCCAGGATGGCGCGGGATCTTCTGCCGATGGTGCGGCAGGCACTGAGTGGGCGTTATGAGATCGATCGCGAGATCGGCCGTGGCGGAGCCGCCCGGGTGTTTGCCGCCCGGGCCAGCGATGGGCGGCTGGTAGCGCTCAAGGTTCTGCATCCTCAGTTGGCGGCGAGCGTCGCGGCAGAACGCTTCTTCCGCGAGATCCATCACCTGGCGCCGCTGGAGCACCCCCACATTGCCCGCCTGATTGACTACGGAGAAGAGGACTGGGTCCTCTACTACGTGATGGACTACGTCGAAGGGCCGACCCTCAAACAACATCTTCAGGCCGTCCGCCGCGCCGGCATCGGCGATACGCTGCGGATCGCGCATGACGTACTGGATGCGCTTGGCTGCGCTCATGACCGGGGCATCGTGCACCGCGACGTGAAGCCGGAAAACATTCTGCTCGCCCCCCAGGGAGCGGTGCTGGTGGATTTCGGTATCGCGCGCGCAGTTTCGCAGGCCGGGGCTGATCGGTTGACGCGCTCGGGCTTCGCGGTGGGAACTTCGGCGTACATGAGCCCGGAGCAGATCGCCGGTTCGGACGACATCGATGCCCGCTCCGATCTCTACTCGCTGGGTTGTGTGCTGTTCGAATGTCTGGCGGGACGACCACCCTACGAAGACCCCTTCGAGGATGCGGTGCTGCGGCTTCACCGTACCGCCCCAGTCCCCTCGGTCCTGGAACGCCGGGATGACATCCCGCCAGCCTTGGCGGAGGCCATTCACCGCGCGATGGCAAAGGATCCCGCCGAGCGGTGGCCCACCGCGAACATGATGCGCTCGGCGCTGCCTGAGCTGGAACCGTCCCCCCGCTAACTCAGCTCGTCTCGGTCAGGACCCTCTGGTATTCGTGCAGGTCCGCCTCATTGAAGCAGACGAACCGTACCAGCTCGAGCCCGGGATGAGTTCGCATCGTTTCGCGCACGGTGTGAACCGCGATTTCCGTTGCCTGATCCAGCGGGTAGCCATAGATGCCGGTGCTGATGGCAGGGAAGGCGATCGACCGAAGGCCGTACTCGTCCGCCAGTTCGAGCGACCGCCTATAACAGCTGGCCAACTCGTCCGGTTCTCCCTTGCCGCCACCATGCCACACCGGGCCGACGGCGTGAATGACATGGCCGGCCTTGAGAGCAAATCCCGGGGTCATCCGGACGTCTCCGGTGGGGCAACCGCCAAGTTCGGCGCAGGCCTGGGCCAACTCGGGGCCAGCCGCTCTATGGATCGCGCCGCAAACTCCCCCGCCCGGAGCGAGCGAAGAGTTGGCGGCATTGACGATGGCGTCGGTGGTTTCCTGCGTGATATCGCCGCGAACGGCGAGCAACCGGGACATTATGCCAGCACCCGACCCTGCAGCCTCCCTTCCGGATGCTGGGCAGCCTCGGTGGCGAAGGGAAGATCACAGGCTGCGCCTCCTGCTCCCACTAGCACGCCGAAGACGTCCGCTGCATCAATCTCGGGAACCTGTTGCAGTGCCAACGACAGTCCACGTCCAAGGCAGGCGAGATCCGCGTTCGCGGCGCTCCAGCGCGAATCGGTGCCATCGGGACGCCGTGCCACGAGCAACGGTACCGGACTCGCATCCGAAGGGAGCCCATCGAGCAACGGAATATCGAGTGCAGCGGCGAGTCGGCGCCAGCCTTCCCAGTTGTCGGTAGAGATCAGGCAGGTGAAGCGCCAACCCTGTTCCCGAGTCAGTTGCGCGAAGGCATCCAGCAATTGGCCTTCGGTCGGGGGCGCCACACTCGAGGTCGAGGTGAGCGGTACCGCTCCGGTCTCCGCGAACCACCGGCGGGGCAGCGGGATCCCGTCGGGACGCTGGCCGGGGAACGCGGCAAAGCGTCGGGTTACCCTGACCTGGCGCTCGGCCTCGGCGCGCTGTTCGGGGAACTCCGCCGCTTCGGCAGCCCCCTCAAAAGAGACTTCTGCGGCAAGGTACCGCCCCGCCTGCCGAAGGACCTTCCCTCGCAGGTGGAGTGTTCCGCTGTGAGGCTCTAATGCGAACGCCCGGTCCAGCGCCATGAGGGCCCGGGAATACTCGCCCAGCCGGTACGCGGCGTACCCCGCCTCGTGCCACACCATGCCGAGATTGGGATCCCGCGCCGCTGCCTCTTCCAGCGCGGCGAGCCCGTCGCGGTAGCGCCCCAGCTCGACCAGCGCCGCACCGCGGAGTGCAGGGCCGAGCGCATCGTCCCCGAAGCGGCTCATCGCCTTCTCGCTCAGGTCCAGCGCATCTTCGAATCGGCGGTGGTGTCGCAGCAACCCGAAGTATTCCAGCCAGGCCGCGCGCAAGTCGGGTTCCTGTTCCAATACGGTGCGGTAGGCGAGATCGGCGTCGTGGGCCCGGCCCTCGTGCAACAATCTCCGCGGGCGGGAGAGAATGCGGTCGGAGTGCTCGCCGCTGAAGACCCGGTACTGGCCAGTGGAGAACATGAGCGCGAATGTATCCGGCCCGCGACCAAGCGCTAGAGGTCAATCGCCCTCACTTTTCCCCCGTCCGGTGATTCAGTAGTTTCCTCCCCCATGCCAAACCATACCCTTCCCCGCTCGCATGATCTCCTGCTCGGCGAACTGACCGAGTTCCTCTCCATCCCCAGCATCAGCGCGCTCCCCAACCACGCCCCCGACTGTCGAAAGGCCGCTGAGTGGCTACTCGCTGACCTCCGGCGGATCGGCTGTCCTGTAGCGACCCTTATCGAGGGTGACGGGCAACCCGTGGTGTGGGCCGAAGGGCCGCCGGTCCCCGGCGCGCCCACGCTTCTGATCTACGGCCACTACGATGTCCAGCCGGTGGATCCCCTCGACGAATGGGTCACGCCACCGTTTACCCCGACCGTTCGGGACGGCAAGCTGTACGCCCGGGGTTCCGCGGACGACAAAGGGCAGGTCTTCTGTCTTCTGAGGGCGTATGAGGCTCTCTGCGATACCACGGGCCACCCGCCGCTCAACGTCCACTTCATTTTCGAGGGTGAAGAGGAGAGCGGCGGTCACGTCATCTACGACTTGCTCAAGAAGGAACCCGAGCGGACCAAGGCCGATGTCGTGCTGGTGTGCGACATGTCGTACTACGCCAGCGGATATCCCGCGGTGTACACGGCGCTGCGGGGCATGTGCTATGCCGAAATTTCGGTGCGCACCCTGCGGCGGGACCTTCACTCCGGAACGTATGGCGGTGTCGCTCCCAATGCGGTGGAGACGCTGGTGCACCTGCTCCATGACTTGAAGGGAGAGGACGGGCGGATCCACATTCCCAAGCTTTACAAGTCGGTGAAACCGCCTTCAAAGCTGGAGTTGAGGACCTGGAAGCGGCTGCCGTTCAAGAAGAAACAGTTCCTTCAGGAGGAAGTGACCGGCAAAGGACTGACCGGTCTCCGGAAGTACTCGGTGTTCGAGCGCACTTGGGCCCTTCCCACGTTCGAAATTCACGGCATCAAGGGTGGATTCGTCGGCGATGGAGCGAAGACCGTGATCCCCGCCCAGGCGACCGCGAAGGTGAGTCTCCGGTTGGT
>DATBGE010000079.1:0-6967 GCA_036558125.1 Gemmatimonadales bacterium | reverse complement strand
GCTCTGCCCAAGCTCCTCCAACAACGTGACCAGGATGCGGCGGTCGCTTAGTCGAACCCGTACATCAGCCGGACCCAATCCGAAGGCGCGCATCACATCGATCGCTAACGCGATGATTTCTGCATCCGCCAAAGGGCCTGGCTCGCCGATCAGGTCGCAGTTGAGCTGAAAGTGCTCCCGAAGGCGCCCCCGCTGCTGACGCTCGTAGCGGAACAGCTGGGGAATTGAATACCAGCGGATGGGCTTCCGAAGACCATTTGCCCTCGCGGTAACCACTCGCGCCAGGGTCGGAGTCATCTCCGGCCGGAGCGCGACCTCCCGCTCTCCCTTGTCTACGAACTCGTAGAGCTGCCCCACGATCTCGTTGCCGCTCTTCGCCGTGTACAACTCCAGCGGTTCGAGCGGCGGTCCATCCCACTCCTCAAAACCATAGCGCGCCGCACCGGCGCGCCAGGTATTGAACAAGTGGGCCCGGAAGGCGAGGTCGGCTGGGTAAAAGTCCCGAAACCCCGGCAGGGCCTTGGGTTGCATAGGGGCGGGAATCTAAGGGAATGAGGTGAATGGCGGAATGGCGGAATGGCGGAATGTCTAGGCCACGAAAAAGGAGGCAGTCGATTGCCGGCAAGAGCCCTCGTCCGACCATTCGCTCATTCCGCCATTCCTCCATTCACCATTCCCCGCCCCTACGGGTCTACCCCAATCGCCCCCATCACATCCCCGACCGTATGGAACGACCCTGTCACCAGGACCGTCCCCGCCCCCTTCTGGATTTGGGCCAGGGCCTGTTCGAAGTCGGCCACCAGGCTCCATGCGGCTTTGGGAGGTGGCCGAGTCGGATCCTTGAGCCAGCGCCGGAGCCACTCGATGTCCCAGCGACGTCCCTGGGCCGTCGGCGCGATCGTCAGGATGCCCCGGTCGATCACGGAATCGAGCCGGACCAGCATCTCGGGCCAGGCCTTGTCGCCCAGGATCGAGACCAACGCGTGGATCGGGCGCGGCAGCCGCGTCTCCTCGATGGCGGCGACAAGAGCGCGCATCCCGTCGGGGTTATGCGCGACATCGAACAGCCACTTGCCGCGCCGATCAAACCGGCCTGGCACACGCGCCCGGGCGAATCCGCGTTCGATGGCCGCCCGGTCGGGCCGATAACGAGGGGGCAGGGCCATGAGGATCCCGTGAGCGACCGCGGCATTGCGCCGCTGATGTCGCCCCGCGAGACCCAGTGGGCCGGACCACAGATATTCGGGTGGCAGCACCCGAATGTCCGCCTTGCCCGCCCCGACCGAGCCGACCGCCGCTTTTCTCAGCACCTCCACCAGCCGCGGCCTCGTCTCGCCGATGATAAATGGCACGCCGGGCTTCGCGATGCCGGCCTTCTCGATCGCGATCTTCTCCAGCGTATCGCCGAGATACTTCATGTGATCGCGCTCAATCTTGGTCACCGCGCTGACCATCGGCGTGAGCACGTTGGTGCTGTCGAGCCTTCCACCCAGTCCCACCTCGGTCACGACAACCTCGGCGCCTCGTGCTGCGAAATCGGCAAAGGCGATGGCCGTCGTGGCCTCGAAGAAGGTTGCCTGCCGCTCTCTGATGATTTTTCCCAGGCGTCCGGTCCACATGGCCACCGCCGCTTCTGAGATCGGCACTCCGTCCACCTGGACCCGCTCCCGGAACGACACCAGATGGGGCGAGGTATAGAGCCCGACCCGGTAGCCGGCCTCGCGCAGAACCTCGGCGACCAGTGTGCTGACGCTTCCCTTCCCGTTAGTCCCGCCGATGTGCACCGCAACGAAGACCTGATGGGGATCGCCCAGCTCGTGCAGCAGCGCGCGAGTGTTTTCCAGCCCGAACTTGATCGTCGTCGTGCGCGGGAAAAGAAAGTCCAGCGCCTCCGCGTAATCGGGGGTCGCAGGCCCGCCGGTTCTCGACGGAGCAGACGGTGTGTAGGTTTGATGGCGAGTCATCAAGCCGACCAATGTACCCGTCACCGGCGACCCGAACCATGGGCCGATACAGCTTCGTTCCCGACCCCTTTGTAGCCGAACTGCGGCGCATTCCCGGATTCCGGGAGCTGACCGAGGGCTACACCCTTTGCCCCGAGTGCGAGCGGTGCGAGCGGAGCGTGGTCTATCTCTCGCCTAACGAGCGCGTGAGAGCGGTGGAGAGCGGCCGGCGGGTGTATGGGACTGGCGGTGGCTCACGCTTGAACCGACAAGGTTGCCGCTGTCCGTTCTATCTCGGGCCCAGTCAAGGGTGTGCCGCGTACGAGGATCGCCCGCTCATCTGCAATCTCTTCCCGCTCGACATCATCGAGCGCGAGGAGGATGGCCAGTACTGGTGGGTGCTATTCGGCGCCTGCGAAGAAGTGGCGCGAGGGAAGCTGGCGGGACGAATCGAAGAGGCGCGGGACCTGGCCAGGGAGATCGACCGCCGGATGCCCGACGAGTTGAAGCAGGCCTTCATGGCGGATGCGGGAGCGGCGCTGTTCGAGCCGGTCTTCTACGAGCATCCGATTCATTTTCTGGTTCCGCTGACTCTCCAACAGCCTTAAGCCGTAAGCCATAGGCCCCAAGCAATCGCCTCAGGCGGGAATCCCAGCCTGAGGCTTTGGCTTATGACTTACGGCTTGTGGCGCTCACCTTACAGACCAACCGTTCTGTCGCTCTACTCCGCCGACTCCTCGTGCGGCCGCTGCCCACGCATGTGCCGCAGCAGGCGGGCCGTGGTCTCCCGGAGTGAAGCGCGGGGGATCACGTCGTCGATCTGACCCTTCTCCAGCAGAAACTCCGCCGTCTGGAATCCCTCGGGGAGATCCTGCCCGATCGTCTGCTTGATGACCCGCTGGCCGGCGAATCCCACCACCGCTCCCGGTTCGGCCAGGATCACATCCCCCTGCATGGCGAAGGAGGCCGAGACGCCACCGGTCGTTGGATTGGTCAGGATGCTGATGTAGGGGACCGACAACTGGTACAGCTGGGCGATCGCCGCCGACGTCTTGGCCATCTGCATAAGGGAGAAGACCCCCTCCTGCATCCGGGCGCCGCCCGACGTGGAGACGAGGATCATCGGGATTCGCTTCTCAGCCGAGCGCCGGGCCAGCCGGGTGATCTTCTCTCCGACCACCGAGCCCATGGACCCTCCCATGAAGGCGAAGTTCATGACGCCCAGGTTGAGCGGGACACGATCAAGCCGGCCAGTGCCGGCATACATCGCGTCGGCGTGGCCGGCCTTCTTGTTGGCTGCCTTGAGCCGTTCGGGGTAGTGCTCGAAACCGAGCGGATCCTCCGAACGAAGGTCGCCATAGAGTTCCCGCCAACTTCCCTCGTCGGTCAGGAGCTCGATGTACTCCTCCGCTGTGAACCGGCGATGATAGCCGCACTCAGGGCAGACATTGAGCGCGCGTTCGAATTTTTCCCGGAGGTCGATATGGCCGCAGGCGTCGCATTTTTCCCAGGCATCGGCCGGAATTTCCAGGCGCTCCCTGGTGGACTGCCGCGGCTTCCGCTCCTTCCTAAACCACGCCATGCGAGCCATGGACCTGTCGGGGGGTTAGGGGAGGGGTATTGAGGGCAGCATCCATATCCACCTAATCTGGGTAGCGCCATCGGCTCGCGCCACCCCTTTCTTCTAACTCATTGCTACACATCACCATAGCCGGCCAGCCGCGCATCCCATGCGGCCCGGAGGACAAGGCCGAGGCTGATCGAGGAGGCCAGCAGGAACGACCCTCCGTAGGAGAAGAAAGGCAGCGGGATGCCGGTGATGGGCATCAGGTTGACGGTCATTCCCACGTTCTCGAAGACGTGGGTGCCGAACAGCCCGGTAACGCCGAAGACCACGAGGCTGGAGAATGGATCCACCGCCCGCCGGGCAATCCGGAGCAGGATCAGGAAGAAAATCAGGAACAGGACCAGTGCGGCCAGGACGCCCAGGAAGCCTAACTCCTCTCCGACTACCGAGAAGATGAAATCGGTATGCTGAGCGGGCAGAAAGGCGAGCCGTTTTTGGGGACCTTCGAGGAACCCGTTGCCGAACCACCCGCCGGAACCGATCGCGACCTTGGACTGAATGGCGTGATACCCGGCCTTCTGCGGATCAACCTCGGGATTGAGAAAAGTCAGGAGACGGTTCTGCTGGTAGGGCTCGAGTCGCCGCCAGATCGGAATCGCGACGAAGCCCATCACCGCATTCAGCACCGCCACGCCGGCTGCCTCGGCGACATAGGGCCGCCAGATAATCATCAGGGTGATCAGGATCGCCATCCAGGTCACCCAGGTCCAGATGGTGAACGCGAGGAGCAGGCTCACGACCGGAGACGCCAGCATGAACAGCAGCGATGGCTTGACCCCGGCCCAATACAGCATCGCGAACAGGATACCCCCGAACACGAGCGCGCTGCCCAGGTCGGGCTGCTTGAGCACCAGGAGCGCCGGCACCCCCGCGAGGAGGCAGGGAGCAATCAGCTCCCGGATGCTGGCAGGCGACTCGCGCCGGCCGGAGAGATAACGAGCCAGCATGAGCACAACCGCAATCTTCGCCAGCTCGGCCGGCTGTCCGATCGCATGCCCGCCGATGTAGATCCAGCTCTTGCTGCTCGCGGCGGTGCCCGCTCCGCGCCCGATGACCAGGGTGACGGCGAGAAGACCGAGGGAGAAGATGTAGAGCGGAAGCGCCGCCCACTCGAGCAATCGGGGCGACAGGCGGAACACCAGCGCGGCGAGGATCACTCCCGCTCCCAGCCAGATCAGCTGCCGCTTCCACGCCCCCTCGGCGGCCACGACCGGCACGTCGGTCTGTCCTGCCGAATAGAGTATCAGAAGACCGAACAGCAGGAGCAGCGCGGTCACAATCAGAAGCGGGCGATCGGGGCCGAGGCTTCTCATTGGGGCGGCAGTGGTACCACTCTGGGCACCAGCAGTGAGTCAGTGGGCACGATGGGAGCCGGCCGCACTTCGACCTCGCGCGGCGCCGAGTCCTCGGGAGCGATGATCCGGATGTTGGGCTTGGCCCCCGTGGTGTCGGGGCCCAACAGGTAGCGGCTGATCGCGCGCACGACATAAGGCGCGACAACGGTACCGTGCTCGCCGAACTCGAAGATGCCGCCGATGATGATTTCCGGTTTCTCGGCCGGAGCAAAGCCGATGAACCAGCCATGGTCCTTGCCGTGAGGATTCTGGGCAGTGCCGGTCTTCCCTGCGATCTGGAGATCGGTCCGCCGGCTCCGGGCAGCCGTGCCCCGCTCCACTACGGCGATCAGTGCGGTACGCAGGCCTTCGAGCTGGTCGGGAGTGAGTCCCAGATCGAAGGTCGCCGCCGAATCGGGGTGTACCAGGTACGGTGTCGAGGTCTTACCGCTCCCGGCCAGCGCGCTGTAGAACTTCATCATGTTGATCAGCGTCTGGGTGTTCTCACCCTGTCCAATGGAGAGGTTGAGAATCACGGCGTTGCTCCACCCGCGTGGGCCGTAGGTCTTGTCGTAATAAGCGGTCGAACCGGGGTAGATCGGCGTGACTTCGTTGACCAGATCAATGCCGGTTCGGTCCCGGAAGCCCATCTTCACCCCGTCTTCCAGCAGAGCGTGGAGCTGGAGTCGCAGTCCGAGCTGGTAGAAATACACATCGCAGCTCTGCGCGATTGCCCCGACCAGGTCGAGCGAGCCGTGACCGGTCCGGCTCCAGCACTTGAAATACCGGTTGCCGTACTGCATGCCGCCACGACAGGGGACCGGCATGTGCGTGTGCAGGTCAACCAGGCCGCGCTTCAGCGCCATCGCCGCGGTGGCGAGCTTGAATGGGGATCCGGGTGGATAGCGGACTTGCAGCGCCCGGTTGAGCAGTGGGAAAGTCGGATCGGTGTTGAGGCCCCGCCACTCCGAGGAGGAGATCCCCCCGACGAAAGAGTTCGGATCGTAACTCGGGGTCGAATACAACGCCCGGATCTGGCCATCCGGCGTCATGGCGATCATGGCACCGCTGATTCCCGGCGGCCAGATGCTGTCGATGAAAAGCTGCAGCGGAAGATCGATCGTCGTGCTGAGGGACCGGCCGGCCACCGGGGGAAGCGGAGGTGCCGCCCCCTGCTCTCGCACCAGACGGCCGCGAGCGTCAACCTCGATGTAGCGGACCCCCGGAATCCCCCGCAGCGTGTCGTCGTACTCCTGCTCCAGCCCCGAGCGCCCGACGACGGTACCCAGCCGGGCATTGGCGTAGCGGCTGTTGTCGAGATCGGCCTGGGTTACTTCGCCGACGTAGCCCACGAGATGAGAAACCGCGCGCGCGCTGGGATACACCCGCCGTGGCTCCGACTGGATGACGAGGCCGGGCAGGCTGGCTCGGTGTTCTTCCAGCCGCGATACCTGCTCCCGGGTCGCGTTGCCCAGGACCAGCGCGGGCTGATAGCGAGCCACCAGGTAGCGGTTCAGCACCGTTTCAACCGCGTCCGAATCCAGCGGCACAATCCGGTTGAACCGTTCCAGCACCTGGCGCATCGAATCGCTCGAGGACGCGAGCAAGGCGACCGAATAGCCGGGAACAGTTTCGGCGATGATCTGCCCCTGGCGATCGTAGATCGTGCCCCGGGCGGGCTGCAGCGGCACCGGTCTCAGGCGGTTGCTCTCGGCCCGAAGACGGAACCGGTCGTAATCCAGGACTTGGGTGCGGAAGAAGGCGCCGACCAGCAGCAGGAAGACACCGAAGATCACCAGGCGAGCGCCGGTGGCCCGTTCGTGAACCCGGAACGAATGGAATTCCTTCATTCCTCGAGCCTGATATCCAGCCAGCGTCGGAACAAGGAGAGGAAGATGGCGCCGCTGATCGCCGTGGTGAGCGCCTGCAAGGGAGACCAGATCAACAGTTGCCGCATCAAGCCGTCGCCCGGGCCACCGCTGGCCATCAACACGATCAGGTTGCGCAACCAGGTGCCGGCGAAGAACACGGCACCGTTCACCATCAGGTTATCCGCGAAAAAT
>DATBGE010000078.1:0-5786 GCA_036558125.1 Gemmatimonadales bacterium | reverse complement strand
GACGGGAAGTACATCGCGTGCGGGTGCGGCCCGGGCGGCCTGGTGGTAGCGCCGGTCAACGGCGGGTCCGCTCGACGCCTGGTCTCGCCATTTCCCACCAATGGCTGGGCTTTCCCCCAATGGTCGGCCGATGGGAAGATCATCTACCATGTCTCCGAGGACTCGACCGGCCGGACCACCGATGTGATAGCGGTTCCCGTCTCCGGCGCTGCCCCATACGTCGTGGTCCGCTTCGACGACCCGACCCGCCCCTGGCACCGGTTTGGATTCCGGGTCCGGGGCAACAGGATCTATTTCAACCTGGGCGATCTCCAGAGCGACATCTGGGTGGCGGAGGTCGCGCGGAAGTGATAATGGCGGGCGGTGTTCTTCGGGGTACCTTTAATACGCTCTCCTGATCCAAATAAACGCGAGACAGAACAGCAACCCCCGCTAAGGGGGATAACATGCTGAGCATGCGGTGAGATAATCGTTTTCACGCACCTCGACCCCGAAAACCGCCTCCCAGCATCCAGGTGGCACCTACGATGGATTGTCTCGCTACCACGCGATCGACCTCGCGGCTCGGCAAGCCGTGGCCACGGCACGGGCTGCATTCCCTGGCTCAGGTAGCGCAACTACGTTCCGCCGAGCCGCGGATATGACCGTCAATCCTTCCCTCTCCACCGCCCTCGTTGACCGCTACCGGATCGATCGTGAACTCGGCCAGGGCGGCATGGCCACCGTGTATCTCGCGGAGGACCTGAAGCACCATCGCAAAGTCGCGATCAAGGTGCTGAGGCCGGAGCTCGCCGCAGTCATCGGGGCCGATCGCTTCGTGCGCGAAATCCAGACCATCGCCGCACTGCAGCATCCCCACATTCTCGGCCTGATCGACAGCGGCGAGGTGAACGGCACGGCGTATTACGTGATGCCTTTCGTCGAAGGCGAGAGCTTGCGCGATCGGCTCAACCGGGAGAAGCAGCTTCCCATTCCCGATGCCATCCGGATCGCGACCGAAGCCGCCTCGGCGCTGGACTACGCCCACCGGCACGGCGTCATCCATCGCGACATCAAGCCCGAGAACATCCTGCTGCACGATGGGCAGGCGCTGGTCGCCGACTTCGGAATCGCCCTGGCCGTCTCCACGGCCGGGGGAAGCCGGATGACCGAGACGGGCATGTCGCTCGGCACTCCGCACTACATGTCGCCCGAGCAGGCCATGGGCGAGCGCACCATCACTGCCCGCTCCGATGTGTATGCCCTCGGCTGTGTAGTCTACGAGATGCTGGCGGGAGACCCGCCGTTCACCGGGAGCACTGCGCAGGCCATCGTCGCACGAGTCTTGACCGAGGCCCCGCGCCCCATCACCGCCCAGCGCCACACCGTCCCACCGCACGTCGAGGCGGCGGTGTTCACCGCACTGGAGAAGCTCTCGGCCGACCGCTTCACCAGCGCCGCCGAGTTCGCCGCGGCACTCAACGGCAAGGAAGTACCCACCCGCACCCTGGCAGTTTCCAGAAGCCTGGCCGCCGAGCCGCGAAGCCGCCGGGGCGCGCTCTACGCCATTCTCGCGCTCAACGCGGTCTTTCTCGGATTAGCCGCATTCGGGTGGCTTCGGCGCACACCTGTCGCTGTGACCCGGCAGCGGGTCATCCTTTGGCAGCACCCGGTGGTGCGAATTCTCACCCCCGGAGCAGAGCGGGTCTCTTCGCAGGCAGCGATCGCACCCGACGGCTCGAGCATCGTGTTCTCCGACCGAAGCAGCGATTCGACACCGTTGATGCGGAAACTGCGCGACGAAGTCACGCCGAGGCCGCTTGCTGGAACCGAAGGAGGCTTTTCACCGACCTTTTCGCCCGACGGAAAGTGGATCGCTTTCTTCGCGGCCGATGGCCGGCTCCGGAAGATTCCGGTCGAGGGCGGTGGAGCGATTACCCTCTCCTCCGATGGAGACCTCACCACGCCAACGGTGGCCTGGTTGGACAACGGGACGCTGATGTACGCCGGCAGCAGCCAGGAAATGCGTCGGGTTTCGGCCAATGGCGGCGCCAGCACCATCGTGGAGCGTGACACGACAAGAGTACGGCGGAACGTTTCGACCGTCTCAGCGCTTCCAGGTAGTCGGGGCGTGCTATTCACCTCCTGTCCCGGAAATTGCGGCATTTCGTCTGCGGTCTATGTCTTCGACTTTGCAGCCGACAGCAGTCGCCAGCTGGTAGCAAATGCTGCCGGGGGCTGGTACTCCCCAACCGGTCACCTGCTCTACACTGATCGGTCGGGCGGGCTCTATGCCATGGGGTTCAACCCCAAGACGCTCAAGCTCACCTCGGCAGCGATCCCGGTAATCGAGGACGTTTTGCCGGGGGAATTCGCCATCTCCGGCTCGGGCAGTGTGCTCTATTCGACGACGAGCGGGGGCTCTGCCTCGGAACTTGTCTGGGTCTCGCGCGATGGAACCACACAGCCGATCGATTCGAGCTGGCGGGCTGATTTCCAGTACCCCGCACTCTCGCCGGACGGCAAGTCCCTGGCGGTGAGTTTGGGAGATGGATCGACCACGCAGATCTGGATCCGACGTTCGGATGGGACCCGCCAGAAACTGACGCAGAGCGGGGCCGTCAACTGGCGACCCTCGTGGGCGGCGGACGGCAGATCACTCGTCTACCTCTCCAACATGAGCGGCAAAGGAGGAACTGACGATTACGACGTGTATCGGATGCGGGTAGATGGGAGTACCTCACCCGAGCTCCTGGAGCATCACAGTTATGGGTTGTGGGAAGCCGAAGTGTCGCGGGACCAGGAGTGGCTGGTCGTCCGTTCGGATGAGCCGGCCGGCAGCGCCATCCGCGTCAAGCGCCTCCATGGCGACACGACCCTGGCTCCGCTGGTCGTCGGCAAGGGAACGACGACGCTGTTATCCCTCTCGCCCGACGGTCACTGGCTGGCCTATGGTTCCGATGAGACCGGCCGCCGCGAGATCTACGTCACCCCACTTCCCAGTGGCAGCTCGAACCAGCTCCTCTCCCGAGAAGGAGGATCGGAACCCCGCTGGGCCCACAGTGGTCGCGAACTGTTCTTCAAGAGCGGGAATCAGCTCATGGTGGTTGCGATCACTCCGGGGCCCACTCTTGTGGTCGGTAACCCCCGCCCGCTCTTCTCTCTGACCGGGTATCGCTCGGCGAGGAATCGCCAACAGTACGACGTGGCCCCGGACGACCAGCACTTCGTGATGATCCGGGAACGCACCGGTGGCAGCGCCGGGAACGTGGTGTATGTCGAGAACTGGCTGGAAGAGCTCAAGGCCAAGATGAAGGCGCAGCATTGAGCCCGATTCCGGCGTCACTCGTCACCGGCCTGGCCGACCGCTACAAGATCGAGCGGGAGCTGGGTCAGGGCGGTATGGCCACCGTTTATCTCGCCCTGGACCTGAAGCACGACCGAAAGGTCGCGATCAAGGTGCTGCGACCCGAACTCGCCGCTGTCATCGGAGCCGAACGATTCCTCGCCGAGATTAAGACCACCGCCAATCTCCGGCACCCGCACATTCTGCCGCTCTACGATTCTGGTGAAGTGACTGCAGGTAGCGAGAGACCTCAGTCCTTCCTTTTCTATGTCATGCCGTTCGTCGAGGGCGAGTCCCTGCGCGACCGGCTCACCCGCCAGAAGCAGCTCCCCATCGACGAAGCGCTCACGATCGCCCGCGAGGTAGCCGATGCGCTGGGCTATGCCCATGCCCACGGCATCGTCCATCGTGACATCAAGCCGGAGAACATTCTGCTGGAAGGCGGCCACTCCGTCGTGGCGGACTTCGGCATCGCGCGCGCGATGAGCGTTGCCGGCGCCGATCGGCTCACTCAGACCGGGATGTCCATTGGCACCCCGTTGTACATGAGCCCGGAGCAGGCCGCGGGCGATCCCAACGTCGACGGGCGCAGTGATCTCTACAGCCTGGGCTGTGTGCTGTACGAGATGCTGGGCGGGCAGCCGCCTTTCACCGGGCCGACAGCAGAAGTAGTCGCCCGCCAGCACCTGGTTACGGATGCTGCGCTCATCACTAACCTGCGACCTACCGTGCCCCCCGAGGTGGCCGGAGCGCTCGCTCGATCACTGGCCAAGAATCCCGCCGACCGATTCAATCCGGCCGCCCAGTTTGTCCAGGCGTTGTCAGGTCAGACGCCGGGCCTGCGCAGGGAACCAGCGCCACGACGCAAGGGGCTCCTGCTCACCATCGGGCTCGCCCTCTTGCTGGCACTGGGCGCCTTTGCGGGGATGCGATTCGGTGGCGTGCGCCGAACCTCGGCCGCGGGGATTCGATCGATCGCCGTGCTGCCATTGGACAATTATTCGCCCGATTCCACCCAGGAATACTTCGCCGAGGGGATGACCGACGAGCTGACGACCAATCTCGCGACCATCAGCCAGTTGCGGGTCACCTCGCGCGGATCGGCTATGCAGTTCAAGGGGAAGAATCGCCCCTCGACCCCCGAGATCGCGAAAAAGCTCGGAGTCGATGCGATCGTGGAAGGCTCGGTGAGTCGCTCCGGGGACAAGGTGCGGATCACCGCCCAGCTCATCGACGCCCGCGCGGACCGGCACCTCTGGGCCAAAACCTTCGAACGCAACTCGAGCGACGTTCTGGCTCTCCAGGCCGAGCTCGCGGCGGCGATCGCGGGCGAGATCAACGTTCAGCTGACCCCGGGTGAGCGGTCGCGGCTCGCCGCTGCCCCGAGTGTGAACCCCGAGGCTCACGACGCCTATCTCAAGGGATGGTACTTCTTCAATCGGCCCAGCGACGAGAATCTGCAACGGGCAATCACCCACTTCGACGAAGCGGTCCGGCTGAGTCCCACCTTCGCTCCGGCGTACTCGGGATTGTCGGTCGCCTACATCTGGGCCGGCTACAACGAAGGGTTCATCTCAGCGAGCGAGGCCAAGCCCAAGGCCAAGGCGGCGGCCGAGCGGGCGGTGCAGCTGGACGACAACTCGGCCGAGGCCCACACGGCGCTGGGGGTCTACAAGGGCTGGTATGCCTATGACTGGGAAGGAAGCGAGCGGGAGTTCCGGCGAGCCATCGAGCTGAATCCCAATTATGCCTTTGCCCATGATCAACTGGGCCAGGTGCTGTCGCTCGTCGGGCGAATGGACGAATCGATTGCCGCGGGGGAGCGCGCGATGGAGCTCGATCCGCTTTCGCCATCGATCCTGGTCGATCAGATTTTTCCCTACATGTTCCTGCGGAATGTGCCTGCGGCCCGAGCGCTGGCGAAGAAGGCAGCGGAACTCGATCCGACGTTCTACGCTCCGGTCACGTCAGACGGCTGGACCGACTTGGATGCCGGGCAGGTTCGCGAGGCTATTCCGAAACTGGAAAAGGCGACGACGATGGACGCGCCGCCGTTCGTGACCGCCCTTCTCGGGTACGCCTACGGGAAGGCGGGCGATCGAGACCGCGCACTGGCCACGCTCGAAGCGCTCAAGAAGCGATCGCCGCGTAGCCAGGTGGCGCCGTTCAATATTGCGCTCGTATATCTCGGCCTCGGCGACCATACCCGGACCCTCGATTACCTGGAGCAGGCGTACGCGGCCGACTCACAGTTCATGGTCTGGCTGGGCCAGGGTCATCTCTTCGATCCGCTCCGGTCGGAGCCGCGGTTCATCGCCCTGCTGGAGCAACTCCATTTTGTGGGCGCCGGCCAGTGAGCGACAGGTCCCGCCTCACCGCCCTCGCTGACCGCTACCGCATCGAGCGGGAGCTGGGCCAGGGTGGCATGGCAACCGTCTACCTCGCCGAAGACCTCAAGCAT
>DATBGE010000077.1:0-13599 GCA_036558125.1 Gemmatimonadales bacterium | reverse complement strand
GATCATCAGCGTGTCGCCGCCCAATCTCTCGGAATCGTATCATGCGCTGCGCGAGGCGGGGATCTACTGCAGTCTGCGGGAGGGAGTCATTCGATTAGCCCCCCATTGCTACAACACGGTGGAGGAGATGGCGAGGGTGGCGGAGGTGCTGGAGAACAGAATTCGACGAGTTCGGTAGTCTCAACTGCTGATCCGTAAGCGACATTGAGATGTCGACCAAAGGAACCAGGGCTGGCAAGTGAGTGGCCCTCGACAATGTTTAGTCGCACCGATAGAGACGCGCGACGTATCTGGCTAAAGGCTGCTGAGGCAGGTGGCGACCAGTGCCGGCTCGTGACCTCATGAATCCGAATGGTTAGCTGGCGCGCGACCTGCCAAGCAATCAGCGTTCGATGAGTTTTCATCAAGTCTGAGGCTAGTCACTCAGTCCCCACGTCCCATGCCCACACAACTCGCTCAAGCGCTTACATCGGGTTACGGCTTTTCGGGTGAGTCGATCGTCTTCGGCGCTGCCCTGGATGGCACCTCAGTCATTCCCGAGCCCAAGGTGCGTGTCCCGCTCGCCATGACCAATCGCCACGGACTCATTGCGGGGGCGACCGGGACCGGGAAGACCAAGACTCTCCAGCTCCTCACCGAACAGTTCTCCGCGGCCGGGGTCCCGGTGTTCGTGGCCGACATCAAGGGAGATTTGTCAGGTCTTGCCATGCCGGGGGATTCGAATGACCGCGTCACCCAACGGGCGAAGGAGACCGGATGGGCCTGGAAGGCCGGCAGCGTGCCGGTCGAATTCGTGAGCCTGACGGGGAAACTCGGAGTTCAGCTTCGCGCCACCGTGAGTGATTTCGGTCCTCTGCTCCTCTCGAAGGTGCTGGGACTCAACGACACCCAGACCAGCGTGCTCACCCTGGTCGTCAAGTATTGCGATGATAACCAGCTCCCTCTCCTCGATTTCGAGGATCTCCGTGCGGTGCTTCAGTTTCTGACCTCTGATGCCGGGAAGGGTGCACTCGCGGCTTACGGCGGGATGTCGGAGGCGACGGTCGGCGTCCTGCTGCGGAAGATGATCGAGCTCGAAGAGCAGGGAGCGAAGGCCTTCTTCGGCGAGCCGCAGTTCGATGTCCACGACCTGCTGGCCAAGACCTCTGATGGGCGCGGGGTCGTTACCTGTCTCGAGCTGGCCGACGCCCAGGACAAGCCCCGGCTCTTCTCAACCTTCATGATGTGGCTGTTGGCAGACCTGTATCACAACCTGCCCGAGGCAGGAGACCTCGACAAGCCCAAGCTCGTGTTCTTCTTCGACGAGGCTCACCTGCTGTTTCAGGACGCTCCCAAGCCCTTCCTCGAGCAGGTCGAACAGGTGGTACGGCTGGTCCGCTCGAAAGGTGTCGGTGTCTACTTCGTGACCCAGACCCCGAAGGACGTTCCGCCGGACGTTCTGGCCCAGTTGAGCAACCGAGTGCAGCACGCGCTGCGTGCCCACACGCCGGATGATGAGCGTCTGCTCGCCGCCACGGCCCGCACCTATCCCAACGCTCCCTATCTCGACCTGGAGGAAGTCCTCACCTCCCTCGGCATCGGAGAGGCGGTGGTCACCGTGCTCGATCCCCGCGGAGTCCCCACTCCGGTCATGCCGACTCGATTGATTCCACCGGCCTCCCGGATGGCGCCCCTCACACCCGACGAACTTCAGGCCGACATCCGCCAGTCAGATCTCGTGAAGGAGTATGGCACTCCGGTCGATCGAGAGAGCGCCCGGGAAATCCTCGCCACGCGTCTCGCGAAGACCGCGCCTGAAACTCCGGCACCGGAGGCGAAACCGGCAGGAAAAATCGGCAAGTCGATGGGCGCGGTTGTCGGGGGAGCCGTGCTTGGGGCGCTGGGCACTACTATCGCGCGGACGGTGGGGAGAGAGCTGGTGCGAGGGGTGTTTGGAATGCTCGGCGCCCGGGCACCCCGGACGACTAGACGGACCCGCTGGTAGGGAGACGGAAGACGGGACTGCTTTTTCCGTCTTCCGTCTCCCGTCTACTTCTTGGCCACCGTCTCCTCCTTCAACACCTTCTTGGCGAACCAGTACACCAGGAAGGCCACGATGAGGAAGTTGAGCAACGCCCCCAGCACCGAGCCGATGGCGAACGGGCCGAGCATCCACTTCTGCCAGTCTCCGCTGGGCAGAACCAGTCCGACGATGGGCATCAGGAGCCCGTCCACGATCGCCTTCACCAGCTCACCGGCCTTGCCGCCGATGATCACGGCAATGGCCAGGCCGATGATTCCGTATTCCTTGAGGAACGCCATGAAGTCGCCCATCTGGACCTCTCCGGGAGCGGGGGGACGGCAGATTTTCTCAGTCTAGGATTCAGCTACAAGGAGCGCGTAGTTCTTCTTTCCTTTCTGCAACATGGCATGCCCTCCGGCAAGCAGGTCCGCTTCACTCAGGAGGCGGTCCACGTCGCTCACCGGTTCCGCGTTGAGAGAGAATCCCTTCCCCTGAATGCCCCGCCGGGCATCGCTCTTTGAGCTGGCAAGCCCGGCCTTCACCAGCAAGTCGATCACCGGAAGTCCCTTCACCTCGGCTCGCGCCATCCGCAGCGTTGGGATCTCATCGGCCAGGGTCTGGAACACTGTGGCTTCCGCCGCCCGGAGATCCTGGCCTCCGAAGAGCAGGCGGCTCGCGGCGACCACCCGCTTGGTGGTTTCCGCCCCATGAACCCGGCTGGTCAGCTCCTCGGCCAGTAGCCGGTGGGCGGCGCGCTGTCCGGGATCGCCGGCCTGCTGGTCCATCACCCGGCGAATCTCCTCGAGCGACAGGAACGTGAAGAACTTGAGGCTCCGCTCCAGGTCGCGATCGTCGGTGTTGAGCCAGAACTGGTAGAACTTGTAGGGACTGGTCTTTTTCGGATCGAGCCAGACGTTCCCGTCTTCGCTTTTCCCGAACTTGGTTCCTGACGCCGTGGTAATGAGCGGGAAGACCAGGGCGTGCGCGCTCTTGCCCTCTCGCCGCCCGATCAACTCGGTGCCCGCCGTGATGTTGCCCCACTGGTCGCTTCCACCCATCTGAAGCTCGCAGTTATCGGTAAGGAACAGATGCCAGAAATCGTACGCCTGGGTCAGCATGTAGCTGAATTCGGTGAACGAGATTCCCGTCTCCATCCGGCTCTTCACCGATTCCTTCTGCAGCATGTAGCTGATGGTGAAGTGCTTCCCGATGTCGCGCAGGAAATCCAGCAGCCGGATGGGTCGAAGCCAGTCGGCATTGTTCCTCATCCTTGCCGCGTTGGCGCCCTCGAAACTGAGGAACCGCTCCAGCTGCGCCCGGATCGCCTGGGCATTGGCGTCGATCCGCTCGACCGACAGGATCGGGCGCTCTCCCCGTTTCCCGCTAGGATCTCCCACCATGCCGGTGCCCGCGCCGATCACGACGATCGGCGTCCCGCCGGTCCGCTGGAGCCAGGCCAGCCCCATCACCGGAACCAGATTTCCGACATGCAGCGAATCCGCCGTCGGATCGAATCCGACGTACCCCGTGATCGGCCCCTGCCGCAACCGGTCGGGCAGACCCGGGGTCGCGTCGTGAACGAATCCCCGCTCGTTGAGAAGGGTGAACAGGTCAGGCATGGGGCGGAATGTTAGGGGCGGCCGGGAGGGGGAGCAAGAATTGACGGAGGGGAGTAGGTGGTAGGGAGTAGGGTGTAGGGCGCGGGCTGTCGGGACCGGTGCGCATCGGGAGTCTTGAAACGCCGATCCCTGATCCCCTACACCCTACACCCTACCACCTACTCACCACTCCCACCATCCGTCTAAATTCCCCCCATGCTCGACACCGTCAAACGCTGGTGGTTCACCCCCCGGATCAGAAGCAACATCATCACCGGCCTGCTCGCTGCCGTGATGCTGGTCGTCGGGCTCGTGATGGGATCCTGGCGGCGCGCCTGCGCCGGCGCGGCATGTCCCTCAACCGCCAGTCTGGTCGACAAGGGTTACGATCCCCAGCAGGCCTCCAAGGTCTACGCTGCCGACGGCCGGCTGATCACTGACCTGGGACTCCAGCGGCGGACGCTGGTTCCTCTGAGCCAGATCTCACCGGCTGTGGTAGCCGCCTTCGTCGTTACCGAGGACAAGCGTTTCTACGACCACCATGGGGTAGACTGGTTCCGGTTCTTCGGTGCCCTCTGGGCCAATTTCCGCCACGGCGGCGTGGCGCAGGGGTTCTCCACCATCACCATGCAGCTGGCTCGGAACCTCTTTCCCGAAGACATCAGCGGGCAGGACCGCACCATCCGTCGCAAGCTGCGTGAGGTGCAGGTCGCCTACGACATCGAGCGGAACTTTCCCAAGGACAAGATCCTCGAGTTCTACCTGAATCAGATCGACCTCGGCAACCGGGCGTACGGCGTGGAGTCCGCGTCCCAGCGCTACTTCGGCAAATCGGTTCGGGATCTCAACGTGGCGGAGGCCGCGACCCTGGCCGCCCTCCCCAAGGCGCCGAGCCGGTATAACCCGCGGAAGAATCCGGATCTGGCAGTCTATCGTCGCAATATCATCCTGGGCTTGATGGAAGACGCCGGACTTCTGTCCAAGCCCGACGCGGAGCGGTGGAAATCGTATCCGCTCGTTCTGTCTTCGCGCTCCGACTTCAGCGAGGTCGCGCCCTACTTCGTCGAATACGTCCGGCAACAACTCGACACCCGCTTTGGTCCTGACCTGTACACCAACGGTCTTCGGATCTACACCACGATCGACCTCGATATGCAGCAGGCGGCGGAACGGGCGCTGACCCAGCAGCTCGAGGGAATCGAAAGCGGCACCTACGGAGAGTACGAGCACCCGACCTACAGCCAGTACATCGAGAAGCGGGAAGATCAGAGTGAGTCACCGGTCCCGACGCCTTACCTGCAGGGGTTGGTGGTAACTCTGGAAGCCAAGACGGGCGCCATTCGCGCGATGGTCGGGGGTCGAGACTTCAACGACAGCAAGTTCAACCGCGCCACCCAGGCGACACGGCAGCCCGGATCCACCTTCAAGCCCTTCGTATTCGCGGCGGCGCTCCGGGCTGGCTACCCCTGGTCCACCATCATGGTGGACGATCCCATCAGCGTCGAGATGCGTCCCGGCGAACCGCCGTGGGAGCCGGCGAACTATGACAACAAGTTCGAAGGCGCCATGACACTGCGCGAGGGGTTTTACAAGTCGCGCAACATCATCGCCATCAAGCTGGGGATGGAGATCGGACCTCAGGCGGTGATCGGCGAAGCCGCGCGCTTCGGCCTCACCACGAACATCCCGCCCTATCCTTCCATCTATATCGGATCGGCGGACGTGATCCCGCTGGAGATCATCTCCGCTTACAGCGCCTTCGCCACTCTCGGAACCCGCACCACGCCGTACGCGATCGAACGGGTGGAAGACAGAGCAGGCAACACCGTATGGGCACCCAAGCCGCGCAGCGACGTCGTGATGGATTCGGCGCTCGCCTGGCTTATAGTGGACGGGATGCGTGATGTGGTACGTCGCGGCACGGCCGCCACCACCGTTGGCGCCCGGTTCCCCATCGCCGCGGGCGGCAAGACCGGCACGACCAACGACTACACTGACGTGTGGTTCATCGGCTATACCCCTGACCTGGTCACCGGTGTCTGGATCGGGATGGACAAGCCGCAGAAAATCATGGGCAACGCGCAGGGCGGCCGGTTGGCCGGCCCGGCGTGGACCGCCATGATGCGCGAGATCTATGAGCGGCGCCCGACTCCGGCTGCCTGGCCCCGACCCGAAGGACTGACCTTCGTCGAGATCGATCGGGGGACCGGATACAAGTTCACCCCATTCTGCCCCAAAGATTCGTTGTATGTGGAATCCTTCATACCGGGAACTGAGCCGAAGGAGTTCTGCCCCATCCATTCGCCGTTTGGAAACAGCGCGACCAACCCCCTGCAGCAACGACCGTAGATGACGGCGCTCCGGTGCCGCGCCGCCTGGGTGCTCCCGATCGATCGAGCCCCCATCGCCAACGGCGCCGTGCTGGTCGCACCGGACGGGCGGATAACCGCGGTGGGTGCCGATGCGGAGGTGCCGGCGCCACCCGGCGCCGGAGTGCTCGAGTTTCCCTCGAGCGCGCTACTCCCCGGCTTGGTCAACACCCATACCCACCTCGAGCTCACCGGTCTCGACGGTCGGGTCACGGAACAGGATTTCCCGTCCTGGATCCGGAAAGTCATTGCGCTCAAGGCTGAGCGGTCACCCGCCGATTTTTTCGCTGCGGCAAAGCAGGGAATTCGCGATGGATGGAGGCAGGGAGTCACGACCGTCGCCGACACCGGCGACAGCGGCGCCACCCTGCATGCCCTTCATGAGCTGGGCGGAAACGGGATCGCCTATCAGGAGGTCTTCGGACCACATCCCGATCAGGCACCGGCGCAAGCTGCCGGCCTCGTCGCTCGTCTCGACGCACTCGCGCCGCTCGCGGGAGGCCGGGTTCGACTCGGCGTTTCGCCCCACGCGCCGTACTCGGTCAGCGGGCCGCTTTACACGTTGGTGGCTCGGCTGGCGCGAGAGCGCGGCTATCCGATCGCCGTCCACATCGCGGAATCTCTCGCCGAGTCCGATCTGCTGGGCACCGCGTCGGGCGGATTTGCCGAGGCGTGGAAGGGAAGGGGGATACCGCTGCCCTCGTTGCCTGGCCGGACTCCGCTCGACTGGCTCGAGGAGCACGGCATCCTCGGTCCGGCGACACTCTGCATCCATGTAGTCCAGGCGAGTAACAGGGACTTGGCACTCCTCGCGAGTCGTGGGGCGGCGGTTGCCCACTGTCCCCGGTCCAATGCTCGCCACGGCCACGGTGCAGCGCCTCTTCGCTCGATGCTTGATCTCGGTATCAGAGTCGGAATTGGAACCGACTCCGTGGCCAGCGTCGCACCATGCGACCTCCTTGCCGAAGGGCGAGCCGCATCTGCGCTGGCTCGCCTCCAGTCCGAGGATGTTCTCCGCCTCTGTACCTTGGAGGGCGCCCGCGCCCTGGGCTTGGGAAACGAGGTCGGCAGTTTGACGCCCGGAAAGTGGGGAGATCTGGTCGCCTTTCGATTGCCCGGTCCGGTTGACGGGGCGCGTTTGGCGGATACCCTAGTGACGCGCCGGTCCGACGGCGTCCTCGCAACCTTCCTCGCCGGTCGCCAGGTCTGGAGGAGCTCTTCATGAAGCTGCAGCGCCACGCCGCGATTCTCCGCATCGTTCGCGACCGCCGGGTGGAAAACCAGGACGTGCTGCGCGAGGCGTTGGCAGCCGAGGGAATCAACGTCACCCAGGCGACGCTCTCCCGGGACATTCGCGAGCTGGGGCTGGCCAAGCTGGTGGATCCGCAGGGCGGTGCCTTCTACGCCAACCCCAACGAAGGCTCCCTGCGGCCCGACCTCGGCCAGATTCTCCCCACTCTGATGTTGAGCGTCGAGGGGACCGGTCCTCTGCTTGTGATCAAGACAGCGAGCGGCGGCGCTGGCGCGGTGGGCGCCGCAGTGGATCAAGCCGGATGGAGCGAGGTGATCGGAACGATCGCGGGTGAAGACACCGTCCTGGTGATCGCCCGGAGTCCCGCGATGCGGCAAGCCGTTGCCTCCCGCCTCGCGGCGTTGGCCCGGTGACCGGGTTGTTGCTTGCCTTGAGGAGGCCTATCCCCTTACGATACAGGGTCTTCGGAAACGGTCCTGGAGAGAACCGGTGCGTTGTCTTGCCTTGAACGCGTCGTTCGAGCCCCTGACCATGGTGCCCGTCCGGCGAGCCCTTCGGCTAGTCATCGAAGGCAAAGCGGAAATCGTGGAGGCCGAAAAAGACGATCTCGTTCGAAGTGAACGACTCGTCATCCCCCGGCCCGCCATCATCCGCCTTGTCAAGTTCGTGCACGTCCCTCGCCGTTTCCGCCGTCAGGTTACCAACACGTTCCTCTTCGCTCGGGACCACTACCGCTGCCAGTATTGCAACCGGAGCCAGTTCGAGCTGAAGCATCGGGAATGCCTGACGCGGGACCACCTGGTGCCGCTCTCGCGTGGTGGGAATAACGATTGGACCAACGTCGTGACGGCCTGCAGCACGTGCAACACTCGCAAGGGGAATCACCTGCCTGAGGAATGCGGGATGCATCCCCACTCGGCGCCTCACGAGCCGCACTTCGTTCACCTGTCCTGGGCGGTTCGCCGGCTCACGACAACCCAGGCCAAGTACATCCGCCTGTTCTATGGCGAGTCGGCTCTCAAGGCCCTGGGCAGTGTGGTGGCGACGAACGGGAAGCATTGAAAAGCGGGAGAGGTAAGAAGTAAGAAAGTTCCGCTACCTCACCTCAAACCGCTCCGACCTCCCCGTCAGCTTCAAGCTGGGCAAACCCGCGAGCCGCAACATCAGACGGCGGGCCCCGCGACCCACGGTTGTTCCACTGATCTGGCTGTCCGGCACCGCCTGCAACTCACCGCGGAAGAACCGTTCCAGCTCATCCAGATCGGAATCGGACAAAGTCGTCACTTCGAGTGAGCCCACGTAGTAGTAGGTGCCCTGCTGCGTGGGCGTCACCTTGATCCGGTAGGAAAGGCCCAGGGCCGCGGCCAGGGCACCGGGTGTGGCATACCGGTTTTCCACCCGGTTGCGGCCGACCAGCCGCGTGACGGTGAATTGCTCCAGCAGCGGCTCGTGTCTCGCAACCACATCCCAGTCTTGAGCCCTCTCGATCTGATCGAACCAGCCTGATCGGGAACGCCAGACTTCGAGCCGGTAATGCAGTCGGACCGGGAAGCCCGACCGCAGCATGGACAGCCAGGGCGTGTCGGTCAGCAGATTGTAGGTGCGAATGATCGGCGCCCGTCCGCCGTTGGATGCGGAGTCAGGAGCCAGAGTCACATCGAGGTGAACCTCCGTCGTATCCTGCGCCGCGACCGGTCCGGCCCCGGCGGCGAGAAGCATCGCGATGCCGATCAGCCACCGGCTCCGGACTGCCCCACCGCGTGCACTGCTCACCGCTCCCCGCTCACGATCAGAACCGCCGCTCGAGACGGATGAAGAACCTGACCGGCTCGCCGTCGGTTACTGCCTTCGCGAGATAGAGGCCGATCCACCCGGCGTCGGCTCCGAAGCCGAGGTCAGCCTTCCACTCGTCGATGGAGGGGATGCGGTTGTTGGGGACTCTTCCCGGTCCATCCCCGGTTAGCCAGGACTTGCCCGCGTCCCCCAGCAGGACGAGGTACACTTCGTCGATGCCGAGGAACCGGTCCAGCTCTTTGTTGTTCTTGTCCCGATAGGTGTAACCGAATCGAATCGGCAGACGGTGCCGGAACTCGGCCTGGGTGAAGATGGCCCGGTCGCAGAGTGCCGTCTGGGCCGGATCGACAAATCCTGCCGGCGCGCAGGTCTCGGCCCGGAAATCATAACCCGGAACCAGGTCGAGTCCCCCGAGAGAGAGCCGACGCTGCACCGGCAGCGGATCTCCTGCGAGCCAGCCGCCGGCCCATAGCCGCAGATTCAGCCTGTCGTCCGAGCTCAGCCGGTTGTAGCGCCGAAGGTCGAGGGTGAACCGGGTGTAGTCGTAGTCGTGGGTGGGGATCGGCTCCCTCACGGTGGTCGGGAGCGTGACCGGCGCGACGTCGTCGCTCGTACCTCTTTCGACTCCTCCCCGGATCCACCAGCCACGGCTGGTCGCGTCACGTGAATTCCTGGTGTCGTACTCGATGCCGATTCCAGCACTGTTGTAGTGCCCGTCATCGATGAGCGGGTTGGGCCGCCAGACCTCGGAGTTGCGAAGCAGGGACCAGGGATCAGTCGCCCGGACTGAGCCTTCCCATTCGTGTCGCAGGGTCGCTTCGATCCGCAGCCGTCGGGTGGGGAACACGTAGAGGCTGCCCACGATTCCCTGGGCGTCGAAGTAGTCCCGGTTGTCACGCTGAAGCAGGAAGGCCGACCACCCGATCTCGTCCTTAGGCAGGGTGTGCTCTTCGATCCCCCGAATCTCGCTGTACACTCGGCCGCCGATCCCGAAACCGCGTGGCGCGTTGAACCGGATATCGCCGCGAACGGAGTAGCCGAAGTCGTCGCGGAAGGGTGACGAGTTCCCTGCCGTCCGGAGGATTCCTCGCGCATCGAGCCGGGTGAAGATGTCGTGCGAAGGCCGGTACTCGAATGCGGGCCCGAAGACGATCGGCAGGCCCTCGATGCGGTTGTAGGTCTGGCCAGTGGTGAGACGAAGTGTCGTCTTCACCTTTCCGGTCGCGAAGCTGCGTTGGGCGGTCGCCAGCTCGCCCACCGAACGGCGCCGTTCCCTCAGTGCCAGTGTACCGTCCGTCTCTCGATAGACCGGCGCGGCATCCCAGTAGACCCGTGCCTGCCCGTCGTGCACTCCGCCCGGCGCTACCGTCATCCCTCCGCCCGCCACCAGCACATCGCCGTGGATCACCCCGCCGGAATCCACCACCAGATCGCCGTTAATGACCGTGAGCGATCCGTCGATCGTTCCCGCGACGTGCACGCTCCCTCGGAAGGCCGCGATCTTACCGCCGAGCATGCTTCCCCGGGGGACGGTGATCCCGCCCGGTAACCTGATGCTCAGCGAGTCATTGTAGTCCTCGAGCAGTTCGGACAGGATTTCGGGCGGCAGCGCGCCCTGTTCGGTGGAATCGGAGACGGGAGCGTCGGGATCGATGACGATGACGCTGTCCTGTGCGAGGGCGGTTGAGACCGCGAGGCTCGCCGGCAGGATCGTGAGGAGAACCACGGAGAGAGCGCGAACCAGCACTCGCGCCCGGTCCACCGAACTCGGAACTCGGAACTCGGAATTCGGAGCCCGGTACTCGGTACTCGGTACCCGGGGCTCGGTACTTAATCCCTTCACTCGCCGCCCACTTCTTTGGAAATGAGGCCGAGTCGTTTCATGCGGCGATACAGGTTCGCGCGGTCGGTCTGAAGCATCCGAGCCGTTTCCGCCACGTTGCCCCCCGCGCGCGAAAGCGCCGCGCCGATCAGTTGTCGCTCATGGGCATCGAGCGCTTCGGCCAAAGGAAGACCACCGTCGGACTCAGCCGCACCCGCCGCAGGCTCGGGCTGTCCCGGAGAAGTGGGGCGACTGCTGTCTCCCGCGCGCAGCGCATCGCCGGCTGCTCCTCCCAACGGAAGGACGCGTGCCACCACGTGTTCGTCCACCACTTCGCCGCCCAGAATCGCGAGCCGCTCCACCACGTTGGCGAGCTCCCGGATATTCCCGGGCCAGCGATAGCTCCTCAACGTCGAGAGGGCGAGCGGCGTGAAGGTCTGCGGCTTCCCGGGGCGAACTCGTGCGGCCAGGTGGGTAACCAGGGCCGGAAGGTCATCCAGCCGCTCGCGGAGCGGCGGCAGGTGTATGGGGAAAATGTTGAGCCGGAAATAGAGATCTTCCCGGAAGGTGCCTCCCGCCTCGGTGCGATCCAGCTTGCGATTGGTCGCGGATACTACCCGAACATCGACTGCGGTCGGCTGTTCGGCGCCCAACCGCTGCAGGACGCCGGTCTCCAGAGTGCGGAGCAGCTTGGCCTGGGCTTCGAGGTTCAGGTCGCCGACCTCATCGAGGAACAGGGTTCCGCCGTCGGCCAGCTCGAACCGGCCCAGCCGCCGTTCGTGTGCTCCGGTAAATGCACCCCGTTCGTGGCCAAACATCTCCGATTCCACCAATTCCCTCGGAATCGCCGCGCAGTTGACCGTCACGAACGGCCCCCTGGCCCTGCGACTTGCCCGGTGGATCGCGGCTGCGACCAACTCCTTGCCGGTGCCCGATTCCCCCGTGATGAGTACCCGGGCATCGGTGGCCGCAACCTGGGAGATGAGCTGCCGAACCTGAGCGATGGCCGGCGTGGAGCCGACCATTTCCTGTCGCTGGCCCAGCGCCTCCTGCAACGCCCGATTCTGAGTGCGCGCCCGGCCCAGCTCGATTGCCGAGCGCAACGTGACGAGGACGGCCTCAGGGCTGAGCGGCTTCTCCAGGAACTGGAAGGCGCCGAGTTGAGTCGCCCGCACCGCGTCCGCAAGCTGGGCCTTGCCGCTCATCATGATGACTGGCACTTCCACCCGGCGTTCCCGGAGGCTCCGCAGCGTGTCGAGCCCGTCAGGACCGGGTGGCATCATCAGATCGAGAAACATGACGTCTGGCTCGGCCCGTTCCACGGCGAGCAACGCCGCGTGGCCGTTCCCCGCCTCCTCGACCGTGAACCCCTCGGCACGAAGCAGCGCCCCCAGCATCCGCCGGATGTTGGCCTCGTCGTCGACGATCAGAATCCGATGAGACATAGATGGAGGGAAAGATAGACGGGAGATGGGAGACGGGAGATGGGAGAAGGCCGACGGGATCTCAGCTGCTTGGCATTCGTTCCCTAGCCTCTCATGCTGTTCCCGTCTCCCGTCTCCCGTCTCCCGTCTTGCTGCCGGCGAGCTCCACCACAAACGTGGCCCCACCCCCTGGCGTGTCTTCCAATCTGATTGTGCCCCCGTGGTCCTCGATCGTCTGCCGAACCAGCGCCAGGCCCAACCCGGTGCCGCCGGCTTTCGCTGTGACGTAGGGGTCGAACAGTCGGTCCCGGATCTCCGCGGGCACACCGGGGCCGTGGTCGCGCATCACGACCCGGGCGCCGGTCGCGTTGAGTGGTCCGACTTCGAGCTCGACCGTGCCGGTGCCACCGCACGCCTCGACCGCATTGCGAAGCAGATTGCTGAAAGCCCTGCGCAGCGGCTCGTAGTGGCCGACGATCCTCGGGGTCTCGAGATGGACGCTCAACTTGGACTCCATC
This sequence comes from Gemmatimonadales bacterium, assembly GCA_036558125.1. Classification (GTDB taxonomy): domain Bacteria; phylum Gemmatimonadota; class Gemmatimonadetes; order Gemmatimonadales; family GWC2-71-9; genus DATBGE01. Next base: position 820 of record DATBGE010000077.1, on the reverse strand, counting down.
CCCGGTGGCAGACTCGTGTGGCCCAACTCGGCGAGCAGTTCACCCAGGTCAACCTCGGCGGCGGGCCCCTCAGGCAGACGGCCGAACTCGGTGAATTCGCGGGCCAGCGCCTCGAGTCGTCCCGCCTCCGTCGTCAAGACTTCCAATGACTCTGTCTGACCAGCCGTCGCTGAGCGGGAGAGCTGGGCCACCGCAAACCGAATCGGGGTGAGTGGGTTCTTCATCTCGTGCGCCACCTGTCGGGCGACCTCGCGGAAGGTGCGAAGCCGCGCGGCCTCGACTTGCCGAACGCGCGCCTGAGCCAGCCCCGCGGCCATTTCCCTGAGCGCACGGCGAAGGGCGGCGAATTCCGGCGCGCCACGCTGCGGCTCGTCAGGAGGCAACGGCTCTTCTCGAAGGATGTGGCCGGTCCATCCGACCAGCTCGTCGATCGGCCGGCTCAATTGCCGGGAGAGGAGGCCGCCCACCCGAACCGACAGGTAGAGGACCAGTAGACCCAAGGCGAGCACGGCGGCGGTGAGGCCGGCGTAGTAATACCGGGCGTACGCTTCGGCGCGCTGGACCCGGCTCAATGTGCGATTGAGCTCGCGGAGATGAGACGATAGCGCCTTGCGCTCTGCCGGACTGAGACGGGTCGAATCCACCGTCTGTGCGAGGTCCCTTCCGGTGACGCTCAGCTGCTCCACGGCGGCCCGGGTTGCGGTAGCCGGATTGTTCCCCCGAACGGCCAGCACCCAACCAACCAGCGCGATTGACGTCGGGATCACGCCCACGAGCACCAGGGCCAGGAGAATGCGCTGCCTGAAGGGAAGGGCCATGG
>DATBGE010000076.1:0-4514 GCA_036558125.1 Gemmatimonadales bacterium | reverse complement strand
GATCATCAGGGGAGCCGCGATCAGACCGAAGACAGCGAGGACCCGCGGGACCAGCGCGGAACGGTACAGCGCAGCGTAGAAGACGAAGTTCGTGGCTCCGTCGAAGATCTTGGCCATGTAATGGGCCCAGTCTCGAAAGGCCGCCGAGGAAAGCAGGCCGATGTTCTCAACCGCCGTGATCCCGAGACTCACCACGGCCAGCGAGAGAATCCAGAGCGGCAGGGCCCGGGAATGCTGCCAGAGAATCGGGAAAGCCGTGATGGCGACGCCGACCAGCATTAGAGTGGTCAGCAAGCCGAGGAGTACGGCCAGGCCGACTTGCCGAGAGTCCGGAGAGGCCTTGAGGAGTCCAAAGTTCACGATGCTGCTTCCGACCATCTGCAGGATGATCAGGATGCCGATGATTCGGCCGGCTCGGTTCGTAGCTGAGCCCTCCGCTGTCCGCGCCATTCGCCCTTCCCGACTGCTCAGCTTGGTGATCGCCTAAGACGCCAGCTTGGCTGTCGCCTGAAGCTGACGGTGGTACTCCGCCTCGTCGAAGTGTCCCAGCGAGCGGCCAATCAGCCGATCAGGTCCGAAGGTCCATTCCTCGTAACCACTGATATGAACTGGCCGCCCGGTCCCACCCGGCCCGGTGTTGGTGCCCTTGAGCGTCCAATGGTAGCGGATCGTGGGTCCGGTTGTCTCGAGGCTGTCCATGATGACGATCATGTCGGGGAACGCGGTCATGAATCCCTGGGCCGCCGCGGTGATAGCCGCTCTCCCAACCGACGGTGCACCCTGATTGATGGTGAGCGAGCCCTGCTCGGCGAAGAACGCGGCGACCGTTGCGGGCTGGTGACTACACCAGGCGGCCGTATAGCGGGTGGCGAAGTCGGTGAGCTCCGATCGAGTCATGGCGGTGTTCCCGGCGCGGCATTCGAGTAGGAGAACGAGGAGAAAGCCCAGACGGACATGAGTTCTCATGAATCCCCCGAATGGGCTGATGAGTCTGCGCCGCGCGGCTCGCGGAACCTACCGGGCCAATGACGGCCCGACAAGAACCACGGCCGCGCCCATGCCGATGCGGGTCCAGCTAGTAATCCTCCAGCGGCCGCACCTCACTCTCGCCCTCGAAGGTCGGCCAGTGCACCCGGTGCAGTTCCATGAAATCGCGCGCGATCTTGAGCGCTTCCTCCCGCGACTTCACCTCGACCATTGCGTAACCACCCACCACCTCCTTGGCCTCGGTGAATGGGCCATCCGTCACCTTCAGCTTGCCGCCGCTCAAGCGAATCCGGAACGCCTCTTTGGTGGGCTTGAGTCCGGCCGTGTCCTTGAGCACGCCGCTCTTGAAGCCCTCCTGCACGAACTTCCCCATCGCGTCCATCAGTGCCTGAGGGATGGGCTCCGAGCGAACGTTCTCAGAATGCTTGATCATCATGAGGTACTTCATCGTTCCTGTCTCCAAGGTCATTGATCTGATTCAAGTTAGCTTCCCGAGTTCGGCGGAATTGCCGAGTGGGGATGAGCTGGCCTTCACTGAGACGTCGAACGGGGTCGGGGGGAATCGACAAGCTTGGGGCGAGGGTAGAGGATCAGCGAGCCACGCCGCGGTCAGGTAGCAGGACACTCCTCGCTCAGGCGGTCGGTCACTTTGGTGGGCTCACTCTCGGGGGGAGGAAGCAACTCTCGAAAGGTGAAAGCCTCGGGCGACGGTCCTTTCCTTCGGAGGATCTCGAGCCGCGCGATTGCTTCCTCGACCGTCGGGCGATGGCCCTCGGCGACCCACCAGAGCACGAGGTACGCTTCCCGCATGACCTCGAACCACTCGCGCCGCTGACGCATCACCTCGACATGCGCGGTGCGGTAGACGAATTGGTGCAGCGCTTCGGGCGACGCCCAGACCGAGAAGTTGACCAGGACTCGGTCGTCGTCAAAGGGGCGCACTGCCGTGGCGTCACCCTCTTCGGTCTGAAAGCGCCACACGAATCCCGGAGCGCGATCGGCCAGGGCGTTGATCTCATCCAGTCGAGCTACAAAGCCGGCGAGCTGGGGTGACTCGAGAGGCGCCACGATGCGCCCGATGTTGAGTTGGGCGAGATGGTATCGAGGCATGCGAGTCCTACTCGCTCCACTTGTCGGTGACGACTGATGCCTTGCTCGCTTTTGCGCCGTTGACGATGGCGCCGATCACTGTCTTCTGAGATTGCGGATCGGGCGTCAACCGGCTGCATAACGCCGACCCTTGCACCGAGCCGTCCGGGTGGTAGGCGGCGGTGACGTGTTGCTGCCACTTGTGAGTAAGAGTGGCCATCGGAGTAGCGCTGGCGAACGCGTCGGTCAGGTAGAAGGTCATCGTCCCCTGGCCGTTCGCCGGCATCCGGATCCATTGGCAGTAGTAGAACTGCTGCGGCTTGGGTGGGGCGGTCGCGGCGGACGTGCTGGGCTTTACAGTCGTGGCGGGCGTGGCGGTCGTCGCGGATGCGGCGGGAGCGACGCCGGTTGGCGAAGCCGGGGCTGCAGCCGCGGTGGGCGCCGCGCCCTTGGTGTACCTCCAGTCCACCTCGTGGACTTCACCCCCTGCCTGGCCCTTTATCTCCGCGATCCGCTGCAATCTGACCTGGTTTGCGACCGGCATCTTCCCGGTGTCACAACCGCCGAGGAAGGCTCCCGGGTCGATCTTGAGCGTCTTGCGGGCGTAGTCCGCCCACGCCGAGCGGTAGCCCTGCCAGTCATAGGTCGCTTCCGGCTCTTCCAGAACGTTCATCCCGGTGATGTAGAGCAGCTTGCCCTGCAGGAACTGGCAGTAGTAGCCCGTCGCCGAGTCAGCGGCCGTGGCGACGACCGGACCGGTGTAGGTCCAATCGTCCTTGACGATCTGGTACTTCTGCTCGGTCCACTGCTTGACCCAGGCGTCAAACGTTGCCTGCTGCTGGGCCGGCTCGGCGGGAAGCATGGCACAACCAGGCCCGGGCTGCCAATAAGCGCCAGGGTGCAGGTCCAAGGCATGCTTGGTATACGCCTCACCCAGCTTGTCCCCCGAGCCCGGCGGCATCCCAATCACTTTGGTCATGTAGAAGTAGCTCTGCTTCTGGCCCGCGTTCATCACGGTCACCGCTCCAAAGCAGTAATACGGAAGGGTCACTTTGGAGGGAACGAAGGTCCAACCGGTCTCGATGACCTTGACACCCTGCGCTCGCGCCTGTGCGTAGTAGTTCTTATTGTCGCCCTGAATCTTCGCGAAGGTCGAGCCGGACTTGTACGCGACCGAACAGTTCGCCTGGCCCTTGAACTGGTACTTGGAGATCAGATACTGCATCCAGGCGGTCTTCACCTCCATGGGCCACTGGTTGTCGTCCCAGGTTTCGGACACGTACATCGTCTTGTCGGCCTGAATGGTTTGGCAGGCCCAATGTCCATCGGTCTGTCGCTCGCCTTGAGCGATGAGGTTACGGCCGTTCAGCAAAGACAGGGCAAGAACCAGGAGAAGCGCTGAAGCGGGGGAGGAGACGCGCATGGCAACACCATCTGGGTCGGGGACTCGATCGGCTTCAAGGTGCTGCGACGACAGCGGGTGGTCAACTGGAAAACCAGTACCTAGTACCGCGTACCGAGTACCGAGTACTGACGCCCTAGGTACTAGGTACTGGGTACTGATTATGAACATCAGGCACTCAATTCCTGCGTTTATCTGCGTTCTTCTGCGGCTTGTTGTTTCCTCCATACCTGTTCCGCGTGTTCCGCGCCATCCGCGGTAGGCAGTTAACGCCCTCCACGAGCCGCCCGCTGGACGCTCACCGGTAGTCGTCCCTTGGCGGATGGAACACGTCGATGACGACCGAAGCCTTGAGCGCCCGCGCCGAGTGTCTTTCATGCGGCGCGATGTAGAGCATCTGGCCCGGTCGCAGCACATGGGGGACCCCGGAGACCGTGAGCTCCAACGAGCCGGTGAGCAGCAGGGTCCACTGCTCGTGCGGATGGGAGTGCTCGGGGACGAGCGCTCCGGGAGCGATGTCCACTCGGCCCTGAGTGATCTGGTCCGAGTGGATATAGCGGCCCAAGTACCCCGGAGCGATCTCACGAGGTGTCACGGTTGCGAAGTCGAGTAGTCTCATGGGAATCCTTTAGAACGGTTCTCTTCCGAAAGCGTCTGTCAGGTCTGAGACCGCACCCACGACATCGGGACCGTCCCATGCACCGCGACGAAACCCACCACGGCCGCGTACACGAGGAGATCCCCGCGGAACTGCAAGAGAGTTGCGTGGACCACGAATACGAGAGCGAAGATCAGAAGCAGGCCCGTGGCTCCGATCTTCATTGTCCGGGGCACCAGGAAGAGCAGTGCCGCGATCGCCTCGAGTCCACCGACCAGAACGAGGTGAGGGTCATGGTGAGTCCCACCTAGTCCCTGATAGGCGGTTCTGACGCTCAAGTAGAAGAGCACCAGACCGGCTGTCCACCATTGGACCACGAAGGCACGAACCAGACCGATGGGTGGCATAACCACCTCCTTATTCTGTTCGTTCAACGCG
>DATBGE010000075.1:0-12687 GCA_036558125.1 Gemmatimonadales bacterium | reverse complement strand
GTGCTTGCACAAGCCTCACCTCTTCTGTCCCATCTCAGCCGTGACCGGAGTCAGTAGGCCAATGCTTCGACCGCCCCGCCTTACCGGAGCCGAGTCCCTTCAGTCTGCCGGCCGGGTCCACATTATTGGCGCAGGGCCGGTAGGTCTCCTCTTGACCGCATTGCTTCAAACGCCGGAAGGGTTCCCCGTCCGCCTTTATGAGAAGCGCCGGGATTACACTCGCACCCGGATGGTGCACCTTGCGTCCTACCTGGTAGCGGAGTCGGTCGCGAGCTACTGCGAAGATGAGATCGATGGAGAGAATGTCGAGGCCGTTTTCGATCCCCCCGAACTCGACGAGGGTCTCGCGTTCCGGCAATCCATTCCTTCCGATCTGTCGGCCCTTCTCCACCAGTGGACGCTGGGGTTCTGCCCGCTCAATGCCATCGAGCACTCCCTGAGCAATCTGATCGATGAGCGGGGGTCGAATACCGTGGAGCGGGTTGCTGGCGTCGTGACAGCGGAGGAGGCGATAGCGATGCTCGAGCCGGGCGACATCATGATTGATTGCACAGGTTCCCGGTCGCTGCTACGGGATCGCTTGCTACCCGCCCCTGATGGCGTCGAGACGAAGACGAATACGGTCAACATCCGGCTGGAATACGCCATCGTTGTCACGTTCCTGTACGGCCAGGCGTACGCCTGTAATGAGTATTGCAAGTATTACAAGAACCGGGAGAACCCGCAGTACAAGTTCATTCCCTTCGTGGGACGCACCTATTATGACGGGGCCATCAGTCACGTGACCGGCATCGTCAACATCACCGCCGAGGACTACGCGGCCATGCCGCCGACATTCAACGGCGAGTGGCTTCGCGCCAACTTCCCCAATGTTGCCCGGTCGATGGACCGCTTCATCGATAAGATCAAGCAGGAAACCCACGGCGAGATCATCGGCGATCTCGAAATCGTCCGGATCCCCCTGAACCTCTACCGGGCTCGCAACGCGACCAGCCGGCAATGGCTCGCCGGTGGGCCTGATGACCACCCGTTCTCCCGCTCACCAGTTTTCCTAGTTGGTGATGCAGCGATCGGGTCTCCCTACTTCCAATCGATCTCTCTCGGTTTCGAGTGCGCGATGTACCTGGCCGGACTCCTTACCCGGAGCGACATGAGACTGAAGGAGATGCTCAATCACTACGAGTCGTATACCTACAAACAGTGGCTTCGGGTCTACATGCGGAGCAAGATGATCAAGCACAACAAGGATCTGTTCGAGTGCGTGGACGATCCGTACGCGCTCCTGGAGAAGCTGCACATCTATTAGCGAGATCTCCCATGACTTCACCAGCCACGGCCAAGGCACATCTGGGCTTTGTCGCCCCATTTTTCATCGTTCGCGACGTCATGACGTCGCTCGCGTTCTACCGGGATCGGCTTGGCTTCGAGCTGGAATTTCTGGGTCCCGAGGGTGATCCGTTTTTCGCCATGCTGAAGCGCGACGGCGTACATATCATGCTCAAGGCTATTACGCCCAAGGTACAGCCGACGCCGAATCCCAGCCGGCATCAGTGGGCCCGGTGGGACGGGTACATCTACACCCCCGATCCGGACGCGCTGGCCGAGGAGTTCGCCTCCCGCGGGGTTTCGTTCCGGGAGGCGCTTGGCGTCAACTCGGACAACCTGCGTGGGTTTGAGGTGATGGATGGGGACGGGTACGTTCTGTACTTCGGGAGGCCACTCCAGTAAGTGCTCAACACGAAGACACGGGGGGCACTCAGCAAAGATTGTCGGGTGACTTTGGCGAGTTTTGGCGGGATGCTCCAGTATCGACGAACCCTCCGTGCTCTCCGTGTCTCTCTGTTGTGCCAGATGCGGTCGAGGTTGCAGACATGGCTGGCAAGACATCCAGGCAGTCAAAGCCGACCCTTCTCGCCGGTGGCAACCCGCAGATCCCGAAGGCCGATGGCAACGCCCCGGTTCAGGCTTACATCAGGGCCATGCCGGGCTGGAAGCGCAAGGTCGGGCGCCGTCTCGACGCGCTAATCGTGCGCGCAGTCCCCGGGGTGCGTAAGGCGGTCAAGTGGAACTCGCCCTTCTATGGCATGGAGGGGCGGGGCTGGTTTCTCAGCCTTCATTGCTTCACGAAATACGTCAAAATGGCTTTCTTCCGCGGCACCTCACTGCGTCCTCTCCCGCCTGGCAGGTCCAAGCAGAAGGAGGTGCGGTACCTCGACATCCACGAGGAGGATCAGTTCGACGAAGCCCAGATCACCGACTGGGTGAGGCAGGCAAGCCGATTACCTGGATGGGGAGAGCCTGAGCAGCCTCGCTCACTTCTGGGTCGAGCCTGAGCGCTGCGAGATCGAAGTCTCCTTCTTCGTCGCCACCAGTTCGCCATCCATATCGGCGAGACCCGGGAGCTGTTCAGGATGGGGTCCGCCCGGCAGCGCCTCGGCTCGACGGGCCAGCAGAATGGAAGCCGCAGCAGCGACGCCACCGAAGACCGAAGCCCATATGGCGTCGTCCCAGACCAGCCTCCACGCGACCGGCCCATCTCCGGAGAACACATTCATCGCCTGCAGGAAGAGCGGTACCCCTACCCCGGCAACCACCGCGCCCAGCAGCCCGAAACGCACCGGGCTGATATCGGCGAGGCGTCGGCCCCGGTAGCCCAGCCGAATGACCGTTGCGAACACGGTGCCGATCACGGCTCCAGCGATGCCGAACCGGACGCCCCAGGCCATGCCGGCCAGGAGGGACAATCCGAGCCTCTCGAACAGCGGCTCGAGTCCGGGACCGGGACTGAACAGGCTGAGTAGTGTAACGATCGCGCCACCGGCCAGGGCCCAGGCCACGCCCCACGTCACAGCGTTACGTGCCACGGCTCGCAGATATCGGAATCGATCGTTGGTCATTGGGGTCCTCGGTCCTAAAGGGCTTCACCAATGAAGTACTTTGTTCCACCAAGTATAGTGCCTGCTTCTCGGAGGCAAGCATCGATAGTGTTCCCAACCGCCCGACCGGACTACGACCATCGGGCAATGGACCTGAGGCATCGCCACCGGCATACTGGCGTTGCTACGACAATTGGAAGTAAGACGATCGATCGGAAAGCACCTCAAGAGGCCAAGCCGGAAAGGAAGGAACTGTGACAAAAGGCAACCGCGTGCGGACTATTGCTATCGCGACCGCACTCGTGAGCACCTTCAGCGCCGGCGCCATATCCGCCCAGGACAAGTACAGCGTGAAGGTACCGGGCGGGCTCGCGTTCTCCGAGTTCAAGGGATACGAAAGCTGGCAGCTGGTCTCCATCAGTCAGGACGGGCCAGTGATAGCCGCGATCCTCGCCAACCCCGTGATGATCGATGCCTACAAGGCGGGCATCCCTGGCAACGGCAAGCCATGGCCAGACGGCTCCAAGATGACGAAGATCCACTGGAACCCGGGCAAGATGGCGGTCTTCCCCGCGGCGACAGTGCCCCTCTCCCAGCATGACGTCGATTTCATGGTGAAGGACAGCAAGCGGTTCGCGGACAGCGGTGGGTGGGGATGGGCTGCGTTCGAGTATGACTCGGCATCTAAAAAGTTCAGTCCTGCGACTACAGCTGCAACACCGCCCCAGGGGAACGACGCCAAGTGCGGCTTCGCCTGCCACACGATCGTGAAGAACCGGGATTACGTCTTTACCGACTACGCACCGCGTTGAACAACGGCGGACGAAAAGCGCGGACGAAAAGCGGCGGACCGGCAGACGTTCCGGTTCGTCGCTCCCTGTTCCCCGCCCCCCCATTGCTTCTCACCCGCCCTTCCGACCATTCAGCACCACCGCGTCCCGGATTAAAGCCTTGAACGCGGCCTCGTCGATTGTCTCCCCTTCCCGGAAATCGATCGCGCGACGGGTGTTTCCTTCCAGGCTCGAGTTGAAGAGCTTCTTGGGGTCCTTCAGCTGGGCGCCCTTGGCGAAGGTCAGCTTCACGACGCTCTTGTAGCTTTCCCCGGTCGTGATCAGTCCGTCGTGAGACCAGACCGGCCCACCCCATTTCCACTCTTCTACGACTCCGGGATCCGCCGCCTTGATCAGAGCTCGTAGCCGGGCGAGCATCTCGCCACGCCAGTCATTCAGTTCTTTTATTCTGGCGTCTATGAGCTGAGAGGGAGACCCGCTGCTCGGCTCACCGCTGCTTTTCTTCATCACGTTCGCCCTTCCTTCGAGTTGCGTTTCAGGTGCCACGTCGCCCGCTGCGCCACTTCGCGGCATACGGCAGAATGAACAAGTACGCCCCGGTGACAAAGAGCAAGGCAAGGGGGAACAGCGGCACGTAGCTCACCCAGACCAGCGGCTTTTCCTGTTTCAAGGCGATGAACGTGCCGATCACGGTCACCGTAAACACAACTGCCAGCCAGCGGTGGATCTGCCGAAACCAATAATTCCAGTTCACTGAGACCTCCCCACCGGTTTGGGCGACGTTGGATGGTCAGCTCGACACTTCTTTACCGAATTGCCTGGCGTATTCCGCATTGAGCCGCTGCCAGCCGCCGAAGTGCATGGTATCGGGGCCGGCGATCCGTCCGATGGGCTGCCCGACGAGCAGCCGGTCCAGCACGTCCAGGCAGATGTGCCAACCGGCGGCACCCCACGAGATGAAGCGGCGATCGATGTTGTGCCACAGGGTGAGGCGAGTGCCACTGCCGAGGGGCTCGAGTTCCCAGCGAAGGTCACCGCCACCCCAGCTGTATTCCAGCAGTTTCGGCGAGTCGGCCCGCTTCACGGTGGTCTCGGAGACTTGCGGCGTCCCGAACGTCGAGAGCTGTACCGTAGATCCAGCTTTGCCCAGGCTTCTGTCGGCATCAAAGGGAGCCCATTCCCGCAGATCGGCAGGGTCGGTAATCGCCTGCCAGACTTTTTCCGGGGGGTGAGGCAGCTCCCTCACCAGGATGAGGGTCCACCTCTCTCCCTCTTTTCGGACCTCTGCCCCGGTGGCCGGACCCGGAGTGTATGGTGCGCGATCGGTCATCTCCTTCCCCTTCCCTTCTTCTTCGTTGGCATTGACTGATCCATGCGGTCGAGGTGGCGCTCGAGCGCATCGATATGAGATGACCAGAACCGACGGAACGGAGTAAGCCAGTCGTCCAATTCCTGAAGCGGCTCTGGCTTGAGCCGGTAGAGACGGCGTTGTGCGTCCACTGTGGATTCCACGAACCCGGCCTCGCGCAGGACCCGCAGGTGCTTGGACACGGTCGGCTGCGGCATCCGGAGACGACGCTCGATCTCTCCCACCGACTGCTGGGACGAGACCAGAAGGCCCAGGATCGCCCTCCGGTTGGGCTCGGCAATGATTTCGAACACGGATTCCATGGTCCGAATGTACTGCTGCAGGCATATACCTGTCAAGGCATATACAAACTGGGCCTCCCAGGGCCCTCCGCCGCGATTCGGCCGCACCAGCCACGCACACTTCCCTGTTTCAACACGAAGACACGAAGGGCACGAAGGGCTCCGGTGGACAGCTTTTCACCGGGCTCAACACCGGCGCTAACCCCTTGTGCTAAACACAGAGACGCGGAGATCACAGAGGGTTCCGTTGACGCTCTGACCTCCGAAACAGTTGGGTAAGATCAACGATGTTGTTATTGTATCAAATGAGACTGGTTAGGTGATCTTTCCAAATTGGCCTGGACTCGTACGGCACTGATGAACCCTCTGTGTTCTCTGTGTCTCCGCGTTGTGCTCTTCGCAGGCGGGGGGTCTCCTCGACTACTTCCAGAGTCCCACCTCGCTACGTCGGATACGCCCTCCAGGGGGGGGTGGGATCTGACTCACGAGATCGTGGCGCACCAGACCGCGAGCACAGGGAATCCCTCCGCCCTGACTCCCATCCCGCTCGCCTATGGAGTCTTCTGCGCGGCCTATGACTGGGGTATCGCGGGCTACATCTATGTACGGCGGCAGCAGTGGCGCACCTGATCGCCCCCACGCAGCGAGGATTCAGCATGGAAGTGCATCCCGGGGTATTCGTATCCAGCATATCGACCGACGCCTGGCGAGCCGACCCGGAGGTCGGTGGCGGCGCCGAGGAGCACGTCCTCTCCGACACGGGTACCATGCGAGCCGGGCTGACCCGTTTCACGGTAGACGCAGATCCTGACCCGCCGCCCTGGGTGTTGCCTCAGGCCGAAGTCCTGTTGGTGTTAGAGGGCACAGTTCGGATCGATATCGAGGGTGGGCCGACACTGGAACTGAAACCGGGGGACATGGCGTCGCTGCCTAAGGGAGTGGTAACGCGCTGGCATCTCACGCTTCCCTTCAAGGAGCTCTGGGTTCTTGCCGACGCCTAGGATACCTCCAAGCCAGCTCGGAAGCGGGGAGTAACAATGGCTCGACAGATCATCTTCACTCCCAATGCGGCCACGCCACCAGCCACCTATAGCCAGGCTGTGAGGGCCGCGGGTCTTGTCTTCGTGTCAGGCACGGCACCACACGATCCGCAGACCGGCGCCATAGTTGGCACCACTGTCCAGGAACAGACTCGCCAATGTCTGAGGAATATCTCGGCGATTCTGGAGGCCGCCGGCAGCTCGCTGGATAAAGTCGTGAGTGTCACGATCGTGTTGGCAGACGAACAGGATTTTCAGGGCATGAATGAGGAGTGGCTCAAGTGGTTCCCCTCCAACCCTCCGGCACGCCAAGGCGCTAAGCTGCCAGCGAAAATACCGGGCCTGAAGGTGTCCATCGCTGCTATCGCAGAGGCCTGAGTCGCGTGATTTGTGCAGGGGTCGGGGAATGGAAGGCAAAGCTTACCGCGGATGACGCGGAACACGCGGAAACACGCAGAAGTGATTCCTTATTGCTGGGTGCAAAGTATCGCCGTTCCTGCGTCACGAACCGATCCCAAACAAGGAAGAACAGCATCATTCCGCGTTCATCCGCGTGTTCCGCGGTAAGCTTTTTGGGGAATTCACGCAGGACTCCCAGTGCCCAACGGAATCAGAGCTCTCTGGCCAGCTTAGGACTACAGCCACGAAGAAATCGAAGATGTCCCCGCGCCTCATTGCGCTCCCTTGCTTCCTGCTAGGCGCCCTCCCGCTCCTGGCGTTGGCCTTCTTCTCGCCCGGGTCTGGGATTATCTCCGCTTTCACCTGCTCCACGACTACGCGGATGTGCTGCCCCGCGGCTTCGCCGAGGCCGCGGCTGGAATGAGGGGCGACCGGCACACCCGCGATCAGCAGGCCTGTTAGGTTGCGAAGCCGCGCGGTCGGTTGCAGTTTATCAGTCCATGCGCCAACGCCAGCCTTGGCTCGTCGGTGTCCTGCTTACCGCAGTGTACGCGTTTGGCATCGCCTTGCCGGCGCTGCCACACCGGTGCGAGGAGCCATCGCCAAGCTCGCTCCTTGGCATGGCCGCTGGACACCATCACGGCGCGGCTTCGACTCACGACCGTGGTGACAGCCATGGGCCGGACAGCCCGACCCGGGGTCAGCCCTGCAAATGCATCGGGCACACCTGCTGTGTGGCGCGGGCCGCGCTCCCGGCGAGTCCCCTGCTCGCACTACCCGTGGTCGTGGTCGCTGCCACCCACGGCCGGATCTTGCGGCCTGCACCCCGTATCGTCCTACCCGACTTCATCTTCCCCCCGGCCATCGGCCCTCCCCTGACGTCCTGATCGTCAGCTGATATCTCGTAGCGTCCGGGGGGCTCCTCTGACCCCCCGGCGCGCCAGACGTACTCCCTCACCCCGCGCATAGTGACGGGGGGGGGCGTCTCGGCTACCAAACCAGATTCGGGCATTCAGGAGCTAACGATGACGTCCACAATGTTCACCCGAAGCAGGATCGGCATCGGTGTACTGTCTCTCGCGGCGGTGATCGCAACCGCCTGTAGCGATTCGAATTCGCCGGAGGAGCTGGACCCCTTCACCCTGAACTTCGCTGCGGTCTACAACGGTCAGGTGGTAGGTTGCGGCGAGACGCTCACCGGCTTGGGGCCGGGCGGCACCGTCTCGATCGAAATGAGTGACCTGCGGTTCTACGTCAGCAACCTCCGGTTCTATAACGATCAGGGCGGGGAGCTTACCGTCAAGCTCGACGAGAACGACTTCCAATACAGCTCTTCCAGCGGGAAGGTCGCTCTGATTGACCTCACCGGCACGGCGAGCGGTGCCTGTGCAGGGACCGGGTTGAGCTACCCCGAGGGAACCGCACGGACCAATTTGGTCATTACCGGGCAGAGCAAGCCCGACCAGGTCCATAGTATCAGCTTCGACGTCGGGATTCCGCAGCCGGTCATGAAGGATGTCCTCGCCAATCACACGGAGGCCGACGCGCCGTCCCCGCTGGCGGAAATGCACTGGTCGTGGGCCTACGCTTACCGGCATTTCGTCTTCAATTTCACCCTGTCAGATAACGGCAACCCTGGGGAGGGTTACGTCCACGTCGGAAGCACGGGCTGTGGAGGTGATGGCACACGCGCCATGACCGACAGGAATACCTGTGACCAGCTTAACACCGCAATTGTTCATTTCGACCATTTCCACATGACCGACGTAGTCGGGGTAGACCTGGGAGCACTTTTGGCCGGCCTCGACTTCCAGGTGGAACAGGCACCGGGCGGTCCGCTGGTACCCGGTGTCGCGACGCACTCGAGTCCGTCCCAGCCTCATACCGCCCTGGTCTTCGGCAACCTGGGCATCGATGTCGCTACCGGCGCCGCGACCGCCGCCAACAATGCCGTGTTCGTGGTGCACTAAGGTGGCAATAGCTCTCCACCGCCTCTCTCTCTTGCGCGCCGGCGTGGCCGCTCTCGTGGCGGCCGCGTTCGGCTGCGGGGACTCCGGAACCTCTCCCCACCCGGCCGACAGCCTGCGTGTGCTCCTGCACTTGCCTGAGCATTTCCAAGTGCCAGCCATTCCCGACTACAACCCGCTGACGGCGGAGAAAATCGAGTTGGGGCGCCGGCTGTTCTACGACACCCGGCTCTCAGGCAACCAGACTCAGGCCTGCGCGTCTTGTCACCAGCAGCGCCTGGGGTTCAGCGACGGTCTCCCCACTCCGCACGGCTCCACTGGAGACCCGCTGCTCCGCAACAGCCAGGGGCTGGCCAACGCGACCTACTTCAGCACGCTCACCTGGGGCAATAGGGCGCTGCTCGAGCTGGAAGATCAGATCAAGATCCCGATCATGTCGGACAACCCGATCGAGCTCGGCGTAACCGACGGGATCCGGGCGCAGGTACTGCAGCGCTTCGACCAGGACAGCACCTATCGGACGCAGTTCGCCGCCGCCTTTCCGAGCAGCCCCCCGGGGGCGACGGTCAACCAAATCACCTTCGCCCTGGCCAGCTTCTGCCGCACCCTGATCTCGGGCAACAGCGCATATGATCGCTACTACCTCGGCGATGGGACAGCCTTGACGCCCCAACAGGTGCGTGGGCTTCGTCTGTTCAACTCCGAGCGGCTGGAGTGTTTCCATTGCCACAGCGGGCTCAACTTCTCCACCTCCTACCGAGATCACCACACGGATCCGGGGACGATTACCTATCCGTTCTTCAATACCGGCCTCTACAACATCGGTGGCGACGGCAGCTATCCGGCCGGCAACCAGGGGCTCTACGAGCTGACCTTCAGCCCCAACGATCGCGGGAAGTTCCGGCCGCAGGGGTTGCGCAACGTGGCGGTGACCGCCCCGTACATGCACGACGGCAGCATTGCGACGCTCCGCGACGTGATCCTGCATTACGCACGGGGAGGGCGGAAGATCGATTCCGGGCCCTATGCCGGCGACGGCAGCCTGAGCCCCCTCAAGTCCGGGCTGGTACGCGGCTTCGTGATCTCGGACGCCGAGATCGACGACGTGATCGCCTTCCTGCAGTCGCTGACTGACTCGGCGTTCCTGGCCGAGCCGCGTTTCGCCGACCCGGGAGTCGCGCCCGCCATACGCCGCTGATGCGCCGACGGGAGTGGCCGGCGCTGGCCACCCTGCTGGCAGTTCGGGGCACGGTCGTGCAGCTTCGCTGACCCGGCCAGATACCGAGTATGAGGCTCGACGAGGACCTTGCCAATGACACCTTCAATGCCCACACTCGAGGCCAATGCCAGCGAGCCAGTGCGATTCCCGCCGCTGGTCGTGGTGGACGTCGCCAAGGAGGCGGCAGCCGTCACCGAGCAGTACCGGAACCAGGTCCTGAGCCGGGTGAACACGAGCTGTCTGCGCCTTGCGGTACTGGCCGGAGACTATCCCTGGCACCAGCATCCTCAGTCCGACGAGCTCTTTCTCGTGGTAGAGGGAGCGCTTGAGATCGAGCTCGCCGACGGCCGCACCCTGACCCTCGGCCTGACCCCTACTCCGCACTCAGCGCCTGTACAGGGTCGGCCCGCGTTGCCCGCCAGCCCGGAATCAGGCAGGCGGCTGCCGACACAAGGACGAGAAGCAACGCCGTCCCCACGAACAGGCGGGGCTCCTGCGGGGAGATCTCGTACAACGACGACTGCAGCAATCTGGTGGTGACGAGGGACAATCCTACCCCAATTATCAGTCCGACCAGAGGAAACGTCATACCCTCGCGCAGCACCTGCCATAGCACGTGTCGCGGCGTGGCGCCGAGGGCGATGCGGATGCCGAACTCACGAGTTCGGTCTGCGACCAGGTAGGCGAGCACGGCGAAAATGCCGCTGGCCGCCAGCATCAGTGCCGCGATCCCGCAAGCGCTGAACAAGATCGCCTCGAAGCGGTTCCGCCCCCACGAATCCTTCACGATGTCGGTGAGTGGCTGCACATCCTGCAATGCCAGATCGGGATTCACGATTGCGACCGCCTTCCGCACCTCCGGCACAACGGACCACGGATCCCCGGCCGTTCGCAGGAACACCGCGCGCGCGGCATAGGTGAACTGGGCATACGGCGTGTAGAAGCTGGAGAAATTGGGCCGGAGGTCGAGCGGAGCGTACACCACGTCTCCCACGATCCCGACGATCTCAGCGCTCGAGTCCGGGCTGTCGAAGCTGCTGCCGCCTCCGAACCAGACCCGTTTGCCCAGCGGATCCTCATCCGGCCAGAAACGCCGGGCTGCCGTTTCGCTGATCACCGCGACCCGCCGCGAACCGGCGACGTCGGCGTCGGTGAACGCTCGGCCGCGCAGAATCGGAATGCCGAGTGTGGCGAAGTGTTCCGGGGCGATGTAGTGGCGGAGGACCGGAGGTGCTTGCCCCGGGGCCGGCATCGGCCGGCCTTCTATATAGAGGACGCTGCTGGCAGTGCCGGCCAGCGGCGCTCCCCCATCCACCGAGGCCGAGACCACGCCCGGCACCTTTCTCAGTTCGTCGAGCAGTCGTGATACGAACGCGGGTGCGGCAGCCGGCGGTACCTGCGCTTCCGAGGGGATCACCCAGAAGGTGAGAATATGCGCGGGCTCGACACCGATCGAAGCTCGGCGCATCCGCTCGAAGCTGTCGATGAGCAATGCCGCCGAGACTACCAGCATCATGGCGAATGCCGCTTCGATGCCGACGATGATCCCTCGGAGCGATGGCCGGCGCAGCGACATCGCGCCTTCGGCAATACCGCGCGATCCAGCTTTGACCCCCGCTGCCAGGTTCAGACGGAATACACTCGTTGCGGCTGGAGTCGCGACCAACAGCGCCGTCACGAGTGTCAGGCCGATACCAAAGAAGAGCTCCGCGAGGTCGAACGAGGGAGAGTCGAAGGAGGCCAGGCTGCCGTAGAAGTTGCGCGGCGCCCAGACATTGGCTGGTGCCACGATGAGGGAACTGAGCCACGCCGCGAGCGCGATGCCTACGAGACCTCCCAGCAAGGCAATCACCACCCCTTCGCGGAAAATGTGACCAAAGAGTCGCGGGTTGCTGCTTCCCAATGCGAGGCGCACCGCCGACTCCCGTCGCCGGGCCAGGGCGCGGCCGAGCAACAGGTTCGCGACGTTGGCGCAGGCCAGAAGATGCAGTACCGTAACGCCGGCGAGGAGGACGAAGAGTGAGCGTCGCACCGCTTGGTTGGCCCGGGCCTCATTGAGGGTCGCAGCTGTAGCCGTCACCTTTTCGTCCGGGAAATCCGGATCGCTGGGCAACGCCCGATTGATGCTGGCCCCGAGGACGGCGAGCTCGCTCCGTGCGGTGGGAAGATCAACGCCGGGCCGCAGCCGGCCGACCGCGCTGATGAAGTTCTGGTTGGTGGTGAGATATTCGGGATAAGTGATCTGGGGCGACATCGTCCTCGGAATCCACAGCTGGGCGCGGCCCGAGAGACCGGCGAACTCCGGTGGCAGGATGCCGATCACGGTCAGGGGGACTCCGTTGAGTCGAATCGTTCGTCCGATGATGGACGGATCGGCGGCCCAGCGACGGGTCCACAGCCCGTGGCCGAGCACCACAACGGGTGTCGGGGCGGCGGGATCGTCCTCCGCTTCGGTGAACAGTCGGCCGCGAGCCGCGCCGACCCGCAGGAGTTGGAAGTAAGCTGCGGAGACCCGCTCCCCCTGGACCAACTCCGCGTCCCCGTCTCCGGAGATTGAGAGACTTGCGGGGGAGTAGCTGGCCACGACTTCGAAACTACGTTGCGCTTTTCGCAGGAGCTCGAATCGGCCGAACGACCAGCGCTCCTGCTGTGGCGGCTCACCCCGGGGATTGCGGTGGAGGAAGAGCATTGCGATGCGGCTGGCGTCGGGGAACGGCGGCTGGCGCCAGAGCCCTGCGTGGACGA
>DATBGE010000074.1:0-16120 GCA_036558125.1 Gemmatimonadales bacterium | reverse complement strand
AGGTCCAGAGTGTTACCGCCGGCGTGAAGGGCTCGACCACGGCACCGGCTGCCTTGAGGTCACTCACCGCACGGTCCCACATCGCGACCGCCTCGGCCGTCATCTGCTTCCGCGGGACATGCTCCTCGACCAGTCCGAGCCGCACGCCAGCAAGCGAATCGTCCTTGAGCTTCAAGAGCGGCGTGCTGTCCCACTTGCTCGTAAGCGCCAGCGGGTCCGACCGGTCCGGCCCAGCGATGGCGGCGAGGAGGAGTGCCGCATCGGCGACGGAGCGCGCGAGCGGCCCATGGGTATCGAGATAGGGCCAGGTCGGGATCACCCCGGTGCGGGGGACAAGTCCGAAGGTCGGCTTCATTCCGACGACTCCGGTGAACTGCGCCGGAATGCGATTGGAGCCGCCGTCGTCGGTGCCCAGTGCGGCGAAGGCCATTCCGGTCGCGACCGCGACCGCCGAGCCGGCGCTGGATCCTCCGGGTGTCTTGGTGCCGGTCGGGTCGTGCGGATTCAGTACCTGGCCGGTGTGGCTGCTGGTGCCATTGCCATGGTAGGCGAAGTCGTCCGCCGCGGTTTTGCCGAGGACGATGGCACCCGCCGCACGGAGCCGCGCCACCTCGAGTGAATCGCGGCGTAGCGTCTCCGGAAAGAGGCGGGCCCAATCGGCGCTGGATCCGGTGGTCGGCAGGCCCTGCATGTCGTAGATCGCCTTGGCGAAGACCGGGACCCCGTCGAGCGGCCCCTTCATCGTCCCGGCACGGAGGCGGGCGTCGGCTGCGCGCGCCTCGTCCAGGGCAGAGGAAGACAGGGCGTCGATCGCGCGCCACTTTATTCCCTCGGTGCGACAGCGTTCGAGCGCTCGCGTGGTGACCTCGACGGCGGTCCAATCACCGCGCCGGCGACCGGCCTGATAGTCGGCGATGGTGCCGTCGAGCGGGTCCTGATCGGTCCGGACCCAGCGAAGAGACGGAAGGACAGCGGCGGCGGCGAGCTGGGTCAGGACTTCGCGTCGGGTCGGCGACATGCGTACTGTTGGATGAGAAGTGTTCGAGCGGCCTATCTCAGAATACCGAGCAGCTCGCCCGGGGCGCCGGGCGTCACGTTGGCCGCAGGATCGATTCTGATCGAGCGGGGTCGGCAGCTCCATCATGTGAGCGTGGAAAGGCTACACGGAACGGACCGAGCGGGCCCTAACGCCTCACGAACGCTCTCCGGCACTCCCGTGCGGGGGCTCCCGGGTCAGGGCAGCTACTTGTCGCGTGGATGAGCAATAAGTAAACAGGCCGCGGAGGGATTCGCCAGCAGCCATTCGGAGAGACCTCTGCCTGATAGCTGATACAACCTCAAAGGACGACCTCAACCATGTCCCTCTCCGCGTTCGATTACCTGCATGACCCCCAGCGCAACAAGGGCACCGGCTTCACCGATGCCGAGCGAGACGCACTCGGGCTTCGCGGCCTGCTGCCCCCGCGGGTGAGCACCCAGGTAGAGCAGCAGGCCAGAATCCTCGAGAACTTCCGGCAGAAATCGAGTGCGCTCGAGCAGTACATCTACCTCATCAGTCTCATGGACCGGAACGAACATCTGTTCTACCGGACGGTGATGGAGCATGTCGAGGAGATGATGCCAATCATCTACACCCCGACGGTCGGCGAGGCGTGCGTCAAGTTCGGGCACATCTTCCGTCGGGCTCGCGGGCTCTACGTCACCGACCTGGACCGGGGGCGGGTCAAGCGGATTCTCGAGAACTGGCCGGAGCGGAACATCGGCATGATTGTCGTGACCGATGGTGAGCGGATTCTGGGCCTGGGGGACCTTGGCGCCAACGGCATGGGGATTCCGATCGGAAAGCTGTCGCTGTACACCGCCTGTGCTGGCGTGCATCCGGCCCGGTGCCTTCCGGTGACCATCGATGTGGGCACCAACCAGGCCGGGATCCGGAACGACCCGCTGTATCTGGGATTGCTGCAGGAGCGGGTGCGCGGGGCCCCCTATGATGAGCTGGTGGAGGAATTCGTGATGGCGGTGCAGGAGGTCTTCCCGGAGGCGGTGATTCAGTTCGAGGACTTCGCGACGGAGAACGCCATCCACCTGTTGGCGCGCTTCCGAGACCGGGTCTGCTGCTTCAACGACGACATCCAGGGTACGGCCGCGGTGACGCTGGCCGGGTTGCTCTCCGCCGCGCGGATCACCGGGCAGCCGATCACCGAGCAGCGGGTGCTGTTTCTGGGGGCGGGGTCGGCGGCGACGGGGATCGCGGACCTGATCGTCTCCGCGATGGTGCGTGAGGGAATCCCGCTGGCGGAGGCGCGGACCCATTGCTGGTTCTTGGATTCCCACGGCCTGGTAGTTCAGAGCCGGACCGGGCTGGCGGAGTACAAACTGCCATACGCCCATGATCACTCGCCGGCGGCCGACCTGCTGGCCGCCGTCGAGTCGCTCCGGCCCACCGCCATCGTCGGCGTGTCGGCGCAGCCCCGGACCTTTACGGAACCGGTGATCCGGGCGATGGCGCGGATCAACGCCCGGCCCCTCATCTTTCCGCTTTCCAATCCGACCAGCAAGTCGGAGTGCACCGCCCTGGAGGCTTATCAATGGTCGGAGGGGCGCGCGGTATTCGCCAGCGGCAGCCCGTTTGAGCCGGTGCGGCTGGGAGAGCGGAGGCTGGTACCGGGCCAGGGCAACAACGCGTACATCTTCCCTGGGGTGGGTCTCGGACTGATCGTCGCGCGGGCGAAACGGGTGACCGATGCGATGTTCCATGCCGCGGCCCGGACGCTCGCCACGGGCGTGAGTCAGGCGTCGCTCGACAGCGGCCTCCTCTTTCCGCGGCTCCGCGACATCCGCCAGGTCTCGGCGGCGATCGCCGAGGCGGTGGCCGAGGTCGCCTGGGCCGAGGGACTGGCACGTGCCCCGAGGCCGGCGGATGTCCGGGGTGAGATCCGGCGCCACATGTATGACGCGGCGTACCCGGTCTACGCGTGAGGTCGGGGCTGCGGCCGCTGTCACGATCCCGAACGCCGGCCGCAGCACACCCAGCAGTCAGGCATGAATCACTGTCGAGCCGTCACTCCCCGCAACGGCGGGGAGCTGGGTCAGGACTTCGCATCGAGTCGGCGACGTTAGGGATTGGAAATTGAAAATTGAAATTGAGCGCTGTCATTGCGAGACTCCGAAGGTGCTGCCGCAGTAATCAGAGTTCACCTCAGGTTAAGCGTATTTTCATCAGATTAACCGTACGTTCATCAAAAGAATAACCTTCAGTGACGTTTGCAGTTCCGTCCCCCATTGGCATCTCTGGTGAGGCTCCATATGACCGCCGAACATGAAAGACTGACCGAGGCCCGTGAGAAGGCCGTGACCTGGAAGAAGTGGGGCCCGTACCTGAGCGAGCGCCAGTGGGGCACGGTGCGCGAGGACTACAGCCCCGGGGGTGACGCCTGGAATTTCTTCACCCACGATCATGCCCGCTCGCGGGCCTACCGCTGGGGGGAAGACGGCATCGCCGGCATCTCCGACGACAAGCAGAAGCTCTGCTTCAGTCTGGCCCTCTGGAACGGGAAGGATGCCATCCTCAAGGAGCGGCTGTTCGGCCTCACCAACAGCGAGGCGAACCATGGCGAGGACGTGAAGGAGTACTACTTCTACCTCGACAGCACGCCGACCCATTCGTACATGAAGTACCTCTACAAATACCCGCAGGCGGCCTTTCCCTACGAAGACCTCATCACGACCAATCGCAATCGGACTCGGGACGAGATGGAGTACGAGTTGCTCGACACCGGGGCCTTCAACGAGGACCGCTATTTCGACGTGTTCGTGGAGTACGCCAAGGACGGTCCGGAAGACATCCTGGTGAAGATCACGGCCCATAACCGGGGCCCGGACGACGCCCAGCTGCACCTGCTGCCGACGCTCTGGTTCCGGAATGACTGGGCGGCGTGGATCTCCGAATCCAACCGTTCTCCCGAGAAGCCGAACCTCCGGAAGATCCCGGCCCCGGCGGGCAGCAGCGCGGTCGCGGCGACGCACCCCTTGCTGGGCAAGTGCATCCTCACCTGCGAAGGCGAGGTGCCGCTGCTCTTCACCGAAAACGAGACCAACAACGAGCGGCTCTTCCCCGGCCAGTTGAATGCCAACCCGTACGTCAAGGACGGCATCAACGACTACGTGATCCATGGCAAGGAGTCCGCCGTCAATCCCAGCCGGCAGGGCACCAAGGCCTCGGCGCACTACCGGACGACTATCCCCGCCGGGAAGTCCGCCACCGTACGACTGCGGTTGACGGGCAAGGCCGAGGCTCCAGGACGGTTCGGCCAGGAGTTCGAGAAGACCTTCGCGCTACGGCTTCAGGAAGCCGACGAGTTCTACCGTGCGTTGACCCCGCCCTCCGTCTCTGTCGATGAGGCCCGGGTCATGCGGCAGGCGCTCGCGGGGATGCTGTGGAGCAAGCAGTTCTTCTTCTTCGATGGCGACAACTGGCTCGAGGAGCACCACTCCCACCCGCTCCATAAGGGATATCGCAGCGCGCGGAACTCGGAGTGGTTCCACATGCTGAACGAGGACATCATCTCGATGCCCGACAAGTGGGAGTACCCCTGGTACGCCGCCTGGGACCTGGCCTTTCACTGCCTCCCGCTCTCGATCGTGGATCCCGACTTCGCCAAGCAGCAACTGGAGCTGATGCTCGGCGCGGTCTATCTGCACCCGAGCGGCCAGATGCCGGCCTACGAGTGGAACTTCAGCGACGTGAACCCACCGGTCCACGCCTGGGCGACGCTGTTCCTGCACTTCACCGAGAAGGCGCAGCGTGGCGAGAGCGACGTGCAGTTCCTCAAGACGGCATTCAACAAGCTGGTGCTCAACTACACCTGGTGGGTGAACCGCAAGGACCGCTCCGGCAAGAATCTCTTCGAGGGCGGATTCCTCGGCCTCGACAACATCGGCGTGTTCGACCGCAGCGCCCCGTTGCCCACCGGCGGCCATCTCGAGCAGGCGGACGGCACGGCCTGGATGGCCCTGTTCACCCAGAACATGCTGGATCTCGCCTTCGAGATCACGCTCCACGACCCCGCCTTCGAGGACATGATCGTCAAGTTCGCGGAGCATTTCTACTACATCGCCGCTGCCATGAACCGCCCCGGTGGCGACGGCATGTGGGACGAGGAGGACGGGTTCTACTACGACCTGCTCCAGCTTCCTGACGGCAGCGCCACTCGACTCAAGGTGCGCTCGATGGTGGGGCTCCTGCCTCTCTGTGCCACCACAATCGTCGAGGCAAGTACCCGGGCGAAGATCCCGCGGGCAATGGCCCAGCTCAACCAGCGCCTGTCCCGGATGCCCGACCTGAAGAACACCATCCACCCCACAGGCCCCGGCAATTTCGGCGTCGCCGACCGGGGGATCATGGCCCTGCTCACACCAGAGCGGCTCCGCCGGATCCTTACCAAGATGCTGGACGAAAACGAGTTCCTGAGCCCCTACGGTATCCGATCGCTCTCCAAGTTCCACCAGGCGCACCCGTACGTCCTGAACGTGCAGGGCCAGGAGTACCGGGTGGATTATCTGCCGGCCGAGTCGAACACCGGCATGTTCGGAGGCAACTCCAACTGGCGGGGCCCGGTCTGGATGCCGGTGAACGCGCTCATCATTCGGGCCCTGCTGAACTTCTACCTGTACTACGGCGACACCTTCAAGATCGAATGCCCCACAGGGTCGGGGAAGCTGATGAACCTCTTCGAGGTGAGCCAGGAGATTTCGAGCCGGCTCACCCGGATCTTCACCCGGGATGAGCGGGGCGTGCGGCCGGTCTACGGCGGAACGGAAAAGTTCCAGATCGACGCCAACTGGCGCGACTATATCCTGTTCTACGAGTACTTCCATGCCGACAATGGCGCCGGCCTTGGCGCCAGTCACCAGACCGGGTGGACCGGGTTGGTCGCCAAGCTGATCCAGCTCTACGGGACCCTGGACGCCGTGCAGGTGCTGGGAGTGGGGAGGCAGGCCGCATTCGCCAAGGCGAGCCCCACCGGAACCGGGGAGACAAAGGGAGCGCGACAAGCCAAGAAGCGGTCCGGGCAGCCGGTTGCCTGAGGAGAGGGACATGACACTTCGCCGCGACACCACTCTTTCACGGCAGCACGCGGGCGTGGCCGACACCCAGCTGCGCCCTCAGCGTACTGCCCGAGAAGCCAATCTGAGCCCATGGCCGCGCTACCCTGTGATCTACGAGATCAGCACCTGGGTGTGGCTCGATGAGCTGAGCCGGAAATACCAGAGGCCCGTGGACCTCGCCACGGTTCCGAAGCAGGAGTGGGAAGCGATCGCCGCGCATGGCTTCGATTCGGTCTGGCTCATGGGCGTCTGGGAGCGGAGCCCAGCCGGCATCGAGATCTCGATGCGAAACGCGGGGCTGCTCGAGGACTTCAACCGAGCCCTCCCCGATTTCGTACCAGCGGACAACGTCGGCTCGCCGTACTGTATCCGCGGCTACGTCGTGGACAAACACCTCGGCGGCCCAAAGGGATTGGCCGCGGCTCGCACGGCTCTCGCCAGCCTGGGCATCCGCCTGATCCTCGATTTCGTGCCGAACCATGTCGCCCCGGACCATCCCTGGGTATCCGCGCATCCCGATTATTTCGTTCAGGGCACTGACGAAGACCTGCGCCGCGACCCCGGCTCATTCATCGCGGTCGGTGACAAGGTGCTGGCGCTGGGGCGGGATCCCTACTTCCCGGCGTGGCCCGATGTGGTCCAGCTCAACGCCTTTGCACCGGGGCTCAGGCAGGCAGTGATCAGAACGCTCTCGGACATCGCCGTGCAGTGCGACGGCGTTCGGTGCGACATGTCGATGCTCACGTTGAGCGCAATCTTCGAGCGCACCTGGGGCGCCCGCGCCGGTGCCCGGCCGGCCACGGAGTACTGGGCGACGGTGATTGCAGCGACCAAGGCCAAGCATCGGGAGTTCAGGTTCATCGCCGAGGCGTACTGGGACCTGGAGTGGGAACTGCAACAACAGGGCTTCGACTACTGCTACGACAAGAAACTCTACGACCGGATGGAAAAGGGCGGCGCCGAGAGCGTTTACCAGCATCTCTTGGCCGATGGCTCCTACCAGGACAGGATGGTCCGGTTCATCGAAAACCATGACGAGCCCAGGGCCGCCGTTGCCTTCCCCGACGGCAAGGGCCGTGCGGCCGTCGTGGCGGTCCTCACCCTTCCGGGAGCGAAGCTCTTGTACGAGGGACAGTTTGAGGGCATGAAGGTGAGGCTGCCCGTCTTCCTGGGCCGCCACCCGGCCGAGCCGCCTGATCAGGACCTCGCATCGTTCTACCAGCGCCTGCTCAAAGCGACCAACCGCGAGGCCTTTCGGAACGGCGACTGGCGACTGTGCGAACGGAGCGGCTGGCCCGACAACCAGAGCTGCCTCAATGTCCTGGCCTGGTGCTGGGCGAGGGAAGACCAGCGATACCTGATCGTCATCAATTTTGGGCCACAAGCTGCCCAAGCGCTCGTCCACGTGCCGTGGGATGAATTGCGCGGGAAAGAGTGGCGCCTCACCGATGCTTTGAATGGTGACAAATACGAGCGCGGTGGGGATCAGATGCGGGACGCCGGCCTGTACGTCGACCTCGGCCCGTGGCAATGCCACTTGTTCGAGGCCCGCGTCGTCTGAAGAGGTCGGCTAGGTCGTCGGACGGACGGCGGCACCCCGGCGCTTCTCGACTTGCTCCCTGGCCAGCGCGACGTGGCTCTTCAGGAAGAAGAGTCGTTGCGCATACTGGAAGGGAACCCAGAAATGGTTTGCCCGCCGATCCAGATCCGCTAGCACCTCCTCGAGGCGGTCGAGTTCGGCGTCCCCTTCCGGTAGCTCCAGCTCCCGTTCCACCAGCTTCAGTTCCTTATAGAGCGCGAAGATCCGGCGTTCGGTTACCCATGCGAACAGGCGAGGCAGGATGCTGGCGAGCGGGAACACCACCGCAAAGAGCGGGATCAGCAGGATCAGGAGCTTCTCCGTCAGCGCCGCCATCCAGAAAGGCAGGTAGCGATAGACGAACGGCCGGCCCGACTTGTAGAAGGTCTGGGCCTGGTCGCTGAGCGGCAGGTCGATGCTTCCCGGGCCGGGGAACCGGCCGGCTCGATAGAAGACGTCCGGTCCGCCGTGGACTTCGGCCGCCGCCTCGAGCAGGAGGTATTGCAGCGCCGGGTGGAGGTCTCGGCGGGTGAGAAGATTCGTCTCCGCCGCGAGTAGCTGGACATCGGCGGGCGGGATGTTCCGGGCCAGGTCGGCCACCCCGGTGGGGAGAATGACCTTGCTGAGGTTGGGGAAGCGGGCAACGAGCGCATCGGCCCGGGCGAATCCCTCCAGCACGACGCCATCGGCGGACAGCAATCGCTGCACCGCCGGCGACTGGTAGGAGGTCAGCATCACCGCGACGTCGATCTCGCCCCGAATCAGCGCTTCGGCGCTTTGATCCGGCTTGAGGCCGAGCAGGGTGACACTGGTATCGGACAACCCGTTCAGCGCGAGAAGCCGGCTGGACAGGAGCCGGGTCCCGCTCCCCTCCGGCTCGATCGAGATGCGCTTGCCACGCAGCCGGTTCGCGAGGGTGCCCTTGGGCAGTCCCCGCGAAAACAACCAGAGCGGCTCGAGGGCCACGGCCCCGAGCGAGAACAGGCCGGGCGAGTCCTTACGGTTGGTCACCCCGCTCTCGACGAACGCAACGGCGACCCCCGATGCCGGGTCGCGGAGCCGGGCCAGGTTTTCGACCCCTCCCGATGTCGGTACCAGGACGAGTTCGACGCCGGCGCGCCGGAGAATTTCCTGGTAGCGAAGGCCGAACTCACGATAGCCGCTGCCCTCGGGGCCGGTCGCCATTACCAGCCTGGTCGCGGGCAACGGGTTCCCGATGCTCACGGCCATCCACGCCACCGCGCCGACCAGTGCCACCGCGACCAGCGCAATCAGCAGACGACCACCGGTTCGGGACCGATGTCGGGTGCTCGTCAGTGGCATGGCCATGGATTCACCCTTCGTGAAGGGTGCGCAACTGTCCTGAAGGGGCGAGCGGCAACCTTATGGGCTGCTCCACGATACCCGTCCGGTGCACGCGGGTGAAGGCCCGACACGACAGGGTCAAGCGCAGGTTAGGCGCCGGTGCCACCAGGCGGGAGAACAGCTTTATCGAGGCTCCGCGATCAAGACGGTATCCGGCAGTGTCCGACTCGAATTTGCAGGTCCGGAGTCACTCCTCCGGAGGGATGGGAGAATCGATGGGTGGAATTTGCGGAGCACGTTGTCGTCCAGCACCTTGAGCAGGTTGTCGGTGGTCCCACCGACCTTCTCGCTCGGCACCCGTTCCAGGAGACGGCGAGTGAGCATCATTTCCTGATCGAATTCGGGGAGGAGAGATTGGCCGATTGTCATAGTGCATTCAATAGGATTGAGACGGGCTTGGTAGTGGCGTAGCATCGAATCGGGCTCGGACGAAGGGAGCGACCGGCGAATCTTAGTACGAGCTGAAGGATAAACGTCTGTCCTAGCGCCCCCGACTCCCGGCCTCTACACTCGACGTATGAGTTCAGCCGTCCTCCTCCTGGTGGGGCTCGTCAGTGCCCCAGTGACCGCAGCAGCAGATTCTCTTGATTCTGTCGCGGCCGTGGCTCTCGCCGCGGTCGAAGGCGATTCCATAGAGTCGGTGCGGAAACGATTCGAGACCCACCTCGGTGGTCCGTCGGATGCCGCCGGGCAGCTGGGCCTGGCCTACCTCGCGCTCTACACCTACGACTACGCCGCCGCCGAGGCACGCTTCCGGGCGGTGCGCGACGCCAGCGCCACAGGAAAGTCCTTGGCGGCGCATGCCCGGCTCGGTCTCGCTCAGACCGCGCTGGCCCAGGCACAGGTCGCGCGCGGGGACACGCTCCTGGGCGAAGCCATCTCGGCGGCCCGGCTGGCTCGCGAGCCCCTCATCGAGGCCGATGCGCTGCTGCTCTCGGCCGTGGCCACCGCGAGGATCCGGGGAGTGTCGGAGGCCTGGTCCGCGTTGGCCCGGGCCGACTCACTGCTTCTCACGAAGGCATCGCTCCGGCCCCGGGTTACCTGCGTTCGGGCGCAGCTCACCTCTCGCAGTGACGTCGGCGCCGCGCTGGCCCTGGCACTCGACGGCGCAAAGGCGGCGCGAACCGCCGGGGATCTCCGCACCGAGGGCACCTGTCTCTTCGTCGCCGGCGGGGCCCTTATGACGGAGGGGAACACCGACTCCGCGGTGACCCTGTTCGGCGGGGCAGCGGACGTGCAGCGGCGGGCACACGATCGGGCCGGGTTGGCGGCGACACTCCAGTGGCACGGCTATACCCTGCTCGACGCCGGGTCGTATGCGGAAAGCCGCGCCGCGCTCACCCGGGCGCTGGTCGAAGGCGAGGCTTCGGGCAACCTGTCCCCGGTGGCGTGGGGGCATTTGATCCTCGCAATGCTGGGCCTCGCGACCGGCGAGTTCGAGGCGGTCGCGACGGATGTCGCGCAGGCCGAATCGCTGTTCCGGCAAAACGGCGACGCGACCGGCATCATGGCGCTGGCCAACGTCGAGGTGCAGCGCGCCCGAGTGGTGGGAGACACCGCCACCGCCCGTTCCGCCGCCGCACGCTTCGCCGAAGGTGCGATCAAGTTTGGCTGGCACTGGCCGGTCTTCGCCCAGCGGGAACTGGCATTCGTCGCGATGGACGCCGGAGAATGGGCCAGCGCACGGAGCCACCTCGACAGCGCGCTGGTCCACGCCCGGAAGCTCGGCGCCGCCGGCCTCGAGCTGTCCGTGGTTCAGGACCAGGGCGTTCTGGCGCTCCGGGCGGGGAACCCCCGGGAGGCGCGCACCATCCTCGAGCGAGTCATCCCGCAGATCTCCGCAGACGAGGCGTCCTTTCGGCACTACACGCTGACCCAGCTCGCCGTCGCCCAGCTTCGATTGGGTGAGACCGACTCCGCCTCCGCCACGGCGCTGCGCGCCGCCGACGAACTGGATCGGTGGCGGGAGGGTCTCGACGACCGGCGGCTGCGGCAGACAGCATTCGATCTCCGCCGCTTCGAGGACCCCTCGTTCGCGGTGGCCGATGTCATCGCGGGCCTGGCCGCGGCCGGCCGGACCGAAGTCGCCTTCGATCTGGCGGAGCGCCGTCGCGCGCGCCACCTGCTCGACCGCATGGTGCTGGCGGTGGGAATGGCCGCGACACCGGCGGACGCTCCAAGGGCCTCGGCGACAGTACTCGGGTCTCGCGCCATCTCGCAATCGATCCCCGACGACAGCACCGTGATCCTCGAGTTCGTGCGCGGCGGAGCCGGGTCCTCAACCACGGTGTTCGTGATTTCTCCCGGCGGCCTTCGAGCGGTGGTGCTGCCGCCGGGGCGGGAGCTGGGACGTCGCGTGCGCCGATTCACCGGCCTGCTCGAGACCGGCGCCCGCGCAGATTCTCTCGCCCGGTCGCTGGGTGACGAACTGGTGGTGCCGGTTCTGCCGGCGATACCGCCTGGTGCGACGCGACTCGTCATCGTTCCCGATCTCGAGCTGCACGGGCTGCCGTTCGAAGCGCTCCGGATCCGAGACGACGTGCTGCTGGCCCGGTACAGTGTCAGTTACGCCCCTTCGGCATCGGTGATCTCGCGGCTCTGGCAGCGGCAGCGGACTCCGGGCCCGGCCACCGTGCTCGCCTTTGGCGACCCGCGTTTTGCGGAAGAAGTGGAACCGGGGTCAGCGGCACAGGTGTTTCGCTCCGCGTTCGATCGGGCAGGCGGTCTGCCGCGGCTCCGGGCGTCGGCGGGGGAAGCTCGCACCGTGGCACGCTACGCCGACCGGGCCGATGTGCACCTCCGGGATGACGCCAGCGAGGCAGCGCTCAAAGAGACCCCGCTCGCGCAGTTTCGCGTGATCCATCTCGCGACTCATGCGCTGGTGGACGATTGGTCTCCCGGCCGGAGTGCCCTGGCACTAGCGGCGGGCCATGGCGAAGACGGATTCGTGAGCCCGTCGGAAATCGCGGAGCTAACGCTCGGCGCCGATCTCCTGGTGCTTTCGGGCTGCCGCACCGCGCGCGGCATGGTGGCGGGGGGAGAAGGTGTAGACGGGCTGGCCACTCCGGCCCTGGAGGCCGGTGCCCGCGCAGTGCTCGCCTCGGTCTGGCTGGTGGGTGACCAGGAGACTGCCGCTTTCATGGAGCAGTTCTATGACCATGTCGCGGCGGGCCTGCCAATCGGCCAAGCGCTCCAGGCGACCAAACTGAACTTGATGCGCGCCGGTGTTCCGGCAGGTGCTTGGGCCAGCTTCACGCTGCTGGGCGATCCGCACACCAGGATTGCCCTGCATCCACCAGCGCCGCGCTTCCCCTGGACCGGCGTCCTGCCCATCATCGTCCTGCTGGCAGCGCTGGCTTATGGCGTCTTGATGGTGAGACGTCGAGGCGGTGACACCACCTCCGCCCCCTCGGGCAGCAGCGCCGCCACCACCCAGCGATAGGTGGTCTCCCCACCCGCCGGCCTCGTGGGCACGTACCGAGCGATCGTGTCGGTTGTTTCGATGGAGGTCACGATGTTGCCGGCGTCGGTCAGCAGCTCGACACGATAACCCCTGGCGCCCGGCACCGGCTGCCACACGAAGCGAATCGAGTCGGCCACCCGCGCATCCACCGCTGGCTCCAGCAGCACCGGAGTGCCCTCCGCTGGAGCTGCGCGCTGCTCATCCCGGGCCCGGTCGCGCAGCGACAGCACTCCCACGACGAGCAGCAGCGAGGCGGCGAGGCCGACTACCACCGGCGAGCGCCACCAGCTGCGGGACTCGGCCAGGCGCTCGGCGTGGGAGATTGCCCGCAGCAGTTCGAGATCTCCAGCGGACCTCCGGCTCGACAGCGCGCGCTCCATGATCGCCAGCCGCTCGGCCTCGTCGCCTTGACCGGCCACGAGGCGTTGTAACTCCTCGGGCGTAGGCTCGACGGCGTCCGAGGCTCTCACCCCGCGCGATTGATACGCCTTCCGCAGCTCGTCCTCGTTCATCGTATTCCTTCCGGACCAATCCCGCGGCGGGACAGCGCCTCGCGAAGGTCGGCCAGCCCGCGGTAGACAAGGTTACGCGCCTTGGCCTCGGTCCATCCCAACAGCACGCCGATTTCCCCCGATCCGTAGCCGTCGAGATACATCCGCACCACGGCGCGCCGGGACACCGGCAGCTCGCTCAGCGCTGCCTCGATCAGGTCGCCCAGCTCCCGGGCCTCGACCTGCTCGGGAGCGCGTGGCCTGGCATCCTCCCGATTGCGCGCCGACTCGATCGGGTCGGTGCTGTCGTCACGCCGGGCCTGACGCCGGCGGATGAAATCGAGCGCGACCGATGCCGCGGTCCGATAAACATAGGACGCAGGAAGCTCGGCGATCCTCTCGCCGGAGCTTATCGCATTCCACACCCGGATCCGCACCTCCTGGAACACTTCGTCCACCTCGGCTGGATCGAGCCGGTGAGCGCGGCCAACCATCCGCACCTTGTCGGCCGAGCGGGCGATCAGGGCATCGAGAGCGGCGGAGGCACGGTCGGCGGGGGACATGGAAGGAGTGTACGGCACGCTGCGGCGGGAGGCGAGAGGTGGGCGGCGAAAGCGAGAGGAGAACGGGGTGGGCTGCGTCACAGCAGTAGGTCCGCTGACCATTCCGACCCACTCAGGAGAACCACGGCATGTCATCGCGCATGATGCGGCTTCATACCCTCGCGCCGTTATTGGGCTGTGGTTTCGTGGTGGTCCTGGCCTGTAGCAGCTCAACGGCACCCGGCCCCGGTTGCTCTTTCGACGACGACGCCAGTGCCGGGGTGCAGGGAGAGCTTTTTGCGGTTCTCGGAGATGGAGCGACGGCTCAGGCTGGGGCGCAGATCTTCCTCAGCGCACGGCTTTACGGCGTCCACAATCATAATCTCTGTCAGAAGACCATCACGTGGACTCCAGCCGCCAACAGCGGATCGGTGAGTTCCGGCCAGAGTATCACGGATGACATTGGCGCGGCAGGCTCGGTGTGGACCCTGGGACCGGCAACTGGAACTCAGACCGTGACGGCCACGGTGGAGAACTCCGATCCCACGCTCTCGGTGGACTTCACCGCGACGGTCACCGCACCCGGAGTCTACCGGCTCGAGATCGTGTCCGGGGACCAGCAAACGGCCCTTCCTCAGACCGCCGTCTCCGAACCGCTCGTGGTCCAGTTCGTCGATGTAAACGGCGACCCCGCGCCTGCCACGGCACTGACTTGGGTGCCGTCGACCGGCACGCTCGGTCAGCCCACCACTACCACCGACCCGGCGACCGGACTCTCCCAGAATACCTGGATCCTCGGGGTCGGCGACGCCCACGGGGTCACCGTTTCGGAGCCGGGCGGCAGTTCGGTGGTCTTCATCGCCACGAGCACGCCCAACGCCTATCAGCTCGTCATGGTGTCCGGGAACAATCAAGTGGGCGTTCCGGGGCAGGACCTGCCCCAACCGCTCGTGGTCAAGCTGCTCAACGGGAACACCCCCGTGCATGGGGTGCAGCTGAACTGGCGGATCACCGCCGGCGGCAGCACCCTGGCAACCTACGCCACCTTCACTGATGCCAACGGGCTCTCCCAAAACATCTGGCATCTCGCGTCGGCGGGCCTTCAGCAGGTCTCCGTCTCGCTAGAGCCCCAATTCGGTGGCACTGGAGTGTTTTTCACCGCCACGGGCGCCTACCCCCATCCCAAGGCCGAGATCCGGGCCTACAACGGCACCGACACTCCGGGGATCACGGTCAGCGTGCAGACGCCGTACGACGGCATCAGGTCTCTGGGCCCGATCGCCCCCGGGTTCTCGTTCCCGGACAGCGTGCAGGTTGAGCTGGGAGCCCAGTTCACGATCAGCAGCACCATCGGTGGCCAGACCGGCACCGTTACGTGCACGACCACGACCGCGATCATTCCGGTTCCCGGTGATCCCATGACCGGCAACGCGATAGTGACCGTGGTCCTCGGGGCAGGCGGCCAACCGATCCTCAACTGCGGCACCCAGGGCTGGCACTAGTCGGGATTTCAGATTGAAGATTGAAGATTTCAGATTGGGCGTCAGCCCTCGGCAATGGCAGCGGGATGTGAACCGAGGGATCGTAGCCTACAGCTGAGGAGAAGAGAGACGGGAGACGGGAGACGGGAGAAAGGAGAAAGGAGCAGGAGAAGGCGAAAGAGGTGTTCACCACGCGGTACTAGGTACTAGGTACTAGGTACTCGGTACTCGGTACTCGGTACTCGGTACTTAGTACTTAGTTCCCCCCTTCCACCAATCTCACAAACCGCGGATTCTTTCGCAGCGGATCGAACGTGGGATCGATCTTGAGCCAGCCGGGCGAGAGGTAATACGGCATCTTGAGCAGCGGCTCCAGCTGGTCCAGCGCCTTCTCCGGCTCGCCGACCAGCAAATAGATCCTTGCAAGCTGGTGCGGATAGTAGGTGTTGTTCTGGTAGTCGGCCGAGACCGGCCCCAGCGCCACCCCCTTGAGCCCGGCGCGGATCGCCTCGTCCTTGCGGCCCATGTAGGCCAGTGCCAGGCCGAGGAAGATATTCCGCTGCGGTTCGTCGGGCACGGCGGTGAGCTGCTGCTCGAAGGCCGCGCGTGCCGAGTCGGCGTAGGCGGCGGCCCGGCGCCGGTCTCCCTCGAACCAGTAGGTCTGGGCAAGCACGATCCCCCAGTTCCCGGCGTCCCCGTCGAAGGAGGTGGGCCGGAGTCGCTTGAGCAGCGCCCGCTGGTCTGCATCGAGCACCCAGTAGAGGTCGTAGTAGGTGCCGAGGTATGCGACAAAAGTCGGGAGGTCTACGTTCGGCGGCGGTTGCGCGGTGAAGGCCTTGGCGCCGGCCAGATCGCCCTGGGCGAGGTGAATCATCACGCGAGTCTCAACACCGTTGAGCGCCGAGGGCGAGAGGGCGAGCGCCTGGTCCGACATGGCTCGTGCCTCGTCATAGCGGCGAAGCCAGAGCAGAAGGTTGCTCAGCACGCGGGCTGTGGCTGCGTTTCGTGGATCCAGACTTTGGCTCCGGCGCAGATGCTCCAGCGCCTGTTCCCACTCCCCTTTGGATTGCTGGGCGAGCCCCAAGCCGCGG
>DATBGE010000073.1:0-4326 GCA_036558125.1 Gemmatimonadales bacterium | reverse complement strand
CGGGACGTCGAAGGAGAAACCATCGGGGAGCCATTCATGCGCGACGAATAGTGTCGCCGGGCCGGCACTGCCCGCCCCACTCAGGTTCGCCGCACTGTAGGAAGAAACGCTGCCCGACACCTGCGGAGCGAACCGGCGCCGAGTCTCCACGTTGATGACTCCGGAGATAGCTCGATTCCCTTCCCTGGGACCCTGGGCACCGGGCACCAGGGTTACCCGCTCTACTCCGGCGGTGGGAATTCGGCTCAGATCGGCCCGACCAGTGAACGGATTATTTACTGGAAATCCATCGAGCAGGACCAGCACTTCGTCGGGTGCTCCTCCGCGAACTTGCGGCTCGGCGGCACCACCCGCGCCGCGGCGGATCGCGATCCCCTCCCAACCGTCGAGCGCTTGCCCAAGATTGCTTCCCCGACGGCGGAGGAACTCACCGCTGGCGCTGAGCCCCGCGCTGTTCGCGGCCATGACGGTGATCGTGTCCAGCTCCACTGCCTGTGCCGTCAGACGGATCTCGAGCCGCTGCGATAGCCCCCGCAGCACGTCGATGCCACGCGTGTTCGGGGCGTAGCCGACTCGCCTGACCCGGAGCTCATAGCTTCCGGCATCCAACGAGCCGAACAGGAAAGTCCCATCCCGCCCTGTAGTGACGAGGAAACCGCCGATAACCACATCGGCTCCGGAGAGTGGATCGCCCGATTCGGCATCGAGCACTCGCCCTCGCACCTCCGAAGGCGCTTGAGCAAGGAGTGTTCGAGACACCAGCGCCAACAGCGCGAGAAGGGAGATGCCTCTCATCGGCGCTTCTCCACCGGCCGGAGCGGCACCACCTGAGGTGCACCATCGGTCCACGGAATCACCGCGACCGGCCAGTCGAATACCCGCGCCACCACCGCCTCGGTCAACACCGCGTCGGGCCGTCCCTCCGCCGCAACCCTTCCCTCTTCGAGCAACAGCATGCGATCGGCGTAACGGGCGGCGAGGTTCAAATGATGGGTGACGACGATGGCACCCAACCCGGTCGCCACGAGCTCCCGGATCAGCTCGAAGACTTCCATCTCATGGCGGACATCGAGTGCCGCGGTCGGTTCATCCAGCACCAGAGCCTCGGGCTCCTGGGCAAGCGCACGGGCCACTCGGGTCCGCTGCCATTCGCCGCCCGAGAGCGTGTCGATCCGGCGATCGGCGAGACGAATCACGTCGGCCCGCTGCAGTGCCTGCTCCACCGCGGCCCAGTCCTGGGGACGCGGAGGCGCGACGGGACCGAGGTGGGGATAGCGACCGAGGAAGACCGACTCTCGCACCGTGAGCGAAAAGGCAGGCTCCTCGCGCTGAGTCACGACTCCGATCACCCGCGCCAGTTCGGGTCTGCGCCAGTCTCGCACCGGTTTCCCGTTGACCGTCACGGTGCCGGATTCGTGAGCCACCACGCCGAGCAAGGTCTGGAGCAGAGTCGTCTTGCCGCTTCCATTGGGACCCACCACCGCAACCAGCTCGCCTTTGGCGAGGCCGAGACTCACCCCATCGAGCGCGCGACGCGGGACTCCCGGATACCGGACGCTGAGCTGGTCGGCAGCGATGATCACGCGAGGGTCCGGCGGAGGAGCAACGCGAAGAGCGGGACGCCCACGAGCGCCGTTATCACTCCGACCGGCAACTCGAGCGGACGAACTACGGTGCGAGCCAGCGCGTCGGCCAGAACCAAGAACGCCCCGCCGACCACAAACGTGATCGGAAGCAGCGTCCGGTGCAGCGGTCCCCAAAGCCGGCGCACTGCGTGGGGGATGACCAAACCCACGAATCCGATGATTCCACAAGTGGCAACACCGACCGCGGTGAGGAGGCCGGTGGACAGATAGACCACACGTTTGGTACGCTCCAGCTCGACCCCGAGGTGCTGGGCCGAGTCCTCGCCGAGCGCCAGGAGATCCAGCGCCCGCGCATTGGCGAACAGGAGCGCCAGGGGGAGGATCGCGTAAAGAGTGAAGGTCCCGAGTCCCTGCCACGACGCACCGCCGAACCCTCCCAGCAGCCAGAGGAAGGCGTTCCGTAACTGGCTGGAGTCCGACAGCGCGATCACGGCACTCATGACTGCCACCGCGAACGCTCCGACTACAACTCCCGCGAGCAGGAGGACCCGCACATCCATGCGCCGGCCTTCAACCAGGCTCAGCCGATACACCAAGGCGATTGCGAGTGTGGCCCCCGCGAACGCGGCGAGCGGAACACTGAGTCGTCCGCTGCCGCCCAGTGAAATGGCAACCACGGCACCCAGTCCCGATCCGCCCGAGAGGCCGAGCAGATAGGGATCGGCGAGCGGGTTCCTGATCATCGCCTGCAAGGCGCCGCCGCAGACGGCCAGGCTCCCTCCCACCGCAAAGGCGAGCAGCACCCGAGGAACTCGCAGCTCCCGCACGATGGAAGCCGAGGGAGAAGCCGGATTCACCAGACCCTGCCACACTTCCGCGGGCCGGAGCGATACGGCTCCTGCGAAAATGCCGACGGCGAAGGCCGCCAGAATTCCTGCCCCGAGCCAGAATCCGCGGGAACTCATGGGCTGGTATGAAGAAGAGAGGAGAGCTGGGTGATGGCCTCGGGAGCACGAGGACTCGGCCGGTTGTAGGCCGAATTGGTCACGCGCACGAAGCGCTTTTCCCGAATGGCGCGGACCGGTCGCCACTCGGGACGCTCGGCGAAGGCGGGGGTTCCCTCGCCGGTGACAAAGACCAGGTCCGGATCGCGACTGACCACCGCCTCGATGCTGACCTGCGCAGAGGAGGCCTGAACGTCGGCGAACAGATTGCGACCCCCGGCCCGCTCGACCAGCTCACTCAGGAAACTTCCCGCTCCCACCGTCATCGGCGGATTATCCCAGACCAGAATCAGTACCTTGGGACGCGCGGCAGAATCAGAGTTGACCGTTACCCGAGCCAGCGCGGAGTCGAACACCGACGCCATGGAGTCGGCCGAGAACACCCGACCGGTCAGGCGTCCGAGTATGGCGGAGACCCGATCCACGTCGGAGAGCCGATCGACGCTCATCTGGATCACCGGGATATTCAGGGCACGCAGTCCCGCAGCAGCCTCCGCGTTCTGGGCCGAGCGATAGAGCACGACCAGATCGGGATGCTGGGCGACGATCGCTTCCACGTTGGGACGGATTCCATCGCCCAGATTGGGGACCTGCGCCGCGGCGGGCGGATAGTCGCACCAGGCGGTGCGCCCGACGAGCAGCGGCCCGGCGCCGATCGCGAAGAGCAGCTCGGTTGTGGCGGGGATCAGCGAGACTATGCGGCGGGCCGGCTCGGCGAGGCGTACGGTGTCGCCCGCATCATCCACCACATGGATGCGTCCTGCCGAGGCCTGGGGAGAAGCGCACGCGACGAGCACCGCGGCCGCGAAGGCCGGGGAACGCGGGATGCTGACTCGTCGCCAGAAGCGCATAAAAAAATCGCCCATGTCTCAGAGGAAGACATGGGCGGACGTTCCGAAAATCGGGTCGTCGCGCCACCGTTCCCTCCCCCGAGGGTGTTACGGGTGGCACGAACACAGAGGTCTCCTGGCTTCGGGCCCTCACTCGCCTTCCCGGGAAATCCCAGTGGCATCTGAGTGAGGAAAGTCGCGCCCGTTACAGTGGCGGGGCCGCGCCGGATTCACACCGGCTTCCGAGCATCTGCGCTCGCAGGGTGAGCAATTGTCGGACGGGCAATCTTAGGTCTATCCCCCACCGCCCGCAAGATGGGCTTCCAGTTCGCGCTTGAGCCGGGCGCGTTCCGCAACGTAGTTCTCCCACTCCTCGGCCGGGACATCCTTCTCGCGTCCGGCATATCGCGCATCCAGCCGGGCCAGCGCGTCAACCAACGGATCGGAAAGAGACACGCGAGCAGGAATCGGAGCGCTTCGTTGCCGGAGAATGAGAAATCCGACGATGAACGCGGTCCCCACGCATGCCACTAACACCGGCAGCAGCCACTGCGCGTTGCTCGAGGCAAACACCAGCTCGATCTTCGACCCGGGTATGACCGATCCGGTCCAGCGCCTGAAGACGCGACCCTCGATCCGCTCGGTGTCGGCCGGGGTAAGCACGCCCTTCATGTCGGCAGTCGATTCCTCGACCAGCAGATTCAGGACTTCGATGCTATCGGCGACCGGAAAGGTGACGCGATTCTCCCCGGTCGGCAGGAGGTAGGAGAAGATCACCCGCTTCTCTCCCGGCCCGATCGGCGCATCGAGGGTCACGCTGTCGTGAGCAAAACGGATCGCCTCGGGAGAGAAATCTCCGTTCCCCGGCTGGAATCCAACCGCACCCTTCGGCGTCGGCGCACTCCA
>DATBGE010000072.1:0-13087 GCA_036558125.1 Gemmatimonadales bacterium | reverse complement strand
GCCAAGTACGCCCTGAAAGCGCTGCTGGCTCTCACGGAACACCGGGGCGATGAACCGGTCCGGATCGCCGACCTGGCGGCCCGGGAGCGGATTCCGCCCAAGTTCCTCGAGCTGATCCTGCTCGATCTCCGGAACCAGGGGTTGGTCCAGAGCCGGAAGGGAAAGCGTGGCGGCTACCTCCTGGCGCGGGACCCCGCGCGGATCCCGGTAGGGCAGGTGGTCCGGCTGTTCGATGGGCCGCTGGCACCGGTGCCATGTGCCAGTCAGACTGGCTATGTGCGGTGCGACGACTGCGCAGACGAGGCCGCGTGTGGAGTGAGGCTCGCCATGAAGGAAGTCCGGGACGCCACGGCGCGGATCCTCGACAAGCTGAGCGTGGCGACGCTGGCCCGGCGGGAATTAGCGGCCGCCCGGCCGAGGCGGCGGGCCCGGGACTGACTGGCATATGCCTTGCGTTATTAGTCTACTAAGTCGCTAGACATAATAGGAGTAATATGACAGATATAGATAAGGCCATGCTGGCGGCGGTGGCGCGGGCGCTCCACCGGCTCCGCTTCGGCTCCCTCGAAATCGTGGTCCACGAAGGGCGTATCGTGCAAACCCATTTCACCCTGGGGACTGACCGGACTACCGGAGGCCCCCGTTTTCGCGGAGAGAAATCGATGGTGACGATCCGACGGAAGACGGGCCTCGTGCTGGTCTGGGCCCTCAACGCTGTGGTTGCCGCGCCACAATTACTGGCGCAGCAAGACAGTGCCGCTGCGGCCACCCAGCAGCGCCTCGATGACCTCGACCAACAGGTCAAGATCCTCAGCCGCCGCTGGGAGCTCTACCAGGACAGCGTGATCAACGCGGCCAAGTCCCGCCCGTCGGTCAGTGCCGGCGCCACCGGATTTCAGCTCAAGTCCGCGGAGGGGAATTTCGTCCTCAAGCTGCGGGGATACCTGCAGGCGGACAGCAGGGTCTACTTCAGCGACGACGCCCAGGTCCTCACCAACGATCTCCTGCTGCGTCGAGTACGGCCCATCCTCGAGGGAACGGTCTACAGGTATTACGACTTCCGCATCATGCCGGACTTCGCCGGCAGCGCACCCACGATCTTCGATGCGTACTTCGAGGCCCGCTTCGAGCCCGAATTCGCCGTACGGGCAGGGAAGTACAAACCCGCGTTGGGACTCGAGCGCTACCAGTCGGCCACCGATGTGAAGTTCATCGAGCGCGGTCTTCCTACCAACCTGGTGCCGAGTCGAGACGTCGGTCTCCAGATCGCGGGCGACCTGGCCGGTGGAGTCCTCAACTACAACGCGGCGCTCTTCGATGGCGTCCCGGATCTCGCCAGCGGCCTGAACGACGTGGCCGACGGGAAAGATCTCGTGGGCCGCCTCTTCATCGTGCCGTTCGCCAAGCAGGCGGAGAATCCGCCGGTTGACTTGGGATTCGGCATCGCCGCGAGCACCGGCAACGAGCTCGGCAACACCACGACCACGGCGCTTGCTTCCTATCGCTCGCCGGGTCAGGCCACCGTCTTCCGCTATCTCACGAGCAGCACCGCCCCGGTCACCGGCACCGTCATCGCCGACGGGCGCCGGGAGCGGATCATCCCGCAGGCCTACCTGAACAAAGGGCCGCTTGGTCTCCTCGCCGAGTACACCATCTCGCGCCAGGAAGTGGCACGGGACACCGGCGTCACCCGCACTACTGAGAAGCTGGAGCACAAGGCGTGGCAGGTGGAGGGCTCGTTCTTCCTCACTGGTGAGCGGAACTCCTTCC
This sequence comes from Gemmatimonadales bacterium, assembly GCA_036558125.1. Taxonomy (GTDB): domain Bacteria; phylum Gemmatimonadota; class Gemmatimonadetes; order Gemmatimonadales; family GWC2-71-9; genus DATBGE01. Next base: position 11,317 of record DATBGE010000072.1, on the reverse strand, counting down.
GCAGCATCACCCCAAAGAAGCAGTTCGATCCCTTCGCCGGAGGCTGGGGCGCCTTCGAGCTGACTGGACGTTATGGCGAACTCGACTTCGACGACGACGCGTTCCCCATCTACGCCAGCCCGACCGCGTCCGTTACCAAGGAAAAAGCCTGGGCTATCGGCCTCAACTGGCACCTCGGCCGAAACGTGAAGGTGATGGTGAACTACGAGCAGACCCGGTTCGCAGGGGGCGCCACCAGCGGCGACCGTCCCGACGAGAAGTTCTTCGCCACTCGTTTCCAGACCTCCTTCTGAGGGACCTGCGATGGCTTTCATGATTCGTGGTGCTGCGGTTGTCGCACTTGCCTTGGGCCTGGCGACGGCGGCTCACGCCCAGAAGCCAGTCACCCTGCTCAACGTCTCCTACGATCCGACCCGGGAGCTGTATCAGGACGTGAATGCCGCGTTCACCGCGAAGTACAAGGTGGATAAGGGTGTGGCAGTAACGATCCGGCAGTCTCACGGGGGGTCCGGCAAGCAGGCCCGATCGGTGATCGACGGCCTCGAGGCCGATGTGGTGACGCTCGCGCTGGCTTATGACATCGATGAGATCGCCCAGAAGGCCAGGCTCTTCCCGGCCGACTGGCAGAAACGGCTACCCGATAACAGCGCGCCCTACACCTCGACCATCGTCTTCCTGGTCCGGAAGGGAAATCCCAAGAACATCAAAGACTGGGACGACATCGCCCGGCCAGGCCTGTCAGTCATCACGCCCAATCCCAAGACCTCGGGAGGGGCCCGGTGGAATTACCTCGCGGCCTGGGGCTACGCCGTGAAGAAATTCGGCGGCGATCAGGCCAAGGCCAGGGAGTTCGTCGCCCGGATCTACAAGAACGTGCCGGTGCTTGACTCCGGCGCGCGCGGCTCGACAACAACCTTCGTGGAGCGGGGAATTGGGGACGTCTTGCTCGCATGGGAGAACGAAGCGTTGCTGGCGGTGAAGGAGTTGGGGCCGGACAAGTTCCAGATCGTGGTCCCCTCGGTGAGCATCCTGGCCGAGCCGCCGGTGACGGTGGTGGACAAGGTGGCGAAGAAGCGGGGCACGCTGGAAGTGGCTCAGGCCTATCTCCAGTTCCTCTACAGTGACGAAGGCCAGGAGCTGGCGGCGAAGCACTATTATCGCCCCCGCAACAAAGCGGTCGCGACCAAGTACGCGGCCACCTTCCCCCGGATCAACCTGTTCACCATCGACGAGATGTTCGGTGGCTGGACCAGGGCCCAGGCGACGCACTTCGCCGATGGCGGTGTCTTCGACCAGATTTATGAGAACCGCTAACGAGATGGTGCGCATGTCAGATGTGATGCCCTTTGGGAAACATCCCCGGCAGCTGGTCCGAGACGCCCGCTGGTTCAACTCGGGCCCTCCGCCCGAGTTGGTGCGGGATCACGCCGTGACGCCGACGGAACTGTTTTTCACCCGCAATCATGCGGCGGTTCCCCCGGTGGATCCCGAGAGCTATCGGCTCACGGTTGACGGTCTGGTCGAGCGATCACTGAGCCTCTCCCTGGAGCATTTGCGCCGGAGTTATCCGGTAACAACGGTGCCAGCGACGATTGCCTGTGCCGGGCTCCGGCGGGACGAGCTGATGAGGATCCGTCCGATCCCGGGAGAGGTCGCGTGGGGTGCGGAGCCGATCAGTAACGGTGTGTGGCGCGGGGTGAGGCTGGCGCGGGTGCTGGAGACGGCGGGTATCCGTCCAGAGGCGGAGCATGCGCAGTTCACCGGGCTCGATGACGTGGAGCGGGAGGGCAAGCGCTTCGGATTCGGAGCGTCAATCCCGGTGAGCAAGGCGATGGCCGAGGAAACTCTCCTCGCTTGGGAGATGAACGGAGAACCGCTTCCGCCGGTGCACGGCTTTCCGCTTCGCGTCGTGGTGCCGGGCTACATCGGCGCACGCAGCGTGAAATGGCTCACGAATATTCACCTGCAGACCGCCCCGACCGAGAACTATTTCCAGAGTCACGCCTACCGGATGTTCCCGCCGGACGTGGATGCCTCGACAGTGGTATGGGACCAGGGCGTCGCTCTGTCCGACGTGCCGCTCAATTCGGTGATCTGGTCACCTCAGGCCGATGCCCAATTGCTGCAGGGCAGGGTGATGGTGAGCGGATGGGCCTGCGCCAGTTGTGGCCGGACCATCGAGCGGGTCGAGGTGACGAGCGACCAGGGCAAGCAGTGGCATCGCGCCCAGCTCTCCAACTCTGGCAACCCGTGGAGTTGGACCCTCTGGCAGGTCGAGCTGACGCTGACGGCTGGGCCTCACGTGCTGACGGCGCGGGCCTGGGATTCCGCGGGCAATACCCAACCGGAGAGTCCCGCTCCGATCTGGAACTTCAAGGGTTACATGAACAACGCCTGGCACCGGGTCCAGGTCACCGTGGAAGGGCCTGCGACCAGATGAGTGCGCGCCGCCACTCCGTGCTGCCGGGATTCGGGCTCTCGATGGGGATCACCATCACCTATCTGAGTCTGCTCGTGCTATTGCCGCTCTCCACGATCTTTTTCCAGTCGGCGGCACTGGGGTGGGAGCATTTCTGGGAGAGTGCTACTTCGCCGCGGGTGCTCGCTTCGTATCGCCTCAGCTTTGGCGCGAGCTTCGTTGCCGCGACCATCAACGCGCTAACCGGATTACTGGTGGCCTGGGTCCTGGTGCGTTACCGCTTTCCCGGACGGAAGCTCATCGATGCCTTCGTCGATCTGCCCTTCGCCCTGCCTACCGCCGTTGCTGGTATCGCGCTCACGACACTCTATGGGCCCAATGGCTGGATCGGGCGCTGGCTGGAAGCGATCGGCATCAAGGTAGCCTTTACGCCCCTCGGCGTTGCCGTGGCGCTCACGTTCATCGGCTTGCCCTTCGTGGTGCGCACGGTTCAGCCGGTTCTCCAGGATCTGGAGCGGGAAGTCGAGGAGGCGGCGGCGAGTCTGGGCGCCAGTCGTTGGCACACCTTTCGGCGAGTACTGCTGCCGCCGCTATGGCCCGCCTTGCTCACCGGGTTCGCGCTGGCGTTCGCGCGCTCGGTGGGAGAGTACGGATCCGTGGTCTTCATCTCAGGCAACATGCCGATGAAGACCGAGATCGCCCCGCTCTTGATCATGACCAAGCTGGAGCAGTTCGACTATCCGGGTGCCACCGCGATCGCGGTGGTCATGCTGGTCTTCTCCTTCATCATCCTGCTCGCCATCAACCTGCTCCAGTGGGCAGGCCGCCGGCGGGCAGAGGCCTGAGGAGGAACGATGGCGGGCGCCACAGGCATGCGAAGACTGGGGAAGGAAGCGGTCGCGCCGCGAGCGACCACCGAGCCGCGCTGGGTCCGGGTAACGCTGACGAGCCTCGCACTCCTGTTCCTGGCGCTGTTCCTGATGGTGCCGATGGTCCTCGTGTTCTACGAGGGGCTCCGGAAGGGCTTTGACGTCTACCTCGCGGCACTGGTCGAGCCGGATGCGGCGGCCGCCATCAAGCTGACCCTGCTCTCCGCGGCGATTGCGGTGCCGCTCAACGCCACCTTCGGCCTCGCCGCGGCCTGGGCGATCGCCAAGTTCGAATTCCGCGGCAAGAACCTGCTGATCACGCTGATCGATCTGCCGTTTGCCGTCTCACCGGTGATCGCGGGCATGGTGTTCATCCTGCTATTCGGCGCGCAGGGTGTCTTCGGTCCCTGGCTGCAGGATCATGACCTGAAGGTCGTCTTCGCGGTTCCCGGCATCGTCATCGCGACGGCATTCGTGACCTTCCCGTTCGTCGCCCGGGAGCTGATTCCGCTGATGCAGGAGCAGGGACCGGAAGAGGAAGAAGCGGCGATGGTGCTGGGGGCGAGCGGCCTGAGAACCTTCTGGAGAATCACGCTGCCCAATATCAAGTGGGGCCTGCTCTATGGCGTGATTCTGTGTAACGCCCGGGCCATGGGCGAGTTCGGCGCGGTGTCGGTCGTCTCGGGCCACATTCGCGGCCTCACCAACACGCTGCCGCTCCACATCGAGATCCTCTACAACGAATACAACTTCACCGCCTCGTTCGCCGCGGCCTCGATCCTGACGCTGCTGGCGCTGGTGACGCTCGCGGCGAAGACCGCGGTGGAGTGGCGTCTGGCCCGAGCGACGGCGGCGATGCCGGTCGAACCGGAAGCAGTTCCCGAGAGGAGAGCCGCATGAGTATCGAAGTAAGGGGCGTGACCAAGGCATTCGGTACCTTTGCCGCGGTCAGGAACGTGTCGCTGGAAATCCCCGACGGTGAGCTGGTGGCATTGCTGGGACCTTCCGGCAGCGGCAAGACCACACTGCTCCGGATCATCGCGGGACTCGACGCGCCCGATGCGGGCTCCATCCTGTTCTCGGGAGAAGACGCCACGACCCGGCACGTTCGGGAGCGTCGGGTCGGATTCGTCTTCCAGCATTACGCTCTCTTCCGCCACATGAGCGTGTTCGAGAACGTGGCCTTCGGCCTCCGGGTCCGTCCCCGGGAGGTGCGCCCTTCCGACGATGAGATCCGGACGACGGTGATGGATCTCCTCAAGCTGGTCCAGCTGGATTGGCTGGCGGATCGCTTTCCCTCCCAGCTCTCGGGTGGTCAGCGGCAACGAGTCGCTCTGGCCCGCGCCCTCGCGGTGAAGCCGCGCGTGTTGCTGCTGGATGAGCCCTTCGGCGCGCTTGATGCCAAAGTGCGGAAGGAACTGCGGCGCTGGCTCCGGAGGTTGCACGACGAGGTCCACGTCACCAGCGTCTTCGTCACCCACGACCAGGAAGAGGCGATGGAGGTGTCCGACCGGGTCGTAGTGATGAACGAGGGACAGGTGGAGCAGATGGGGACGCCCGAAGAGGTCTACGAGCATCCCGCGACGCCTTTCGTCTACAGCTTCCTCGGCAACGTGAACCTGTTCCACGGACGACTCAGCGAGGGCCGGGTCAAGATCGAGGGTGGAGAATGGGACGCGCCGGATTTCGCCGGCGCTCCCGATCAGGACGCCGTCGCCTACGTGCGGACGTACGAGGTGGATCTGGCCCGGACCCCGAACGGCAGGCCGGCGATCGAGGCCGAGGTACGTCACGTTCGCCGCTATGGGCCGATGGTACGGCTGGAGATGGACCGGGTCGAGGACGGGCAGTTGATCGAGGCCGAAGTGTCTCGCCACCGCTTCGACGAACTGGCCCTCTCCCGCGGCGACAAGGTCTACGTCTCTCCGCGGAGCGCTCGCGTCTTCCCCAAATGACGCGGTCAGTTGCCCCCCAGCGACCCGCGCAACAGCTTTGACATCCCGGCAACCGCCGGGGTTTTTCATCGCTCCCCGAGCCCAGTCCTCCGAGGAATGACCGGACCCCCTTCTGCCGCGCCGCCGCGCGGTCTCGACGACGTCATCGCGCTGCAAACCAGTGTGTGCCGCCTCTCCGCCTCGGATGGCCGGCTGGGCTATCGCGGCTATGATGTGAGGGAGCTGGGAGAGCGCTCCACCTTCGAAGAAACGGCCTTTCTCCTCCTGCGAGGAGAGCTTCCGACCGGCGCCGAGCTTCGCGAATTCACCAACGGGCTGCGGTCCCGCCACAAACTCTCGCCTGCGATCCTGCGCGCCCTGAAGCAGGTTCCCACTCAAGCGGATCCCATGTCCGCGGTGCGAGTGGGATTGGCGGTGCTGGCGGCCGAGGAAGGAGACTCAGGCCCGGCGGCGGAAACCGGCCTCAAACAGGCGATACGGCTCCTGGCCCTGGCTCCCACGATGGTTGCCGCTGTCGCGCGGCTCCGGCAGGGTGAGCGACCTGTGCTGCCCAGGAAATCACTCGGGTTCGCCGGGAATTTCCTCGCCATGCTCCCCGGTACTGACACGAGCGCCGAGGCGGTGCGCGCGCTCGATGCCGCCTTGATCCTGCGGGCCGATAACGAGCTCAATCCCTCGACCTTCGCCGCCCGAGTCACCGCCGCGACCGGAGCCGACATGTTCGGCTCGATCCTGGCCGCGTGGTCGGCGCTGTCGGGTCCCCGGCACGGGAGTCACGCCCGGAACGTGGCCGCGGTTCTCGACGAGATCGGTAACCCCGACGCCGTCGAGCCGTGGGTCACCGCCCGAATGGCCGCCGGGAGCCGAATTGCCGGTTTCGGGCATCAGGTATTCCGGGGAGAGGACCCGCGGGCGGGCTTTCTCCGCGGCCTGGCGGAGGCGCAGTGCGCCCGCGCGGGTCGGACTCCCCTGATGGAGACTGCGAAAGCCCTCGAGGCCTGTGTCGTCGAACGCAGCGGACGGTACCCGATCGTAGACTTCTACCTGGCACCGCTCTATCGCGGCGTGGGGATCCCGGACGAACTGTTTACCGCCGTGTTCGCGGTGAGTCGAATGCCCGGCTGGGCCGCGCATGTTCTCGAGCAATACCAGGACGAGCGCCTGTTGCGGCCGCGAGCCGAGTATATTGGTGCGGTCGATCGCCCCTACCGGCCGATTCGCAGCCGCCGGACGTAAGCATTCCACCTTTCCAGCACCTGCCATCCATGCCCCTCACGACGACCGTCCGTGCCGCGGCGCCCGCTGGGTACGAGACGCCTCTACTCATTCTTGCCCTGCCGACCGGCGGGCTCCCAGCCTCCCTGAGCGCCCTCGATAACCAGGTGCAGGGGGCCCTGAGCAGAGTCCTGGCCTCGGGGGACTTCACTGGGAAGAAGGATGAATGGGCATTACTGCATCCGCCGGGTCCCGCCGCCCGGGTGCTGCTGGTGGGCATCGGCAAAGCGGGAGAGCAGAGTCGGGGTGCGATCCGTCGGGCTGCGGCGATCAGCGCCAAACGGGCGCGCACGCTCGGGGTTCCGGCCGGTGCTTTTCATCTGGCTCCGGAGTCGCTGGGCCCCGTCACCGCCAAGGACGCGGGGCAGGTGATCGCCGAGGGTCTGGCCTATGGCGGCTGGTACTACGGCGAGATGAAACAGCCTCCGGAGGAGAAGCGGCCGGACCTGGAGCAGGTCGACATCCTGGCCGGCGATCGGCCCGCCGAGTTCGAGGCCGGCCATGCGATCGGTTCCGCCATCGCGGCCGGACAGAATGTGACCCGCGGTCTTCAGGTTCTGCCGGGCAACGTCTGCACTCCGACCTACCTGGGCACCACGGCCCAGGATCTCGCACGGCGGCACGGTTTCGCCGCGACGGTTCTCGACCTCGCCGCCATCAAGAAGGAAGGGATGGGTGGACTGCTGTCGGTGGCTCAGGGCAGCGCCCAGGAACCTCGCTTCATCGCCCTGGAGTACAAGGGAGGCAAGGGCGCGCCCGTGGTGCTGATCGGGAAGGGCGTCACCTTCGACAGCGGTGGCATCTCGATCAAGCCGGCCGACAAGATGGAGGACATGAAGTACGATATGTCCGGTGCGGCCGCGGTCCTGGGCCTCTTCGAGGTGCTGGGGCGCCTCAAGCCCAAGCTGAATGTGATCGGCCTGGTACCCTCTACTGAAAACCTTCCCAGCGGTACCGCACTCAAGCCGGGCGACGTGGTGAAAAGTCACCTCGGCAAGACCATCGAGATCGTGAACACCGACGCCGAGGGGCGGCTGATTCTGTGTGACGCGCTGTCTTATGCGAGGCGCTACGAGCCGGCCTGCGTGCTCGATGCGGCGACGCTGACTGGCGCGATCGTGGTGGCCCTGGGTCACACCGCGTCCGGTGTCATGGGGACCGACGACGCACTGATCGAAGAAGTCCGCCGGGCCGGCGATCGTTCCGGAGAGCGGGTGTGGCCCATGCCGCTCTGGGACGAATACCGTGATCTCATCAAGTCGGACATTGCCGACATGAAGAACTCGGGCGGGCGGCCCGCCGGGAGCCTCTCCGCCGGATGGTTCCTCCGGGAGTTCGCGTCCGACCTCAAATGGGCCCACATCGATATCGCAGGCACCGCCTATACCGAGCGGGAGGATCCCACCGGAGCGCGTGGTCCAACCGGAGTCTGCATGCGGTTGTTCGCCGAATTCGTGCTCGCCCGGGCGGGGTGAACGGTCAACGGTAAAACAGTGAACGGTGGCTGTAGGCGGACAGCGACGGCGAGTGGTTGGGATATGATCCCATTCACCGTTCACCGTTCACTGTTCCCCTTGCTGATCGCGCTGGTTGTCGGGTCGCCGGCAGCGGCGCAAATCCCCTTCGATTCAGTCCCCGCGGATACGACGCAGCTCCCCCGGGATTCCGTAGACCAGACCGAGCTCTTCCTCAAGGCCCAGACCGCCAACCAGGTTCGGCTTCCGGCGCTGCCCACCATCGGCAACGAGGGGCCGCTTCCGGCCTACAGCAGGATCGTCATCACCCGGGACTCGATCGAGTGGACCAATGCGCAGACGCTGTCCGACCTGCTGCAGAAGGTTCCCGGTGTCTACCTGTGGCGCGGCGGTTGGATTGGCCGCTACCAGCCGCCCAACTTCCGGGCGCGAGGACCGACGTCCGTCGAGTATCTGCTGGATGGGCTGCCTTTCGTGCCGATGGGACCCGACAGCCTCGGAGTAGATCCGACCATCTTTGCCTTGAGCATGCTGAGTCGAGTCGAGATTGAGCGATGGCCGGAGGGGATGAGGGTGCGTCTCTATACCCGCCGCGTCGATCGCAACGCGACCGTCTCACGCATCGGGATTTCAGCGGGTGACGATGATGTCGCCCGCTACATCGGCGCGCTGGAGCGGCGCTACAAGAACGGCATCGGCTTTGGCCTGGATGTCGAACGGCTCGTGTCGCCGACCGCGACAGGGTCGTCGAGCGACTTCGACATGAACTCGCTCTGGCTGCAGGCGGGCTATGTCCCCAACCCGAAATTCGGAATCCAGGCTCAGCTGCTTCAGAATACGCCGGACCGTAAGCCGTACCTGGATATCAACAACGACACGCTGGATCAGAAGCTCTACGGAACCAGGCGTGACGCGCAGCTGCGGCTTTACTGGCGCAAGCAGACCGACGAACTCGGCCCCCGGGTGGATTTCCTGCTGGGTGCCACGATCTGGGACGGTTCCGGCGTCAATGAAACGATGCGGCAGGGCGGGGTGATCGCCGCGTGGCGCACGCCCACTTTGCATCTGGAGGGAAGGGCGTTCAATCGCTCACGCTGGACTCCGTGGGACCTGAGCGCCAACGCCGGTTGGGCGCCCAACCGGTGGTTTACCGCTGCGGGAGAGGCGGGGTATCAGAAGCACGACCTCGACCGGCACAGCCAATGGATTGGTGGACGGGCTGGTATTCATCTTCCCTATGGCGTTGACCTGACGGGCATGGTTCGCAGCGGGAGCGTCGTGGAGGCTCCGACGATTCTCAAAGACCAGGCCCAGGACTTCACCGATTGGCAGGGGACCGTTGGCTGGGAACAGAAGTGGATCGGGCTCGAGCTGGGTTACGGCAGGACGGACGCGTTCCGCCCCTTCGCGTATCAGCCGTTTCTCCCGACGGTGGACTCGATCGCCCCATCGGCGCAGACCGAGTGGGTGACGGTCAACTGGCGGCTCACTCCGCTGCAATGGTTCACCCTCGATGGTTGGTATAGCAATCCGCGTGGCCGCACCCCGGAAGGTCTGCCACCCACTCACTCGCTCAGCTCGGCCACGATCAGATCAAAGTTCTGGCGCTCGTTTCCCAGCGGGATTTTCGATTTCAAACTGCAGGGCACCATGGAGTCCTGGGGGGACGGCGTCATTGGTCGCGACCCGACGGGTTCGCCGATTCAGCTCAAGGGCGCGACATTTTTCCGGGGCCTGATCGAGATCCAGCTCGACCGCTTTACGATTTATTGGGACCGGATGAACCTGAAAGCGAGCAAGCTGACCTACGTCCCCGGCTTCGACATGCCGCAGTTTGGCAGTGGCAGCACGTTCGGGGTGAGGTGGGAGTTTTCCAACTAGCGTGAATCGCCGCAGGGAGGAGCTGCATGTCATCGGCCATAGTCTCGGGGCCATGGCGACCCTCAAGGGACTAGCGTTCTGGAGTACCAAATCCCACATTAGCAAGGCAGTTCCGCGATTCTCCGATCAGCACCCGACTCGCTCTACGATGGAGGAACGGATGCTGATCCGATCCGCACTCTATTGCGCCGCCATCCTCCTGCTCACCCTCCCCTTGCGAGCAGTCGCCCAAGGGACACTCGGGAAGCTCGAAGGCCGAGTGACCGATCTCTCGGGGCAGCCGCTGGTCGCCGCGCAATTGCAAATCATCGGCACCGCATTCAGCGCCATCACCAACCCTCGCGGCTACTACTTCATAAACAATCTCCCCGCCGGAACGATCGAGGTCCGGGCGACCCTGATCGGCTTTGACCCGCTCCAGGTCCAGGGATTGAGAATATTGGCGGGACAGACCGTAACGCAGGACTTTGCCCTGCGGGCGCGGGTCGTGGAGTTGGCGGAGATCGAAGTGATTTCGGCCGCAAACGCACTGGTTCCGCGAGACGAGGTGACCACTCGACAGCGAATCGACGGGGCATACACCGAGTCGCTGCCGGTCGATCACCTCGTGAATGCCCTGGCGTTGCAGCCGGGAGTGGTGGCTGGGTCCCAGCGCTCGACCCTTGCTCTCTCGATTCGGGGCGGACGCACCGACGAGGCAGCGATCTATATCGACGGAGTACCGGTGAATCCGGCATACCGGGGCGGTTCGGATCTGAATTCTACAAGCGATCGTGAATCTCGGCCCCACGGCATTGACCCGCCGGTCAACGGAGTGGAGGAAGCCTCGGTGGTGAGCGGAGCGCCGGCTGCGGAATATGGCAATGCGCAGTCGGGAATCGTTTCATTACAGACCCGTTCAGGTGGACCGCAATTCAGCGGGTCAGTGGCCTATGACACCGACGAACCTTTCGGCCTGAGTCACAGTATCGGGTTCAACCGGATCCGGACGAGCCTGAGTGGGTCGATTGCTTCGGGGCTCACCTTGATCTTCTCGGGGGTACTCGAGGGTCGCAAGTCAGCAGAGGATGGACCGGGAGCCGAGGACTATCCCCTCTTCGTGGCCGCGGGTTTCGATACGACCGTGGCGGTGCCGGCGAAGGATGGGCCTAAGGTACTCGGAACCGATTCGGTGGAGGTTCAGCGATTCGCGGTGTACCGTGGCCGCTGCGAGGACTTTAAGGGCAGCCGCAACCAGGAGATCGCGCGGAACTACGGCTTGGAATGCCAGGGGATCCGCATTCCATCCTCGGCCGCTTCCTCGTACCAGCTACTGGCCAAGCTTGCGTACAGCTACGGCAATGGTTCTCGAATAGCGCTCTCAGCCGTCGGCAGCCAGAATCAGGCTCGGATGTTTCAGCTTCCTAATGTCTTCGGTAGCCAGTACACTCAGCTTTATAACCC
>DATBGE010000071.1:0-11231 GCA_036558125.1 Gemmatimonadales bacterium | reverse complement strand
TCATCGGGGAGCTTGTTGAGACGGGCTTCCTCGGCGTCGAAATCGGCGAGCGAACCTTCGGGCAGCTTGCCACCGAACATCGCCGTCTCGGTATTCCCTTCGGCAGCGACGTGGGCGAACACATCGTGGAACGATCGGGTTCCCTCCATCGGCTTCCAGCTGTGCTTGGCGGCCGGGACCGCTTTGGCCAGGGCCATGAACTTTTCCCGGAGCCCATCGATGTCTTCCTTCTGGACCTTGCGCCAGGCCTCGAACTCGGCCGCGTTGCTGACGGCCTGGGCGGCGAGCGGGGTGGCGACGAAACTGGCCAGGCCCGCAATCAGGGCCAGGGCTGACCCTGAGAACCGACTCGGTGCGGCGGTCATGGAGATCTCCTTAGGGGGTTCGAGTCAGAGCGGCCACCCTCTTGTACGGATCGAACGGAGAGAAGTTCCGTCGTTTCGCCTTAGCTCTCCCGGATGCACACCACGGTCTCCCAGACCAGGCGCCGAGTAAGGCTGAGCGGACGCAGCCCGGCCTGCGCCAGCAGTCGGTAGATCTCCGCAACCGGGTGAATGAAGGTGCGAAACGCGTTCCCGGCACGCGCCCTGCGCCAGTTCTCCCAGCGATTGCCGAGGTGGACATACCAGCGCTCCCGGGGGAAGCTGGCCGCCCAGTAGCGCTGGGTGAGCGCAGCCGAGGTCAGCAGCAACGGCTCGTACTCGGGATAACAGCAGATCACACGATCGAGTGTTACCAGGTCCGCTTGGGCGATCGAAGGCGCAAGAGCGAGAAAATCTCCATGGAGAAATTCCACCCGTCCGGTTTGCCCGCGTCTCCCGGTCTCTTCCTGCGCGGCCTCGACGAATGCGCGACTGGCCTCCACGTGCGTTGCGCTGCTGACTCCACGGGCCAGCAGCTCGTGATGCAGGATCCCCACGCCGGCGCCGATGTCGAGCAGGGTCTCGACCTGGACCTGGCAGTCGCCAATCATGCGCAGGAGGCGCCGAGCTGTTCCTGTAGCTCCACGCCGCCGGTAGGCCGCCAGGTCATTCTGGGCCCGGATCGGCCCGAAGTGGCGATCGGTGGCTTCGCAGTTGCACGCCATGAGTTGAAGTCTACCACGTCGCCCGAGTGGCTACGTGCCGCCTCTCGTCGGCAGACTCGGTGATGAAACGGTCGAGATCGTGCGCGTTAGGTCGAGGGCCGCAGGCAGTGGTACTCACGAGCGCCAGGGCGACACTCAATAGAAGTTTTGCAGCCCGTCACGCGGCGCCTTCAGCGAGTCCGACTCTGCCGCACTTCGGCCATCAGCGCCAGGAGATTCCCGTCGGGATCGCGAAAGAAGGCCATCCAGAGTTCGTGGTCGGGCAGCTTGGCGATGAGATGCGGTGGCCCTTCGAACGGAACTCCCCGCGCGGCCAAGCCGGCATGGGCCTGTGCGATGTCGGGGACCTTGAAGTAGATCACGGAACTCTTCCCGGCTAGCTCGCGCGCGGGCCCATCGAGCATCAGCCGGACGCCGTTACAGTCGAAGAAGGCAAGTCCGGGTGGCGCCTGGAAGAGAAAGCGCATGCCGAGGCCGTCGCGGTAGAACCGAATGGCCCGATCGAGATCTCGGATGGGAACCGCGATCTGGCCGATCTGAGAGAGGGCGACGGAGGAGGAAGGGCTGGTCATAAGCTGATCCCGAGTCTTATCGCTGGCTGGTTTGAATGGCGGACACGTAGTGGAGGACGACACGATTTCGCCGTAGCTCAACGACGCAACGCCAACCACTGCAAGAGGGTTGACGTATAGTTGGGCGCTGTGACCGGCCATCCGCTCGGCCCTGACGGCAACCGGAAAGTGTGATCGGCACCCGGAAAGATCCGCACCGTCACGTCGGCGCCAGGATCTGCGTGGAGCAAGGCCGTCGTAATCCGCGCCGCACTCTCCCTCGGCGGGACCCTTTGGTCATCTCCGCCATAAATCAACAGGACTGGCACCTGCACCTTGGCCCACCAATCGAGCGGCCGATATTGGGCGAAGCCCTTAGAGAAGGACCAGTAGGGGTTGTCGGCGGCCGGCGGGGAGAAGAACCAGGGACGACTGGCGAACCGAGCGACCAGCGAGTCGAGGCGAGCACGGGGCCGGCCATGGTAGGCGACGGCGACCAGCTCATTGGTATAGGTCCGGGCGCTCGCCGAATCCGTGGCGGTGGTGGCTTGCGGGTAAACAGAATTGAGGATGCTGTAGATCTCGGTGGAATCGGTGGGCACTCCGGCCGCGGCGGAGCCGATCACGAACGCAACCTTCCCCGACCGCGCGGCGACCAGCGGAGCCAGCGTCCCACCCTGACTGTGTCCATAGATCCCGATACGCGCTGGGTTGATCCTCGGCTCTTGTGTGAGCCGAGTGATTGCAGCGGCGCCGTCGCTGGCGAGGTCATCGGGCGTCGCCTGACGCCAGTCGCCTGAAGACTTGCCGACGCCTCGTTTGTCGAAAATGAACGCCGCAAAGCCCTGGCTCACGACCAGAGTGGCCATGTAGCGTGACGCCCAGCGACCCTCAGGTCCCGAGCCCTGAAGGAAGACTATGGCAGGGAGGGAGTTGCCAGTCGCCGGGAGGATCAGCGATCCCGCCAGCGTCACGCTCCCGTTGATAAACGTCATCTCCTGCTCATTGAACGCCGGTGCAGCCCTCGAGCGGGCGAACGCAAATTGACCTTCGCTCTCGCCCTCCCTCAGAGTCCCGCTCAGGGAATCTCCGCGCAGCTTTCCAAGCAGCGTGGTCGTCGTCCGATCACCCTTGACGGTGAACGTCACGTCGCAACAGCCCTGGACCGTCACCTCGTTAAATGGAATGCCGATGGCACGCAGTCGATCTACGTCGAAACTCGCGCTGTAGCCGCCAGTACCGGAGTCGCGCTGCACGTGCAGGGTCACGGGCATCGTATCGCCGGCGCGCGACCAGTAGCCCTCCCAGTTCCCCGCGATTTGCTGTGCCTCGACTCGCGTGGTCACTGCGAACAGGGCGACGACGGCGGCTGCGAGATACATGCGGATGCTCCGTTCGAGGTCGCGGGCCCTACGGAGAAGCCGGGGTCGGTTGTTTCACGTTGAAAGCATGAGAGATGCTCGCGGCAAGGCGCTTGGCCCCGTAACAGCGGAACCGGAACTCTCCTTTGTCGTGCCCGATTACCACAATGCTGGTGAACCAGCCGACCTCGTGCCTCACCGTTCGAATCGTTTTGGCGGGGACATCGATCGGTTGTAGCCCATCGTGGAGAGCCATATTGAGCGCATTGGGAGTAAATGAGACGCCGGCCGGCGAGACAGACAGCGTCCCGCCAACCCACAGCCCACCCTGCTTTCGATGGAACCGCGCGATGGCCCCCAGGGCGGCCGAGGGAACGAACCTCGAGGGCGCGGCGTTCGGAACAAACGCGTTCGCCGGTTTGCGGACGTTCAGGACTAACCGTTCTTGGGCTTCCACAACGCCGCGTCGAGAATCGACCAGAGATGGATGATCCAGCCCAGAAGGAACCACCAGAGGACCGCGGCCAGGCAGAATTGGACGATCGCGATGCCGAGGCGGCCCTGAAGCAGCTGGCCCAGACCGGGGATGAAGAAGCTGGCGAGGGCAGCGATGACGTTGCCGGTGGAACCTTGGCCTGCCATGGAAACCTCCCGGAGCCGCCCTAGATGCGGCGGAACGACGCGTTCGCGTCGACCTGGTTATACGTGATGAATTCGACCGGTGCCAGGCACTTGGGATACAGAAACTGCCATCGCTCAGCAGAGGGTCTGATCACTTCGATGCTGTCCGCCCCGGCTGGTGTAGATCCCACCACGCGCGCGCTCGCTTGTCACTCCAGTCACTCGCGCCCTCCAGGGCATCGAGCCTATCCATCAGCTCTCTCGCCGATTGGGGTCGCGCCGCGGGATCTTTGGCGAGACAGGAGAGCACAAGGAGCTCGAGGTCCGGCGGGATCGACAGTTCGGTGCGCGTCGATGGAGGAACCGGCGCCGCGTTGGCGTGTTGTACCATGAGCCCCATCGGGGTCTCGGCGGTGAACACCAGCTGCCCGGTGAGCAGCCAGTAGGCGACACAGCCCGTGGCATACACGTCCACCCGCCCATCGAGGTCGGCTTGGCCGAGGGCCTGTTCGGGTGCCATGAATGCCGGGGTGCCGTATACCGTGTTCTCCCGGGTGAGACCCGGATTGGCGTCGGGACCATCCTGCACTGCCTTCACCAGCCCGAAGTCCAGCACCTTCACAAAGTCGCTGTCCTCTCCGTAGCGGCAGAGAAAGATGTTGGCCGGTTTGATGTCGCGATGGACCAGGCCGCAGGCATCGGCCTCCGACAGCGAGTGGCACACCTGGCGCAACAAGAACACCGCCCGCTCGGCCGGGACGGGACCGAACTGGCGTATCAGGGTATCGGCGTTGATGCCGTCGAGCAGCTCCATCGCGTAATAGAAGGCGCCATCCGAGGCGATTCCGAAGTCGAACACTTCGACGGTGTGCGGTGAGCGTAGCCGGGCAATGGCCTGGGCCTCGCGCTCGAAACGTTCGATCGCCTCCTGGGAGACGCCGCGGGTGTCACCGGCGAGCGCTGGGCGGATGAGCTTGATCGCGGCCGGCCTCGCCAGCATACGGTGTCGCGCCCGCCACACTTCTCCCATCCCTCCTGCGCCGAGTCGCTTCTCCAGTCGATAGCTCCCCAGCTCGCGCGCTCTGGCCACTTCGCGCCCCAGTCCGTACACCACCCGGGCGCCCACGTAGGCGAGCGCCACGGCCAGGGCCCCCTGGACGACCGCATCGCCGTAGTCGTCGCCGGTCACCGGCACCTTGCCCCAATACTGCAGCAGCCCGAGTGAGAGAGGGACCATGGCCGCGGCCAGGAAGGCAGCGACCAGCATGCGCCGGGGCGGACCGGGAAGAATGACGGGAAACAGGATGACCACGGCGGGCACCCACGTCATCGAAGGAAGGAAGCCCTTCACGACGTAGTACTCCCAGATCGTTCCGAACGCCATCACAAAGCAGATGACGACCTCATACACCAGGCCCAGCGTGAGGAGCCGGGACGGCAGCATCTGCCGATGCCGGGAGACCGCCCACACCAGGACCGAGGACGCCATGGCACCCAGGTTGGCCCACTGAAATGGGAGCCGCTTGGCAAAGTCGGGCGGCAGCTCCACGCCCGCCAGCGCGGCCGATCCTTTGACGGCGAAATACACAACCGGGTCCACCGCGAACCCGATGGCGAGGAAGAGAGCCAGGAGCCGCACTCGGCCGCGGATCTGCTCCAGCAGATCCGGCGGCAACGATGACAGCGAACCCGGCCGGCTGTCTTTCGAGGGAGCCTCCGGGCGAATCAGCGTGATCTGGTCGTCCATGCCCGGCTCAGCGACACGGTTTACCTCAGCGACGGGTCAGGCCGTCGGTTCGCTGAAGCAGAGGATGTAGCCGTCCGGGTCCTGCACGTACAAGTCCCTGCAGGACCACGGTCTGTCCTCCAATGGCTTGGTGATCAGCGCGCCACGGGACTTCAACTCTTCATGCAAGGCGGTCGCATTGCTGACGCCGATGTAGGCATCGAGATGCTCGTTCTTCTGGCGATGCGGTCTGTCGGCTTCGTTCTTCGGGGCTTCCTTGAGATGAATCGCGCAGCCGTCTCTACTGACGCTGGCGTAGAAGTCTTCGTATTGGAAGTCGAGGTCGAAGCCGAGGCGGTGACAGTAGTACGCGATGGAGCGTTCGAGATCGTCCACCAGGAATTGGGGAGAGATACCGGTGAGCTTCGTGGTACCAGATGCGGTCGCGAGTTCCACGTGGTCCTCCTGAATCGGGTCAAACCGGGGCGATTCATCTTAGCATAATCTATTCCTCGGTTGTCAAGCCCTGGGTGTCGAGCCTGAGAGCTTGCAGCGGCGAGAGGACCGGACTCTCTTTCAGTGATGCGATGTGCTAACAACCGTAACGTAGCATTTATACTGAAAGGTACCGAGGAGGCCCCCCGTGAGAATCCGACTCCAGCTAGCCCTGAGCCTGGCGGCCCTCCCATTTCTGCTCGCCGGGAGCCGTCCCGCCGGCGACGATCTCCATACCAAGGTCCTCAACACCATCGAGGCGTTCAAGAAGACCGATCCCGGCATCCAGAAGTTCTTCGACTCCGCCGTGGGATACGCCGTCTTTCCCTCGGTGGCTAAAGGCGCCATCGGCATCGGCGGCGCTCACGGATCCGGAGAGTTGCTCGTGGGGGACTCTGCGGTCGGCAAGAGCACGTTGACCCAGGTAACGGTCGGCCTCCAGCTGGGCGGCCAATCCTACTCCGAGATCATTTTCTTCGAGCAGGACAACACCATCGACGGCTTCAAGAAAGGGGATTTTGCTTTTTCCGCTCAGGCGAGCGCCGTCGCCGTCAAATCGGGTGCATCCACCACCGCCGCCTACAGAAACGGCGTAGCGGTCTTCACGCAGGCCAAAGGCGGCTTGATGTACGAGGCAAGCATCGGGGGGCAGAAGTTCAGCTTTGAGGAGTATAAACCGTGAGAGGTGAGCTGGTCTAAGGTCGTGGGCGACCCGAGACCTTAGACCTTCGACCTACGACCTCCACCATCTCTCGCAAACACGTATCGCGGATAGCTCTTCTTCGCCCGCGCCGCCTTCGTCAAGTCAATATCTCGCGTGGCAAACGGCTCAAGCGCTGAAGTGAGCGCCAGGACTTCCCCCGACGGGTCGATGATCCATCCGCCACCACCGCAGGTCCCACTCGGCTCAACCCGGTTGGAAGAGAGGCTGAAGGCCCCCGAGCGGATCGCCGACACGACGCCCACGGCCAGCCACCGCATTGTCGTCGCCAGCTCTGTCGCCCGCGGCGCCAACACCAGCTGGGCGTCCAGCGTGGCGTACGAACCGTACGTCTCGAGCGCCCACAGCTCACTGCAGATGTTGATCCCGAAGGACGCCGGACCAGCCTGGTAGAGAGGAAACTCTCGAGTGCCGGGGTGAAACCAGGTCGCCTCCCAATTTCCCGGTTCGTCGGGCATGAAGTACTTGCTTCGCAGCGGCCGGACGCCATCCGTGGCGGACCAGAGGTATCCCTGATTCAGGCGACGACCATTCTCGCTCACCGGCTGGGTGCCCACCACATGCTCGGCACCCAACTCGGGAAGACGACGGAGCTGCATCTCGCTCAGGGACTCGATGGCGCTCCAGCGGGCGGCGTCGAAATGCTCCAACTCCCAGATTGGCTCCAGCATGGCGAACTCCGGGAGGAGTGCCAGCTCCGACCTGTGTGCCCGGGTGTGGTCGCACAATGCCGCCCACGCGGCGGCAAGGGCCGGGGTTTCGTGCGGGAGCTCGCAGACGGTGACGCGCAAGCGTTACCAGATCCGTACCCTGGCCGTCGGCTCCAGGTACAGTCGCTGTCCGGGGACGACAGCGAAGGCGTCGTACCAGGCGTCCAGGTTCCGCACGGTGTCCATCCGGTACATCTCCGGCGCATGATCGTTCGTGAGCTGCGCGCGCAGGCCAGTCTCATTCATCTTGGTGCCGAATGACTGAGCGAACGCGATGAAGAACTCCCGGTCCGACCGCCTTACGTAGTCCCGATCCGTGGCCTTCGTACCGAGTGACTTGCGATAAGCCTCGAAGGACGCGGTAAGACCGGCGAGGTCTGCCACATTCTCGGTTCTGGTGAGACGCCCGTCCACGGTGAGCCCGGGGAGCGGTTGGTAGGCCGAGAACTGTCGCACGATCGGGTCGGCCGCCGCCTCGAATCGGGTCGAGTCCTCGGCGGTCCACCATCGACGCATTCGGCCGTCGGCTTCGTAGTTGGCCCCCAACACATCAACGAAGTGACTCATGTCGTGCCCGATGATCGCACCGATACCGCCGTAGGTCGCGGCATCCGACGCGGTCGAGTCGTACTTGGGCGGCTGGAGCAATCCCGCTGCGAAGGTGTAAGCGTTTTGCTGGAAGATCAAGATCGCGCCCACGATCTGCGGCGGCAGCACCCACTCGTGCGGATCGTACGGCTTGGTGAGTCGCGCCAGGGCGTGACGTTTCTGGCGCTCGGCGAGACCCTGGGCATTGCCGAATGGGTCGGTGGAGTCGATGCGCACATCGCTCCAGTCTTCCCACTGTTCCGGGTAACCGATCCCGACGTACAGCCGGTCGATCTTGGCCAGTGCGACCAGCCTGCTGGTGGGCGAGAGCCACGCCGCATCAGCCACGTGCTCCCGGAAGGCCGCAGCGACGTTCTTGATGACGCCATTTACCCGCGCCTTCTGGGCCGGCGAGAAGTATCGCGTGGCGTACAGCTGGCCGATTGCATCCGCCATCGCCGCTTGGGTGACCGCCAGTGCCTGCTGATCGCGGGTGTGCCGGTCGCCCCTCATTCCAGCCGCGGCCTCGGCGAAGCCGCGCGGCAGCACGTCGGCGTAGTCGTGGAGCAGGTGAAAGCGGAGATAATCCTTCCACGAGTCGAGTGGTTGGGAGGCAACCAGCGCTGCGACCCCTTTCATGGCCGATGGCTGCCACGCGACGACCCTCTGCTGCTTACCGAGTCCTGCGGCGTCGAAGAAGGCGCCCCAGTCCATGCCCGGAGCCTCCCGGGTAAAGTCCGCCCGCGACCACTGATTGTCGGCATTCCGGTCTGCCGCCGAGGCCTGAGCAGTGGCCTGCGACTCGGCGAGGGTCGTTTCGAGTGCGAGTACTGCGGCGGCCCGTTGCTCCGGATGGTCGAAGCCCGCGAGCGACAGCATCCGTACGATGTACTGCTGGTAGCGACTCCGCTCGTCGACACCGCTCGAATCCTGGCTCAGGTACTTGTCGCGATCGCCCAGCCCGAGACCGCCCTGGACCAGGAAGGGGGTATAGGTCTTCTCCCCATGGATACTGTGCTCTACCGACAGCCCGAGCACCGATGCCGAGGCGTAAATGCCGATGTTGAGAGGATCTACGTCGGCGTAAATCGTGTTGCCGAGGAGGTGGATGAGCGACTGTCTGTCACTCACGCCGTCGATCCGGGTGAGCATCGGTTTGAGCGGGGCGAGCCCTCTTCCTTCAATGGCGGTTTGGTCCAGGTAGGCGGAACGGAAGTCCGCCACCTTCCGGGCCAGCGAGCCGGCCGGGGCGGCGCGGGCGTCGTCGAGGATCGCCTCGATCTGCCTGCGAGTACGTTCGTTGATGTCGTCTCGGACTGAGTACCGGTTTCTGCCGGCCGGAAGGACGGTCGCCCTGAGCCAGGCTCCGTTGGCGTAGCCGAAGAAGTCGTCCCCCGGCTGGATACCGGGGTCCACCGTGTTTTCCAGCCGGGAGATGCCGTGGTCCCGTGGGGCCTGGGCCCAAAGTTCCATGTCCGAAAACGGCGAGCAGGCCAGGGCCAGGAGTGCCATTCTGAAAGCAGTCGCCAATAACGAAGGGGTAGTCATAAGCAATTGCCATTGAAAATTGAAAATTTGCAATTGTCACTGAAGCTATCGATGGCGCATTCACCCCGCGCATCGAGGCCCGACAACTATCACTCACTTTCGGACAAATGACCGCTCGCGCCCATCTGATCGACATCCTGTTTGTGATCCTCCCGCATTCGTTGCTGCTGGACATCGCGGGTGCCGCCGAGGCGTTCCGCCTGGCCAACCAGCATCGGGGGAGAAGCGGGCTCCCCCCGCGCTTTCGATTGCGCTTCGCCGCCCCGGGCGAGGTGCAGGAGACCTCGGTGGGACTCGCGATTGCCGGTCTGGAGCCACTGCCCGAGGAGCTCGCCCCGGGTACCTGGGTCGTCGTGGTGGGTCAGCCGAGCGAGCAGCTGGGTCTGGTCACACCGGCGGTCTTGACCACTGCCCGCTGGCTGAACCGTCGCCTTGGCGGGTCACTGCTCGAAGGTACCGGGGAGCATCGCCTGGTCACGATCTGCTCGGGCACCCTGCTCGCCGCCCGCGCTGGTTTGCTGGGTGGCCGGCGCTGCACCACCCATCACGAGCTGCTGCACGCGCTGCGCGCATTGGCGCCACAGGCCAAGGTGCTCGACAACCGGGTCTTCGTGGTGGATGGCCCGCTGGCCTCGAGTGCCGGCATCACAGCGGGAATCGATATCGCGCTGCACCTGATTGGCGAGGAGTGCGGGGAAGCGCTGGCGGCGAGTGTCGCCGAGGACATGGTGGTGTATCTCCGGCGCTCGGAGCGGGATCCCGAGGAGTCACCGTTCCGGAGACATCGGGGGCATCTGCATGCGACAGTGCATCGCGTCCAGGATGCCATCATCAAAGAGCCCGAGCGGGACTGGAACATGGCGGCGCTGGCTAAGGTCGGGTATACCACCGAGCGCCACCTGCTGCGACTCTTCCTCGAGCACGCGCAGGTGTCTCCGCTTCAGTACCTCCAGGCCATCAGGCTCGAGCGGGCGAGGCAGGCGCTCGAGTATGGGGCAAGCGTGACGCGCGCGGCGGAGTTTGGCGGATTTCGTTCAGCATTACAGATGCGGAGGGCGTGGAGCAGGGAATGGGGAGGATCGCCAAGGGATCTATTGAAGGCGGCCTCGCTACGTCCCCATGTACAGAGCTCCGCCTGAGAGAGTCGCGTAGGCCACGAGGCCGAGCAAGGCGAGCTGGATCAACACCAGTGCCCACGCCCACCGCTCCCGCAGCGCGAGCCGGACCAGCAAACCGCCTGTAACCAGACCAAACAACAGAATCACCCAGCTCGGGGGCGGAGATCTTACCTCCTTTCATAATTAGAAACCTACCGCGGAAAACGCTGAACCCGCGGAAACCCGCCGAAGTGATTCTTGGTTGGTGAGTTGCGAAAGATGGCCGTTCCTGTGTCACGAACCGATCACAAACAGAGAACAACAACACCATTCCGCGTTCATCCGCGGTAATCTTTTCCGTCGAGTTCGAGGACCATTTCCGCAGGGTAGGGAGCTCTAGACACAGACCTTCCCCTTAAACGCTGCCCGTCCGAGTGGCATCATAGAGCAGGCTCGCCAACCCGAGATGCTCGTCCATGCTATTCACTGTCACCCTCCGTTCTCTAGCCCGCGCCCCAGTGCTCGCGATCAGCGTAGTCGTTACGCTGGCACTTGGCGTTGCGACGCTGACCACCGCCTTCGGGGTCGTCCACGCAGGGCTCTGGCGCCAGCCGCCGTTCCCCGACGCCAGCCGCATCGCAATGCTCTTCCTCCACCGCAATCCCCGGGGTGAGCCGCCACAGCAGGAGCGCTGGTCGTTCGGCCGATTCGAGCTCCTGCGAAAAG
>DATBGE010000070.1:0-3546 GCA_036558125.1 Gemmatimonadales bacterium | reverse complement strand
GTCGGTCAGCTGGGCGAAAAAGGCGTCGCGATCCCCGGCGTTGACGGACTCGATGAACCTGCGGACGACCGGGTCGGCGAGTTCCCTCGTCTCCACCATCCGCCCGAGTCTATGCCCGTAAAGCGAGCGGCCCGCGACGCGCGCCGCTCGAGGTTGACGGGACCGAGTCCCGTGCTCCACCCAGTCAGTCGAGTGTAAGCGCGGGAGCCCAGTGCTCCACAGAGGAATCCGAGTCTAGGATCGTTCAGTCGTAAAGCGTGAACGCCGCCAGCACGACGTAAATCGCGACCAGCGCCAGTCCCTCGAACATCTGGGCCTCGCCGTCTCCGGTGATCTGCCAGACCGAGATCGCCGTCAGGAAGAGGGCACCGATGTAGACCGGCGCCAGCTCGAAGGTCAGGTGGGTCGAGAACAGGTACGAGGCGAGCACCAAGGCGGGGAAGAGGAAGGCCGCGATCTGGGCGACCGAGTTCTTCACCACCGAGATCGAGAGGTCGGACTTCCCCTTGGCGGCCAGGAAGATCCCGGTGAAGTTCTCGACGGCGTTGCCGGCGATCGCAACGATCACCAGTCCCGCGAACGCCTTCGAGATACCGAGCGACTTGACCGCCGGGTCGAGGGCGTGGATGAACCAGTCCGAGACGAAGGCGGCGCCGGTGCCGGCGATCGCGAGCAGGACGAGAGCGAACGCCATCGACATCCGCGGGTGGCTCTCCTCAGTGGCGGCCTCGTCTTGCGGCGGATCCGAGCGCAGGTAGCGCCACAGCCAGGCCGCGTAGACGACGAGCAGGCAGATCGCGCCGACCGTCGAGATCCCCTCCAGGTGATGGCTCGCCTTGTCGGAGGAGGCGACCGACAGCCCGATGATCACGATCACGAAGATCGAGGCGAAGAGCAGCGTCGCCGTGTCCTGCGGCAGGCGCGGTCGGAAGCGCATGCAGCCATCCGGCGCCCGGATCGTCCCCGCGACGATCACCAGGCCGAGCACCAGCAGCGCGTTGGCGAAGATCGAGCCGATCAGCGAGGTCTGCGCGACCACCAGCTCGCCTGAGCTCAGCGCGAAGAGGACGATGAAGAACTCGGGCAGGTTGCCGAGGGTGGACTGAAGGAAGCCGGTGACTGCGGGCCCGAAGCGAAGGCCCACCTGCTCTGTCGCGAGCGCGACCACCCAGGCCAGCCCGGCCAGGGCCACGGTGGCCGCGGCGAAGGCGAGCACCGCCGTCGCGCCCGAGTAGCGCAGCACGCCGGCGATCGCTGTGATCGCCGCGGTCGCTCCGAGAAAGATCCGCTCCGTTCCGGTCACCGCCGGGAGACTTTCAGCTTCTCGATCGGCTTATAGGGTCACCGCGACGTCCGCTCCCGAACCGGGTTTCAGGAGCAGCTACAGGAGGGAAACCGATGCAGCGCCTCAAGTCCCATCTCAGTTACGCGAACATCGCCGCGACTTTGGCCCTGGTCATTGCCATTGCCGGCGGCACCACCGCGATCGCCGGCAGCAAGGCTGCCAAGAACAGCGTGGTGAGCAGTTCGATCAAGCCGTTCAACGTCACGGCCCGGGATCTGGCGGGGATTCGAGTAGTGCAATCCGATGGTCAGTTCAGTGCGTTCGCCGCGTGCGCAAAGAAAGAGCGCTTGCTGGGCGGCGGAGGCAGTCCAATCCCGTCCGGTGGGCCCCTGGGAGCATCCAGGCCCGCGGGCAATGGATGGCTCGTTCAGCAAGGCCGCGGCCCGCAGGATGAGCTAGTGGCCGCCTATGCCCTCTGCCTCAAGTCCAAACCCGGAAAATAGGTCTTCGCTCACGAGCACGGGCTAACCACGGACGACGAGCTTCCGCTTGCGCGAACTCCCAGGCTCGTACGGATATCCACTCTGACGCTTCACTAGTGCGCGGAAGAGGTACCTGACGCGACCGGTCGTCTGGGTGAAGCGGTACTTGCCGCGGAATTGACCGTCTGAGTTTGTTCGAAGTTGTTTGAAGGTCCGCCACTTGTGGCCAACGCGAGCTTGCATGGCGATGGCACGCCCGTCCGCGTTTGGACCGGGAACCGATCCCCTAAATCGGGCTGCGTCTCCATTCCGAAGGTTCTTTTTCGCGATTCGAAGCGTCGGTATGACCCTGGAATCGAGCTGGACTCGCCCTCCGAGCGTCCTGCTGTTGTACCGATAGACGAGGTCGAGCCGGCGGGATGGTCCTTCGGCAAGCCTGGTAGCAAAGCGCCCGTTGCCCTGCGTAGTTGCTGTGCTCACTAGTTGGCGCGACGCGTCCGGAAGATCGAGTGTCTCGTATACACAGACCGTCGCCCCCGCCACCGGATTGGCTGCCCCATCCCTAAGCGAGCCGCGAATGACCGGCTGCACATTGGAGGTCACCTCGGCTCGCGACTTGAGCTGTCCACCCACGTCTGCTCCCGCTTCAAGATCCGCGGCGGCAGTTCCGCCAGATCCAGGGCACGAATTGTCTACCTGCACCGTGCGTGCGACGCAGGGCGATGAGACATTGCCTCCGACGTCGCTGGAGCAAATCACAATTTCGTTGGGTCCGTTCGTCCAACCCGGATCTTTCTGTGTGTCGATCATCAGCTGCTGGGCCGAGGATCCTGGACATGGCCTAAGGGCGGTGTAGTCGAGCCCGTGGTTCGGTGGACAGAAATCGACCCCCCTCGAGGCAATGCCATTCACGTAGACCGTGACTGACCGCGCACCTCCCCCGGTGTCGGTGGCTGTTGCCTGCAGGCCCTGCACCCCACGGACGACGCCACCATTGAGAAGCGCACCGCTAGCCGCAATCTGTGGTGCGGATTCGTCATGGACCACCGCCGCAAAGTCCGTGGTCCATGCATAAGACCAGTCGCTGTGGCAGTTCGGCGATTTGAAGCACTGCAGTCTGATCTCGAAAATCGTCGCGTTGTTCGCTGTTGCCGTTGCCCAACAGCTGTTTGGCGTTTGGCAACTGCTGTACGCGCTGAACGGAGGAGCGCCGTTGCTAAAGGAGGCGGCAGCGAAGCCGCCATCGTTTCCATAGTGCACCGTGGCACTCGTAGTCGTGAACCTCGTCCCACTAGGAGCGGTAAACCGCCAAGCCAATCCAGCGCCGTCAGCAGTCCAGCCTGTGTTGGCACCCGTATCAAGTCGCAGTCCAAAGAAGGGCACGCCACCGCACTGGTTTCGTGCCCAGACGCTGAAAGCCCCGAAGGGAACTGCGGCCGCTTCCGTGGCCGGCACTCCCGGAGGTGAGCACTGAGTGACGGCATAGTCGGCATGAGCTCGCGCGGGCGCACCGACGGCGATCGAGAGAGCCGCGGACAAAATCAGACCGAAGACGCGCCGCCGCCAGTGCCCGACCACTGAGCGTTGCGTCATCACCTGGCTCATCCGTTCCTCCTCACCTGAAGTCATCGCCTCCCTTAAGGCCGCTGAGCGCGAAACTCATCCCCCGCTCACCCCTCGATCCCGAAGTCGCCGCCGCCGGACCCACCGCCACCGCCGGACCCGCCGCCTCCGCCACCTGACGGGCCGCCGAACTCGCTGCCATCGCTGCCGCTTGCA
>DATBGE010000069.1:0-6646 GCA_036558125.1 Gemmatimonadales bacterium | reverse complement strand
CGCCGGTTCCGTGAGGTCTGGAACCTCAATGCGCGCGGTGTGCTCGGCTATGATATTGGTGCGAGTGCCATTGCTCTCCTCGTGGCATTCCTCTACACGAAGTCAGAGCAACTCTTAGGCTTTGGGCCTCTCGGTCTGCTGGGCGTAATCATTCCTGTCATCGTTATTCGTCACGTGTACGGCTTGTATCGGAAGCTTCAAACAAGCGGTCGCGAACTCCTCGACCTGATGGTGAAGGCGATCGAGGCTCGTGACCCTTACACTTCTGGTCATTCGATACGCGTCGCCACACTCGCCAAGACGATTGCGCAAGAAGCCCGGATGAGCGTAGACGCCATCGACCAAGTGTACACCGCAGCCATTCTCCATGACGTCGGCAAGATTCACGAGGAGTTCGCGCCGCTCCTGCGCAAAGACACGAAGCTCACTCCTGAGGAAATGGCGCTACTTCAGACCCATTCGGCGAAAAGCGCCGACCTTGTTGGCATCATCTCGAGCTTCCGAGGGGCCATCCAGGATGCTGTGCGCAGCCATCACGAGCGCTGGGACGGGCACGGCTATCCGGATGGCTTGGCAGGTGAAACGATTCCACTCGGTGCAAGAATCATCATGATCTCCGATACAACGGACGCGATGACTACTGATCGCCCCTATCGGAAAAAGCTTACGGTCGAAGCGGTCGTAGGGGAGCTGCAAAAGTGTCGCGGCACTCAGTTCGACCCGAATCTTGTTGACCTCGTGGTTAACTCAGTCGTCGTTCGCCGTGTCATGGCAGAAATCTCTCATGCTTCTGATACGGTTGAGAAGGCGCTTCCGCGGGAAGGCGGGTCCAAGCGGGTTAGCTGGGGCACAGGGGTGAATCGGAGGGCGAAGCGTTCCTGGCTCGGAGCCTAGGGAGTCAGGTAGGAAGATCGAGAAGAGATAATTGCGTTGTGACGGGATGTGGAAGCGCCGATAATGCCGCACTAAGCTTGGTCCTCGTAGTCGCCGATTCTCGCCCTATCATCCTCTGCAGGTAGAGCAACGCGCTTAGTATTTCGGCCTGATCGACCGCGTCGAACTGCACGAGGTTGTCGCTAAGCTCGGTCAGCTCCCGAAGGCATTCAGCAGCGTTGTTTTCAGTCTCCGTTAGCTTTGCTCTCCAGCGCGCGATTAGTCCCGCGTAGGAGTTATGAAACACAGGTTGGGCATTAGGCAGGAAGACTCCTGCCGCGTCGCGTCGCGCCTCTCGTTTCTCTCCCGCTACAAATTTCGCATCCGCAAAGAGTAGTTGTCGGACGGCTTTGACCCAATGTGGGACATCGTTGCTGAAGCGACCTACCTCGGCCGATAGGCAATCCA
The DNA here is from genome assembly GCA_036558125.1 of Gemmatimonadales bacterium. Taxonomy (GTDB): domain Bacteria; phylum Gemmatimonadota; class Gemmatimonadetes; order Gemmatimonadales; family GWC2-71-9; genus DATBGE01. The sequence continues at coordinate 5,305 of DATBGE010000069.1, read as the reverse complement.
AGGCTTCCGCCGATTTCCCAAGCATGGCTAAACCCATAGCGCGATAGTATGCCAGCTTGAATCTGTTCGCATCTTCACAGCCTATCACATTCCGAGTAAGGCCCACGAGTGCCCATCTCGCTTGCTCCTCGTACCGTCCTATTCTCCCCATCACCATTGCTAGGTTGGCCGTTGCCCGCGCTACCAACAGGTCATTGCCCAGACGCTCCGCCATTTGAACTGCGCGGATGAAGTAGGGTTCGCACTCTTCATATCTTCCTTGCGTTGAGGCCAAACAACCTAGGATGTTCTCGACCAATGCTGCCGCCTGATTTGTGACTCCTAGCCGCTGCTGCTCCAACCGATGGGCTTCTAGCTGGACGATGAGTTCTTGCGATTCTGCTTGCAGTTGACCGAGATACACGAAGCTAGTCTTGGCCAACAAGAGATCCGATTTCTCATCGACGGAGAGCTCGCTCATCGGTATCGCTGTGCAATAACCATGAAGCTCCCTTGCGGTTCGGATCACGGATGCTGAGCTCCCGGTTTGGTTGTAGATGAGCGTTCCACACACTTGTGCCGCTCTTGTCCGCGACCGCAGGGTCATTCCATTGGCCACGATGCCAATCAGAGAGGCCTTGAGGTCGGCAATCTCGAAATCATCTGTTCCCTCCAAGCACCTCGCTTTCGCTGCCAATACGAATGCTGCCTCGCGCGTATAGTCATCGGCCGCAGGTTGTACAGCAGCAGCGATCGTTTTTCGCGATTCTATCCATCTTCCTTGTTCCTGGAGGGCCTCCGCAAGAAGCAGTGTGGCTTCATTTCGGTGGCCTGCCTGGAGCCAGACAAGAGCGGAGCTAAGCGCCTGTTCTGTCTCGAATGGTGCCCCATGCTCCATGGCCTGACGGGCTCCTCTCAGTAAATGAGGTGTGCACTCGTCCGGCCGCCCCGCCCGCACGCAGTGCCACGCTATTTCCAGCCCAGGCACCGACTCCCCCCGCCCGTCGCTCGCCAGTAGCAGATCCGCTATCCGCCCATGCAACGCCGTCCGAAGCGGCGACGGGACCCCGAAATACGCATGAGCCCGGATCACCTCGTTCCGGAAATCGAGCGCGTGGCCGCCGTCCCTGAGGAGCCGCAGCTCCGTGAGCCGCGCCATCCCGGCCATCGTTTGGGCAACCGAGAGATCCACCAGCTGGTACATCGGGAGATCGTTCAACCGGGCGCCCAGGATCGAAGCGAGATTGAGCACCGCGCGGGACACGTCATCGAGGTCTCCCACTACCCGGTCCAGGATCTGCCGGTAAGCGCCCTCGGTGCCGGCCTCGATCGCATCGGCCGTCATGGCGCCCACCGAAAGCGCCAGGCACCGGTCGCCGTTGGTTTGCCAATCGCGAAACAGCAGCTCCAGCACCATCGGAATCCCGGCGGCGGCGCGCACCAGCGCGCGGCGAACGGTGAGGCTCGGCTCGGTCTCCGCGGCCTGGGCCAATCCCTCCACCAGTTCGGCGCTCTCGTCCGGGGTGAGCGGGGGCAGGTCGACAATCTCGAGACCCAACCCCCGCTGGTTTTCCCGCAGGCGCGCCGCCGACGGCGCCCGACTCAATTCCGCAGGTCGAGCGGTGAGCACCACCATGATCCGCTGGCTCTGAGTCCGGCGCATCAGCAGGTGGAGCACCGCCACGCTCACATCGTCCGCCAGGTGCACGTCGTCCACGACGACGATGACCGGGTGTTCCTCTGCCACCGCCATCAGGAGCTGGTGGATCGCCTCGGCGAGACGGATTCGCGCGGTCTCGCCCTGGGTTTCCGGTACCGGCGGGAGCCCGGTGAACCTCGCCTTGAGCTCCGGTACCAACGCCGCGAGCTCGGCCAGCCACTCGGGAGGAGTGCCGGCGATCTCGGGGCGGTCGAGCAGTCCGCGAACCAGTCCCCCGATCGCGGTGTAGGGAATGTCCCGCTCGAGCTCGTAGCACTGGACCCGGGTGGACGCGGCACCCTCGATGCCCGCAGCCGTGACCAGACGTTCAACCAGGGTGCTCTTGCCGATTCCGGAATCGCCCAGAACGAGGGCATGGCGAGCCTGGCTTCGCATGGTACGCTCCCATACCTCGTAAAGCGCCTGGTACTGCACGCTGCGGCCGACGAAGCGCCGTCCTTTCCACCGGTCGGTGAAGACCGGAGGCAGCGGCACCGCGCGAGTCTGTTCCCAACCACGACGGCGCAACCGGATGGCCATCCCATCGATCAGGGCCGAGGGCTGGGCACCGAGCTCGTCGCTCAGCCGAAGCCGCCATTGTTCGAACAGGCGGAGGGCACCGAGCCTATCCCCGTCGAGGGCCCTGGCTTCCATCTTCGCCCGGATGGCGTCTTCACTGAGGTCGTCGAGCGTCTGCAGCCGGTCGGCCAGGACCTCGATGCGGCGGAAGTCCCCGGTCCTGCGGCATCGGTCCATCAGTCGGATGAAGGCTTCGCGCAACGATGGGAGCAGCCTGGCCCGCTGCTGGTCACGCCACATCTGGAATTCGGGCGCGTCAGGGACGTCGAAATCCTCGAGAAATCCTCCGACGTCCAACGCCGGGGTGAACTCGTCGCCGAGGACCTCTCCCCGGCTGAGCCGGTCGAGATCGAGTTCGAGGTGGCCGAAGGTGAATCGCACCAGGTCTCGAGAGGTTTCCAGCCCGTGCGGGCCCAGTTTGCCGCGCAGCACGGAGAGTGCGGTGGCCACCGAATGACGCCCCTCCAGCGCGGAGCCTTTGGGCCACAGGAGGTCGGCCAGCCGGTCACGCCGGTGCGGGTGGCGCGGTTCGACTGCGAGATAGAGGAGGAGAGCCAGCGGCTTACGGGTACGAAACTTGACCGGATCTCCCGAGGGAGACCGGAGTTCCGGAGTGCCTAGACATTTGAGGTAGAAGTGCGGAGGCATGGGCGCAAACCCTGAAGGCACCACTCAGGAGTCTTGGTTGCCACCATCAACCAAGCGTCAAACGATGCTTTCGGATTGGTCTAGAGTACCCCTCAGGCGCTTTCCTGCCAGTAGCCAGGCCGTCCGGGCCCTCAAGGGCGTGGACCGGCCAAATCCCGTACAGGCACAAGGTTTGACTAGTGGCCTAAGCCTGTACGCCGTGCCAGATTCCAAGAGCAACCCGCTAGATTACCAAGACCCCGAAGCGCCAGTGTTCAGCCGTTCCGACCGGAGGGCCTAGATGCCTAGTTCCCGTCTGGCTGTTCTTCTGCCCCTCATTCTGTCAGGAGCCTGTGGCGGCGGATCGGGCATAGGGGGTGTTAGTGGGGGTGGCGGCGGAGTCGCGCCCAGCCTCCGCACGGAAATCGGTTCCTCCCTCGCCGAAGGGGTGAGCCTGGCACTGGGTCTCATCACCCTGGACCAGCCAGGGCTTCCGTTCGGGTTCAACTCGGTCGCCGGCTGTCCGGTTCCTTCCAACACCGACGACGCGGACCATGACGACATTCTGGATGACGCCAACCTCACCTTCGCCGATCCCCCCTGTCACAGCAACGTGGCGAGTGGCGGGAGTGTCGGCGTAACCGGCGTCCTCGGTCTGCACGACGGTGGGGTCGTCACGACCACCGACTACAATCTCAATTTTACGGCGCTGACCTGGACCTTCCTGGACGGCGCGTCGAACATGACGGAGACGGCGGTCCGCAACGGACTCGCAAACCGCAGCGGTGATGCGAACAGCGCGACGATCGTGTTCGACGACTTCACCGATCGGGCCAGACCGGGGAAGGCCGTTGCTCACATCCACCTCGTCGGTACCATCCTGTTCACCCCTGATCAGGGCAACTTCATCAACATCCTCGGCCCCCTGCAGAAGGGAAGCCTCACTCTCACCGGTACGATGGACTGGAGGCGGTCTACCGAGGACTTTGAGTTGACGATCACCACACCGACCCCGCTCGAGTTCGATCCCAATTGCAGCTCGTTCCAGCCGATTTCGACTGGTCAAGTGGATTTGCAGGGCACCGTCGCGAACACGACCGGGATTTTCCACGTGGTTTTTGCCGGCTGCGGGAACAATCCCACCGTCACGTTTACCGAATAGAACTGGTCCGGAAAGACTGGACTCCACCGAACCTGAACCGGGAGGGTTGTGCCATGAAGGTGCTTCGGCGGTCCGGCCTGGCGACGCTGGCTCTGGCCAGCATGGTAGCTCTGGCCTCGTGCGGTAGCGATTCGAACGAGCCCGGCTCGGGCAGCTTCAACGATCCGCAAGGCTTGCAGACCGACGTGAACGGCCTGGTAGGTACATTGACCGCCGGTCCGCTGATCGGAATCGGCAACATTGGGAACCTCGGTGGCGGGGCCCTGGATCAACTTTCCCGGGGCCATGGCTCCGGTATCGCCGCCATCCTCGGCGCCCGACCGACGATTGTCCTCACTGGCCACGGGTATATCAAGGTTCCGCGCCTGCAGGCCGGGGCCCGCCCGACCCATCCGATCGCCGCCGACGGCCACATCGTGACCATGGGCGATGCGATCGACGACTCGTACTACACCACCGTTTTCGACTACAACCCGCAGACTCAGCAGTACGAGGACGACGGCAGCAACGCCGGCCCGGCCAACGGTGTCCGCTTCGTGCTGTATGACGTCGTCGGTGGCTCGATCGATCCCAACACGCCGCTCGGCTATCTGGACGTCCTGGACCAGAGCGACCCGACCAAATCCGAGGTCGCCATCGTAGTGACCGATCTCAACGGCACCGTGACCTACGCGGACTACGCCGTAACCCTGCCCGACACCTTCGACCCGGTGGCGCAGACCTTCGACCTGCTCTCCCAAGGGACGCTGAGCGACGGGCAGGACAATGTGGACTTCGAGATGCATCTCACGCAGACCAGCCCCGACGCGCAGGTGGTGACGGTCGGGCTGGCTGGCCCGAACTCCAGCATGAGTCTCAGCGTGGAGACCACCGATGATCTGCAGACCGACGACTCCCACTTCGGCCTGGATATCACGGTGCAGGGGCACAATGAAACGCTCCGGGTAAACGGAGCCCAGGAATACGATGGTGGCACCGGCAATTACACCACGAATTTCGTGATCCGCGCCAACGGGAGGGTCTTCGCTCGGGCAACGACGGATGACGGGTCCGGCGACCCTGTTTGGGTCAAGGAGAACGGGCAGCCGCTCACCACCGCGGAGCAGAACCTGATCGGCGCGATCGGGGCTGCGGTGTTTGGTGCAACGTTGAACGTCTTTGCGCTGGTCTACTTCGCCCTGCTGATGGTTACGGCGTAACCAACCGTCAGGTCTTCCTCGTAGGGATAAGCCGGCCCGGGTCAATCGACCCGGGCCGGT
>DATBGE010000068.1:0-21366 GCA_036558125.1 Gemmatimonadales bacterium | reverse complement strand
CCACATCATGCTGGGCAACGACTTCTTCCGTAGCCTCCACAACGGGACCGAGAATCCGGCAATCGATACGGTCGCGGTCGGAACTACCGTGATCTGGGACAAGGCAAGCCCCAAGCCTCACAGCGTCACCTCGACCAGCGGACCAGTTGCCTTCGACAGCGGTCTTCTGACCGGGGTCGCCAACACGAACTACAAGTTCACCTTCACGACGCCGGGCACCTACACCTACGAGAGCACGCCCGACGGAGCGCCGATGACGGGGGAGCTGGTCGTCCAGTAGAGAGAAGTGTGAGAAGTGAGGAGTGAGGAGTGGAGTTAGGTGACTTCTTACTCCTTACTCCTTACTCCTTACTCCTCACTCCTCACTTTCTCCACGTAGCGTTTCGTTTCCACCGACACTGTCGCCTCATCCCACCCCAGCTCCCTCCCCATCAACTCCGCGACCCGCCGCGCGGCTGCGGCGCCGTGGTCACGAGTCTCGTAGTACACGTGCACTCGCCGTATGAGGACGTCCTCCACCCGCTGCGCCATTTCACGTCGCGTCACGTGCACCACCTCGGCTTCGATCGCGGGATGCGGGGGCGCCAGTTGGGTCATGAGTGAGCGGTTCTCGCGCACCAGGTTATTGATCGCAGCGGCCTCCGTGCCGTAGTGGGAAAGCAGGTGCTCCACCGTGGCGTCCGAGAGACCGAGGTCCAGTCCGGTTTGGCGGAAGGTCTCGAACGCTCGCGCTTCTCCGCCGGGTAATGGCTCGATATCGGTCTCCGCCTTTGCTCCGCGGGCGCGTCCGTCCATCCGGTGCAACTCTTCCTCCACCCGGTCCACCATTTCCGCGGCCATTTTCCGATACGTGGTGAGTTTCCCACCGATGATGCTCAGCATTCCCTCCGAGCCGCGGCTGATCTGATGCTCGCGGGGAACCTCCGACGCCCCCATCGCCGCGGCGGGTGCGACCATGGACCGGAGCCCCGCCCATGACGACACCACGTCGGATTCGGTTAGGTGCGCGTTGGGGAAATACGCATTGGCCGAGCGGAGGAGGTAGACGATGTCCTCCTCGGAGACCCGCACTCGATCGCCCGACTCCGCGGTGTCGGTATCGGTCGTTCCGATGTAGGAGAATTCGCCCCAGGGCAGCGCGAACATGACCCGGCCGTCAATCGGACTGGTCATGGTGATTGCGGACGTGTGGCCGATGCGAGATCTGGGTACCATCACGTGCGCACCCTTGGTGATTCGGAGCATCGGTTTGGCGCCGGGATCTTCCAGCCGTCGGAGCCGATCGCTCCAGGGCCCCGTGGCGTTCACCACGACCTGGGCCTGGATGGTTCCCATCTCCCCGCTCAGAATGTCCCTCACCTTGGCGCCGTGAACCACTCCGCCCGCTTTCTCGAGGGCATCCACTTCCATGTAGTTCGCGACCCGGGCGCCGTGGCGCATCGCGGAACGGATTGTGGCAAGCACGAGGCGAGCGTCGTCACACTGGGCGTCGTAGTAGCGGGTCGCGCCTACAAGCCCCCGCTCCCGCAGGGCCGGTTCGGCGGCGAGCAGGGCGCGCTTGCCGAGGATGCGGATGGACCCCACATTGCGGAAGAGTGCGAGGAGGGCATAGAAGCCCACCCCGGCCGTGAGCTTCCAGAAGGGCACCCGGTCACCTCGGTGCACCGGAAAGACGAACGGCAGGGGGCGGACGAGGTGTGGGGCGATGTTGAGCAGAATCCGGCGCTCGCGCAGGGCCTCGAAGACGAGGCGATAGTCTCCCTGCTCGAGGTAGCGCAGTCCCCCGTGGACCAATCGGCTCGACCGCGAGCTGGTCCCCGCGCCGAAGTCCGATTGATCCACCAGCACGGTCGCGAGCCCGCGCATCGCCGCGTCTCGAGCGATGCCGGCGCCCGTGATCCCGCCACCGATCACCAACAGGTCGGCTGGTTCGCTGGTCAGAACTTGCAATGAGGAACGATGCCAGATCTCACCCGCGGTGCTCCCGCGCCTGTGCTGTATCTCCCGCGTCCCAGCGCCTGGCTGCTCTGGCATGATTACTTGTTTGAGCCGGGAAAGAAGGTGCTGGACATTGCGTGCGGCGAGGGACGGCATGCGCTGAAGGCGGCGCAGTGGGGGGCGACGGTCACCGGCATAGACCACGACGAGTCGAAGCTGGACACGGCGCGTGAAGCCGCATCACGGTTGGGCGTGATGGTAGACTGGCGAATGGTGGATCTCGAGGGCGAGTGGCCGCAGCTGGGCTCTTTCGATGCGGTGATGGTGTTCAATTATCTGGACCGCGGGCGCATGGCCGACATTGCGCGGCTGGTGGCGCCGGGCGGACTCCTGTTCATGGAAACCTACCTCGACTGGCAGCGGGACCTGGGCTGGGGGCCCACCCGCGAGGAGCATCTGCTCAAACCCGGTGAGCTGGCGCAGCTCATCGCGCCGCTCGAGGTGCTGCACGGCCGGGAGGTGTTCGAGCCGATCGACGCGACCAAAGTTCGCGCGGTAGCGAGCGTCGTGGCTCAGAAGAAGTAGATCGCCTGGCCTACCAAGGGCTAAGGGCGGACCGGCGCAAAGACAAGGTGCCGCCACGTTTCCCGGTCCCACTACCTTTCCCGCATGTCCCACCCAGCCCGCCGCCCGGTCATCGTTGCCGGCCTGCGTACGCCCTTCGCCAAGAGCGGCACGGTATTCAAGGACGTGACCGCAGTCCAGCTCGCCCGGCAGGTCACTGAAGAGCTGCTGCACAAGGCCGAGCTCGACGGTTCGCTGGTGGACGAAGTGGTGTTCGGCCAGGTGGTTGCTTCTCCTCTGGCGCCCAATGTGGCGCGCGAGGTGAGTCTCCTCCCCCAATTCCCCGCAACCGTTCCAGCCTTCTCGCTCAATCGGGCCTGCGCCTCGTCCGGACAGGCCATCAGCTACGCCGCCGATCAGATCGTACTGGGCAATGCCGACGTGGTGCTGGCGGGCGGTGTCGAGTCGCTCTCCGACATCCCGATTCTGCACTCGCGGCGGATGAGCCAGATCCTGATGGATGCGAGCAAAGCCAGATCGCTGGGTCAACGGCTGGCCATCTTCTCCAAGGTCAGGTTCAAGGATCTCATCCCAGTTGCTCCGGCGATCGCCGAGCCGTCGACCGGAGAGTCCATGGGGCAATCGGCGGAGAAGATGGCCAAGGAGAACGGCATCACGCGAGAGGAACAGGATCGCATTGCGCTCCTCTCTCATCAGCGGGCCAGCGCCGCGACCCAGGATGGCCGGCTGGGACGGGAGATCGCGCCCTGGTTTGGCGGTCGCGCCATGGATCAGATCGTGACCACCGACAACCTGATTCGGGCCGACACTTCGTTGGAGGCCCTGGCCAAGTTGAAGCCGGTGTTCGACAAGCGCTACGGCTCGGTGACCGCGGGCAATTCCTCTCCGCTCACCGATGGCGCGGCGGTCACGCTCCTCATGGAAGAATCGAAGGCGCGATCGCTGGGCTACCAGCCGCTCGCCGCGGTGCGGAGTTACGCGGTGGCCGCGGTGGACCCTGGCTGGCAGCTGCTGATGGGTCCGGTCTGGGCCGTGCCCAAGGCACTCGATCGCGCGGGAATCACCTGGAAGGATCTCGGCCTGGTCGAAATCCATGAGGCATTCGCGGCGCAGGTCTTGTCCAACGTGCAGGCCTGGGGCTCTCAGGCCTGGGCGGAGCGGCTCGGTCGCAAGGCCCCGGTGGGCCAGGTAGACTGGGACCGGACCAACGTGATGGGCGGCTCGATCGCGATCGGCCATCCCTTCGGTGCCACCGGCGCGCGTCTCGCCACCTCCCTCGCCAACGAAATGCGCCGCCGCGACGTCGAGTTCGGCCTGATCTCGATTTGTGCGCAGGGCGGGATGGGGTTTGCGATGGTGCTGCAGAATCTGAAATGAAACCAAGTACCTAGTACCTAGTACCAAGTACCGCGTACCAGTGCTAGCTAGCAGCTACAGCAACAGGAACGACTGATGACGGCCGATCTTTATCAATCATCATCATTTCGCACGTTGTACTCGGTACTCGGTACCCGGTACTCGGTACTTTGACAAGAATGCCTTCGATTACTCTGAGCCCCTCCGGAAATGTTGCCGTTGTCACCTTGGATTTAACGGGTGAGCCGGTGAACAAGCTCAATAGCGCCGTGAAGACGGAGCTCGAGGCGGCGCTCGAGGAGATCAGGGCTAATTCCGCGTACAACTCGGTGGTAATCCGGTCCGGAAAGCCCGACACCTTCATCGCCGGCGCCGACATCGAAGAATTCACCCGGCTTTCCACCCGGGAAGAGTTCGAGCGGCTCTCTCGCGAAGGTCAGGAAATGCTGCAGCGGGTCGCCGACTTTCCCAAGCCCGCCGTCGCGGCCATCAACGGCGCCTGTCTCGGCGGTGGACTCGAGCTCGCTCTTGCCTGCCACTATCGGATTGCGACCGATCACCCCAAGACCGAGCTGGCGCTGCCCGAGGTTCGGCTGGGCCTTCTGCCCGGGGCTGGCGGATGTGAGCGGCTTCCCCGGCTGATCGGTCTCCGTGCCGCGCTCGAAATGATTCTCTCCTCCCGTGGCAAGCGCGGCACACAGGCGCTCCGCGCGGGCCTGGTGGACGAAGTGGTTCCGCCGAGCATCCTGCTCGAGATCGCACTCAAGGCCGCCGCTCGACTCGCGGCGAGTGGTCTGCCCAAACGCGAGCCGCCGGGTGGCTTCACGGCATGGCTGCTCGAGAAGAATCCTCTCGGGAGAAAGCTGATCTACGCCATCTCCCGGCGGGGCATCGAAAAGGAGACCCGCGGCAACTATCCCGCTCCCTTCGCAGCGCTCGAGGTGGTCAAGACCGGAATGGAGGAAGGCGCCGCGGCCGGATACGAGATGGAGCATCGGAAGTTCGGCGAGCTCGCGGTCACCGACGTCTCCCACAAGCTGGTGCAGATCTTCTTCGCCACCAACGCCCTCAAAAAGGACGACGGGGTTCCTTCTGGCAGCGCCCAGCCCCGGCCGGTCAAGCGACTCGGTGTGATCGGCTCCGGCTTCATGGGAGCGGGAATCGCCGGGACTGCGGTGACCACAGCGGGCGTGGACGTGCGCCTCAAGGACACCGACCTCACCCGCGTCGGTAAGGGACTCAAGGCCGCGAGCGACATCCTGAACTACCGGCTCAAGCGTCGCCGCATTTCCCGCTTCGAGTATCAGCGACAATCGGCCCTGCTCTCGGGTGGGGTGGATTATTCCGGATTCGGCCTGGTCGACCTCGTGGTGGAGGCGGTGTTCGAGGATTTGGACTTGAAGCGCCGGGTCCTGATGGAAACCGAGGCTGCGACTCCGACCACCGCCGTGTTCGCGACCAACACCTCGACGATACCCATCTCGGAAATCGCCGCGGAGGCGGCTCGTCCCCAGCGCGTTGTGGGCATGCATTTCTTCTCCCCCGTGGACCGGATGCCGCTGCTCGAGGTCATCCCCACCGAGCAGACCAGCTCCGAGACCATTGTCACCGCGGTCAATTTCGGCCGGAAGCTGGGGAAGACGGTGATCGTGGTGCGGGATCGCCCTGGCTTCTGGGTCAATCGAATCCTCACGCCCTACATGAACGAAGCGGGATTCCTGCTCCGGGAAGGCGTGCCGATGGACGTGATCGATCGGCTGATGACGAGGTTCGGGTTCCCGGTCGGTCCGATGACGCTGCTGGACGAAGTCGGGATTGATGTCGGCGCGAAGGCCGGAGAGGTGATGCATCGCGCCTTCGGCGAGCGGATGATGCCGTCGGATGTGGTGGAGCCGATGATCAAGGCCGAACGCTACGGGCGGAAAAACGGGAGAGGCTTCTATCACTACCACAACAACCTGCGAACCGGTCCCGACGAGGCGGCCTACGACCTGCTCGGCATCCGGCCGGTGAAGCCGCAGGAGACCACCCAGCTCGAGCAGCGCCTGATCTACATCATGCTCAACGAGGCGGCGATGGCGGCGGGAGAAGGTGTCGTGCGCTCGCCTAGAGACGGTGATATCGGCGCCATCTTCGGCTTTGGCTATCCTCCTTTCCGCGGTGGCCCGCTTCGCTACATCGACGATCTGGGTGCCGCCAATGTGGTGAGCGTCCTGCGTGGCCTCGAGAGCAAGTTCGGCGCGCGGTTCAATCCTGCCCCGACTTTATTGGAGCTGGCGGAGCGGGGTGGCCGGTTCTATCCCCCCTGATCGTGTGAGGACCGCCCGCCGCATCGTGCTCTCCATTCTGGCGGTGGGTCTCGGGCTCTACCTGCTGATCCTGGTCTGGTTCTGGGTCAATCAGGACAGCCTGGTCTTCTTCCCCGAGCGCGGAGCCCTTCCCAACCCGCCGGCCTACCTGGGCGCCGAGGCCAGGGCCGTGCGGTTTCCGGGTCAGAGCGGCACGCTCGTGGCCTGGGTGATCCCCCCACCGGCTCCCGCTGACTCCGCCCGATGGGTTCTCATCCTTCACGGGAACGCCGGCAACCTCGCGACGCCAGGCCGTCCCGAGCATGACCGTCAGCTCCACGATCTGGGGCTAGGCGTCATGGCCCCCGACTATCGGGGCTACGGGGAGAGCGAAGGCAAACCGAGCGAGGGTGGACTCTACGCCGACGCCCGTTCGGCCTACGATTTTCTGCGGGACAGCCTGCGGCTTCCCGCCGACCGCATCTTGATCTACGGCCACTCGCTCGGCTCAGCGGTCGCCACCCAGCTGGCAACCTCGGTTGAGGCGGCCGGCCTCATCCTCGAGGGCGGCTTCACCTCTGTCGCCGATCTGGGACAGGAGATCTATCCCTGGGTCCCGGTCCGCTGGCTTTCTCGAAACCGGTTCGATTCCCAAGGCCGTATTGGAAAGCTTCGCATGCCGCTGCTGATGATCCATGGTCGCGACGACATGACGGTGCCGCTGGCCCAGGGCCGGCGGCTGTTCCAGGCGGCTCCCGATCCGAAGACCTTCGTGGAGGTCCCGGGCGGGCACGACGATGCATTTGAAACGGGCGCCGATGCTTACGAGGCCGGCATCCGGCGCTTCCTCGGCACCCTCCGTGGCCCGTGAGCACGAGGCAGGGCGCGCGGTATACTTGAAGGCTGACTCTTCGGAGGGCTGGGGCAGTGTCTGACCCGATCGATCGCCTGAACGCCACGCTCGGAACGCAGTATCGCTTCGAGTCGGAGCTGGGACGCGGCGGCATGGCGACCGTCTATCGGGCCGAGGACCTGCGCCACTCGCGGCCGGTCGCGGTCAAAGTGCTGCGCCCCGGTCAGCGCGGCGGCTACGAACCGGAGCGGTTCCTCCGCGAAGTGCGCATCGCCGCGCGACTCACCCACCCACAGATCGTCCCGGTCCACGATTCCGGCGAGCGCGACGGTGTCCTCTACTACGTCATGCCGTTGATCGGTGGCGAGTCTCTGCGCGACCGGCTCTCACGCGAGACTCGTCTCCCGGTAGACCAGGCTCTTCGCATCGCTCGCGCGGTGGCACAGGCTCTGGACTACGCCCACCGCCAGGGCATCCTGCATCGCGACATCAAACCGGAAAACATCCTGCTCCATGAGGGTGAAGCGCTGGTAGCCGACTTCGGCGTCGCCCGGGCGATCTCGGAGGCCAGCACCGACATCGTCACCGAGCCGGGACTCGCCATCGGCACACCGTCCTACATGAGCCCGGAGCAAGCGAGCGGAGACCGGGAGACCGACGGGCGGAGCGACCAGTATTCCCTCGCCTGTGTGCTCCACGAGATGCTCGCGGGACAGCCTCCCTTCGCCGGTACCAGCCCCCGTGCGACGATGGCGCGACATGCGGTGGAACCTCCGCCCCCGATTCGCCAGCTTCGGGCGGAAGTGCCGGTGGCGGTGGAGCACGCGCTGCTCCGCGCTCTGTCGAAGGAGCCGACCCGCCGTTTCCCAACCTCCGCTGAATTCGCCGAGGCGCTCGTCACCCCGCTTTCCGGGCTCTCGGGAACCTATCCGGCGGTGGGACGGGCTCGATCAATCGCCGTTCTTCCCTTCATCAACGCGAGCGCCGATCAGGAGAACGAGTATTTCAGCGACGGGATGACCGATGAGCTGATCAACGCGCTCGCCAATGTCGAGGGACTGGTCGTCGCGTCCCGCACCTCGGCATTCGCTCTGAAGGGTAGACGGGAGGATATCCGCACCATCGGGGCGATGCTCAATGTCTCCGCGGTGCTCGAGGGGACGGTAAGAAAGGCGGGGTCGCGTCTCCGGATCACGGCGCAGCTGATCAATGTGGGCGACGGCCGACTGCTCTGGTCGGAGCGCTTCGACCGGGAAGACACCGATGTCTTCGCGATCCAGGACGAGATCGCCCGGACCATCGTGAACACGCTGCGGGCCAGCTTCCTCGGCGAAATGGGAGTGCCGGTCCCCAGGCGGTACACCCAGAATCTGAAGGCCTACAACTTCTACCTGAGAGGGAGGTTCTGCTGGAACAAGCGCACACCCGAAGGCATCTCGGAGGCCATCGAGTACTTCGAGCAGGCGATCGCGGAGGACCCGGAATACGCCCTGGCCTACACCGGGCTGGCCGATTCCTACGCGCTGCAGCTCGACTATCGCGCGGCACCGGTCAATGAAGGGATGCGGCGCGCGAAGGAGGAGGCGCTCCATGCGATCGCGCTCGACGACACGCTAGCCGAGGCTCACACCTCGCTTGCCTGGGTCATTTTCATCCACGACTGGGAGTGGGAAAAGGCGCGGCATCACTTCGAGCGCAGTATCGCGCTCAATCCTCGCTATGCCACCGGGCGCCAATGGTACGCCTGGTACCTTGCCGCCATGGGCCGCACTGGTGAGGCCCTGATCCAGGGTCGAATGGCAATCGAACTGGACCCCGCCTCGGTCTCGATCCGTCGGGCGATGGGATGGCTGCACTACTACTCGCACGAGCCCGAGCTCGCCATCGAGCATCTGGAACGGGCTCTGATGATGAATCCGACCTCGTTCGAGACTCACATCATCATGGGATTGTCACTCTGCATGGCGGGCCGTTACCCGGATGCGGAGGCAGCCTTCAGGGAAGCGCTGGTGCTCCAACCGCAGGACACTCATGCGATGGCCGCTCTGGCCCGCGTCGCAATTCTCCAGGGACGCCCGGATGAGGCCCGGGCCACGCTTGATGAATTCCGCCAAATGGTCGCCTACCGGTATGTCTCTCCCACCGACTTCGCCAAGCTGCTGCTCGCGCTGGGCGAAATCGACGAAGCCTTCCAATACGCGGAACGATCCATGCTCGAACGTCGCGGTTGGCTTGCTTACATGCGGGTTGAGCCTCTCTTCGATGGCCTGCGTCTGCACCCCAAGTATCGGGAACTGCTGGCCCGGATGGGACTTAGCTAGCGTCGAATTTTTGAGCAGGCAAGAGTGGCTTGATTCGGGAACTCGCTGTGGCAAGGCAACTTACCATAACACATTGCAGTGTAATGGTATCAGTCATTGCGCCGGGCCGCCGATCGCCTACTTTAGGCATTACCGCAAGTCTAGAATTGTGCAGGTGTTAGACGCTTCATGGAGGTGGAATGTCCGTCCCCAGCCAAATCCCGCTTCGCAACTTCCCGTCGGCAATGCGCACCCGGGTTCAAGTCGCGCTTGCGCTCTACTGGGAAACGCTGGTGGATTCGCACACGGGACAGGCCCAGCAGTTCATCGGAGAATTCGCGCACCGGGTATCGCCCACCCAGGCGCTCGAGCTCTACTGCGCCGTCGTCCCGGTGCCGGCCGAGATGCAGGAAGCGGTGTGGACCCGGACACTGGCCACGCTCGACCTCGACAGTCTCTCGGCTCAGACTCCGCTTCCCACCCTCAGCGGGATGCGCTGGCTCCGGCTCGATCTGATCCTCAAGCTGCTCCAGTACCGGCGCAACTACAACGAGAAGACCCACGAGCTGGCCCGCATGGTCGGTGCTCGGTCTTCCGAGGTGGTCACTGCGACCCACGTCCAGAACGCTGCTGATTTCGCCGAGCTGCTTCGGGGAGTCATGCCGGTGGAGCGCGCGACGGCGGAGTATCTGAGATCGTTCTCGCTACCCCTCGGAGCGGCGCAGACGGTCCTGCAGCGGGTGAAGGCGGCGGTGGCGGGGGAACATCTTGCCGCGCAGTACTCCCAGGATCCCGAGCTGGATCCGGAACTCCTCGCGACCGAAGAAGATTATCCCACCGAGGATATCCACCATCGTTCCTCGACAGGTCACGCAACGGCCTAGGCTACTGTTTGGGCTGGCTCTGCTGTTGGATGAACTCCAGGACCGCAGCTTCCTCTCGACGAATCGCGGCTCCCGGCCGTTCCCGCTTGGGATCCTTGGGCTTGGGCGGCAGCGGGGGAACGATGCCACGCAAGTACGCTTCGATCACCACGGGGTGGACGTAGTATTTGCGGCACACCGCCCGGGTATTCCCCAGCCGCTCAGCAACCTGATCGATCGCCTGCACCACATTGCGCTTGGCTTCCCGCTCCGCCTCGCTGGGCCCCAGATCGCGTAGAGCGGCCGCGGCGTGCATGGTGCCCGCCCAGGTACGGAAGTCCTTCGCGGTGATCTCGCGGCCGGCGATCTCCCGGAGATAGCCGTTCACGTCTCCTGAATCCACCGTCTGCCGCTTGCCCTCGTCGTCGATGTATTTGAACAACTCTTCCCCGGGGAGCGTCTGGCAGTGCTGCACGATGCGCGCTAAGCGACGATCGGAAATCCTGACCTGGTGCGCTACTCCGCTCTTCCCCCGAAACTCGAATTCCATCGTGTCGCCGCTGACATCCACGTGGCGCCGGCGCAGTGTCGTCAACCCGAACGAGCGGTTATCCCTCGCATACTCGGCGTTGCCGACCCGGATCAGGGTTTTCTCCAACAGCCGCACCACCGTGGCCAGGACCTTGGCCCGAGGATGGCCGGTCAACGCCAGGTCCTTCTCCACCTGTTCCCGGATCTTGGGGAGTACTTCGCTGAACTCGAACATCCGGTCGAACTTGGTTTCGTCGCGGATCGCGCGATACCGCGGGTGATAGCGGTACTGTTTGCGGCCCGCGGCATCCCGGGCGGTGGCCTGGATGTGACCGTCGGGAGAGGGGCAAATCCAGACCTCGGTCCACGCGGGTGGAATGACCAGCCCGCGGATCCGGGTCAGGAGTTCCGGATCCTTGATCGGGTTTCCCTCATGATCGAGATAGCGGAATCCCGAACCGGAGCGCTGTCGGCGGATCCCCGGCTGGGAGTCGGAGACGTAGCGCAACCCGGCCAGCTGGGCGGCCTCGATGTGTTCGTCGAGCGGGCTCACCGGGCTGCCCTCACCCGTTCACTTCCTTGACCAGGTCGCCATTCGAAGGGGAGCGCTTCATCAACGTCAGCACCTGCTGCATGGCGTCGATCGACGTCATCGGCGCGAAGCGTCCGCGGAGGGTCTGAGACACCGCAAGGAGTGGAGGCGGCAGCAACAGCTCTTCTTTCCTGGTTCCGCTGGCCTTGAGGTCGATGGCAGGGAAGATCCGCCGCTCCGCCAGCTCCCGGCTCAGCACCAGCTCGCTGTTGCCGGTGCCCTTGAACTCCTCGAAGATCACCTGGTCCATCTTGGAGCCGGTGTCGATCAGAGCGGTCCCGATGATGGTGAGTGAGCCCCCACCCTTGGCCGCATCGATCTTGCGGGCGCTGCCAAGGAAGCGCTTGGGCTTCTCCAGCGCGCTGGAATCGAGCCCGCCGGTCAGAGTGCGGCCGGTGCCGCGCTCGACCGTGTTGTAGGCCCGCGCGAGACGGGTGATCGAATCGAGGATGAGAACCACGTCCTCCCCCTGCTCGACTCGGCGGCGGGCCCGCTCCAGGGTCAGCTCCGCGACTTCGACGTGCCGCTCGGCGGGACAATCGAAGCTCGAGGAGACCACCTCGCCGAAGCCGCACATCTCCATCTCGGTGACTTCTTCGGGCCGCTCATCCACCAGGAGAATCAGCAGCATCGCGTGCGGGTAGTTCTTCGCGACCCCTTCCGCCACAGCCTGGAGCACCATGGTCTTCCCCGCCTTCGCCGGGGCGACGATCAGGGCGCGGGTTCCCTTCCCGAAAGGACACAGCAGGTCGATCACCCGGTTGGTGTAATCGGGTTGATTGAACCGGCGGAGATTGCAGTCGAGGGTCAGCTGCTCGTTGGGATGGATCGCGCCGAGGTTGCCAAAGTCGGGTCGCCGTCGTGCGTCGGCGGCGGGGCGGCCATTCACCTGATCGACCCGCTCCAGGGGTGGGGCCTTCCCGCGGCCGGGGGAGCGTCCGGCCTGGCCGGTGAGCTCGTCGCCCGAGCGGAGCCCCAGCTGGCTGATCAGCCGGGGGGCGACGTAGAGGTCGCCGTCTTCCGGCAAATAGCTGAACTGGCGGCGCCGGACGAAACCCGCACCGCGATCAGTTATTTCTAGAATTCCCAGGGGGGTGGTGTCGTTCATGCAGCAAATACAATATAAGACGGTAGGCCTTTGGCGTCCCACTTATCCATTTGCTCACGTCCCACCTTGATGTCCTCGCCTCTTTCCCCCGCCGTGGGCCCCCAGGCCGATCTTCTCTTCTACGACGGAGAGTGCGGCCTCTGCCACGGGGCGGTCCGGTTCGTCGTCGACCATGATCCGGCCGGTACCGGGTTCCGATTCGCCCCCCTGGGCGGACCGACGTTCTACTCCACTTTCTCGCCCTCGGCTCGCAGCCAGCTGCCCGACAGCATCGTTATCCGCACCGCCGATGGCCGGACCCTCACCCGGTGGCCGGCGGTGCTGCACATCGGCCAGAAGGCGGGCGGATGGTCAGCTCGCCTGGCGAATGCCGGCTGGTTATTGCCGAACTGGCTGGGTGATCTGGCCTATGATGCGGTCGCAAAGGTACGGAAACGGCTCTTCGCTGTTCCGACTGATGCCTGTCCGGTAGCGCCGGTCGAGTTGAGGAAACGGTTTGATCCCTAGGGGAGCCGTCAGCCAGAGGCCAATTGTCAATTGGCAATTTTCAATTTTCAATTGTCAATTGACTCTCACGCACCCACCACTACCGTCCCCTCCCTCGCCGTCAACTCCCGAAACAACGTCTGCAATCGCTCGGTCATCGGCCTCGGCTTACCTGCTCCGATCGCGCGACCGTCAATCCAGCTCACACCTGCGATCTCCCCCATCGTCCCGGTGCAGAACGCCTCATCCGCCCGGTAGATCTCCGAGGGGGAAATGTCCCGCACCTGGTGCGGAATTCCGTGCTCCATACACAGCTCGAGTACAGCGGCACGGGTGATTCCCTCGGGACACGCCACCGTGCGGCTGGTGCTCACGACGCCCCCTTCGACGAAGAAGAGGTGGGTCGCGTTGGTTTCGGCGACGAAGCCGCGCACGTCCAGCATGATAGCGTCATCCGCGCCTGCTGTATTGGCCTCGATCTTGGCGAGAATCGACTGGAGCAGGTTGTTGTGATGAATCTTGGGATCGAGACAATCGGGCGGGAATCGCCGGATCGAGCTGGTGATGAGCCGGAGTCCGGTCTTCGCGTAGACCGGGGGCTTGTGCTCCGCCAGCACGATGAGCGTGGGACCGGACTGGTTGAGTCTTGGGTCCATGCCCGAGGTGATTTTCACTCCGCGCGTCAGGGTGAGGCGGATGTGGACCCCATCGGTCATCTTGTTCGCTTCGAGGGTGCGGCGGATTTCGGCGGTGATCGCTTCGTGCGATGGGACTTCCTGGAACGCGAGCGCCATGGCCGAATGGTGCAGCCGCTCGAGATGTTCCGTCAGCCGGAAGATGCGTCCCCGATAGAGTCGCAGCCCTTCCCAGACCGCGTCTCCTCCCTGAACCGCGGAGTCGAAGGGGCTGATGCCGGCCTGGTCGCGATGCACCAGCCGGCCGTTGATGTTGACGACCAGATCCTTGTTCCGCGGATCGGAGGTCTGCAGCATGGGGCGTCTTCCCTCGCTGGTTCAGGGGGCGCTGTTGCCGAGGTTCGCCAACGCGAAGGCAAACTCGTCGGCGATCTCGGCAATGATCCGGTCGGTCGGGCGATAGCCGTGACTCCCCGCCGTCTCAATCCGAATGAGAGTCGGTTTGGCGCACGACTGGGCTGCCTGGAGCGTCGCCGCGAACTTGAACGAGTGACTGGGGACCACCCGGTCATCGTGATCCGCGGTCGTGACTAGCGTTGCCGGATAACACGTCCCCGGCTTGATGTTCTGGAGAGGAGAGTAGGCCAGAAGGTACCCCACCGCCGCCGAATCCTCCGACGAACCATACTCCTCGGTCCAGAACCGGCCGCCAGTGAAGTCCTGGTAGCGCATCATATCCATGACGCCGACGGCGGGGAGCGCCACTCCGAACAACTCGGGACGCTGGGTCATCGCCGCACCCACCAGCAGCCCACCGTTGGAGCCGCCCTGAATCGCGAGGTTCTGCGGTGTGGTGTACCCCTCGTGGATCAGGAACTCGGCGGCGGCGATGAAGTCGTCGAACACGTTCTGCTTTTTCTCCCGCATGCCGGCGTGGTGCCACGCCTCACCGTACTCGCTCCCACCTCGAAGATTGGCCACGGCATACACGCCGCCGAGCTCGACCCAGGCTGCGCTCGCCGGTGAGTAGAACGGCTGGATGCTGATGTTGAACCCGCCGTAGCCGTAGAGCAGCGTGGGATGGCTTCCATCGAGCGTGATTCCTTTCCGCGCCGTGATGAAGATCGGCACCTTGGTGCCGTCCTTCGACTGGTAGAATGTCGCCCGCGTTTCGTAGGCCGACGCATCGAATGGGGTGGTAGCGGGATGGAAGGGCGAAAGCGTCCCGGTCTTCAGGTCGTATCGGTAAATCGTGGTCGGACGAAGATAGGAGCTGAACGCGAAGAAGAAATCTGTGCCATCATTCCTGCCACTCAAGCCGGCTGCGGTACCAGGCTCCGGCAGCTTCACCTCACCCTGCGGTCCGCCTTTCAGGTCGAAGAGACTGACCTTGCTCTGGACGTCCACCAGGTAGACTACGGCGATCCGGTCTCCCACCAGAACGCTCTCACTGATGGCGTTGTCGCTCATGGGGACGACATCTCGCCAGCCGGCGCGGTTGGTGTCGCCCAGAGTGGCCGCCACGATGCGTCCGTTGGGCGCGTTCCAGGTGGTGTAGAGGTACAGCGTGCGGCCCACAACACCCAATGCGTTGTAGATCGCGTCCTCTTCGGGAGCTACGACGGTAAAGCGTGCCGCGAGATTGGGTTTTTTCGGCTGCCCCAGATCGGCGATCCACAACCGGTTATTGGATGTCCCGCTGCCAGACGCTGCGATGAGCCAGCGTCCATCGTCGGTCACTCCGGCACCGACCCCATCGGCCGGATTGTCGGGCCGATCGAAGATCAGCCGGTCCGTGGAGGTCCCCACGGTGTGGTACCAGACCTGGTGGAATTTGTTGGCCGCCTTAAGGTCGGCTGCTTCGGTCGAGCCCTTGTACCGCGCGTAATAGAATCCCTTTGAATCATTGGTCCAGCTGATTCCCGTGAACTTCACCCTCACCACCTGCTCATCCAGGTCTTTGCCACTTCCCAGATCCCGCAGTCTGATATCCTGCAGATCCGAGCCACCTTCGGCCGTGGTGTAAGCCAGATACCTCCCGTCAGGCGATACCGACCATCCAGCAACCGCGAGCGATCCGTCCGGCGAGAGCACATTGGGATCGAGGACCGCTCCCGGTTCCGACGAAAGCGTCTTCTGGCGGAATAACACCGATTGCTTCTGCAGGCCTTCGTTCCGCCGGTAGAATATTTCCCCCGCCACTCTCACCGGAACCTGCGTTCTGGGATAATTCCACAGCCTGGTCAGCCGGTCGCGAATGGAGTCACGCTGCGGCAGCTTGTCGAGGTAAGCGAAGGTGACTCTGTTCTCGGATTCCACCCAATTCTTCGTGGCGGGACTGTCCAGCTCCTCCATCCAGCGATACGGATCGGCGACCGAGCGGCCGAAGTAATCGTCGGTGACGTCTCCACGGTTACTCGGGGGGTAGGCGATCTGCTGCGAATGGGCCGTGGTCGCCGTTGCCAGCAAGAGGCCCAGAATAGCGAAGCGCCTCATCGAGGGAATTCCTTTCAGGCTGAAACCAGTCGGTACTGGGCGAGCTCCTCGTAGCGAGGCAGGCATTCCGCGAGCAGCGGCTCAAGTGCCTTCGGGACCTCACGGGAGCGCGGCTGATAGGGCTCGAAGCCGGTCGAGCGTTCGACCGCGTCGTACCAATACTTGCTCCAGACGCCATCGGTTTCCCGGAGACCGGGGGGCCAGCTCAGCATTCGCTCGCTGAAGTCGACGCCGACCGCGGCGCAAAACCTCTCGAGGCTCACTCTGGGGTCCCGCAGCACGTCCTCCGCGTCCAGCACCGGCGGTATTGTCCCCAGGCGTTCGCGAACGAGGCGAAAAATCTCCACCTGTTGCGGCAGGCCGGTGTCCCGGAGAGCCGGCGGCCCCATTTTCGCCGCGAGGGAGACCAGCATTTCCGCCGGGTGCCTGATGAGGAAGCCGTTGGTCAGGCTCAAGACCCAGTCACCCCGCAGGTGGGGCAGGTAATGATGAGCCATGTGCTTCTGGTAGTAGATGGCACGGCCGCGGGGAATCTTTCCTACCAGGCCGCTCACTACCCGACGCCAGTCCGTATCGCCCGCGGTGATGACTTCATCCACCCCCGGATGACTGACCTGGACCTGGGTGAGATAGTGGGCGTACAGCGGCTCGTCCACCACCCAGGTGTCCGGCCGGTTCTCCCAGGCTCGCATCATGGCGGTCGAGATGTTGCGCGGTCCGGACCACATGGCGATCCGCGTCATGGATCGGGCGGGGCCGCCTGCATCTTTATTCAAGCTTGTTGGGGTCTCCGGAGAACGTTACGTTGACCTCGCCCTGTCGTTTCCGACTCCCTACAACCGTTTCCGATGCGTAAAGGCCTTCTCTGGCTCTCCGAGCAGCCGAAGATCTTCAACTTCGTCCGCAGGAATTCCCTGGCCCGCAAATTCGCCTCGCGCTTCGTAGCCGGAGAGACGGTCGAGTCGGCCATCGACGCCGTCCGCACGGTGAATCCCAAGGGGATCACCGCTTCGCTCGATCTGCTCGGCGAAAGTGTGACTCAGGAGTCCGAGGCCGCCTCGGCCCGGGACACCTACCTCGGCATGCTGGATCGGATCGCGGAAACCCGGGTGAATTCCAATGTGTCGCTGAAGCTGACCCAGATGGGATTCGATATCAGTGAGGATCTCTGTCTCGCCAATATGCGGATGATCCTCGACAAGGCCAAGGCCCTGAGTACCTTCGTCCGCCTCGACATGGAGGGGTCGGACTATACCCAGAAGACACTCGACTTCTTTTCGCAGAAACTGTTTGGCTCCTACGGGGCGGTGTCCGGCGTAGTCATCCAGTCCTGCCTGCGTCGTTCCCCGCAAGACGTCGATCGGCTCATCGAGATGAAGGCGCGGGTTCGGCTCTGCAAGGGCGCTTATCTCGAGCCGCCCACCGTCGCATTCCCCGACAAGCGGGACGTGGACCGGTCGTACGTCGAGTTGATGAAGCGGCTCATGGCGAACGGCAACTATCCAGGCATCGCCACCCACGACGAGCGCATCATCACCGAGGCCACGGCCTACGCCAAGCGGGAAAGCATCGACCCATCGCGCTTCGAGTTCCAGATGCTCTACGGTGTCCGGCGCGATCTCCAGGAAAAGCTGCGCCGCGAGGGCTGGAACATGCGGGTGTATATCCCGTTCGGAACCCAGTGGTACCCCTATCTCATGCGGCGGCTTGCCGAGCGACCCGCCAACATCGCGTTCATCATGGGCAGCGTCGTGAGGGAAGCCGTATCCCGGTCGTGAGCAGCGAAGCCACCCTGGGCGGTTACATGGCGAAGCACGGCCGTGCGGCGGCCTTCACGGGGCAGGACGGGCAACCGTATTCGGTCGGCATCTTCGTCGAGGAGCAGGCCGACGAGCGAGGACGCTACGGCGCCTCGCTGCTCTTCGTGCGCTGGTCTCCCGCCGGCGACCGGCCCGTCGGACACGTCGAAACCGAAGTGCTGACTTGGGGCCGGAGTGCCTCCGAGGCGGAGGAGCGCGTCAAGGCTCTGTCGCTCTACGATGTGAAGAGCGCGCTCGATGAAGCGATCGCCCGGGGGCCGGGAGAGTGGTGACCCTGCTTCGTGGCACGGTCCTGGAGCGGGACGGGTCGGTTTACCGGGTCGCCACTGCGCAGGGAGTCGTTCGGGCTGTCCTGCGGGGCAAGGCGAAGCGCGGGTCCGCCCGTGTCGTGGTGGGCGACCACGTACGGCTCGACGCCGAATCCGGTGTGGCCGATGCCTTCGGGATCTCCCAGGTCGAGGAGCGTCAGAGTCTCCTGGCGAGGCGGGTGCCTGATGGCCGCGGAACCCGCCCGGTAGCGGCGAACGTCGATGAGGTCCTCGTCGTCACCGCGACCGTCGATCCACTCCCAATTCCCCAGCTCATCGATCGTCTTCTCGTCGTCGCCGCGGCGAATGACCTGGCGGCGGCGGTGGTACTGAACAAGACCGACCTCGATCCCGGCGACGAGCTGGCGGACCGGTTCCAACGCGCCGGCTATCCGGTGTTCCGCACCAGCGTCCGCACCGGCGTCGGGCTCGAACTGCTGAAGGAACGACTGGCGGGCCGAGTGACCGTGGTGGCGGGCCCATCGGGAGCCGGGAAGTCCAGCCTTCTGAATGCGCTGGAGCCGGGTCTCGAGCTTCGCACCGGAGAAATCAGCGCCCGGATCCGCCGGGGAGCCAACACGACGGTTTCTGCTGTCATGGTGCCGGTTGGACGCGATGCCTTCATCGTAGACACCCCAGGCTTCAGCGACGTCGGCCTCTGGGGAATCGATTCCAGCGATCTGCCGCACTGTTTCCCCGAGATGCAGCCGTTGCTGGGATTCTGCCGCTATCCCGATTGCCGCCACACCGGGGAGCCGGGGTGCGCGGTAGCCGCCGCGGTGGAGCGGGGAGAGGTGGGTGCCGACCGGATGGAGAGCTACCGGGTGCTGCTCGCGGAGTTGGAGGAGGCGCCGAAGCACTGGGAATGAAGGATCCGAACATCCGCACATCCAAACATCCGCACATCCGAACATCCATCAATCCCCAAGCCCCCTTGCCGATCCGGGCAACGGCGGTGCATATGGAGTTCATCTCTCCAGATCATTCTCATGACCAGCGTATCTGCCGGATCTGTCCCGCAGGTCCGACGCTTCCACTCGATTCTGCTCTGGCCGCTGCAGCTGGTGCCGGTGCGGGAGAGCGCCGGGGCGCCGCCGTGGGAGGTGCTGCAACGGCTCGGCGGACCTTGGAAAATGGCACGGGGTGCCGGGTGCGCCGATCTCTCCGGTGAACGGCAATACAGCGAGTTCGTAAGCTTCCTCCCTTATGTCCAGCGATGCCTGTACGGTGAGCCTCAGGGGGCAATTGGTACCCCGGGAGAATCGCCGATCCGTATCTTCGAACGCGATGACATCGCGACCGCCCGCGTCACCTTCGAACGAGGCGCCCCACCGATCGATTTCGCGGTAGAGAACGTCCAGCTTTACTTCTTCTTTGACGTCGAAATCGTCCTGCTCGCCGTCGAGATCCACGGGGACGACCTGCCGCTTCCCACAGTCCAGGACACGCTTTTTCGCTTCGGACGCGCATTCCCTGCGTTCTGGAACACTGATGGCCGGGGCGGTCACTGTCTCGAGAAGGTGGAGTGGATTTCTCCGGTGGGAGCAGTCCTCGCCACCTCCGACTTCGAGCAGCGGGACCGTTATCTCCGCGTCGTGGCGGAGCACCGAACCGCGTGTATCGCCTCGCACTGGGAGTACCTGCTCCAGCCGCTGGTGGGACACGACAGCGACAAGCCCGGCCCGCTCCGTTACCGGCAGATCGAGTACTACCGGATGCCTTGGATGGCGTACCTCGCGCTCGATAACCCGGCGGTGCTCAGTCGCGCCACCTTTGCCCGGCTTGCCCTCGGCGCTCCTCCAGGTGATCCGGACACTCTCCCCTTCTCAGCCCGCTCGTTGATGGACTTCGAATCTCGCTACTGCTACGACCGGTACTGGGCCCCCGCGGAACGCCCGAACGACACCAACACGCGGTATCTCTGCTCCGGCCATGCCTTCGCCATGGTGGGGAGTGCCGATGACCGCTTCTTCATGGATCCCGAAGGAGGTCTGCTCGGCCAGTTCCGCCACCAGTATGCCAAGATCGGGCTGCTGAGTCACTTCCATCGGGCGTCACTGCTGATGCTGTCGGACCGGCTGGTGGTAGCCATCAGCCGGCTCAACATCCGCGATGTCGAATCGGTCAAGCGCTTCAAACGCGAGATCAGGCGCACGATGGAGACTTTCCTTCGGTTCACCCATCGCTACTGGTTTCACGAGGTTTCTACCCAGGATCAGGCGCGGACCCTCTTCCGGATGTGGGCCAACCACCTCGGCACCGATCAGCTGTTCGCCGAGGTGCGGGAAGAAGTACAGGACATGAACGAGTACTTGGACAGCGATAGCTTGCGGCGACAGGCGAATACCGTGGTGCGGCTTACCGTAGTGACGACACTTGGTCTGGTAGGGACCGTCGCGACGGGACTTCTGGGAATGAACCTCTTCGCTTACGCCGACCAACCCTGGCTGGTGAGGTTGGGGATTTTCCTGGCCTTCCTGGTGCCCTCAGTGGGGATCATCCTCTACAGTGTGGTGCGATCCAAAGTACTCGCCGAATTCCTGGAAGCTCTGTCGGATGATCGGAAGAACTGGAGGGAGCGGTTCGGCGCTCTCCGGCCCGTTCGAAGGGGAAGAATTTCAGATTGAAGATGTCAGATTTCAGATTGAAGAATTTGGCCGCTTTTCAATCTGAAATCTGAGATCTCAAATCGGGAATAGGTTACAAATCTTCAATCTTAAATCTTCAATCTGCAATTTCAGCTCTTCGGCTCCCCCGTCACCCGCATCAACCCCTCCTTCGCCTGCTGCACTCTCGACTGTACGCTCGGATCGGCCTTGTCCCAGAGTCTCAGGAACTGCGAATAGTTATCGGCCGCGGCACTGCGATTGCCGGCCGCTTCGTAGGCTCGGCCCAATGCCAGGAAGGTGAGGGGCGTGAGGATGAAATCGTTGTCGAATCCGTTCTCGAGAAGCCGAATTCCTTCATCCCGCGTGGCCGCCTGAGAGGCCAGACCCAGGGCGAACTGGAGGCGGACTGCACCGCTGATGACTGGGCCACCCTGGTTGCCCAAGGTCTCGATGCCGCGGCGCATCTCCGCGAGCCCAGCAACTGTGTCTCCGGTCGCCATCTTCTTCCAGCCCTGACCTGCCACCAGCGCTCCGCGGAGAAAGTCAGGATACTTCGTGGTATCGCTGGCGAGCAGACTGTCGATGATTCGGCCTCCCC
>DATBGE010000067.1:0-23610 GCA_036558125.1 Gemmatimonadales bacterium | reverse complement strand
GATCGCGTTGACGCCCTCCTCGAAATCCGGGAAGAGATAGCCGTAGGGTAGCCGGATTTCAGGGATCCGGTGTACCTGCATGACCGCCTCGGTGATGACGCCGAGGGTGCCTTCGCTGCCGATGCAGAGATGTTTGACGTCGATCCCGTTGGAAGAGCGGGGAACCGTGCGGGTCTCGATCGTGCCGCTCGGGGTCACCATGCGCAGCGCGACGACCATGTCCTCAATCTTGCCGTAGCGGTCGCTCTGCATGCCCGCCGAGCGGGTCGCGATCCAGCCGCCCAGGGTCGAGAAGAGGAACGAGTCGGGGAAGTGGCCGAGGGTGAAGCCCTGCGCGTTGAGCTGCTGTTCCATATGCGGGCCCATGACACCGGCCTGGATCCGCGCCGTGCCCGACTCCGCATCCAGCTCCAGGACCTGGTCCATCCGGCGCAGGTCGAGCGCCACGACCATCCTCCGCTCGTCGTGTGCCGCCTCGACGCAGCCCGCGATGTTGGACCCGGCGCCGAAGGGAATGAGTACGACGTCGTGGTCTGCTGCCGCGGCGATCAGCGTCGCCACCTCGGCTTCGGTCTCCGGGTAGATCACCCCATCAGGCGCCGCTTCGACGATCCCGCGGCGAATCCGCCAAAGGTCACGGAAGCTCTTGCCGTAGGCGTGGACCAGCCGTTCGCGCTTGTTGGTGAAGAGCCGGTCGCCACCGAGCGTGCCGCCCAGGGCCGCGCGGAACGCCGAGTTGATTCTCGGAAGGGGGAGCGTGAGATCATCGAACTGAACAGGAGGCGTGCGGTCCCCCTCTCCGGAAATTCCGACGGATTCCCGGATAAACGGCCAGAGTTCCGGCTTGTCGGAGATGTCAAACTCCGTCTGCTCGTCTCCCCAGCCCCACCATTTCATGTGAGTCGGACTCGCGGTCATGTCTGACGCGCTCCCGCAGTTCGTGGACTCGACGTTCCAGCTCTTCAGTGATGCGGCGATAGGTGGCGAACGGCGTCTCGCCCTCGTTCGTCGCGATCGGTTCGATCGGCGGCCCGAAGCGCACCCGGATGTGCCGAGGCTGCATGAACCACTTGTTCTTCCGCCAGGAGCGGTAGCTCCCGTCGATGTAGGCCGGCACCAGGGGCAGTCCGAGGGAGGTCGACACGACCGCGGGGCCCCTCTTGAAGGGTTGCATCTCGCCGGTGCGGGTCCGGGTCCCCTCGGGGAATATGATCAGGCCACGCCCACCATCATCGAGGAACTTCTTGCAGGCCTCGATGTGGGTCTTCAGCTGGCGCTGGGTCGCCCTGCGCTCGAGGGGGATGAGCTTGAACAACAGGTTCGCCGCCGATTGCAGCCTGGGGCCGAAGAAATAATCCTGCGCCGCCACCATGGCGAAGTCGTCGAAGGGCCGGCCGCTCGCCAGCATCAGGGCGACAACGTCCAGGTGGCTCGCGTGGTTACTGCACAGGATGTACGGCCGATCCGGAAGGTGCTCCTGTCCGAACACGTGTAACGGACAGTAGAACCGCAACACCACCCGGCACCAGGCCTGGAACATCCAGGCCATGTGTTACCTCCCGTACTTCACGTGGGCCAAGGCGAATTCATTCGAGGCGATGGCCCCGCCCAGCGATAGCTCGAGGGCCAGTGCTGCCGCGCACACGATCTCCGCCAGACGTTTCGCGGAACCGTCTCCGGTACACCCGAGCAGCTCGAGATTGCGCCGCTGCGCGGCGAGCCGAGTGCCGCCGCCCACCGTCCCGACGCAGATCGATGGCATCGAGAGGGTGGCGTACAAGTCGCCGCCATTCTGTACTTCGTAGTTCACCAGGCCCAGAGAATTCTCGACGACACAGGCCACGTCCTGCCCGGTGGCGAGATAGATCGCGGCGAGCCCGTTGGCGACGTGCATGTTGAGTCCCATGACCCCGGCCAGTTGAGAGGCGCGGGTGCACTGGGTCCAACCGTCCACGAATCCCTGTGCGGTGGTGCGAACCACCCGACGGAGCGCCTTGGCTGAGACCATGGCACTCGCGATCACCTGGTGGCCCCGCCCGAGCAGCAGGGTCCGGGCGGCGGGATTCTTATCCCCGTTGAAGTTGGACTCGATCAGGTAGCGGAAAGTCGAGCCGCGATAGTGCTCGCTGATGTAGTGGCAGGCCGCGTGACTCGCGAGGGTCACCATGTTCTGGCCGGCCGCGTCTGCCGTGGTGTAGACGAAGTCCAGCAGGACGCTGTTGTGCACGACGTACTTGTCTACCCGGATCAGCTTGCCGTGCCGGGTAGTAGACTCCGCCGCCCTCCGGATCGCGGGCATTTCGGTTTCGATCCAGTCGAGGAACGGCTGGCAGGCGTCCACATCCGGAAAGATGAATACCGGGCTGCGCGACACTTCCTGCTTCAGGTGGCGGGTCAGGATACCGCCCGAGAGCGAGGTGAGATAGGCGCCGCGGGTCATCGACAGCGCCAGGGTCCCTTCCACCGTGCAGAGTGGCACGTAGTAGGTGCCTTCGGCGTAGCTCCCGCGGACTACAAGCGGCCCGGCCACGGCGAGCGGCAGGCCGACGTAGCCGACGTGGTTCTCGATGATGCCCTTGAGCTGTTCCGGCGGATCGGGAGGAAGTTCATCCAGCAGCACGCCGGTCTTCTGTTCCAGCCAGGCGCGCCGCAGCTCGGTATCGGCGGCGGTATAGCCCCTGGGCAAGAGGGTGGACTGGGCGACGGGTGTCGTAGGTGGCATTTGTGTGAGTTCGCGCGCGTGAGGCTGGAAGATAGCGTGTCAGGTGGAGCAACGGACAGGGCGGATGGATACCCTTCTCCTATCTCCCTTCTCCCGACTGACCGTGGTTCGCTTTCCGGTCGCGGCCCCATGATAGCACGGTGGGAAGTGCCACTTAAGTGGCCTTCACGGCTTGGCAGGGCACGTTAGGCGCCCGAAAGAATGAGGCGCGTTACCACAGAGAGGTAACGATGGGCGGGACCCCAGCTGCTTTCTGTCTTGCGTTCCATCAAGCCAGGGATGGAGGCGGCTTTGCGGGATAGGTAACTACTGTGCCGCTCACCTTGGCGAAAGGCGTCAACACATGGACCCGGCGCCGGGTCGCGCTGACGATTTCCTCGACGCGTACCTCGTGAACCATCAGTGCGTCGGCGATCAGTGACCTATGGCAGCGCCACGGCACGGCCTCGGCGCACATCAGCGCGAGCTGCTCGCGCCTGGCTCTCGCGATGAGGTCGGCCAGGTGTTCCGCGAACTCGCGGGTCTGCATGTAATCGGCGTAACCGCGGAAGGACAAGTTTCGCCATCCTGCATTCAGGGATCCGGGGTGCGTCCGGCGGAATCCCCCTAGGCCGGCGATGTGTTCATAGCCGATGCCCTCGGGCGGGAGCGCGGCCAGCAGGGTGTCGCGGTCGAACTGCGGGTTATGGCGGGAACGTGGCACAGTCCGCACGTCGATGAGCCGAGCCACCGAGTGGGCCTTCAGCAGGGCAATGAACTCGGCGAGCGGCCGGGTCGAATGACCCACGGTGAAGACGACGGGCTCGGGATCCTGCGCCGCCATTCTCGCGCGAGCTTCTCCTTCAGCGCCCGGCCAGCGTGTTGATACGGGCGCGCAGCACCGGCACGAGCTGCCGCTCAAACCAGGGATGCTGCTTGAACCACGGCTGATTGCGCGGCGAAGGATGGGGCAGCGGAATGTATTGCGGAGCGTAGTGTGACCAGGCCCTGACCGTGGCGGTCAGAGATCGCTTGCGGCGACCGCCCAGGAAGTGACGTTGAGCATATTGGCCGATGAGCAGAGTCACTTCAATCCGTGGCAGCCGTGCCAGCAAATGGTCGAGCCACAGCACCGCGCATTCATGGCGCGGCGGCAAATCACCACCCTTCCCTCGCCCGGGATAGCAATAACCCATGGGAATGATTGCGATACGCGATTCATCGTAAAAGTCATCCTTGTCCACCCCCATCCACGCCCGAAGGCGCTCCCCGCTCGGGTCGTCCCAGGGAATGCCGGTTCGGTGGACCTGCACACCGGGTGCCTGCCCCACGACCAGGATGCGGGCGGTTTCACCCGCACGCAGCACTGGCCGCGGGCCGAGCGGCAAATGTGCCTCGCATACCCTACAGTCACGCACGGCGGCCAACAAGGATTCGAGGGTGGGAGAGATCGTGCTGACCAGAGCGCCGTTCAACCGGTAACCCTCCTCAACGCCGAGCCGTTGTGCAGGGCGATGTGGTCGGTCTTGTCGCTCTGGATTTCATACTGGGGCTCGTCCCTGCTGGCGTGGTGGGTGTACCCCTTGTAATCCACATCTCTGGTGTGGACCTCGATGACCGTCCCGCTGACGTATCCGGCCTCCGAATTCCAGCGCACGTGATCGCCGACTTTGAATCGTGGTCTCATGCCGGACCTCCTGATCATCTTTCTCGAATGAGCCACGGCAGTCGCTGAGGATCGGGACCACCCAATGGTCCCGCGGTCGACTCGCTTAGGCGGTCTGCGCCACCGTCAATGTGCTGTTGACTGGCGCGACGAATACGGCGATAAAGGTCACAGGCTCCGTCACGCTGGCGTTGGCCGAAACGTAATGGACTGCGTTGGGTGGCTCATAGAAACTCTCCCCGGCATGATAGACGCGCTCCGGACTATCACCCACCTTCGATCGGAGCGCCCCAGAGACCACGTACGCTACCAGCGGCGCCGTATGATGGTGCGGCTCCCCTGCTTCTCCCGGTGCATATCGCACCCTGACGATCGAAAACTGACGGCCCGGAAGGCCATCGATCGCATGCTCGAGGAGCATTGTGTCGGATCCCGCCATGGTATGCATCATGCCTCCAGTCTAAGCAGTCGGCTTGCCGCAATTCGACCTCGACCGAGATCCTGACCTCGGTACGAATGAGCACGCCACCCGCCTCGAGGGTCTGGTTCCAGCCGAGCCCGAACTCGGTGCGATCGATCTTCGTTCAAGCGCTGAAGCCGGCGCGCTCATTGCCCTCCATGTCCTTCGCCCGCCCCTTACCGGTGACGTCGAGCACCACCTTGCGGGTAATGCCGTGGATCGTGAGATGATCGGTCAACCGGAAGTCGCCCTCGGAGAGGCCCTTCACGGTCGCGATCATGAGGTGCTTCACCGCGAACTCCACATGGGAGTGCGCGGGGTCGATCTCCCATCGACTGATGCCGGTCGAGACGGCTGCCGGCATCGTGGGCAACGACATGATGGTGCCTCCTGTAATCAGTTTGCCAGCCAGGACGGGGCCTTCGCCGACGGATCGACCTTCAGGAAGATCCACATGCCCGATACGGCATGGCCGGGCACTCCACAGATGATCCGGAAGGTGCCGCCCTCCGGCGCCGTGAAGCGCAGCTTGTCCGTCCCGCCCTGGGGCACGCCCTGTGTCAGGTTCCTGGTGTAGGCGCTCGGGATTGCCGCGGCGCCACCCATGTTGGGCAACGGGCCCTTCTCACCAATGATCTCGGCACTGTGGGGCGTGTAGTCGTCGTTCACGAAGTTCATTACGACGGTGCTCTTCGCGGGGACGACGAGGGTTGCCGCGCCAGTGGTGTAACCGTTGAAGTTGAAGGGGCCCGACTTTCCCGGTGCCCCGGCTGCCAGGGCGAACGTGACAGTGTTGGTCGCCGGGTCCCAGGACAGCCACTGGCTGGGCGCTGCCTGCGCGTATCCAGCCGGCGCCCAGCCGCCCAGTACGCACAGGAGCGTTCCGAATGGGATGCGCACGTCAAGGCGTCCAGGTCTTCGGGAACCCGAAAACGAAGACGGCGTCGCCCAGCGGGAAGCTGAGCTGATAGTTGCCGCCGCACGCGACGGCGATGAACTGCTCGCCCTTGAACTCGAAGGCGATCGGCGCGGCGTTGCATCCGGCGCCCGCGTTGAATTGCCAGAGCAGCTTGCCGGTGCGGGATTCGTACGCATTGAAGTTCCCGTTGCCTTCACCGGTGAAGGCGAGGCCGCCGGCGGTCGCGAGCGATCCGCCCATCATCGGCTGGGGCACCTTGTTCTGCCAGGCGATCTTCCCGGTCTTGAGGTCGATCGCGGAATAGAGTCCGTACTGCTCCCCGCCGGGGATGCCAACGAACGCAGAACCAAGCCACAAGCGGCCCTTTTCGTACGGCGCGCTGTGGGTGATGTAGTTCATCGGCTGGTGCAGCCCGGCCACGAAGGCGTAGCTGAGGCCGGGATCGACCGCGATAGGCGACCATTCAGAGCCGCCATTGGCGCCCGGCAGCATGCGGGTGCCCTTCTCGGTCGGCAGGGCGAACATGTTTTCCTGCGGCACGAAGTTCTGGCTCTTGCGAACCAGTTTCCCGGTGCTGGCGTCAACGACATAAAGCCAGCCGGTCTTCCCGGCATGCACCACTACCTTCCGGCCGTCCAGCATGGTCACGACCGGTGGGGAGACGGCATCGAGGTCCCAGACGTCGTGGGGGACGGTCTGATAGTACCACTTGGTCTTGCCGGTGGTGGCATCGAGGGCCACTATGGCGTCGGTATAGAGATTGTCCCCGGGGCGCATGCTGCCATCGAGGTCGGGTGAAGGGTTGCCGACGGCGAGGAAAATGGAGTTGAGGGTCTTGTCATACGCCGGCGTCATCCACACGCCGCCCCCGCCCATCTTCCACGCATCAGGGTACTTGGCGCTGTCGGCCTTCTCCTTTGCGATGTCGCGATGCAGGTCGCTGTCCTCGGCCTTCGTCGCCCAAGTGCCCCACCATCCGTTCGGGGCCTTCGGATCAAAGGTCGGGTCACCCTTCGGCGCGGGAACAGAGTACCAGCGCCAGGCCTGCTTGCCAGTCATAACGTCGTACGCGGTGACATGGCCCCGGATGCCGTACTCACCGCCCGACACGCCGACGAGCACGTTGCCGCCCGCGAGCAAGGGGGCGTGAGTGATGCTGTACCCCATGGCCGGATCAGCGACCTCGACGTCCCATTTGAGTTCGCCGGTCTTCGCATCCAGCGCGATCAGGCGGGCGTCAATCGTTCCCTCGAAAACCAGCCCATTGCTGACCGCCACGCCGCGGTTGTTGGGTCCGCAGCAGGTGATGGTGGTCCCGAGCTTGTGCTCGTAGCGCCAGACCTGCCTCCTGGTGGCCAGGTCGTAGGCGATCGTGGCCTCGTTGTAGGCCGTCGTCACGTACATCAAGTTTCCGACGACAATGGGAGTGGTCTCGAACGACCCGAGCTTGCTGACGTTCGTCTGGAACACCATCCGGGGGACCAGCCGGTTGACGTTGCTCGTGTTGATCTGCTTCAGGGTGGACCACCGCTGGTTCCAGTCATTCCCGCCGTAGGTGGGCCAGTCGGCCTGGGCGAATGCCGCGGCCGGCCACACACACAAGGCGGCAAGCGCAAATAATCCGCCCGCAAGACGCACCAGTTTCATCGTTCGCTCCTCCCAAAGTTGACCGAGCCAGGCCTCCGGCTCGCACTGGTATGGTCGCGAACGGCGTGACGCACGCCAATGGCTCGTTCGTACCACCGAGGTCAACACATATCACGGCGGGAGTGGGGCGAGCGGCCTATTCGAGAAGCCCGCGCCGCTGGGCGTGGGTCACCGCCTCGAGGCGGTTGTGAGTGCGCAGCTTACGGTTGATGCGGTGCAGATGATTGCGGAGCGTCTGGGCGGAGATGCCCAGTTTGCGGGCGATGGTCTTGGCGTTGCTCCCTTCGGCGAAGAACTTCAGAATGCGCCGCTCCTGTTCGGAAAGCGGCTCGACCTGGGCGTGCTGTGATTCATCGCCCGCCAACGCCACGAGTTGCCGGGCGGCCTCCAGCGCGCGGAAGTACAACTCGGCGTTGCGGCGCTGCTGGCTGATATCGCGCGCAAGGCGAACATACAGCCGGCGGCCGGTGCGCCGGTTGTCGAATACGATCGTCGACACGTTGATCCAGATACGGTTGCCGAAGCCGGTTCGCACGTCCAGGTCGAAATTCGGGATTCCGCCCCCGGCGTTATCCCATTGACGGACCGCCACCTCGCTGCCGCCGGCGAGGGGTTCGGTGCCCAGCCGGTCGTACGCGTCCAGGACTTCCTCGATGTGCCGGTGAAGTACCTCGCTCGCCTGGTGGCCGAACAGTCGTTCAGCTGCTGCGTTCCAGGAGCAGATCGTCCCGTCCTCGGCGACCGTGTACGCAGCGTCCGCCGTGTGCTCCAGCAGCGCGAACAACTCCGGTTCGAGCATGGCTCGCCTCCCCAGTCCACTCTAGGTCGACTGCCGCACCAGCCCTCGTTTCTCTCGACCAAATCTACATGATCTTGTCGGAAGTGACCGTCGACCGGCGCGGTACTCGCTGTTGGCGGACGGGACGGCGGTCTCGCCCGGCAGTACAAACGCTTCATTGCCGGTATCTGTCTCGAGGGCGACCATGGGTGCACACGTGACGAAGCAACGAAACTCATGTTTCGCGAGGAGACCCACGCATGAAACGACTGCCACTGCCCGCGCTTACCGCCCTGATCGGCATCGGACTCCTCATTGCAACGACGGAGATGGTCGTGGCGCAGGCGAAAGCGCCGCCCGGCGGCGCGTACAAGGAAGTCAGTACGCTCGTCCCGCTTCCAAACTTCGTGCCCGGACTGGGGACCCTGTACGTCAACCCCGCCACGTTGCCAGCGGGGCCGTTTCTCGCCTATGACCATCAGGGGAAGCTGGTGAGCTCCATTTACATGATCCCGCTCAAGGA
This sequence comes from Gemmatimonadales bacterium, assembly GCA_036558125.1. GTDB lineage: Bacteria > Gemmatimonadota > Gemmatimonadetes > Gemmatimonadales > GWC2-71-9 > DATBGE01. Next base: position 14,916 of record DATBGE010000067.1, on the reverse strand, counting down.
CTTGAACGCCCAGAAGGCGTTTAGCGGTCTTGCGGCCGCCAAGGAACGCGTCGATCACGTGGACATTGTCTTTAACGCGGGCCATCCCGGCGTGGCGGAGCCGCACTACCACGTGATCGTGTGGTACGTCTCGCCTCAGCGTGCAGCCGAGCTCGCCAAGTGACGAAGCCATCGCGTCGGGAGTTCCTCAGGACCGGCGGGCTAGCGCTTGTCGGCTTGGGGCTGGCGCCGAGCCGGTGGGCGGCCGAAACCTCGCTACTCGGGGGGCGGTTCATTCCTACGGCTGGACTCGAGGTGATAGAAATGCGCAGCGACGCGCTCGGCTCGCGGGTCTGGTTCGACCCGATCGGGCTCTACGCAGAGCCGGGTGCGACGCTGCGCTGGATCGTGCGCGACAATGTGCACACGACGACCGCCTACCACCCGCGGAACGACCATCACTCGCTCCGCATCCCCGAGGGTGCGGCGCCCTGGGACTCGGGGTTCCTCGTGCATCCGGGCGATCACTTCGACGTCACGCTCACCGTACCCGGGGTCTATGACTACTACTGCATGCCGCACGAAGCCGCGGGGATGGTGGGTCGGATCGTGGTGGGGGAACCGCTCGGGCCGGGCGCCGAGCCGTTCGACTACTGGGTGGGCGGGCCGGGGACCGATGGCTGGCGCCATGTCCCCGACGCGGCCCGTCAGGCCTTCCCGACCGTCGCGCAGATCCTGGCCGAACGCCGGGTGCATCCAGCCATGCCGCGGCAGTGAGATGGGAAAGATGTGGAGCCTGCCTGGAATCGGTATCGTGGGCCCGGCTGGAAAGCGGCGCTGGTCAACCACGGCGGGGCGGACCCTCGCGGTGATGGCGGGCCTGGTGACTATTTCGCTCACGGTTCCCGCGAGTGCGCAGGAGCAGAGGCTGGATCCGGCCTGGCTGAGCTACGATGCGGCTGCCAAGACCGTCCGCTTCCAGTTGATCGCCGGGCTCACCGCGCTGAACGGCGCCTTCAACTTCAACGGGTTCTACGACGGCGGCCTCACGCTTGTAGTGCCCGTCGGATGGAAAACGCAGATCGACTTCCGCAACCACGACGGGAGGACTCCACATAGCGCCGAGGTGATCGCTCCGCAAACGCCGCTGCCGACGCAGTCCGTCGCTCCCGCGCTCCCGCGTGCCTTCACGCTCAAGCTCGATGAAGGACTTCCTCCGGGGACGACAGACACAATGCACTTCGCCGCTCAGTCCGAGGGGGAGTACCTGCTCTTCTGCGCCGTGCCTGGGCACGGCGCCGCCGGGATGTGGATCCGGCTCCGCGTCAGCGAGACGGCCAACTCGCCGGTGTTGCTGCGCACGCCGGCCGCGAAGGAGACGACCTGATGACGACCGCGATCCCGTCCCCCGACCCCGGCGTGTTCGCTTGGTCCGTGAAGAATTACGGACCCGAGGTGAATCTGTTCGTGAACCGTAGCCAGATCATCCAGCTCGAGTGCCTGCGGGCGGGTATCTCGGGCACGGCGGATCTGTGGGGGAAAGTCGTCACTTACAAAGGCTGAGGAGAACGACAATGGATCATCGCATCAACTACAGCAAAGTCGCCTCCGAAGGGATTCGGGCGCTGAGTGAGCTCGACGCCTACGTACTGAGCTCCGGTCTCCAGCCGGGTCTCCTCGATCTGATCAAGACCCGGGCCTCCCAGCTCAACGGTTGCGCCTACTGTATCGACATGCACACGAAGGACGCCCGCTCTCGCGGCGAGACCGAACAGCGCCTCTACACCTTGCCCGCATGGCGCCAGACCCCCTTCTACACCGATCGGGAACGAGCCGCGCTCGCCTGGACCGAGGCGGTGACCCTCATCAGCCAGGGATCTGTCTCCGACACGCTTTACGAGGATGCCCGGCGGCACTTCTCGGACAAAGAGCTCGTGGACCTGACGCTGGCGCTGGTCGCGATAAATGGGTGGAACCGGCTGACCATCCCATTCCAAACCGTGCCCGGGACGTACCAGCCGAAGGCCCTTACGGGTGCAGAGTCGCGACAGGGCGGATGGTATCGCGAGACTGAACAGCGCCGGTAGGGCCCGATTCGAACAATGAACGTTGCGTGCCGTCGATGCGTGGTGACCAAGGGCCACGAATGGGGCGTGACCGAGTGGCTGACTCAACTAACAAAGGAGCATTCCGTGATCAAGCTGAAGCGTGTTTATGAACCAGCTAGCGGTGATGATGGTGTGCGCTTGCTTGTAGAGCGACTCTGGCCGCGGGGTGTCAGGAAGACGCGGTTGAAGCTCGATGGGTGGCTGAAGGAAGTCGCGCCGAGTGCCGACCTGCGGAAGTGGTACGGCCACGACCCGAAGAAGTGGCCGGAGTTCCGGCGCCGGTACTTCACCGAGCTTCGCGCGGCGCCGGCAGCCTGGCGGCCGCTCCTCAGCGCGGCCAAACGAGGGCGGGTCACCTTCATCTACGCCGCGCATGACGAGGCGCGCAACGGAGCCGTTGCCCTGAAGGCGTTTCTCGATAGACGGCGGTAGCCGCAAGGCCCAGCTCTCCCCTCTGAACACGAACGTGACCGGGAGTTCGGCCACGGGCGAGGTCAGGTTCACGATCAGGGGTGATAGTCTGACCATCCTCGTGAATGCGAGCGGGTTGCCGAACGACATCGAGCACTGGCAGCACTTCCACGGCTTCGCAGATGGACGGCAGGCAGTCTGCCCAACCGTGGCGGCGGACGCGAATCACGATGGCATCATCGACGTTGTCGAGACGGGAACGTCGGCGGGGACGACGATGGTGCCGTTCAGCGGTGACCCGGTCAGCATGGACGTGCCGCACGGCGTCTATCCGCGGGCGTCAGCGGCCGGAGCGCTGCAATACAAGGAGACGGTGTCGCTGAGCGCATTACAGGCAGCGTTCAGCAAGGCGTTCCCGGGACAGGAGTTGGATCTCGACCGGCGCGTCGTGTTCATCCACGGCATTGCGGCCACCAACACGCTCAAGGCATCCGTGGCCTCGCTCGGGCCGATTCCGGCGCATGTCACCTTGCCCATCGCATGCGGGAAGGTCACGAGACAGTAGGAGCAGCAGTCCCGATCGCGTGAGCTCCTCGAGACCCCACATCGAGCAGGCATCACTTTATGGCCCATGCGACGAATCCGAAGGAGGGTGGCTGGTCGTGCAACGCCCGCTGGCAGTTGCCAAGAATCCGGTAGTAGAAGTGATCGCGGCCGATCGCGATCTCACCCAGCTGGTCTGGTGGTATCTCATTAGCGCGACCGCGTGGCTCGTATTCGGGACGCTGATCGGAGAATACCTTGGACTGAAGTTCGCGGTGCCGGATCTGGGCGTTGCTCCGTGGCTCAGTTTCGGTCGGTTACGCCCCGTACACACCAATGTGGTTTTCTGGGGCTGGACCTCTCTCGCAATGCTGGGCCTGGCTCTTTGGGTCGTGCCGAGGGCCTCGCGAACACCTCTCTACTGCATTCGATTAGCCCGGATCAGCCTGTGGCTCATCAACTGTGCCGTGCTGGCCGGCGTGGTGTTGTTAGTGTCGGGGGTTACCAACGGAGCCGGAGAGTTCCGAGAGTTCATCTGGCCTGCGATGGGCTTGTTTGCTCTCGGCTTGGCGCTCCTGACGTATGATTTGTACCAGACCATCGCACGCCGCGGAACCGACGAAATCTACATCTCCAACTGGTACATCCTCGCGGCTCTGCTCTGGACATTGGTTTTGGTCACCATCGCGTACATCCCGGGGATCCAGTACGGGCTCGCGGATACGGTGATCCAGGGCTACTACATGCATCAGGGCGTGGGGATGTGGTTCACTCCCATGGTGCTGGGACTCACGTACTACTTCCTCCCGAAGCTGCTCAACAAACCGATCTACTCCTACTCCCTCGGGGTGTTGGCCTTCTGGACCCAGATGGTGTTCTACACCTTGATCGGCGGCCATCACTTCATCTACAGTCCCACGCCGTGGCTGCTGCAAACGGTGGCAATCATCTTCAGCGTAGGGATGCTCGTGCCGGTCGTCGCCGGCACGGGAAATTTTCTGCTCACCATGGCCGGGAGCACCCGCACGATCGGAGTCAGTTACTCCCTCCCATTTATCCTGGTGGGAGTGGTCTGCTACTTCCTCGGCTCGACCCAAGGTACTCTGGAGGCGTTCCGGTCACTCAATCAGGTTTGGCACTTCACCGACTTCACGGTGGGTCATTCCCATCTCACGATGTATGGCTTCGTGAACTTTCTCATCTGGGGCGGGATCTACGCGTTACTCCCCCGCCTCACCGGGCGTGAGCCACCACACTTTGCCGTGGGTCTGCATTTCTGGCTGGCGCTCGTCGGTATGGCGGCCTATGTGGGAACGCTCTCGATCGGGGGCACCCTCAAAGGTCTGAGCTGGATTTCCGGTGCTCCTTTCATCGATTCGGTGCGTGCCATGGAGTCCTTCTGGGTCGGTCGGGCCGTGGGGGGGACATTGATGTTTCTCTCCCATCTCGTCTTCGCCAGAAACCTGTGGCACATGCGTCCCGCTCCCGGCAGGGAGGCGATCGCATGAGACTGGACTTCCACAATAACCATCGGCTCCTGTTTGGGGTGGTCCTCTTCGGGTTCATCGGGCTGAGCTACTTGGTTGCGATAGCTCCCGCGATTTCAGTCCATAGGACCACTTCCCCCCTTGCAGGGTCGCGTCCCCTGAACGCGCTGGAACGCCAGGGGCTCGAGATCTATCTCTCCGAGGGTTGCGTCTACTGCCATACCCAGCAGGTCCGCCCCCTAGCGCAGGACACGCTTCGCTACGGGCGAGCTTCGGTCCCTGGCGACTTCGCCTGGCTGGCGCCGACAGATGTGTGGCGCCAGACCCCACGCATCCTGGGCAGCGAGCGGACCGGCCCCGACCTGTCCAGCATCGGAGTGCGGCAGCCGAGCGCAGTATGGCAGTACATCCACCTGTTTCAGCCCCGCGCGGTCACCACCGGTTCGATCATGCCGGCTTTCCCCTGGCTGTTCGAGGTGAAGAAGGCGCCGGACACCGGTGATACCGTGGTTCCCATTCCCCCGGCAGTCGCGCCGAAACACGGAGTGGTGATCGCCCGGCAGGAGGCGAAGGCTCTGGTCGCCTATCTCCTTTCACTTCGTCAGGTCCCGCTCGATGGGGTACAACCGGCACCAGGCACCGTCACGAGGTCAGGGGACGCGGGCGCCAAAGTCTTTGAAACTCGCTGCAGCAGCTGTCACCAACCGGCCGGGCAGGGCCTGCCGGGGGCCTTCCCACCGTTGGTCGGGGATCCCGTGGTGCTGGCGAGCGATCCAGGCCGTCATGTCGAAATCGTTCTCTTCGGACTCACTGGAGAGATCATCGGCGGAGTCAGCTACGCGTCACCCATGCCGGCTTGGGCGGATCTGCTCAGTGACGAGGAGATTGCAGCCGTCATCAATCACGAGCGAACCAGTTGGGGTAACAAGGCGCCGTCGGTGACACCGGAGCTTGTGGGTGAGATCCGCGCGCGAGGTAGACATGCCCAGTGAACCTCTTTCGGGCGCTCCTGACAGCCGTATCGAGCTGTACCTCGACGGCTCGCCACAGCCGGTGGCCGTGAACACGCCGCCCGCCCGCCTGGAAATCGAGACCAACACGCTGGAGGACGGACCGCACCTGTTGGTCGTGGTGGCGACCGATCGCTCGGGTCGGCGAGGCGTCCGGAGGATTCCTTTCGAGGTGCGCAACGGTCCGGGGATCGCGGTCAGCGGACTGCGAAGCGGCGATGTGGTCGAGGGACGCTTATCCCTGCTTGTCAACGCGTACGGGGGCGCCCACGAGGAGAATTGGGAACCTTCCCGGGCGGAGACTCCGGCGCCCATTCCAACCTGGGTCTGGGTGTTACTGCTCCTGATCATTGCCTGGGGGATCTTCTATACGGCGCGGGAATGGTCGCCGCCCGTGGGTCTGGCCGAGGCAGCGTACTCCGAATGGCCGCGGCCAGTCGGACTGGATCTGGGTGAAAGGGGATCATCTGAATGGGGAGTCACCTGAATATGGTATCAGAGCTCTTAGCGGTTCGGGCCGCATCGAACGTTGCTGGCGCCCACGGCGGTCATGGAACGGCTCCCCAGAGCTGGTTCGGATGGTTTGTCGTGGCCGCTGCGGTGACGGTGGTTCTCCTCGTTCTTGGCCTCTGTGCCAGGTATTTCATCGAGCCCGGGGAAACGTCGCCGGGGCACATCAAGCGCAGGATTCTGCAATGAGGGTCATTTGAATGATGCGACCCTGGAGCGCCGCACACCCCCGTTTATGGCTGACGGGTTCTGCTTGGTTTCCGAGGTGGTTGGGGATGAGATAGGCACACAAATGCCACAGCATAGCAGCTGCGCCGTGCCACAAGACCCGGGCCGTATTCGATCGCTACAACATCGTCTCTCCCTCAGAGACCGCGGGGGCGGTGGAGAAGCTCGCGAGTTATCTTGAGGCCCAGGAATGCCACAAAACGGGCACAATCCGCCCGGCGAAGACTCCACTCACATCCGCAGAGGAAGTGTCGAAGTCGCAGTAGTACTGGAAGTTGCAGGACCACGCTCGGGTGGCGAAACTGGCAGACGCATGGGACTTAAAATCCCAAGAGGCGAAATCCTCATGTGGGTTCGATCCCCACCCCGAGCACTTCCCCCTCCGCCGGTGTCGGCGGCCGTTGTCGGCGGCTAAAGCCGCCACTCGGCTCCTGTCGCTAAAGCGACGAACCGCTTTCGTCCGCCGGTCCGCCGGTCCGCCGGTCCGCCGGTCCGCCGGTCCGCCGGTCCGCCGGTCCGCCGGTCCGCCCTTACCGCCGATCACGTCTTGTCCCTGACCTCCCACAACACATTCAGAATCACCCACCGCCCCTGCCATTTCACCAGATGCAGGTAGTCGATCCAGCCTGACATATCGACCCGGACACTCGCAGCCTTTTGAAAGACGTCGAGGATCTTCACGTCCTTGCGTTGCTTGTCGGCCGGGGTGGACTTGCCCCCGCCTGACCGGGCGCCGCGAATCAGCTCCGTCGCGCCCATGGTGCGGATCCAAGTGGCGCCGGTCGAGTCGCTGAACTGGACCCGCTTCGCGAGCTCGGGGTGGAGCGCCCGTGCCATCCGATCGCCGTCGGCGTTGTACCAGCCTTCGGCGTAGTCCAGTGCGGCAGCCCGAATGCCGGCGGTGTCCGCCGCGGTCTGGGCCGCGAGCGGGGTCGCGAGAAGCGGGACGGCGGCGAGAACGCCGAGCAGGTGTTGGTTCATCTCCGGATCTCCAGGTTGGTCGACGTTGTCGGACATTTGGGATTCCCCGTCGCGGACCGGCGGACCGGCGGACCACCGAAGTTCTTCGCGACTCGATTTCATCGCGTCCGCCTGCGGGCCACAATGGATTCCTGTGGACCCTGCGACAAGTTCGGTGGGACAATCCGGCTCTTTTGAGTGATGACCTGGCTCCTCCCGCAGCTACGACCGCCAGTCCGCCCGACCGCCCTGTCCGCCCTGTTCGCCGACCTAACGAAGCAACGACCGGAGTCTTTCGCTGTGGGATCGGCTGGAGGTGAACCGGGTGCCGTCCTTCATCGTCACGACATACTCCCCGTGGAAGTACGGCTCGAGGGATCCGATCCGGTCAACGTTCACGATCACCGAACGGTGGATGCGGACAAAGGTGGTAGGGTCGAGGCGGGTCTCCAGCGATTTCATGGTTTCCCGCACCAGGTGGGTTTTCCCGCGGGCGTGGAGCCGGGCATAGTTGCCGGCGGCGTCGATCCAGTCCACCTCCTCGGCACGAACGAAGAACAGCCGTTCACCTTCCCGGACCACGATGCGCACCGGTGCCGGCCGCTCCGCACGCAGCTGGGTCAGCAGGGCGCGCAGCTCGGGTTCTGCCTCCGCAGTGCCTCGCCGGTCGAGCCGCTCCCGAACTCGCTGAAGCGCCGCCTGGAATCGTTCCGGCTCGAGCGGCTTGAGCAGGTAGTCCACCGCGTTCACTTCGAACGCCTTGAAGGCGTATTCGTCGTACGCGGTGACGAAGACAATCGCGGGGAGACTTTCGGTTGGGAGTGACTGCAGCACCGCGAACCCGTCCATCTCCGGCATCTGGACATCGAGAAAGAGGAGATCCGGAGAGTGGATCGTGATGGCTTCGAGCGCCGTCGCACCGTCGCCGCACTCGGCCACCAACTCGATCGCCCGGTCACTGGCCAGCAGAGTTCGAATCCGCTCCCGGGCCAGCGGCTCGTCGTCAACCACTACGGCGCGCAGGGCCGTCATCCCGCCCGTCGGAGCGGGACGACGAGATCGACTCGGAGGCCGCCTCCCGGTGCCGGGCTGAGAGTCAGCGACGCCTGATCCCCATAGAGCGCGGCGAGTCGCCTGCGGGTGTTGCCGAGTCCGATCCCTTCGACCGGGAAATCATTGGAGTGGTCGAGACCGGAGCCGTCATCGGTCACGCTCAGCTCGAGGTGATCGTCGTTTCTGCTGGCCGCGATGGTGATTCGTCCGGCACCCGCACGGCGCGCGATCCCGTGCTCGATCGCGTTCTCGACCAGAGGCTGGAGCACGAAATGAGGCACCAGGATTTCTTCGGCTCCCGGTCCGATCATCTTCTCCACCGTGAGCCGGTCCTGGAAGCGGACTTGCTGGATGGCCACATAGTTGTCGAGCGTCTCCAGCTCGTCGCCCAGCGAGACTTCCTGACTCTCCGCCCGGCGCAGCGTGTGTCGCAGCAGATCGCTCAGCCGCGCCAGCATCCGATCGGCCGCGTCGGGATCGCGGTGCAGCAGAGTCGAAATGCCCTGCAACGTGTTGAACAGGAAATGGGGATGCAGCTGCGCGCCCAGCGCCTCGAGTCTCGCCTCGGCCAGCTGCCCGTGGAGCAGGGCGGCCTCCTTTTCCCGCTCGCGATAGCGGTAGTAGTACAGAATCGCGTGAATCACTCCGATCAGCGCCCAGAAGATCATGCTTTCGATGATGAATTCCTGGCTCAGCATCTCCCTGAACGATGGCGTCTGAGACTGGGGCAGAAGCCGTCTGATGAGCGGGGGAAGGAGAGCGTACTTGAGGATCACACAGAGCGAAACGACGACGATCCAGAGCGGGATTGTGCGGGTCCATCCGCCGCGCTCGATCGGCCAGCGGCGAGCCATCCAGATCAGGAGCGGGGTGAAGATGGCACAGGTATACCAGTCGGCGAGCCGCCAGGTGAAGAGCCAGCGCCATTCGATCGGCCGGCCAATCTGCCGGAAGGTGATGACGGCACCCAGCACGCTGAGCAGAGCCAGCGCGGTCCAGATCGCCCAGATGATGAGGACACTGCCCCAACTCCAGCGGAGCAGGGGAGGGGTCGAGGACGGTGGCGATGAAGGCATCGTCCCAACAGCGTGAGAGGTGAGAGGTAAGACGTGAGACGTGGGAACGACGTTAGGCTTTGCCGGGGCGGAAGACAAGCAGACCTGTGATGAACTGGCCCTGCGGTGGGACGAAAGCTGTCTGGATGTGAGGATGCTTGGATGTAAGGAAGTTTGGATGTGGGGATGTTTGGATATACGGTCCGCCGGTCCGCCGGTCCGCCCTACCGCCCTCCCGGCTCCGTATTCCCCACGTCCGCCTCCGCCTTCCAACTGCCATCGGCCTGGCGCCGCCACACGGTGAGGTACTTGCCGCGATAAGCCTCGTGCGGGCCCATAGAGTCGCGCACCGTCAGCGTCCAGTGTCCGATCGTATAGCCGAGAGTTCCGTCGCTCGAGGCCTCGGCCTTGTCTGGTGTCCAACGCAGCTTCTGACTGGTGTCGCCGAAGAATCCGGTCATGTGCTTCCGAATCGCATCGTGACCGATCACGATACCCGATCCTTCGGGCATCTGGATCCCGGAGTCCGCAAAGAACGACACCCAACCCTCGACCCCCTTCTCGGCCACCACGCTGTCGAAGGCGCGGTCGGTGGCCATCAGCTCGTCTCGGGGGGAGTGCTTCGACGGAGTTACACAGGCCAGGATGACAGGGAGGGCTGCGGCGGAGATCAGCCGGTTCATAGGTGTCAGGTATCTGGTGTCAGGGGTGGCGGGTGAGGTTCAGAGCGGTAGGAGTTGAAACGTCATCCTGAATTCCCTGACACCTGACCCCTGACACCTCTCAGTAATTCCCATTCGGATCAATCAACACATACGTCAACGTATTCCCCACCACGAAATACGGCGCCTTCGAGCCCAGGGTCTGCACGATGGCGTTCATGAGGCGGGCATCGGTCGTCGTCATACTGATCCCGACATTGTACGGCCCGCCGCTGCCCAGGTTGTCCCAGTCGAGGGTGTAGCTCGGATTGTTGAACTGAAATCCTGCCGGGAGGTAGGGCGTCAGCTCCGGGGGCTCGACACCGGGCCCGACTTCCGCCGGCCACATGTTGGCGTTGTCCGCCTCGTAGTTGTACGCGGCGAGCCGGACTGCCACGAACTCACCCAGGATGCGCGAGGTCATCGCGGTTCGGGTCAAGTCGATGTACTTGAGGACTGCGAGTGAAGACAGCACTCCCATGACGACGATGACGACCAGCAGTTCGATCATCGTCCAGCCCCGACGCTTGTCCATCAGCTGGTCCTCCCGCGGACTTTTTCGTAGCTGTCCCCGACAAACTCACCGGGTGGGGTGGTGGAACTGTAGGTCAGCTCGATGGGGCCATTCCGGGCCTTGAGCAGGTAGCCCCCGCCTTCGATGCTGTATTCCACGCCGTTGCCGCCCCCGCCCGCTTCCGAAAGACTGTTCGGCAATCGGCCGTTGGCGCGACGAAACTGCTCGACGTGAATGATCTCGCGATAGATAAGGAGACGGAGGCTGGCGTCCTGGATCTGGGGGCTCTCGACCCGCTCCTTGGGGAAGAACCACTCGGGATGAAGACTGACCGCGAGGCCGGAGGCCAGCAGGATGCCGAGAGAGATCGTCCAGAAGCCGATCTTGCGGGCCGGCGTCTGCTCGGGAACATCGCGCCGGGACCGTTTCTGTTGCTGTTCCTCAACCACGTCCTTATATGCCTTGACCAGATCCCGCCGGTCATACGGCTCGTTGGAACCCGGCTTCTTCCTCGGCGGCTGCGAGCTCATGTCGTCACCATCTCGCCGTCGAGCGCCCGGCTGATCTGATCAGGAAAGGCCCGGATATCGATCGGCTTGGTGATGTACCCGTCGAACCCGGCGTTGATGGCCTTCTCCCGGTCGCCGCTCATCGCATGAGCCGTAAGCGCCACGACCCGTACGCGCTTGTGCTCGGACTGGCGAAGCTCCTTGAGCAACGCGTAACCATCCTTCCCTGGAAGTTGAATGTCCATCAACACGAGTGCGGGATGGTTCTGCCCCACGGCCTCCACCAATCCCTCACCGCTGGTCAGCGGCACCACCTCGTGCTTTCGCAGCGTAAGGAGGGTCCGGAACAACTTCATGTTGTCCGGGCTGTCCTCGACAATCAGTATGGTAGCCACTGAGCTCCGGTTGGTCGATGGTCGGTGGTCGTGAGTCGTAGGTCATGAGTCGTGCCGTCTCAACCCACGCCCTACACCCTACTCCCTACCACCCACTTCCTGGATCTAACCTGTCCGCCCATTCATTGAGGAGGGAATCATCTATAACTACAATTGTGCTATCGTGTTTGCAACCATTGATCGGTCGCTTTCGGTGGTGACAGGCTGACCCGGACTATGCGGCCTGACTGTCTCGCCGTTCTGGGTCTCGGCGCCATCGGTGGATCGGTGGCGTGGCAGGCTCGCCGCAGCGGTATTCCTTCGGTCGTGGGTTTTTCGCCCGACCGTGGGGAGGCTGTCCAGGCGCTCCGAGCCGGAGCGCTCACCGATATCGCCGACACGCCGGAACGCGCCGTGCACGAGGCCGATTTCGTGGTGCTGGCGGCGCCCCCCGATGCCATTCTGCAGCTGCTGGAGAGTCTCCCGCGCTCGATGCCCAACCGCGGTTTTCTCACCGATGTCGCGAGCGTGAAGCTGCCGATCATCTCCCGGGCTCGTGAAGCGGGTCTCGCCTCCCGATTCGCCGGGAGTCATCCCTTCGCCGGCAGTCATCTCTCCGGCTGGAGCGCCGCGAAGCCCGACCTGTTCCGTGACGCGGTCATCTACGTCTGCTCGACCGGCGCCGAGGGCGAGAACGCCGCTCGTCAGGTCATGCACTTCTGGGAGACGGTGTTCGAGGCCCACCCGGTCCTGATCCCGGCCGAAGCCCACGATCGCCAGCTGGCATGGACGAGTCACCTCCCTCAGGCGGTGGCATCTGCTCTGGCCTACACGCTGGCCAGAAGCTCCGATCTCACCGGAGCTTCTTGGGGACCGGGAGCTCGGGATACGACTCGGCTCGCGGCGAGCAATGCCGAACTGTGGACCGAGATCCTGCTCTTGAACCGGAACGAAGTGGCCACCGCCCTGGCTCAAGCGGGCGAAGATCTCTGGCGGCTCGCGGCCCTGGTCGCCGAGGAGAACCGGGCCGGACTGCGGGACTTTCTCGAGCGCGGTGTCGGGTTCCGGCGATCGATCGACGGGATTCCGGGAAGCGGACGCCCTTCGCAATCATGAGGCGATGACGCGATGCGGGTAGGGGGTGAGATCCAGGTCCCGGGAGACAAGAGCCTGACCCACCGGGCGCTGATGCTGGGCGCCATGACGAAGGGGACCAGCTTGATCCGCGGCGCGCTCACCTCACTCGACGCGCGTTCGACAGCCCGGGTGTTGCGGCAGCTCGGCGCCCGGGTCAGCCCCCTCACTCCAGGGAAAGTCACCCGCGTCGAGGGACGGGGGAGGTTCCGGCGTCCCGATGCCACTCTCGATTGCGGCAACTCGGGTACCACCGCTCGTCTTCTGCTGGGTCTCCTCGCCGCGCATCCGATGCGGGTTACTCTCACCGGGGACGTGTCGCTCCGCCGCCGGCCGATGCGGCGGGTTACCGTCCCGCTCTCCGAGATGGGCGCCCGCTTCAGCGACCCCTCGAATGACGGCCTCCCACTCACGGTGACCGGCGGCAAACTGCGCCCGCTGCGTCACCAGCTTCCGGTCTCCAGTGCTCAAATCAAGAGTTGCCTCCTGCTGGCGGGACTCGCGGGACGAGTCCAGGTTGAGCTGCGCGAGCCTGCCGGACGCTCACGAGATCACACCGAACGCCTGCTCCGCGCCTTCGGTTATCTGATCGAGGAACGAGACGGGTGGCTCACCTTCAAGCCCACAGGCGAAGTCACACCCTTCGAGATGGAAATCCCCGGCGATCCCTCTTCCGCCGCTTTTCCAGTCGGCGCGGCATTGCTGGCGGAGTCGGGTGAACTGCGGGTCTCGCGAGTTTGTCTCAACCCGACTCGAACGGGGTTCCTCCGGGTCCTCGAGCGGATGGGCGGTCGGGTAGCGGCGGAAGACATCGGGCCGCAATTCGACGAGCCGGTCGGTGCCCTCGTGGCGGGGCCGTCTCCGCTCATCGGGACTGAGGTTTCCGCCGAGGAGATCCCGGGCCTGATCGACGAGATTCCGCTGCTCGCCGCACTGGCCACCCGGGCTCGGGGCACCACGGTCTTCCGCGACGTCGCCGAGTTGCGGGTCAAGGAAAGCGATCGGCTCGACCTGATCGCCTCCAACATTCGCGCGCTCGGAGGAACCGCGGAAATTTCCGGAGACGACATCTTCGTCTCCGGCGGCGACCAACCGCCACGTGGACTGGTCCGTACCGGCGGCGACCATCGCATCGCGATGGCCTTCGCGGTCCTCGGCACCGTGTCTGGCGCGAGAGTCAGGATCGACGACATGGATTGCGCTGCGGTGAGCTTCCCGGGCTTCCGCGAAATGCTGCGGTCGATTCGACGGTGAGACCCATTGACCCACGACCATGACCATTGACCATCGACCGTCGACCGAAAGGAAAGATTGAGCTCCCGCGTCGTCGCCATCGACGGTCCCGCCGCCTCAGGCAAATCGAGCACCGCTCGTGCGGTGGCCGAGGCTTTGGGCTTCGCCCATCTGGATTCCGGAGCGTTGTATCGCGGGGTGACGCTGGTGGCGCTGACTGAGGGCTACGGGCAAGGCGGGAGGCCGTTCGACGCCAACCCGATGATCCTGGCGGCCGAGAAGCGGGGACTCATGCTGCAGTTCGATGGGTCGGGATTCGCGGTTTACCTGGACGGTGCTCCGGCGGACGAGGCCATTCGCTCCGCTCCGGTCACCGCAAGTGTCTCCGAGGTCTCGGCGATTCCCGAAGTGCGCGAGTGGGTGAATGGCCGGCTGAGAGCGCTGGCGCGCGCGGGTCAGCCCGTGGTCGTGGATGGGAGAGACATCGGCACCGTGGTCTTCCCCGACGCCAATCTCAAAGTGTTTCTCACCGCCTCTCCCCGGACCCGGGCCGAGCGTCGCCTGAGCCAGCGGGGCCAATCGGTGGATCCCGCCGCACTGGAGCGGGAAACCGCGTTGCTCGCGGCCCGCGACAAGGCCGACTCGAGTCGTGCCGTCGCCCCGCTTCGAATGGCACAGGACGCCGTACCGCTCGATGGTACCGATCTGAGCTTCGAGGAGCAGGTTGCCAGGATCGCCGACCTGGCGAAGGCCCGGATCCGATAGGATCACTCCGCGACTGCCATGGCCCGCCAGACCTCGCTCTCTCCGGTCGTCCGCTGGATTTCGCTGCTCCTCGCCGTCCTGCTCGGCTCCACAGTGGTCAGCACGCTGCTCGTCATGCGCTGCGCCCCCGAAACTCCGCCACGGCCCTTTGAATCCGTCACCGCCGACTCGGGCGCTTCCGACTCGGCATCTCACATCAAAGTGGCGATGCGCAAAGTGAACTACCACATCGATGACGACATCGTCCTCGAGCTGCGCTACCTGAAGGGTGAGTTTATCCCGCAGAAGAAACCGCCGGTCTTCGAAGACCCTGCGACCTACGACCTCCAGATTCGTTCGGCC
>DATBGE010000066.1:0-8087 GCA_036558125.1 Gemmatimonadales bacterium | reverse complement strand
GGAGCAGGTCATCGTGACTGCCGCCCTGGTGCCCGAGCTGTTGGGACGGCCCAAGGTGCATCCGGAGCGTGCCGCGCGAGAGGATCAGATCGGCGTCGCGACCGGGATGTATTACACCCCGACCGGTGGCGACATCATGTTCGTCGAAGCCTCCACCATGCGGGGCAAGGGTGAGCTGGTGCTGACCGGGCAATTGGGAGACGTGATGAAGGAATCGGCCCGGGCGGCCTGGACCTACGCCCGCTCCCACGCGGCCGGACTGCACATCAAGGAGGAGATGTTCGACCGCGACGTGCACATCCACGTCCCCGCGGGTGCAATCCCCAAGGAAGGCCCCTCGGCGGGTGTGGCGATGGCGACCGCCTTGGTCTCAGTGCTGTCAGGCCGGCCGGTGAGGAACGATATCGCGATGACCGGCGAGATCACCCTCCGGGGTCACGTGCTACCGATCGGCGGAGTAAAGGAGAAAGTCCTGGGCGCGGTGCGAGCCGGCATCACGCGGATCGTAATACCGAAGAAGAACGAGCCGGATCTCCAGGATCTGCCCGAAGAGGTGCTCAAGCTCGTGGAGGTCCATCCAGTGGAGAATCTGGGCGAGGCACTGGCCCTGACGCTCCGCGGAGCCACCTTCAAGGAGGGTCGCCTGCTGTTCGGGGAGGAGAATCCGAGGGACGTCACCCCGTTGGCCCAGTTCCACCACTAAGCAGCCAGCGAGCTCGAAAACTCCGGTCAGGACCTTCCTGGCCGGAGTGCTTTTTTAGAGAGTCTTCAGGTACAACCACACCGCCTTGATCTCATCGTCCGTCATGAGGCGAGTCATTCGCCACGGCATGAATGGATTGATGACGGTATTGTCAGGCCGCGTTCCAGTTCTCAGCGCCCGGCGGAAATCTTCCTCTCCCCAATTTGCCAATCGTCCGGTGGAGGTCAGGTCGGCGCTGGCGGGAGTTCCCGGCGGTCCTTCTTTCAGCCCGCCCTTCAGGTTGTCGCCGTGGCAATAGGTGCAGCCGCCGGTGACAGCGAGATAGCGTCCATATTCCGGTGTCGGCTGGTGCGGTACGCCGGCGGGCACCGGGGCCTCGTGATCAATCCCTTGCGCCTGAATCAGCCGCCCGGGTTTGGAGACGATGAGGAACCGCCCCAGCAATCCGACCTTGGTCGGCGGGAGTTCACGGTCTACCGGAGGCAGCTGTTTCAGGTATGCGATGACGGCCGCCAGATCGGAAGCGTCCAGGGCAGCGAAGGCGCTGGAAGGCATGAACACGAGTGGATGCCCGTCCTTGCGGACGCCGTGCCGGATCGCGTGAATCCACTCGGCGTCGCTCATCGGAGCCACGCCGCCCTTTCCGCTCGTCAGGTTGCTCGCATGGAACTTTCCCACCGGCCCGAGGTCCATCGTCCTCCCACCGAAATCCTCGCCGTGGCATTCCACGCACTTGCTGATCGCGGTCACGAGATGCTGGGCTTGGAGCATGGTGGCGCTGTCGCTCTTGAGGTCCAGCGTCTCGGTCTTGATCACGTAGGTGCGATTCATCTTCGACCTGCTGATTCCGTAGATGCCCAGCAGGAGGATGATCACGAGTCCCACGAAAATCGCGGCGACGATTCCGATTCGGCGAGCGATGCCGGCCATTCGAACCCTCCAGTTCAGTCTGGTTTCGAGCCTACCAGGTGCAGCCTCGAACCACGAGATCAGCTGCTCGATCCCGCCAGAGCACCCGATCCCCCCAGGCAGAGGTGACCGGTTGTATCGCGAAATATCCCAGCTGCAGCACCAGCGCCTGCCTGGCGTGCGTGAGAGGGTCTATGTCGTCCCGGAAGAATCCAGTGGCCTGTCCCTCAGTGAGAAGCTCAACGACGGGACGGACGGCCGCATCGGCCCAATCCTCGCCCGATTCCGCATCCAGCAAGACTCTGGTATGCGCCTCATGCTGAGCGAAGAAGTCAAACTGCCCCCGAATCAGCCGGCGCAGCCTCTCAACGGCAGTCAGGCCGATGAGGGGGAGGCTGGTAAGTGCCTGAGCCGCCTCCTGGCCGACGTGGACCAGGACGGCCGAGTAGAGCCCGTCCTTGTTCCCGAAGTAGTAGTGGATCAGCTGCTTATTGACCTCGGCAGCAGCGGCGATGCTGGAGGTGCGAGCCCCCGCACGCCCGAGGCGGGCGAACTCGCCCAAGCCGGCGTGAAGCAGGCGCTGAGTGGCAGGAGGATCGCGGTGGGTCATGGGTGACCATTTTCAACCGTTAGGTTGAAAATAGCACACCCTTGGGAGCTACGCTTGGCGCACCGGCTCCGGGCTGGCGAACGCGATCTGGTCCCGGCCGGCGCTCTTGGCACAGTAGAGCGCCCGGTCGGCGCTTTCGGTAAGCGATCCCGCAGTGAGAGCGTCATCCGGGAAGCAGGCGATCCCGATGCAAACCCGGATCGAGATATTCTCTCCTGGTCCCACTGCGGCGGGATGCTCCGCGAGGGCCTGGCGCAGCTTGTTGGCCAGCACCCCGGCTCCCTGCCGATCGGTGCGGCGCAGGATCAGGCCGAACTCCTCACCCCCGTACCGACCGATCAGGTCGCTTGCCCGGGCCGTGGTTTGGAAGACCTTCGCCACGTGGAGCAGGGCCTGGTCTCCAATCAGGTGCCCGTACCGGTCGTTCACCCGCTTGAAGTGATCCACGTCCACCATCATGAAGACGAAGCTCTCCCCATGCCGGCGGGAGTATTCGATCGTGTGCTCCAGCTCAGCCATCAGGGTCGCATGATTGAGCAGGCCGGTGAGGCCATCACGGTGGACCATCTCCCTCAGACGTCGGCCCCGCTCGGCCCGATTGATCACGAGATGGGCCAGCAGGTCCCGGTCGACCGGTTCGATCAGAAAGTGATCGGCGCCGGCCCGCAGCGCCTCGATCTGGGTAGCGACTCCGTCCTGGGCGGTCAGGAACACGATCGGCGTAAGACCGAATCGCGAGTCCTGCCGCATGAGCCGGGCGAGGGAGAGACCATCGAGACCGGGCAGACGGGTGTCCATCAGGACCAGATCCGGCGTCTCGCGGATCAAGGTCTCTCGCGCCGTAAGACCGTCACGACAGTGAGTCACCCGGGCATTGACCTGCTCCAGCCACGAAGTGATGAGATGCGCCTGCTCGGTGTCCTCCTCGATCAGGAGGACTCGAGGTGGCGGACTCCCGATCCGGGCGAGGGTCTTGGCGTACTTGGGAAGCTCGACCCCGACCCGCCCCGCCGGCATCACCACGTCGATTCCCGCCGCGAGAGCACGGACCCGGTCGGTCGTATCGGTCTTGTCCACCAGCACGATGGCGCGGGGGCGCGCCACTCCCGCGCCCGACCATGCGGTCGCGGTGGCGTACGAATCGGTGTCCGGCTCCGAGATGATCACCACCAGATCGGGGCGCTCCGAGAGGTGCGTCTCCCTGGGCTCTCCCAGGCCGGTTTCGGTACGCACGAGAAAGCCGCTCAACCGCAGAGCGGTTTCGATCTCTTCGCGAAGCTTGCCCGCCTGGCCGATCGCCAGGGCGCGCCATCCGAACTCCGCCATCGCGGGGCCGGCGTCGGGCAATCCCATCTCGATCGCGGCGGCGTCGAACGCCGCCGAGAGGCGGTTGACGGCGTCGTCGAGGCGGGCGGCGTGCTCCGGAGTGGGTGATGGATGCTCAGCCTGAAGCCAGTGCTCAGTCTGCTTGCTGATTTCGCTGATGGACGGGAATCCGTAGGATCCGCCGGAACCCGAAAGGCGATGGAACCGCCGAGTCAGCGACTCTGCTGCGTCCGCCTCTCCGGAGCGGAAGGCAGCCAGGTCTTTGCGCAGCTCCGCCAGCCGGCCCGGCGCCTCGAGCAGGTACTCGCGGCGCAACTGACCCAGGGCTTCGTCGAGTTCGTCCGTCATGCCGTTCCCCGCAGGCCGTCGAACGCCAGTCGCGCTGCCGCGACAAATGCCGGTGTCATGCTCCAGTGCCCCCGCACTTCGGAATTGTCTCGGGAAGCGATGACCGCGCTTCGCTCGTCGACGATGGAGACGAGGGGAATTCCCGGCCAATCGAACCCGCCGGGAATCGCTTCGATCCGTGCGAACGGAAGGCTCACCTGGACCTGGGCGTAGAGGGAAACTGAGAGTTGGGCCACAACGGCGCGTCGGAGTACGAGCGCCAGCAGAGGATAAGCTTCGGCCGGGGCGATGAGATTCACCGAACGCTCGGCTCGACCGATGTCATGCGTGAGGAGTTGCAGAGCCGCCTTGGGAGATTCGATCTCCACGATGGCGGCGGAGGCAGGAGCGCCGAAGGAATCCAGTGCCCGGCTCAATTCCTCGATGGCCTGGCCTTGGGCACTCGAGATTCGGGCGAGGACGGCCTGAGGAGGCTCGGGACGGAATCGCTTCGGTTGCCCGTCATCCTGACGTGCCGCGCCCTTGGCGACCAGCCCTTCCAGGGCGCTGTAGGCATTGGCACGGGCGAGGCCTGCCGACCGGGCTATGGCGTACCCGGTTCCCGGACCATCGGCGAGAAGAACCTCATACACCCGGCTTTCTGTGGGAGTAAAGCCGAACGGTGTGAGATCAATCGGCGGCGCCGGCATGGTAGTAGTATGGGCTACCTTCTCCGCCGGGGCAAGAACACACCTTCTCCCACCAACAACTTCCTGTCGGATCGCCTCAAAAGCTTACCGCGGAATACACGGAGCAGGCGGAAGACGCGGAGCAAACAAATTGTCCTGCTTTCTCAGCGTGATCAGCGTTCTCTGCGTGGTCCGCGGTAATCAGTTCTGCGCCTAAACGTACTCGAGTTGCCAGCCTAGGGCCTTTGCGATCAACGCCAGCCGGAAGGTCACGTCGGTCTGCCGTGAGTCCGGCTCCTTCGCGTCGACGTCAAGCGGGAAATAGTGATACGTGATCTTGTTGAGGGCCTTCGGCGCCCCGCGGAGTCCTTTCGGACTCCAGACCCCGAACTCGTCGCAGTCCTTGAGCAGACGGGCCAGCACTTTCGTGGCGACGGGCGCCGTGTGCAGTGCGCCGATGCGAGCGAGCAACTCGATGAAATGCAGGGCGAGCGGAAGATCCTTCGGCATCCCCTTGCTGTCTGCTTCGATCGGATCTCCGAGGAGAAGATGCTGCGGCTTGAGACGTTTCTTTCCCAGCGCGATGGCGTAAGCCTTCTTCGGTGCCGGTTGGGCCAGGTAGTGCCCCAAGCGCTCAGTGAACCCTGCCCGCTCCCGCTGCAGGTTGGGCATCGCTGCAATCATTGCCACCGAATACCAGGTCGGTGGGTAGGCCTCGGGATTGAGCACTGATGCGCTGCCCGAGCGGACGAATGGCTTCTCGGCGATGGGGCTCCGGAGGAACTGCGAGACGTTTGATGCGATTTTATGGGCCGCACCCCGCAGCCGAGGATCGTCGATGTGACCGCCCTCGGCCAGTGCGGCCGACGCGGCCTCTCGGATGACGCTTCGCGCCCACTCGGCAGCGCGAGGCTCCGACTTGGCGACCTTCAGAAACTCAAACAGCAGATTGGGATCCTCGTCCCGCGATAACAACCGGAACAGGACACGGTCCGCCAGCTTGAATGACCTCTGGCCTGGCGGCAGGGAGAGCTGAATCAGGCGCCGATACTGGGGAATAGTTCCGACATCTTTGATTCCCTGTGCTGGGGCAGCGGCAAGGCCAAGCATATTGCCGCCCCAGACCCCGGTCTCCTTCTGCTTCTTGATAACGCTTTGTGCCGCCTTGCCCGGCTCGATGGCGGCGCGTTCGGCCTCGAGCGTCTCGAAAGCCACGGTTCCAGGCGGCGCGAGTTCGGCATGTGTTCGGTAACGGATCACCTCTCCGCCATGGGCCAACAGCCATGTCAGAGGAATCCGGTGGTGATTCGGTAGCTCCAGAAAGCCCCCAGGGTGGGAAATCGGGGCGCAAAAATAGTCGGAGGACTGAACTTACGCCACGTTTTCGGTTCTGGGACGCGGTCATGACTAGCGGGATGGCCGTAACAGATTGGGGTATATTGTCTTAGGTATAAACCTCGCGGGGTAACCTATTTGGCCTATTCACCAGTCGGAGTCGGTGACTCCTCACAACTGGGGTGATCGAGGAACCGCAGCATCTCAGTCGCGACAGTGTCGGGCCTGGTCTGTTGGGGACGGTGCAACGTCGCGCTCAGGACGACGAATCGACGGCAGGGTAGTAGGCGTGCGATGTGCTCACCGATCCCCAACGGGATTGTCGGGTCGTTCCGACCCCAGAGGAGCAGCACCGGCTGCCGCAAATCGGCATATCTCCCGTTGATTGCTGAGAAGTCGAACTGATCAAGGACCTTTCGCGATGCGGCGAGCGCCAGCGAATCCTCGCTCGGAAAGTAGTTCGCGTTCGCCCTGGTTTCGCCGAGCCATGCCTGATCATGCACTGGGAGGACGTAGCCAGCGGCACTCGCGACCCAACGGGCGGCGGCGAATGCCACGCCGGTTGTATCGCCCAGGAGCGGGCTGATTCCTGCTCCTCCCGGCGCAATGAGCACCGCAGCGACTACGCGGTCGGGATGATCCAGCGCCAGTTGTGCCGCGAGCTGTCCACCCAACGAGTGACCTACGACAACGAGCGGACCCGATGTCGAATGAGCGATGAGATCCGAGAGCACCGACTCCATGAACTGTGTGGTGTAGGGACCGTCCGGTTTGTCGCTCAATCCAAATCCCGGCAGGTCTACGGCCAGGACGCGGAAACGAGAGGTGAATCGATCGAGTACGAGTCGCCAGCTGAGCAGCGATTCTCCGTAACCGTGGAGAAAGAGCAGCGTGGTATCGCCGGTGCCGGCCCGAAGGGCACGGAGCCGTAGGCCTTCCGCCTCGAGATACTCGGCCTGGTGGACCGGGTGCGGCCGGTTGGGCTGAATCCATGCGATCCACGCCGCAAAGGCGACCAGCACCACTGCGACCCAACGTTTGGCTCGGCTCGAGAGAGTCTTCATGACTCCGGACAGTCGGCGATGCTCAGCAGTGGCGTCGGGTTGAATCCCTGCACCGTGCTGATGATGAATCGACGGCTGTCGAGCCAGTCAACGCCGAGGCCGGTCTCGCTCGAGGGAAGCTCGCACACCGGGCGGGCGGGATCCGGTACCATTCCGGTGGTGCCACGGGTGAGGAAGATCAGGCTGTTCGCCTGCCGAGCCACATAGCCTCCTGTGGCGGTCCGCGTAATACCGGTGAGCGCGCCATGGCGACGGATATCGATGGCCACAGTACCGGCAGCGTGGGCGTCGACTCTGTTACTCCCTCTGAACCAGGCGTCCGGTGGGACGGAATAGAGCCGGGATTTTCCATCGAACCCGCTGGTAAGAATCAGCACCGTTCCATCGGACGCGACGCTCAGCGCCCGGGCGTCGTGCGCGCCGTCGGGATAGCCCACGATGAGCTTTTGTACTCCGGTGACGCTGTAAGTCTTGGCTATCCGGTCGAAAGCGAGCAGCGGCTCCTCGAAGCGATACACCTGGACGGTGCCGCGCCGGCCCAGGCTGTCTCCCAGGTCTCCGATGTAAATGCAGGTCTTCTGGTCACAGCGACCCACTGCCAATGCCGTCCACTCTGTGTAGAGCGCTGGAGCCAGGCGCCAGGTTCCAAGGTCACGGCCGGTCGTGTCGGCGGCGTAGATCTCCGTCTCATCGCCCTCGGCGGCGAGGACCCACAGCACGTTCCGCTGTTGGCGGCTTACGATGACCGCCGGACTGCGGTGGACTGTGGGGGCAGGGGACGCCGTCATATTGGTGCCCGACGAAGGGAATGCCAGGTAGAGCGAATCCTCCTCGTCGACTTTCTGGGATTGAGTCGACCGGGCCGCCTGGGGCCGCGGCAGCCCCATGATCCGCGGATTTCCGAGCGTACCTGAGTGGTGAACCCGCGCGTGGATCGAAGCGGCGTTGTCCTGCGCCGAGGCGGACGTGGCGACAACGAGCGTCAAAAAGGCGAAGCACCGGGCGGGCATGACTTCAATGGTAGCGGTGACCGAGGGGCGGTCCAATCCTTGCTCCCACCGACCGGTGGTTCCATCTTTCCCGCCTGATCAACCGAGTCTTCCTGAATGCTTGATTCGCTCAAA
>DATBGE010000065.1:0-23491 GCA_036558125.1 Gemmatimonadales bacterium | reverse complement strand
GGCCTGGATCACCGCCTGGCTCAACATGATCGGGCAGATCACGATTACCGCCGGCATCAACGTTGCTGCGGCGATCTACATCATCGGCGCGGTCACCCGGATCATGAACATCCCGGCCGATGCCACGGTCCCGGTCTTCGGCTCTCCGACCAGCTGGAACTTCCAGCTGTTCGTGATGGTGCTGATCATGATCCCGCAAGTTCTGATCAACGTGCTCGGGATCCGGCTTACCGCCAGGCTCAACGACTTCAGCGTCTGGTGGCACATCGTCGGCGGCGCCGTCATCGTGGGACTGCTCATTTTCCTGGGACAGCATCACAACAGCCTGAGCTTCATGTTTTCGAGCTCCACCTCGGTGAATCCGCTCGATGCGTCCTCGGCCGATCTGGGAAGTGGCACGCCGGTTCCAGCGCTGGTGTTCGGCAATTTCAAGTTTGCCTCGCCACTCTTCGGGTTGATCCCGGGACTCGCCGACTTCTACCGTGCGGCGCCGTTTCTCCTGTGCTTCCTGCTCGCCACCCTGCAGGCCCAGTGGACCTACACCGGCTACGACGCCTCGGCCCACGTGGCAGAAGAGACGGTCATGGCCCGGCTCAATTCGGCCTGGGGCGTGTTCCTCTCGGTGGCCGTGTCGGCGGTGGTCGGATACATCTTGTTGCTCGCCCTCACCTGGAGCATCCCGGACGGCAAGGTCGCCGAGACCGCGGCCGACGCCTACCCGGTCCTCTATATCGTCTACAACAATCTCTCCGCCTTCTTCGCGAACGTCATAGCGATCATCATCGGGGTCGCGATGTGGCTCTGCGGCCTCGCCTCGATCACCTCGATGGCGCGCATGTGGTACGCCTTTGCCCGGGATGATGGAATGCCCGGCTCCGGACTCATCAAGCAGGTAAGTGCCAAGTACCGCACCCCGGTCTGGTCCACCGTCATCACCAGCGTGCTCGCGGTACTCATCTGCGTCTACGCGTCCGCCTTCTTCGTAGTGACCTCCATCAGTACCATCACCCTCTACCTGGCGTACATGTTTCCCATCTATTTGAACTGGCGTAATAAGCGCCGGGGCCAGGGAGAGTTCGCCACCGCCGAGACGGCCCCGTGGTACCTCGGCAAGTGGGGGCCGGTGCTCAACGCGATCGCCATCGTCTGGGTACTGATCATCACCGTGATCTTCAGTCTGCCGCCCAACGAGCTGGTGCTGTGGACCATGCTGGGGCTCAGCCTGTTCCTCGGGCTCTACTGGCAGCTCTCGGCGAAGCGCCGGTTTGCCGGCCCGAGCAAGGCCGACGAGGAGGCCTTGCGTCGGATAGAAGCCGCGTTGGCTCCGGCGCAATAGCGGTGAGCGCTCAAGCACTGGTGATCGGCGACCGGCGCCCCAAAGGCGCCGGTACCATCACCGTCCTCGAGCCCGCCAAGGGCAAGCCGATGGCCGAAGTGGCGTCGGCCGGCCCCGATGAGCTGGACCAGGCAGTGGCCTCGGCGAAGAAGGCCTTTCTCGAATGGTCGGGGCGCACGGCGGTCAGCCGCGCCGACGTCCTCTTCCGATTCTCTGATTTGGTGCGGGCTCACGCCGAGGAATTGGCGCTGCTGGAAGCCCGCAATGTGGGGAAGCCGATCGGCGACGCGCGCTGGGAGGCGAACCACGTTGCCGACACACTGCGATACTATGCCGGTGCGGCGGACAAGTTTTTCGGCGAAACGATCAATGTCGCCAAGACCGGCTTGGATCTCACGCTCCGGCAGCCGCTGGGCGTCGTCGGGCTGATCGTGCCGTGGAACTTCCCCATGGTGATCGCGACCTGGAAACTCGGGCCCGCACTCGCCAGTGGGAACACCGTCGTACTCAAGCCTGCCAGCCTCACGCCTCTCAGCGCGATCCGCCTCGGAGAACTGGGACTCGAGGCGGGCCTCCCCCCGGGAGTGCTCAACGTCGTGCCGGGGCCGGGGGCGCGGATCGGCCAGCAGATGGCCGGTCATCCTGATATTGCCAAGATCGCGTTCACCGGGGAAACCGAGACCGGCCGGCGCATCATGGCGACCGCAGCCGAGACCATCAAGCGGGTCTCACTGGAGCTGGGCGGCAAGTCACCCAACATCATCTTCGCGGATGTGGACCTGGAAATGGCGGCGAAGCACGCCTGCGCCTCGGTGTTCGCCAATGCAGGACAAGACTGCTGTGCCCGGGCAAGGGTGATCGTGGAGAAGAAGGCATATGCCGCGCTGGTCGAAGCGATGGCGTCAGTCACCATGGCGATGCGGGTCGGTGATCCGCTCGACGAACAGACCGAGATGGGGCCGCTCGTCTCCGCCAGCCAGCGGGAGCGGACCGAGAGCTACGTGGCGTTGGGCCGTCAGGAAGGGGCGCGCTACGTCTGCGGCGGCGAGCGCCTTTCGGGTGACGGGTTCTTCCTCCGCCCGACGATCTTCGCCGACGCCAAGCCTGGGATGCGGATCGTTGACGAGGAGATCTTCGGCCCGATGGTCGTGGTCATCCCGTTCGAAACCGAAGCAGAGGCGATCGCCATCGCCAACGACACGATCTACGGACTATCCGGTTCGCTCTGGACCAACGACCTGAAGCGCGGCTTACGGGTGGCGAAGGCGGTTCAGACCGGCGTCATCTCGGTGAATTCCTCCTCCAGTGTGCACCTCCAGGCTCCGTTCGGCGGCTTCAAGCAATCGGGCCTGGGCCGGGAGTTGGGTATGCATGCGCTCGAACATTACACGGAGTTGAAGAACATCTATTTCGAGACGAGTTAGTTCCGAGTTCCCAGTTCCGAGTTTCTCCGCCTTCGCCACCCGGCGCTCCGAACTGGGAACTGGGAACTCCGAACTCGGAACTTTGACCTGGAATTCGATTGAACTTGGGAGTCCTTCGTGAAGACAATCTCGATCTCCAAGCTCGAGCAAATGGCCAAGGCGGGCACCGTCGACACCGTGCTCACCGTGTTTCCCGATCAGCAGGGAAGGCTGGCGGGGAAGCGCTACACCGCGCGGACCTTTCTGGACCAGGCTCGCCACGGTTGGGAAGGCTGCGACTACCTGCTGGGGTGTGACCTGGAGAATGAGCCGTTGTCGGGCTACGACTCGTTCTCCTGGGAGCTGGGTTATGGGGACTTCATGGTCCGGCCCGATCCAAAGACGCTGGTGATGGTGCCATGGCTGGATCGTACCGCCCTGGTGATCGGAGACATCGAAGGTCACCATCACGAACCTCTGGCTGTCGCACCGAGACAGATTCTCCAGGCCCAGGTCGCCCGGGCCGAGGCATTGGGGCTTACCCTGCGCGTCGCGTCCGAGCTCGAGTTCTACGTATTCAACGACACCTACGAACAGGCGGGCGCCAAGCGCTATCACGACCTGGATACGATCGGGAAGTACATCCAGGACTACCACATCCTCCAGACGACCAAAGAAGAGAAGTTGCTCCAGCCGCTTCGCCGCTATTTCGACGACCTGGGTTTCGAGGTGGAGAACTCCAAGGGGGAATGGGGTCCGGGTCAGGAGGAGCTCAACCTCGCGCACCAGGAGCCGGTCGAGATGGCAGACCGGCACTGCATCTTCAAGCACGGCGTGAAAGAAGTCGCCTCGCTGCAGGGCCTCTCCGTGACCTTCATGGCCAAGTGGCACACCAACAACGCCGGCAATTCGTTTCACCTCCACAGCTCGCTCTGGGACCGGAAGACCGGTAAACCCCTGGGTTGGGATCCCAAGGGACCGGCCCACATGTCCAGCCGGCTCCGCCAGTGGGTCGCGGGTCAGCTGGCGCTCGGCCGCGAGCTGAGCGTGTTTTACGCGCCCTACGTGAACAGCTACCGGCGCTACCAGGCCGGGTCGTTCGCCCCGACTCGACTTGTCGCTGGAGTAGACAATCGCACCTGCGGCATGCGGATCCTGGGACATTCGGCCAACGGCATCCGGGTCGAGAACCGCTGTCCCGGTGCTGACGCCAATCCCTATCTCGCCTTCGCGGCGACGATCGCGGCGGGACTCTACGGCCTGGAAAACAAGCTGGAGATGGAAGACCTCTACACCGGCAACGCCTACGCCGATCCCACGGTGCCCGAAGTACCTAAGACCCTGTACGAGGCCATCGGACTACTGGACCGTTCCAAGGCGGCCCGCGCCGCATTCGGAGACACGGTCGTGGACCATTACGTGAATACCGCCCTTCAGGAGCAGGCCGTATACGACAAGCGGGTTACCGATCTGGACCTGCAGAGGAACTTTGAGAGGGCGTGAGTACGTGAGTACGTAAGTACGTGGGGACGTGGGACGTGACTTGACCACCTGACACCTGACACCTGACACCTGATCCCTGACACCTGCAATGGGTCGACTCGATACCAAGGTCGCAGTAATCACCGGCTCCGGGGCCGGGCTCGGCGCAGAAGCCGCCAAGCTCTTTGCCCAGGAAGGCTGCGCAGTCGTGGTGAACGACGTGAACCAGGCCGCCGGCCAGCAGATCGTCGGTGAAATCCAGAAAGCCGGGGGCAAGGCAGTATTCATCGCCGGAGATGTGCGTTCGACCTCCTCGGTAGAGGCTCTTTACGCCGGCGCCAAAAAGGCCTTCGGCAAGGTCAACGTTCTCTACAACAACGCCGGTATTTCTCCCGGTGACGACGATGGCGTCGTGAACACCGCGGACGAGATCTGGGATCTGGTCCTGGACATCAACGTCAAAGGCGTGGCCCGTTGTTGCCGGGCGGGCATTCCGTATCTCCGGGAAGCCGGCGGGGGATCCATCATCAACGTGGCCAGCTTCGTAGCGACTCTAGGTGCGGCCACTCCGCAGATCGCCTACACCGCGTCCAAAGGTGCCGTTCTCTCGATGACTCGGGAAATCGCCATCATTCACGCCCGGGAGCGGATCCGGGCTAACGCGCTGTCCCCGGGTCCGGTACGGACTGCCTTGCTCGAGAAGTTCCTTTCGACCGAAGAGAAGCGGCAGCGCCGGCTGGTCCACATCCCGATGGGACGGTTCGGAGAAGCCAGGGAGATCGCCCAGGCGGCGGTCTTCCTCGCCTCGGATGAGTCCTCGTTCGTGACGGGAGCCGATTTCCGGGTGGACGGTGGGATTACGGCTGCGTACGTGACTCCAGAGGGTCCTCCCAAGTAACGGGGCAGTCACGCCGTCCGGTTCTGGGATCCTGCTTTCCCGGAACCGGTCAGGATGTTCCTACAAGTCTCGCATAAGTCGTTGCAAGCGCAGCGGAATCCTCAGCAAACCCGCGGCACACTCCCTGCCATCCCAGGCGCGGTCACCCCTTCTGGACCGTCCCATGGAAGTAGCCGCACCCGCTCTCAATCTGGGAATGGAGCCCCTGGAGCTCGAAGCCTGCCGCCGGGGCGTGGCCCTGCTGACCGGCGATCGGTACGACGTCATCCGCCCCATCGGTCGCGGTGGCATGAGCGTTGTCCTCCTCGGCCTGGACCGGCGGGAAGGCCGCCGAGTCGCACTCAAACTGCTGGATCCGGCACAGGGCGCCTCGGTCGAGAATCGCGAGCGGTTCCGGCGGGAGGCGTTGATCTCGGCTGAGCTCGAGCATCCTCACATTGTCCCCTGTTACGAGTTCGTCCATCACAGCAGGCTCGCGCTGGCGATCATGCGGTACATCCCCGGGCGGTCCCTGGCCGACCGGCTGGGCGATGATGGCCGCCTGAGTCCAACCCGGACGCTCTCCATCCTTATTCCGATGGCTGACGCCCTGGCCCACGCTCACCGTCACGGCGTGGTCCACCGGGATGTGAAACCAGACAACATCTTGATGCAGGACGAGGACGACTGGCCTTTTCTTACCGATTTTGGCATCGCGACACTGCGGACCTCGGATCATTCCCGCTCCGAAGTGGGGAAGGGGTTTGGCACCCCGGCGTTCATGTCTCCCGAACAGGCGCTGGGATCGTGGGAAGCAGATTTCCGGACCGACATCTACTCGCTGGGGCTCGTTGCCTATCGCATGCTGGCCGGGCGGCTGCCGTTCACCGGTCAGTCGGCGATCTCGCTGGCGGCTCAACGGACTGCGCGTAACGCGGCTCCACTGCGCGAACTGGCGCCCGACGTTCCCGCGGACCTCGCCGCGATCGTGGACCGGTGCGTGGTCCGTGAGCCCAAAGGCCGGTGGAAGAGCGCCGACGCCCTCCATTCGGCGATGGTCCGCTGCAGGTCCAGGCTGATTTCCGGCGGCTCCACGTCCTCATTCCTGAGTCGTTTCCGCGCCCTCGTGTCTGGTGAAGTCGGCCGCCACACGCCGACGCCTTTGCCGCTGTAACCCCAAGTACAGATCGGCTGGGTTACATTTCCTGAGTCCGGTGAGAGTTCCAGTCTCGCCGGGCTGGGAAGGAGCTGACACAGTCTCTGGACTCGGAATCATTTCTCAGGAAGGGTACTGTCATGCAACTCCGCAGCATCAAGTCGTTCGAGCGTCGCTGGGCCAGAATCACCAAGTTGGCCAAGGCGCAGCTCAAAGACTTCGAGAAGGACAAGAAGGACATCGCGAGACAGATCAGGCGCTACAAGGTGGAGCGTGATCTCCGACGGCTGCGGGATGCCGTGGCACACTCCAGGCGGGTGGAACGAGCCATCAAGACCACGAAGAATCTGATAGCCACCAAGAACGTGGTGGTGCGCGAAGGGAAACGACGCGGCCGCCTGCTGCGCCGCGCCTTGACCTAGAATTCTGCTTACGGAAAGCGAACGCCGGCTCGGTCACCCAGACCTGGCCGGCGTTGTGTTATCCAGGGTTGAAGGCGTGCTAACTCGGGTGGCTCACTTGAGTCGCTCCAATCGAAATCTTCCTGACTTGAGCAGCAATGGTTTCCAGAGGTCCCCCAGTCGCCGCACCCGCTCCGGCACGTTGTCCATCCTGAAATCATCGACGCGGACCCCTCGTTCCACTTCCCTCCAGCTGACCGGAGTCGAAACGCTCGCTGCTTTGGTCGGTCTCACCGAGTAGATCGAAGCCAGGGTGCGGCCCCAGGCATTCTGGTTGTAGTCCACCAGTACTCGCCCTCGCGGCCGCTTGGCGATGAGATACTCCGCGGTAATCAGCTTGGGATTCGTTTCGGCGAGATGCCACGCGATCGTCTTCGCGACGCGCCACACTTCCTTCTGCAGCGGGCCCCGAACGATCGGGACGTAAATGTGCGTGCCGGAGGCGCCGCTTGTCTTGGCCAGGGGCTTCATGCCCAACCCCTCCAGGACCTCCCGCACGACGAGGGCGGTCTCCAGTACCCTGGAGAAGCTGGCGCCTTGACCCGGATCGAGGTCGAAGTGCAGATAATCGGGACGATCGGTGTCATCGCACCGGGCGTACCATGGATTGAGATCGATGCAGCCGAGGTTTACGACCCAGAGCAGCGACGCAAGGTCCTGCACCATCGGGAAGGGGACTTGTCCCGCGCGCTTGTGCGCGATGGTGCAGGTCTCGATCCAGTCAGGGTGTCCTGTCGGCACTCGCTTCATGAAAAACGGCTGACCGTGGATTCCGTCGGGATAGCGCTTCATGACCATCGCCCGGTCGGCAAGATGGGGCAGCAGCACCGGAGCGATGTCGGCGTAGTACTGAAGGAGGTCTCGCTTGGTCAGGCCGAGCTCGGGCCAGAAGGTCTTGTCGAGATTGGTGAGTTGCACCACGCGACCAGCGACTCGGAGGGCGACGTCCTTCCCTGCGGGAATCCGGGGCGATGCGGTCGGGCTCATCCTGGTCCTATCCGTGGCGCTCGTCTGCCTTTCCTGATAGCGCCGAGTACCGGCTGATACTCGAGCTCGGTTCCCTTCCTTGCGGCCTGAAGGAGCAGCGCGCCACGACTCATGTCTCCCCGGCCCACGAAATCTCCCGGGAAGAGCAGGCGTTCACCCAACGTTTCCAGCAACACATCCACGTACTTGCCGGTCGCGATGCTGCCGAGCAGGACGATTTCCACTCCGTTCAGTTCGCGCAGTCTCGCGATATCGCGTTGCAGCGGCTTGCGATAGCGGGGGTTGTCGGAATCGATGTCCACGGTCCCGAATCCCTTGAGCTGGCGAATGGTGACACCCGAATCGGCGGGAACCAGTCCGTTGTTGGCGGTGATGACGAGGGCGGCCGCAAGTCCCGAGGGGACTCGGCCGAAGTGCCGCGCGTAGGTCAGCTTTCCTCTGAAATAGAGGCCGCTCAGAAAGGCGAACGCTTCACCGAGGCTAACCGGATCGCCGGCTTGTAGACGGGTTGCGAGGGGGAAACGTCCCCTTCCGTTGATCAGGAGCTGGGCGCGCTTTCCCCCGCAGTGCGCCGGGGACAAGAGGAAGAGGCGAAACGGGCTGGAATCCATCAGGGTTCCTAGTTGAAACCTTGGCCGCAGTGGCTCCGTAGACCGGTCTGATCCCCGAAAAGCACGGGAGTGACCAGATGGGCTCCTTCATCTCCGACCTGAAACATGGCTTCCGGATGCTGGCCAAGCATCCCGGCCTCGCCATGATCTCGATCCTCGCCCTCGCGATGGGCTTGGGCTTCACCACGACAATGTGGAGCATCATGTGGGGCGGCATCCTTCGAGGGCTGCCCTTCGAGGATGCGAGCCAGATCCTGCATCTCGAGCGAGCCCGGCCGAGTCGCGGCATCGACAGCTACGGCGTTCCGATCAGCGATTTCACCGCCTGGCGAGAGCAGCAGAAGAGTTTCGAGGACCTCGCCGCCTGGACCGAGGGAACGATCAACGTCAGCGGGTTGCAGGGGGGACCGGAGCGCTTCCAGGGCGGGTTCATCACGGCGTCCGCTTTCAAGCTGCTCCGGGTTCAGCCGCTTCGGGGCAGGCTCTTCACCGAAGACGACAACCGGCCGGGGGCCCCGCCGGTAGCGATCATCGGCTGGGACATCTGGCAGAACCGTTTCGGTGGCGACACGGCCATCGTCGGCAAGACGATTCGGCTCAACGGCGTCGTCCGCGAAGTCGTGGGTGTCATGCCTCGCAAGTTCCTCTTTCCCACGACCTCGCAATTGTGGCTGCCGCGGACCATGGATCCGACGGCGCTTCCCTGGGGCGAGGGCGATGAACTCGAGGTCATGGGCCGGCTCAAGCCCGGAGTGACAATGGCGCAGGCGCGGCATGAGTTCGAGACGATCTGTGCCCGCATCGCCCAGGATCATCCCAAGGAAAACGAAGGAGTCACGCCGATCGTCAAACCTTTCACCGAGGAGTACATCGGTGAAGAGCCGATCATCATGCTGTGGACCATGATGGCGGCAGTCTTCGGGGTGCTGCTGATCGCCTGTTCCAACGTGGCCAATCTCCTGCTGGCACGCGCCGCCACGCGAACCAAGGAGATCGCGGTTCGTACCGCCCTCGGCGCGAGCCGGCGCCGCATCGTGGCCCAGCTGTTGACCGAATCGCTTCTGCTCGCGACGATCGGGTCGGCGCTCGGCATCGTGATCGCCGCGTTCGGCGTCCGGTGGTTCGTGGATTCGATGCAGGGGAGTGGGGCGCCCTTCTGGGTTGATATCAAACTCGACGGCGTCGTGTTCGCCTTTACCGCCGCTGTCACGCTGATCGCGGCACTTGTCAGCGGAGTCATCCCCGCGCTGCAGGCGACTCGCACCAACCTCAACGACGTCCTCAAGGACGAGAGCCGAGGATCGTCCTCGCTGCGGATCGGAAAGTTCAGCCGTGGCCTCGTGGTTGCGGAGCTGGCGCTCTCGGGCGGCTTGCTGGTCGGGGCCGGGTTCATGATTCAAAGCGTCGTGCAGCTGGCCCGGTTCCAATACGGAGTTCCGACCAACAACGTCTTCACGGCCAGAGTCGGTCTCTTCGACGCCACCTATCCCGACTCGGCAAGCCGGGCCCGGTTCTGGACCACTCTCGAGGAAAAACTCCAGGGGGTTCCAGGTCAGCGCGGCGTCGCCCTGATGACCGTACTGCCGGGACTGGAAGGATGGAACGAGAACTTCGGGCTGGAAGGAAAGACCTATGCCACCGAGCGTGACTATCCGAGCACACGGAGGGTCGCGGTCACGCCGGGTTGGTTCGAGACCTTCAAGGTGAAGCCGATCGAAGGCCGCCTGCTCACCCCGGGCGATATCGGTGGGACTCTGCCGGTGGCCGTGGTCTCCCGGGGTTTCGTGCAGAAGCACCTGGGGGATCAATCCGCTCTCGGGCGCCGAATTCGTATCGGTCAGGCCGACTCGAAGGAGCCCTGGCTCACGATCGTCGGCGTGGTACCGGATGTCTGGTACGACGGGACCGATGACGATGACAAGCTCGGCACAGTGGTCTTCACTCCGCTCGGGCAGAGCGACTACCGCTTCGTCAGTCTCGCCGTCGTCACGCCCGGAGATCCGAACGGCCTCGCCAATCCGGTGCAGGGAATCGTGAGCAGCATCGACCCCGACCAGCCGATCTATTTCGTCCGGACGCTTCAGGAAGCGATCCGTGAGAACGGATGGTTCTACGGCGTGTTCGGCACGCTCTTCATGGTTTTCGGCGGTGCCGCGCTGTTGCTGGCGACCGTCGGAGTGTACGGCGTCGTCAGCTTCTCGGTATCCCGGCGAACCAGGGAGATCGGAGTCCGCATGGCGCTGGGGGCCAGCGCGCGAGATGTACTGCGGATGTTTCTGCGGCAGGGAGGACTGCAGATCCTGATCGGGCTGACCTGTGGCCTGGTGCTGGCGTTCTTCCTCGCCAAGGGACTGGTGCTGGTGATGTTCCAGGTGAACACCAAGAACCCGGTGATGTATGTCGGGGTGACGCTGGCGCTCGCGCTCACCAGTCTGGTCGCGACGCTCATTCCGGCGCGACGGGCGATGCGGGTGGACCCGATGGTTGCCCTGCGATACGAGTAGCGGCCGATTCACCCTGTCATGCCCAGATAGCCTCGCAGCGCCGGACTGATCCGCTTCCGCGCCAGGGCTCGCTCGACCTCGAGTTTTTCTTCGGGATTCACATCGTCCCGGAACCAGCGAACCTCGTTGGCTTCGAGGGCGGCGACAGGAACTCCATTCCGCCAGGCGATGCGGTTGCTTGCCAAAGCGGAGGTCCGGTCGCCGGGTGTCACGAGGCCCGTGAGATTCAGCGGGTCCGCGGCCGACAGCACGACCAGTTCGACCTCCTTCGCGGCTCGGCGGACCGCCCGTAGCTGGGCCACCGCCTCCGGTCTCGCGAATTGTTCACCCTGCATGCCGGCCACGAACCGGCCCCCGCGAATTTCTCCCCGCGCTTCGAGCCGGCGATAGACCTGCAGCAACTCGCGCCAGGGCACAGTGAGACTTTCCCTTGCGAGCAGTCTCCGGAAGACGACGCCGTAGCGGGCGAGGAGGGTTGTGGCGAGGAGGTCGATATCGGTCGGTTCGACGGCTCGGCCGTTAGGATCAGGGTGAAGAAGACTCCACCGTCCGGCTCCTTCGATGCCAAAGTTCACGGTCCGGTGACGACGGACATCGGCTGAAGCCGCTCGGGTCACCAACGGCTTTCTTCGATCCGACGGTGTGAGCAGTGCCCTGAGTCCGGTGAAGCTATCGGACGTGACCAGCCCCGCCGCCGCCAGCTCCGCCAACGCCTGTTCCACTTGTGTCGCGAGAAGTCCGGAGCCCGCAGTCAGGTCGGTGAAGAACGAGGCACCGCGCCGACTCAACACGGCGAGGACATCCTGTGCGTAGGACGACAGCCCCGGCGGTTCGGCCGTGGGCGCCAGCGCGAGCCAGGCGCCCAGATGCTGCCGAATCGGAAGTGCGACCGGCGTTGACCGAATAGGCCTGCTGGCTGGACGTGCCGCCGGATTCCCTCCCGCTGAGAGCCGAGCCCAGGCGACTCGACCGGTGAGGCAGAGCATGTCGAGGAGGGCGGGATCGTATTCGGAGCAGCGTGCAGCCAGGACGTCAGGCTCCCAGGCCTTGGCCGGAACCTCGAAGCCATCGAGCTGTTCAAGAACAGCTCCCAGGCCCTCGAGGCCGGACACTCGATGCTCCGGATCCACCCGCTGCCAGCGAAACAGGAAGCGCATGAAGTCGGCGGCGCTGACCGGTTCAATCTCGGCCCGGAGCCGATCCAGGGTGTAGCGGTGTATGCGGGCCAGGAGGCGTCGATCACACCATTCGAGAACGGTGGCTCCGGGAGTGAAGCGCCCGCGAAGAACGACGCCTTCTCGTTCCAGCGCGGCGAGCGCCAGGTCCGCATCTCCTTCACTGATACCTAACGTGTTCGCCAGCTCGGTCGCGGTCGTGGGCCCGACGATCTCCATGCGGCCGCGGAGGAGTTCGCGAGTCGCGTCAGCCGAAGGCGGAATGGCGGCATGGCGGAGTGGCGGAACGATGGACGCCGACGGGTGAATCGCCAGGACCTCATGCAGTCGCTCGGTCGCGACCCAGAGCCGGATTTGCCCAGCGCTTATGCCAGCGGCACGGCCATTCTGCTTAAGCTCTTCGAGAAATGCCTCCCAAGACCCCGTCTCCCGTCTCCCGTCTCCCCTCTCCCCAGCGACCACCTCATCGGCGGTTATGAAGCCAGTGGTCAACAACGCGTCATGCAACTCATCGGCGTTCTCTGCCTCGGGCCATGCCTGTTCCCGCACTCGTTCGATCGCCTGCGGATCGAGGGTGCCCAGGTCGTCCGCGGAAGACGGCTCGAAGGCGCGACGGGTATATACCGCCTGGGTTCTGCGCTCCTCGAGAGGCGCATCGTCCAGGAAGGCATACGGTCGAGCGTTCAGGATTTCGCTGCTGAGGGGCGAAGGCTCCGGCAGGTCCCGGGCGACGCAGTTGATCTCCCGGGCACGAATGCGTTCGAGGACCTTGATCAGGCCGTCGAGGTCCATCGCCTCGGTGAGGCAATCGGTGATGGTCTGAGCGGCGAGGGGGTGATCGGGGATTTCCCGGTCGCCGGCGATGTTTTCGAGGCAGGCTGCCGCGTCAGGAAACACCGCCGCCAGCAAGTCATCCGCCTCCATGCGCTGGATCTGCGGCGGAACCTTCTTCCCGCCGCGATAGCGGGGGATTGCCAGGGAGATGTTGCCATTCCAGCGCCAGCGGGTGCCGAATAGCGGTGCGTCGAGCAACGCCTGGACCAGCACCTCTCTCACAGAATTGGGGTGCAGGAAATCGAAGACGTTCTCGAGCGGGAATGAGTGCTGGGGCCCTAGCGAGAGTACGATTCCGTCCTCGGTCGCCGCCGCTTGTAACTCGAAATTGAAGCTGCGGCAGAATCGCTTTCGGAGTGAAAGGCCCCACGCCTTGTTGATCCGGCTGCCGAAGGGCGCGTGGATCACCAGCTGCATCCCGCCGGCTTGATCGAAGAACCGCTCGGCGATCACGGTGTCCTGAGTTGGGAGGACCCCGAGGATTCTGTGGGCGTCGGCGAGGTAGTGGATGATTTGAAAAGCGGCGGTCGGGGCGGACAGGTCGGCCAATTCCCCTTCCAGCCATTTCTCGGCCTCAACCCTATCTCCCAATCGCTTCTCCACCTCCCGCCGCAACTCCGCGACCGCCTGTGACAGCTCATCGCTCCGGGCCGGCGCCTCTCCCAGCCAGAACGGAATTCCAGGAGGTTCCCCGTGGGCGTCTTCGACTCGAACGGTTCCCGCCTGGATTCGGAGCATGCGCCATGAGGCGTTCCCCAGCTGAAACACGTCTCCCGCCATGCTCTCGACGGCGAAGTCCTCGTTCACCGTGCCGATGAACGTCCCTTCGGGCTCCAGCAGGACTCGATAATCCGCCGTTTCAGGGATGGCACCGCCCGAAGTCAGTGCCAGCATGCGGGCTCCGCGGCGGCCGCGAAGTCTCTGATTCACCCCGTCATAGTGAACCAGGGCCCCACGACGGCCGCGTCGAGTCGTAAACCCGTGCGCCACCATTTGGACGATCTGGTCGAACTCCTGCCTGCTCAGTTCGCGGTAGGGGTAGGCTCCGCGCACCAAGGCAAAGAGATCATCGGCAGCCCAGTCTTCCGCGGCCGATTCCGCCACGATCTGCTGGGCGAGGACGTCTGCCGGATGCTCGACGACCCAGAGCTTGTCCAAGACGCCCGCACGGGCCCAGCGGAGCAGGGCGGCACACTCGACCAGGTCGTCGCGACTCAGCGGGAAGAGCCGGCCCTTGGGAGTGCCGGTCACCGTATGGCCGCTCCGGCCGACCCGTTGCAGGAAGGCTGCGATCCGGTGCGGCGAGCCCAACTGGCACACCAGGTCGACGTGCCCGATATCGATTCCCAGCTCCAACGAGGCCGTGGCAACCAGCGCCTTGAGTTTGCCGGTCTTGAGCTTCTCTTCCGCCGCGAGCCGGATCTCCTTGGAGAGGCTGCCGTGGTGCGCAGTCACCAGCTCTTCGCCGACTCGTTCGGCCAAGTGCCGAGCTACTCGCTCCGCCTGCTTGCGGGTGTTGACGAAGACGATCGTGGTCTGATGCTGATCGATGAGCTCCGTGAGCCGGTTGTAGATTTCCAGCCACACCTCGGCAGCCATGACGGCTTCGAGCGGCGAGCCCGGCAGCTCGAGGGCGAGGTCGAGGGCTCGACGATGGCCTTCGTTGATGATCGTCGCTCGGCGGCTTGGCGGCCCGGCGCCTCGGCGGTTCGAACCGACCAGCCAATCGGCTACCAATTCCACTGGGTTCACCGTCGCCGACAGGCCGATGCGTTGCAGCTTGCGCCCGGCGACATGTTCCAGTCGCTCCAGACTCAGGGCGAGATGGGCACCCCTCCTCGAGTCCAGAACGGCGTGGATCTCGTCCACGATGACAGTCCGCACGGTGCTCAACATCTTGCGGCTGCGCTCTGCCGTCAGTAGGAGGTAGAGCGACTCTGGTGTGGTTACCAGAATGTGGGGCGGGGTCCTGAGCATCGACGCCCGCTCCGAGGCCGGAGTGTCTCCGCTCCGAACTGCGGCGGTGATCCTGACCTCCCCATGTCCCATCTCTTCTGCCAGCCGCCGAATTTCGCGACGTGGCTCGGCCAGGTTCTTATGGATGTCTGCGGAGAGCGCCTTCAGAGGAGAGACGTAGACGACTCGGGTCTCGTCCGGCAACCCGCCACTCAGCGACTCCCGTAGCAGCCCATCCAGCTCGATCAGAAACGCGGCGAGTGTCTTACCAGACCCGGTCGGGGCCGTGATGAGGGTATCCTCGCCCCGGCGAATGGCGTCCCATCCCTTTGTCTGGACAGGAGTTGGTTCACCGAGTCGGTCCTGGAACCAGCGGGAAACGGCGGGATGAAAGGCAGAGAAGGACATCTGGCACCTGGAGACACGTGCTCAACGCGAACGCTGAAAGAGAACCTGATCAGGGCACTACGGGAAGTAGCAGGCGGGATGGGTGCTCTTTCGAGTGATAGATCACCACGTCTCCCGCGCGAGCCCCGCTGGAGAACAGCTCCAGCTCTCCGGTTTGCGGATTCACCGAGAACCACGGAGTGAACGCGGTGGAGACGACGATGCGAAGGCGGTGGCCCGGCAGAAACCTGTTTGCGGTAAAGAGGCGGTCCAGCCGGAGACTGACGATCTGACCTGGCTTTAGCGGCTTTTGATCTGGTCCCCCGTCGCGATAGCTGGCCCGCTGGAGCCCGCTCCCGATTGACGTGAGGTTCCAGGCTTGTCCCTCTGGAGCGACATCGTATACCTGGACCCAGACATCGAAGTCCGGAAGGTTGCCCCCGACTGATAGCTCCGCCACCACGGGCCCGATCACGTCGACCGCTGACTTGAAAGGCACCGACTCGAATACGGCGATGTCTGGGCGACCCGTCAGAGCGGCGTAGTCGTGTACGCCCGCTCGTCCTTCGTAAGGATCGGCCAGGGGATGAGCAGGATCGGATCGTACGATACTGCTTCCGGATGACCGCGAGAGGCCGTGCTCGAGCCGGCCATTCGATTTCGAATCCACGCTCGCGGCGAGGAACAGCGTGTCGGCTCTGGTCCCTTCGAAGGGCCATACCTGGCTGGTCCGCCACGCGTTGGCGCCCATCACGAATACTCTCACTGAGGGATCGCTGTCGAGTCCATTTGCAACGTTCTTCAGGTAGCGATCCATCCAGCGAAGCACGGTCTCATCGTAGTCGATCGCCGCATCGGAGCCGAACAGGCGATCCCCAGCCTTCTCGCGCTGCACCGCCGCGACTCCGTGAGTCCAGGCTCCCAGAATGAGTTTGGTTCGCGGATCACCGGCAGCTCGCGACGTCACCAATCCCTGGTAATTCGTCACCGCTCCGAAGGGCCCGTACGGTTCATCGAACCAGCCTGAGATATTCAGCACCGCGGCACTGACTGCGACGTACTTCCCTTCGAGGGTTGCCCACTTCCACCACGAGTCGCGCGGGGGATGCCGCATCCATTCGTAATACCAGGGCGCCACACCTTCGAAGTCAGGAAGGGTGGAGAGCGGCCGATAGTTGCGGAGCCGGTCCTTGTCGGTCTCCCATTGAGTCGAGGCTTGTTCCGAGGTCTGCGCTCCAGCGACGCCGAGTCGACGTCGCAGGTCTGGTGCGATGTTGAACCAGGTCCAGTCGAGCCAGGACCCATCCCATACACCACCCGAATACCAGAACGTCTCGGGCGTGGCGTAGGTCATCGCCGGCACCATCGCCTTAAGCGACGGTGGGTGTTCTACCGCGGCGAGCCATTGGACCGCGCCGGGGTAGGAGAGGCCGAAGGTGCCTACCGTGCCGTTCGACCACGGCTGTTTCGCCGCCCACTCGATGGTATCGTACCCGTCCCGGCCTTCCTGGCTGTAGGCGGTGAAGGTCCCATCGGAGCCATAGCGCCCGCGTACATCCTGCAGCACGACCACATAGCCTCGCTCCACAGCTTTCTTCGCCAGGCCCGTCGCGTCGGCCGCATCCGTGCGGTCATACGGTGTTCGATAGACCAGAACCGGAAAGCGTCCAGGTCCACTCGGCCGCAGGACGTCAGCCCGAAGCACGATGCCGTCGCGCATGGCTATGGAGACGCTGCTGTCGACGGTGAGGGTCGCTTGAGGGGAAGCGGTCTGCGCTTGGCAGAGGCCGACAGCGATGAGGCAGAGTGAGAGTCGAAGGGGAGACATGGTGGAGGGGAAGATAAGGCGGACGAGACGGGACGTGTTCGGCGTCGCTTCAGCGACAGGGGCCGAGTGGCGGCTTGAGCCGCCGACTTGATCCGGAGCGAGTGCCTGGTTCGGCGGCTAGAGCCGCCACTCGGCCCCTGTCGCTAAAGCGACCCTCCGGGTTGGATCGGGACGGCGTTGCGTCGGAGTGGTGATCTCTCGGGATCGGTAGCCCACTGCGCGGGTGGCCGTCGGCGGCTAAAGCCGCCACTCGGCAATGTCGCTAACGCGACCCTCCGGGTTGGATCGGGACGGCGTTGCGTCGGATTGGTGATATCTCGGACTCAGAAATCGACAGATTCCGGTGATGCGCCATCGCATCTATGTCCACCTCTGCTGGACCACCCGAGATCGGGCTGCACTCATTGACTACCGGGTCGCGCGCTTTCTGGAGCGGTTCCTCGCTTCAGTCGCCCGACAGGAACGCAGCCAGGTGCTCGCGGTCGGGATCGTGGCCACCCACATCCATCTGTTGCTGCGATTGCATCCAACCACATCAATTCCGCGTCTGGTGCAACGTCTGAAAGGCGGAAGCTCGGTCCTGGCCACGCGCGATGGCCATTGCGCCGGCGCGGAACCGCTGCGGTGGGAGAAAGGGTACAACATCCATACAGTGAGCGGAGCCGCGGTGAACAAGGTTGCCCGATACGTTGAGACGCAAGCCCACCACCATCCTGGGGAGGCGATACCGGGGTGGCGGTCTGCACGGTCGGGGTTCGACGTCGCTTCAGCGACATCCGCCGAGTGGCGGCTTCAGCCGCCGACTCCGAATCGACAATCGTGAAGAAGTTCGACGTCGCTTCGGCGACACCAGCCGAGTGGCGGCTTCAGCCGCCGACTCCGGGAAGGCGGGATGGCGGTAAGGGGTAAGAAAAGGCGGGAGGCTTCGGAGTTTCCTCGAAGCCTCCCGCCTTCCCGCCCTACCGCCAAACCGCCTTACTAAGTCTTCTCCGGCTCGTATTTCACCTTCACCCCATCCGCCAGCCTCACCTTCAGGCGCTGGCCTGCCGGGAGAACGATCTGACCACCCTTGGTGGCGACGGCGACACCGGTTCCGAGTACCGCACCAACCGCCGCACCGGTGACGATGCCCTTGGTTGACCCGTGCCCCGCGATTCCGCCGACCACGCCACCCACCACCGCGCCACCACCGATCTCGGCCACACTCTCACCCAGGTCGTCCTTCCCCTTGACCCGCCACGGATCGGCCGCAATGGGATACTCGTTGCCATCGACTTCCAGCCGGGTGAATCGCAGAGTGAGTTCGGGTGCGCCGGCAATGCGGCCTCCACCCTTCACGTGGGTCACCTCGCCATGCAGAACGGCTCCGGCGGGAAGCGTACCTGCCGATAGCTGGATCGGCTCGGTCGTCGTGAGCGCGACCGATTCACCCGCGTCGCTGTTCTCGGTCGAAATCGTGTGCTCGAGCGCGCCGACCACCGATGTACCGGCTGGTATGGTAGCTTCCACCGTGCGACCGCCTTTAGTGACGACCGCCGCCGCGACGACCCCAACAACAGCCAGGCTCAGGATTCCAACCAGAATCCTGCTCCCGCCGGACCACGCGGCTGACCTGGTGGATTGGTTTTCCATTGCATCCTCCTCATGAAGAATTCAGGGTGGCAAAATCGGCCTCCGCCACGTACCTG
The DNA here is from genome assembly GCA_036558125.1 of Gemmatimonadales bacterium. GTDB lineage: Bacteria > Gemmatimonadota > Gemmatimonadetes > Gemmatimonadales > GWC2-71-9 > DATBGE01. The sequence goes on along the minus strand of DATBGE010000065.1, from coordinate 4,806 downwards.
CAACTTGGTCCCGCTCTGATATATGCTCTGTGACGTCAGCCACCCAATGCGCTAAGTCGTTGTGGTATAGGTATCTTTGTATCAACTCCCCAGCCACCTGAATGACTTTACCTGCGCCTGAACCAGTCTCCATCAAGCTCAATGACGGCAGTGTCAGTGGGCTGTTGCAGATTGCGGACGATGTGACCCATCTATACGTCGTGGCACATGGAGCTGGCGCTGGCATGCGACATCCATTTCTCGAGTCGATGGCACGACTACTCGCGGCCTCCGGCATTGCGACCCTTCGCTACCAGTTTCCTTACATGGAAGCGAAGAAGAGCCGGACCGATTCCCCCAAAGTCGCGCACACGGCCGTCCGGGCCGCGGTGGCGAAAGCGGCCGAACTGTTGCCTGGAATCCCACTGCTTGCCGGCGGCAAATCGTTCGGCGGGCGAATGACCTCCGGGGCACAGGCCGAGTCTCCCTTGGACGACGTATGCGGACTGGTCTTCCTTGGATTTCCGCTGCATGCGCCCGGGAAACCCGGTCTCGAGCGGGCAGAGCATCTGGCCTCGGTGAGAATCCCCATGCTGTTCCTGCAGGGCACTCGCGACGATTTCGCGCGGCTGGATCTGATCACCGCGGTCTGCGCCGGGCTGGGCCCCCACGCGAGGCTTGAGCTGTTCGATGGAGCCGATCACTCATTCGGCGTGAAGCGCGGCAGCGGCCGCACCAAGGCCGAGGTTCAGGAGGACATGGCGGCGACCATTGCGCTTTGGGCTGACCTGGGTCCTCGTGGTGCCGACGAATGATTTCGCTTCCCGTTGCGACTGCCCGTCAGCAGCAAGCCATCGAGGCCTCCTTCGGTCCACTCCTTGTCCTGGCCGGACCGGGGGCGGGGAAGACCTTCTGCCTGATCGAGCGGATTCGTTACCTGATCGGGCGGATGGAAGTCGCTCCGGAACGGATCGTCGCGGTCACCTTCACTAACAAGGCTGCGGGAGAGATTGCGCACCGGTTGCGCGGCTCATTGGGGCTCGCGGCGGATCAGGTCACCCGCTCGACGATTCATGCCCTGTGCGTACAGCTGCTCCGGGAACACGGCTCCGCGATCGGGCTCACCCGGGGCTTTGGAATCGCGGACGAGGAGTACCAGGCCCAGGTGTTGCGCCGCGCAGGCCACCGCTACCCGACCACCTGGCCCCTTAAGTATTTCAGCCAGCACAAAATCCTCGGCGAGCCGCTGGGCGACTACACCGCCAAACTTTTTGAACGGTATCAGGAGATTCTCGAGGCCAGAGGACTGCTGGACTTCGATGATCTGGTGGTGCGGGCCGAGCAGCTGATTCGCACCCGGTCGGACGTGGCGAGCGAGATCGCGGCACGGTGGTCGTACATCCTGGTGGATGAAGCCCAGGATCTGAACCCGTTCCAGTACGCCATTCTCCATCGTCTCGCTCGGGATCACCGCAACATTTTCATGGTGGGAGACGACGAGCAGTCGATTTTCTCCTGGACTGGCGCCGATCCCAGGGTCCTGCGCCGCTTCCTCAACGACTACGGCATCACAGCAAGGCCGATCGTTCTCGACGAGAACCGTCGCTGCTCGCGCGAGATCTTCACCACCGCCCGCCGGCTGGTCGCCCACAATCCCAGGCTGCACGAGAAGGAGCTGACGGCTACGCGGGAGTCCCCCTGGCCAGTACTTGTCCGTCACTTCCCCGACGAGAAGGCGGAGGCGGAGTGGCTCCTGGCCGATCTGGTGCGGGACCGGGAGGAGAACAACCTGGCCTGGGGCGATTTCGCACTGCTCTACCGCAAACACGCGATCGGCGAAGCATTGGAGGCCCGCCTGGTCGAAGCGGGAATACCCTGCCAGCTCGCGGAGGGGAGAGCGTTGGCCGACGTGAGGGTGGTGAAGTATCTGATCGCCGCGTTACGGGTCATCGAACGTCCTGGCGATCCCATCCTGGAAGAGCAGTTCGCCAAGGTCGTGCTGCCGCAGCCGTTGTACGACACGCTCCGAGCCGATGCAGAGCAGAATCGCACCGAGTTCATCGAATGGCTCCGCCAGGTTGCCCGCCAGTTGCCGCACAAGGATGAGGACGGGCGCAAGATCCGCCGCTGCCTTTACGTGCTCGGTAACCTCCCGGCCTTCGCGGAGCGGCATGACGATCTCGAGGGCCTGATCGCCGAGCTTCTCTCTCAGCGGGTGGGTGAATACAGGACCATTCTCGAAGAGCACACGGAAGAGATCACCGATCCGGCCAGTCATCCGGCGGCTACCGAATTGGCGAAGCGCCTCGCCCCGATCCGCTATGGCCGCGGGACTGTATGGCTCCCTCGGATGGGTGGGGCGGAGCTGGGGTTGGCCGGCCTGCTCCGGGAAGCCGGATTGACGATGGTGGACTATCAGGCCTCGGAGGTGGATCCGCGTCCGGAGGACGTAGTGCTCGAATCCGAGGGGGACTCCGCGACTCGCTGCCTCGAACTCTTCAAGGCACTGCAGTTGGTTGCGGCGGAAGCGGGACGAGATGCGTTCCGCGACTTCGTCTCAGTGGACGTCGAAACCACCGACAACGATGTCGAACGCTGTGACGTCGTCGAGCTAGGTGCGGTTCGGGTGCGGAACGGCGTAATCGTCGAGGAGTTCCAGCGGTTGGTGAAGCCGACCCAGCCGGTAAGCCCGGGTTCCGTGGCGATTCACGGCTACAATGACGAGGCGCTCGCAGGCGCTCCGGACTTTGCACCGGTATGGACCGAGTTCCGCGCTTTCGCCGGAGGCGATCTGTTGGTCGCTCACAACGGCCATGGATTCGACTTCCCCGTACTGCGCCGGCTGGCGAAGGACCACCCTTCGGGGAATGACTTCCTCGCGCTCGATACCCTCCCACTCGCTAAGCTGCTTCATACAGGCAGCCGCGCGCTGGCCAATCTGGCCCACAGCTTCGGGATCGAGACGGGGCGGGCGCATCACGCATTGGATGACGCGCGGACTCTGGCCAGCGTGTTCCTCAAGCTCGAGAGCCAGAAGCGCGCCCGCGCCCGGAAAACGAGCCTCGTCTCGGCGATCGATCACCTCGCCGTGGCATTGGCGCTCTGCAACCCTGCCGAGAAGAGCGAGGCAAGGCTCTTTCTGGATCTGGGCAAGCTCTTCGCCCTGGCCCGCTACTCCCACGCGCTCGAATCGTACGAATCCGAGCGCGCTCGTCCGGGCAGTGAGCAAGCCCCCTCGCGCGAGGAGCTGATCGAGCGGCTCGGCGGCAGAATCCTCATGGAGCGACTGCGAAAGGAGCGGACCGCGGACGAGCGTTATCCGGCGGCGATGGCTCGGGTCCGTCTGCTGCTGGACGCCGTTCCCACGGCCCCTCTTCTGGAGCAGCTCTCCCATTTCCTGGATAAGGTCGCGCTGTCGAATACCCGCGCCGGTGCCGAGGTCGATCGGGGTCGCGTAAGCCTGCTCACCCTGCATTCCACCAAGGGTCTCGAATTCTCCCGGGTCTATATCGTCGGGGCGGAGGATTCGGAGCTGCCGGGACTCAAGCAGGGGAACGGCGAAACAAGGGCGAGCGAAGTTGAGGAAGCGAGGCGCCTGCTCTACGTGGGAATGACCCGGGCCATGGACCGGCTGGTGCTCACCCGGGTGGACCGTCGTGACCAGAATCCCACCGGGGGCATGCGCTTCCTGGAGGAGATGGATCTGGGAGGAGTTACCGCGGGATCAGTTTGAGAAAGGACTGGGCCGCCTCGGGGCCGCTCCCCTCCGTCTCGTCGTGCTTGAAGTAGACGAAACACTCTCCCCACGGCTGTTTCTGGACCGTCTCCGCCCATTGGGCCAAAGCGGGCTCATCATAGGTCAAGCGGTGTAGCCTGAGGTAACCCCAGGAAGCCGTCGCGACTGGCGGCACCGAGAAGTCATCCTGATCCGCAATACAGAGTGCCACGTCCTTTTCTCGCAACGCATCGTAGACATCATCCGATAGCCACGTCGAATGCCGGAACTCGACCGCCGAGCGCCAGCGTGGTGGCAGCTGGGCGATGAAGTCCACGAGAAGCGGCAGGTCTTTCTTCAGATTGGGCGGCAGCTGGAACAGGGAAGGGCCGCGCGACTCGCCCAGTGAGTTCGTGATCCGCAGGAAGTAGGCGAGGTTGTCCGCGACGTCTTTGAGGCGGGCGTAATGGGTGATCCGCTGTGATGCCTTGACGGCGAAGCGAAACTCCGGCGGTACCTGGGCGGCCCACTCCAGCAGTACGCTCTCCTTGGGCATCCGATAGAACGTGTTGTTTATCTCGACTGTGCCGAAACGCTCGGCGTAATAGGCGAGGTAGCGGTCGGCTGGCAGATCGGCCGGATAGAAGCTGCCTTTCCACTCCTTGAACGACCATCCGCTGGTCCCCGATAGAATCCGCACCCGTCCCCTCCGGTCAGCGAACCAGGTCCCGGTAAGCCCGCAGATGCCGCAGCGCCGCCTGCTTTTGTCCCACCTTTTCGTAGAGCCGCGAGAGATTGTAGTGCGCATCGGCCAGCTGCTCATCGATGGCGATCGCCCGGCGGTAGGCAGCGATCGCAGCGTTGGTGCGCTTCATGTCCTCGAGAGCGGTGCCGAGGTTGAAGGCGGCGGGTGCGTTCTTCGGGGAAAGCCGGAGCGCCTCCTCATACTGGAGGATGGCTTCCTCGACTCGTCCGCGCTCCTGGAGCAGTCGGCCGAGGTTCACGTGGGCATCGGCATTTCGCGGGTCGAGCGCCAGCGCTCGGCGATACGCATCTTCGGCGTCACTCGGCTCGACGGCCTCGAGCTCCTCGCCGAGTCCAAACCAGTCATC
>DATBGE010000064.1:0-15382 GCA_036558125.1 Gemmatimonadales bacterium | reverse complement strand
GCAGACCAGCGCCAACGCCTTGGCCCTCACCAAGCGCCAGTTCTACGAGCTGGACGGGCTCCCCTTCGCCGACGGCATCGGACTCGGCGCCCGGGTGAACGCCCTGGCTCGCGCCCACCCCGACTTCCGCAAAGCCATCGCAGCGTTCCTGAAGTAAGAGGTAACCGAACCGAAATAGCTAAACACGCAAAAGCGACCGAGACGCGGAGGGCGCAGAGACCTGTTTCGCTCTGTGCCTTTGTGCTTTTGACCTCTGATTCTTTCTTCTCTGCGTCCTCTGCGTCTCTGCGTTTCGCTTTGTGTTCCTCGTGTCCTTTGTGTCCTTCGTGATTAATTCTGGATCTATTCGCGTTAAAGGGATAACAGGCTTCGCCGCGGGCGTGCGCACCTTGCAGCATGGCCAACGTCGTCCCTCAACGGCTAGAGGAAGCGCGAACCCTTCTCCAGCGCCACTTCGGCTACCCTGACTTCCGCCCCGCCCAGCGGCGGGTGGTGCAGTCGGTGCTCGCCGGTCGGGATACCCTCGCCGTCCTGCCCACCGGCGGTGGAAAGTCAATCTGCTTTCAGCTGCCCGCGCTCGTGCTCGGCGGCTTTACGATCGTCGTCTCTCCCCTCATTTCTCTGATGCAGGACCAGGTCGCGGCTCTCCGGGCGCGAGGCATCTCCGCAGCGCTCCTCAATAGCAGCCTGACCCGAACCGAGCAGCAGCGCGTCCTCGATGAAGTGGTCGCCGGACAGATACCCCTCCTCTACACCTCGCCGGAGCGACTTTCGAGCCTGTCGGCGAGTCTGCGGAAGGGCAGCGCCACCCCCCGACTCCTCGCCATCGACGAAGCCCACTGCATCACCGAGTGGGGGCACGATTTCCGCCCGGCCTATCGTGGCCTGCGCCGTCTTCGCTTCGCCCTCGGCAAACCACCCGTCGTCGCCCTGACCGGCAGTGCCACACCTGAAGTCCGCCAGGACATCACCGCCGCCCTTGGTCTTCGCCGTCCCGATCTTCACCTGGGCTCCTTCGACCGTCCCAATCTCTGGTTCGGTGTCGTCCGGGTGCGAGATGAGAGAGAACGCCTCGAGCGGCTGCTCTCGCTGCTCCGCCAGGAGGACCGCCTCGCCATCGTGTACGCTCCGACCAGGAATACCGCCGAAGGTCTGACCCGCGCTCTCAACCGGGCGGGCTTCCGCGCGGCACCCTACCACGCGGGTCTCAACAAGGCAGGACGGGTCGAAGTGCTCCGCCGCTTTCTCGACGAAGATCTCGAGGTAGTGACCGCCACCTGCGCTTTCGGGATGGGAATCGATCAGCCCAGGGTGAGACTCGTCGTGCACTGGACCATGCCGCCCACGCCGGAGTCCTACTACCAGGAGGCTGGGCGGGCGGGACGGGATGGAGGATTCGCCCGTTGCGTGCTGCTCGCCGGTCGCAGGGATGCACTACTCCATCGCCGGCAGTTGGAGGTCACCTTCCCCCCGAAGCAATTGCTCCAGCGCATATGGTACGAGAAGGACGGCAGACGCGGCGTTCCCGCCAACGTACTCTCCTCGGCGGACCGCCTCGCCCGCGAGCTCCGTCCGGAGCGGGGCTCGGTGGACTGGCGCCCGGTGGAGGCTCGCCGCCAGAAGGCGGCGGAACGCATCGCCGCCGTCGAGAGCTATGCCGAGGGAACCGGATGCCGTCGCGCCGCTCTGCTGCGCTACTTCGGGGAGACGCTGCATCAGTGCGCCGGGTGTGGTCGCTGCAGGAAGAGACTTGCCGAGAGACCGCTCGACCGGGTCGCGACCGGTCGGTATCGCCGGCTGCTGCGGATCTTCTCAGGCGGCAAGGCGCCCTGGGGTGGAGCGCTGATCGAACCCGATGTCCTGCGGAATCTCGCCGAGTCGCCACCGGGCAATTCAGACCAGCTTGCCGCGGTGCCCGGGGTGGGTTCCTCTCTCGCAGCACGGCTGGGCGGGGTCATCCTTGGCGCCCTGGAGGCCGAACCCTCCGATCAATCTCCCGACTGCCTCCCGCTGCATCAGGCGCTGCGGGATTGGCGCCGTACGGTAGCTGACGGGATGGGCGTCCCCGACTACGCCGTGCTCCCCGATGCCGTTCTGGCCCGTATCGCCCAGCAACGGCCGCAGGATCGGGACGGGCTCCGAGTCATCGAGGGGTTAGGCCCCCGGGCGCTGGCCAAATGGGGGGACACGCTGCTCAGTCTGAGCCTCCAGTAGTCCTTTCCGCGCCTCCCTTGTCAGGTTCACGCGCCGTTTCGCGCATTTCTGAATTGACTAGGTCAGGAGCGAGCCATGGGTTTCCGTGTTCGACGGGCGGGTCCGCAGGACGCCCCCGCAGTGCGACGTCTGGTCGCAAGGTCATTATTGGGCGGCCACGGGCCGGAAGTCAGCCATTCCGAGCGTCTCGAGGTGGCCCTCGACGGGGTGGTGGGGCCTGACTGGGAGCCCTTCGCGAAGGGCACTTTCTTCGTGGTGGAGCAGGGCGACCGGGTTCTGGGGATCGGCGGATACGTTCCCGCGGGCCGGCCTTATGATACCGCCCGGATGCGTCACTTCTACGTTGATCCGGAGTTTGCCCGTCAGGGTGTGGGAAGCTGGTTGCTCACGGTGGCCGAAGGGCGGGCGTTGACCGAGGGATTCCGCAGCGCCGACTGTGTGGCAGTGCTGAACGGTGAGCAGTTCTTCGGCGCCAACGGCTACGTCCCCGTCGATCACACCGCGGCGACGCTGCCGGGCGGCTGGTTGTCTCGTGGGGTGAGGATGAGGAAGAATCTGATCAGTGCAGTAAAGCCTCAGCCCTCGGTGGCGTGAGGAAGTCCCGGGAGGAGCTATGCCACCACAGCGACGGTAGGGGTGACTCCTAGAGGTGTAACACGAAGGGCACCAAGGAAACGTGTCCTTCGTGTTCTTTGTGTTGAACACTAGATGACAAGGGTCGGCCTGAGCCCTCCGCGTCTCTGCGTTTCATTTCTTTAGTTGGGCTTCGCTGCAGAAGCCTGCGCAGGACGGAGAGAGAAGGGGAGTGCGCGCGGGTCGTTTCGGAACGCCACCAAATCGCGGTAAGCCGACGCATGAATCCAGGGGAGCCCGCGCAATCCCAGGCGTGAGGCTTCCCCGAAGAGTGCCAACGCTCCCGTGTAGTCTCCCCTGATCGCCGCCAGGCGAGCCCGGAACATCGTGTACTCGCCGCGGTCCGCCGGCGCGACGGGGCCCAGCGTGTCCCGTACCGATCCCGTTCGCGCCGCGGCAAGAGCGGCGAGCTCTCGATACTGCAGCCGGTCCGGATCCTTGGTCGCGAGGGAATCGAAGATCTGGCGGCTCCGCGCCCACTCGCCCAGATCGTACAGTGCGCTGCCCAGCCAGTAGAGGTGGGACTCGTCACCCGGCTGCACCCGGAGCTGTCCCTCCAGCCATGACTTCCCTCGCATCAGGTACTGAGTGCCCGCCTCGGTCCAGCCGTGGGTCGCGAGTTCCTCTCCCGCCACGACCATCGCCGCGCCCTGAGACCAGTAGGTGGCCGGGGGTAGCGCACGAGCGGCGAAGAGCACGCTGTCGATCGCGGCGGCCCGGCCTTCCGCCGCCAGGGCGCGCACTTCCAGCGTAAGTCCGACTCGGCGGTCCGGGTACCGAGAGCGGAGCTCCCTCGCGGCCTTCAGCTCCCGTTCGTGATCTCCAACGAGATGGAGCGCATGAGTGAGCTGAGTCCAGTAGGAAGACCATCCTCGCATGTCTCCCCGCTCCGGCTCCAGAGTTTCCAATACCGCGAGCGCCTCCTGCGGTCGATCGGTGGACAGACTCGCCACCGCCAGGTTGTACGTCGCCATTGAGCCCGGAGCCTCGGCGGACGCCTTTCGAAGCGCCGTCACCTCGGCCTCTCCGTCTCCCGCCAGAAGCGCGTCGAGCGATTCGAGCCGCAGTCGCTGGTAGTCTCCCAGCTTCGATTCCCGGAGGTGAATCTCCCGAACGATTGAATCGGTCAGTTTCGCATCGCCCAGGTTCCAGGCCGCAATACCGGCACCGAGCAGGGCACCGACGAATTCGGTATCCGCCAGAAAGGCCCTGCGGTACTCGGTCATGGCACCCGCATAGTCCTGGTTCCGGAATCGCTCCGCTCCTCCCTCGAAGATCTGATAGGCCTCGAAGGTTGGAGGCCGCAGCTCCAGCTGCCGTGCATGGCCGATCTTGTCTTCGGTCCACAGCGCGATCATCCCCATTAACCGGTCCCGCATCACCTCGATTCCCGCCTGCGGTGTCGAGCGGCTGGTCGTGATCGGCGCGATGGTGCCAAGGACTCGTCCTCGCACCGCGTCCGCGACCTCGAGTCGGAACTGGAGCGAGTCGCCCAGGAGATAGTAGGAGCCGCTCACGACCGTGCCGGCGCCAGTTTCCTCCCGCAGGAAGCTGACGGGATTGACGCTCTTTCCTTCCTGCCGTTGAGCCTGGAGCAGCTGGCTCGCCTGCAGAGCGGTGGGCCAGGGAACCACGGGGACGAGGCCCGTCGCCTGTAGCCCCTGGGTCAGCCAGTCTCCCGCCATTCGGCCCCAGGTATCGAGACTGGGGTCGCCCGTCTCGTTGGTGAATCCGAGAACGGTGATCGGGGTCGGGAGGCCGCCCGCGTGAGGCGGAGGGGACCGGGTGGCGTGCCAGACGGCAAAGCCGCCCAGCGAAAGCACTGCTGCGATCGACAGCAGGGCCAGTCGTGACAGAGACCTCGTGGGCGCTGCAGCCGAGGAAGGGGCACCGAGGGCATCGAGCTCCGCGACGATCTCCTCGGCGCTCGCCGGGCGCCGGGACGGTTCCGTCGCGAGGCACCGCGCGACCAGTCGGGCGACGGATTCCGGCAGCTCCAGCCGGTGGGCTCGTACACCGCCGGTGTCCACCTCGCCCGCCTTCTCCGGCGGCAGCGGCAGCCTCCCGGTCAGCGTCTCGTGGGCCAGCGTACCCCAGGCGTAGAGGTCCGCGCGATGGTCGAGCGAAGGGTCGGAGATGCGCTGCTCGGGGGGCATGTAGGCCGGCGTGCCCACCGCGAACCCATGGTCCGTCAGCTCCATCGAGTCCTGCTCGTCCACCAGCTTGGCGATGCCGAAATCCATCAGGAAGGCGTGATTCCCCACCCACAGGACGTTGCCTGGCTTGAGATCGCGGTGCACGACACCGGCTCGGTGGGCGTGTGCGAGAGCATCCGCGAGATCCCGGAGCAGTGAGAGCGCGTCACGAATGGGAAGGGGACCGGCCCGGTCGAGTCGCTGCCGCAGGGACTCTCCCTCGACGTACGGCATGATGTAGTAGAGCAGTCCCCGCGCTTCGCCGGAGTCGATCAGGGCGAGTATGTGGGGATGCGCCAGCCGGGCTGCGATTCTGACTTCTCTGAGGAACCGGTCAACTCCGTACCGCGCGGCGATCTGGGGTTTGAGGACCTTGATCACCACTTTGCGGCCGTGCTTCCGCTCGTGGGCCAGGAAGACCGAGGCCATGCCGCCTTCGCCCAGGAGTCGCTCCACGTCATACCGGTCGGCTAAAGCCTCGGCGACCGTCTCCTGGAGTACGGTGCGCGTGTCGGTCACCAGGTCGCTCTCCAGAATTCCCTGGCGCAGCTCGTGAGCCTTCAGCATGGCATAGACCTCGGCCCTGAGGGCAGGGTCGTCGGGGCAGGCTGACTCCAGCCAGTTCGCTCTCGCCTCCTCGGGCAACTCGAGGGCTTGATCGAACAGGTTACTCAGCCGGTTCCAGCGAGGATCCGGAGTCATCTCGAAGGGTAGAGCTCCTTGTAGAGCCAGGCCCGGGCCTTGAGCCAGTCGCGGTGGACCGTACGCTCGCTCACGCCGAGGAGTTCCCCGATCTCCGCATCGGTGAGGCCGGAGAAGTAGCGGAACTCCACCACAGTCTGAAGCCGAGCGGACTGCTCACCGAGCCGTGTCAGCGCGTCGTCGAGCGCGAGTATCTCGTCGGACGGCATCTCCTCGCCTGGGGTCAGTCCGTCAATCGTGGTGTGGTGGAAAGCCCCGCCGCGCTTGCCGGCGTTCCGGCGGCGAGCGTGATCCACCAGGACCTGGCGCATGGCCCGCGCGGCGACGCCGAGGAAATGGGCTCGATTGTGCAGCGGCTCTGGAGTAGGGCCTGCCAGCTTGAACCAAGCCTCGTGCACGAGCTCGGTCGGCCGCAGGGTGTGGTCTTCCCGCTCCCGCCGCATCGCCCGCTGTGCCGCGCGGCGCAGCTCATCGTAGACCAGAGGGAACAACTGATCCGCCGCCCGCTCGTCCCCCGAGCGAAGCCGCTGGAGCAACCCGGTGACATCTCCCGATGGCGTGGAATCCTCGCTCATGAGCCTCGTCATTCTGCGCGAAAAGCCTGGTCCAGTCTTGTGCCGGTTCGCCGTTGAAGCTAATCACTGGCTTGCCGGACCTGCCGAGGCATTGAGCCATGGCGGGAAGCTGTACTTGGCCGCAATATGCGCGAGCCAAGCATCCCCAGATAAAATTGCTCAGGACCCATGAGGCTGCAATGAGAGTAGCCTTCCCCCGCGCAGGACGCGCGCTGATTTCGCTCACGCTGTCGCTTTTCCTGCCCACCTGTGATTCCGAAAACCTTGCCAGCCCGGTGCACCCGGTCCCGCTGTCCGCGCTGCTCGGGCCCAATCTGCTCCTTGATCCCGGCTTCGATGCGGGAGGAGCCGACTGGCAGAACAGCTCCGCTGCCGGGCGGTCGCTCGACGCGACTGAGATCCACACCGGGAGTTACTCGGAGTTGATTCAGGGGTCAGCCACGGTCGAGAACGTGGTCTTCCAGGATGTGGCAGTTACCGCGGGACAGACCTTCTCGGCCGGAGCATGGGTCAAGACGGATGGCCTGGAGGACTCGGGTGCATTCGTGGAAGTACTCTGGCTCGATAACCTGGGCTTGCCGGAAGTCATCCCGCCAGCCGATCTGCTGGGTACCGATGTCGTCGGTAATCTCACGGGAGGCCAGGACTGGAGTCTGCTGAACGGCTCTCTTGTCGCTCCTGCTGGCGCGGTGGTCGCCCGAATTCAGTTGCGGGTCTCGCTCGAGACCGATGATGCCGGGTCGGCCTGGTTCGATGATGCGTCTCTCGCGGTGGAGATCTCTCCGGATGTCACTCCACCGGTCGTAGCTATCACGTCCCCCACTGCGGGCACGGTCGTCGCCGGGGTTTTCACTATCACCGCTGATGCGACGGATGATAGTGAAGTAATCGGAGTCGGATTCCTGGTCGACGGCAACTCAGCCGGATCCGAAGTCACGACCCCGCCGTACAGTCTGGCGGTTGACTCGCGCGGCCTGCCCAACGGCTCCCACACCCTGGCAGCGGTCGCGCGCGATACCGCGGGGAACTCGGCAACTTCCGATGAGGTGATCATCCAGGTCAACAATCGCCCGCCCCAGAACGTGGTCGTCATCATGACCGACGACCAGCGGTTTGACCTCATGCCGTACCTGCCTCTCACCTCGAGTCTGTTGACCGCCGAGACCGTTCGCTTCACCCGTGGTTTCGTAACCACCGCCAATTGCTGCCCCAGCCGCTCGAGCACCCTGACCGGTCTGTACGCTCACAACCATCACGTCCTCGACAATGAATTGCCGAATGGTGGTGCGACGCTCTTCAATCCGTCATCGACCATTGCGACCTGGTTGCAGCAGGCCGGCTATCGCACTGCGCTGATCGGCAAGTACCTCAACGACTATGACAAGCTGAATCTCGCGCTTCCTCCAGGATGGAGCGACTTTGAAGTATTCGCCGGACATTCCGGGGCGTTCTACAGCTACAGCCTGAATGTCAATGGGGTCTCGGTAGCCTATGGAAAGGCGCCGAATGACTATTCAACCACCGTCTTCACGCCCAAGGCGACTGCTTTTATTACCTCGACTCCACCGGAGCAGCCCCTCTTTCTCCTCTTCACTCCATATGCTCCGCACGATCCGTCAACTCCGGCACCGGCCGATGTAGGGAAGTTCGCGTCCTTCCCGAACTGGCGCCCCCCGTCCTTCAACGAAGCCGACGTGTCCGACAAGCCGGCATGGGTCCGGGCACTACCGAAGGCAACCGCGAGCAAGATCGCGAGCTCGGATGCCCATCACCGAAGGGAACTGGAATCCCTGCAGTCGGTGGATCGCGCCGTGGCGGCCATCATCGCTGCTCTGCAGCAGAACGGGAGATGGGAATCAACCCTCTTCATTTTCTTCTCTGATAACGGCCTCTCCTGGGGCGAGCATCGGCATTTCCAAGAGAAGGTCTGTCCCTACGAGGAATGTACGAAGGTACCCTTCTGGGTGAGGGTTCCCGGTCTGGCTGCGCGCACCGATACCAATATCGTGGCCAATATCGATCTGGCGCCGACCATCGCGGCATGGGCCGGAGTCACGGCCGCGACCCCGGTGAACGGCAGGAACCTGCTACCCCTTCTGCAAGATCCGAACACCCCGTGGCGGAGCGACATCCTGATAGAGCATCTCTCCGCGGCTAAGACCAACAAGAAGTCCAGTGCGATCCGGACCACCCGGTACATGTATGCGGAGTATCAGAACGGCGACCGCGAATTCTATGATCTGGTGACGGATCCTTACCAGCTGACCAATACGGTCAAGAATGCGGCGAACAAGACGCTCGTGGCCCAGCTCAAGGCCAGATTGCAGGTACTGAAGACCGAGTGAGGCAGATCAGGGAAGGCTCTACCGGACTTCCACCCGGGAGAACCGCCCCGACGCCATCACCGTACACAGCTCTTCTCGAGCATTCCCCGAACGATACGGTGTTGTCCGCTTTCCTCTGGAAGGCGGATTGTGGCATCCATTCTTGGGTGAACCAGCTCTGGAAACAACAGGTGTGCAATTCGCCCTCGCGGTTCCCCCGCTATGGGAAGTTTCAAACGGCATTCACCTCCCCTTCACCCCCAGTGGTTAAGAATTGTCCAGTTCGGTCACCAATCTCTCGCGGCGAGCGTGAAAAAGCGACCCAACTCTCAAGGCGCGCCTTTCGGTCTTGAGTTGTTCTTCAGGCCGAAGAGGCCATGGAGGTCGTAATGCAACACCGCTTTCAACGGGCAAGACGCCCACTGACCTGGCTCTCGCTAGCCCTATTTGTCGTCACCTGCGAGTCCGACCAGCTCGCCGGTCCCCAGCGTGTTGTGACGGCGCGCGATACGGCGGGCAATGTTGCGACCTCGGCTGAAGTCGAGGGCGGCAATCCGCCCCACAACGTCGTCGTTATCCTGAGTGACGACCAGCGCTTCGATATGATGCCGTACATGCCGCTCACGTCGAGCCTGCTGAATGCCGAGACCGTACGGTTCAGCCGGGGGTTTGTGACCACCTCGTGGTGTTGCCCGAGCCGCTCCAGTATCCTGACCGGACTCTACGCTCACAACCACGGAGTGTTGACCAATACGGCCCCTACCGGCGGGGCGACGAAATTCAAACCAAAGTCAACCGTGGCAACCTGGCTGCACCAGGTGGGGTACCGCACGGGCCTATTTGGGAAGTACCTCAACGAGTACTCGAAGATCAGTCCTACGATTCCGCCGGGCTGGGATGATTTTCAGGCGTTCGCAACGGAGGCCGCTTATTACAACTACAAACTCAATGAAAACGGGGCCATCGTGAACTATGGATCGGTGACCTCCGCCTATTCGACAGATGTGCTGGCATCCAAGGCCACGCAGTTCATATGGGCCACGCCGACCGAACAGCCGCTGTTCCTCCTCTTTGTTCCGTACGCCCCTCATGCCCCGGCGACTCCGTATCCCAGCGATGTGGGCGTCTACGCGACGGTCCCAAAGTGGCGGCCGCCATCGTTCAACGAACCCGACGTCACCGACAAGCCGGCGTGGATACGAGCCCTCAAGAAGATTACAGACGCCCAGATGGCGACCTCCGACGCTCTTCACCAACGGCAGCTTGAAACACTGCTCTCGGTGGATCGCGCCGTAGCGTCAATCGTCAGCGCGTTGCAGCTGAATGGCCGTTGGGGTTCCACTCTTGTGATCTTCGCATCCGACAACGGCTATGCCTGGGGCGAGCACCGGCTGGTGGATCGGAAGAATTGCCCCTATGAGGAGTGTATCCGGGTGCCGATTTGGGTGAGAGCGCCCGGACTGGTTGCGCGGACCGACACCAATCTCGTCGCGAACATCGACCTGGCGCCCACCATTGCCGCGTGGGCTGGGACCACACCCCCCGGCAAGGTGAACGGGATGAATCTTCTGCCGCTGCTCGAGAGTCCGTTCACCCCATGGCGGAGCGCTTTGTTGATCGAGCACTGGGGAGGCCCACAAACCTCGAGCGGGGTGCGGACGTCACGGTATCTCTACAACGAATACGCGAACGGCAACAAGGAGTTCTACGACCTGGCCCTTGATCCCTACCAGCGAACCAGCCGCCATACGGTGGCGGCCAACAAGCCGTTGATTGCATCCCTCAAAGCGATGCTGACCGAGCTCAAGGGACAGTAACACAACGTGAGGCAGGTCAGGGGCGGCTCTACCGCACTTCGACCCGGTAGATTCGCCCCGACGCCATGACGGCATACAGCTCTCCTCGGGCGTCTTCGCCGAAGGATACGGTATTGTCCGCTAAGCCATTCACCAATGGGATCGGAATTTCCGGCAGCAGCTCCTGGGGATATTCTCCGTCGAGCTTGAGGCTGCGGATCACCCCGGAACAGAAGTCTCCGTAGAAATAGGTGCCATCCAGCTCGGGGAAATCCTGGCCTCGATAGACGTACCCCCCTGTCACGGCACAGGCGAGTCCGTGCGGATACTCGAACACCGGTTCCACCAGGCCAAGCGTGAAACAGCCGGTACTCGGCTGGAAGCAGTTCTTTCCCTCCTCGATCGGCCAGCCGAAATTGTTCCCGCCCACGACCGGTGCAGGGAGGTGGTCGACCTCCTCCCACAGGTTCTCTCCCACATCGCCGATGTAGAGATCGCCGTTGGCGCGGTCGAAGCTCCAGCGCCACGGGTTACGGAAGCCGAGCTGCCAGATCTCCTCTCTCCACCCGGGTCTGCCGACGTAGGGATTGTCAGCCGGGATTTCATACGGCGCCGTGCCATCGACATCGAGACGGAGAATCTTCCCTAAGAGGGACGTGCTGTCCTGCGAGTGGCTGGCGGGTCCCCCGCCGACGTCTCCGTCGCCCAGGCTGATATAGAGTTTGCCATCGCTGCCGAAGGCGATCATCCCACCGTAGAGAACCGCTGTGGCCGACTGGCCCTGCCCCAGGATCACCTTGCGGCTCGTCGGATCGGCGCTGTCGAAATCGGCGTTCGCCTGATACTCGACGACTCGGGTATTAGCGCTGTTGTCTACGTAGTAGACGAAGAGTCGGCGGTTCTGGGCGTACTGCGGGTGAAAGGCAATGGAATAGACTCCGTACTCGTGCCCCTGTCCGGTGAGGCTCGAGAGATCGAGGAAGGGATTGGGCTGGCGGGCTCCGTCCTTGAGTAACCAGATTTTCCCGCCTCGTTCCACGACCATCGTGCGATGGGTGTCCCCCGGCGGAGCAGTCAGGTACACTGAGAAGTCATAGCCGCTGTCCACCGCCGCGAGTCCTAAACCCGAAGCGGGTTCGGAAGGGGAGGACGACGAATCATTGCAGGCGAGGGTGGCGACGATGCCCGCCGTCGCCAGCCAGCCCAGCCGGGTCTGAAACATTAGCATGCCTCAAAGATAGATCAGACTGGGCCGAGCGTTATATTGGTGACCCATGGATCCCTCCCTCTATTTCTCCGAGCAGCACCACCAGGTGCGCGAGATGGTCCGGGAGTTCGCCCGGAAGGAAGTAGCCCCCGTCGCCCGCGATCTGGACCGCACCTCTGAGTTTCCCTGGTCCAACATCAAGCAGATGGGTGAGCTCGGCCTCCTCGGCGTGCCCTGGAGCGAGGAGCTGGGTGGGGCGGGGATGGACCAGCTCTGCTACTACATCACGATTCACGAGATGGCGAAGGTGGACGCGAGTCACGCCCTCACCATCAGTGCCCATACCAACCTCGGGACCTCGCCGATCGTCGAGTTCGGTACCGATGAGCAGAAGAAGCGCTATGTACCGCTGCTCGCTTCGGGGAAGGTGATGGGTGGATTCGGGCTGACCGAGGCTGGCGCAGGGAGCGACGCGGGCGGCACTGCAACGACTGCTGTCGCCAAAGGCGATCACTACGTCATCAATGGTGCCAAAGTCTTCATCACTCATGCCGGGGTCGGCGAAATCTTCGTCGCCACGGCGCGAACCGAGCCGGGCAACGGCAATCGCGGCATCACCAGCTTCATCGTCACCAAGGACACCGTGGACCTCGATAAGTGCCGTCAGGTCGGCGTCGGTCACGCGGATGATCTGCCGAAGATTTCCGGAGTCAGGGCAGGGAAGAAAGAAGACAAGATGGGCTGGCGCGCCAGCGACACCCGCGAGTTGATCTTCGAAGACGCCAAGGTCCCCAAGGAAAACATGCTCGGCAAGCCGGGGCAGGGATTCATCAATTTCCTGAAGACCCTCGACGCCGGACGCATCGGCATCGCCGCCCTCTCCCTCGGCATCGCCGAAGGCGCGTACGAAGAGGCGCTTAACTACGCCGGCGTCCGCAAGCAGTTCGGGAAGCCGATCGGCTCCTTCCAGGGTGTCCACTTCCAGCTCGCCGACATGGCGCTCGAGATCGAGGCCGGCACCCATCTGCTCTACCACGCGGCCTGGCTCAAGCAGAACGGGAAGCCCTTCAAGAAGGAAGCGGCGATGGCCAAACTGTACTGCTCGGAGCTCGCCATGCGCGCTACGACCAAGGCGGTCCAGATCTTCGGCGGTTATGGCTACACCACCGATTATCCGGTGGAGCGCATGATGCGGGACGCGAAAGTCTGCGAAATCGGGGAGGGAACCAGCGAGATCCAGCGCATCGTGATCGCGCGCCAGATCCTTGGGGACGTGGTTCAATAGTCGTCACCGTTCCGAAATATTGCCCTAAACTCATTCGATCCATATATTTAGCCTATGTCTCCGGCATACATGGGCTCTTGGCTTCTCGCTTGGACGGCCGTCTGGTTATGGCGGGCGGGCCGGTGGGGAGTCGGCTCCGTTGCCCGGGTGGCTCTTCTCCCACCCGCTCAATTTCGCAGTACAGGGTCATGTAGTTCCCGCCGGGGCCTCCCCCGGCATTTCGATAGTGCAGTCTCTTCTCCTCTGACCGGCCCAGGACGACTCGCGGCCGGCCGACTCCCCATTTCGATGACCAGCGTGGCCCCACCCGGGACGAACACCGGGCTCAGGCGGAGCGCGGTCGAGGTTCCCACGCGTGAAGCGCGAGATTCTCATCAACGGAAGCCAGCGGGAAACCCGCGTGGCGATTCTCGAGGACGACCGTCTAGTAGAACTGCTGGTGGACCGAGCCGATCACCGGCGCACCGTTGGGGACATCTACAAGGGACGGGTTGAAGCCGTCCTGCCCGGCATCCAGGCCGCCTTCGTTGACATAGGCCTGGAAAAAAGCGCCTTCCTGCACGCATCCGACCTCCTCGAGCCCGACGAAGACGAGGAGCCGGATTCCGACGACAATGGAGACGTTGAGGCCTCCGACCCGGGGCTCGTAGTCGAGCAGCCGGAGGAGACGGTTGCCTCCGAGGGCAACGGCGGTGGCGGCGGAAACAGCGGGAATGGCGGGAGCGGACGCCGACGCCGGGAACGGAGGGGTCGCCCCCGGGGCGGGGACTCCAATGGCGGGTCAGAGCCGCGTCAGCGCGAAGTGCATCCTCGCCGTCCCCTTCCCAACATCCAGGATGTTCTGAAGAAGGGCCAAACCCTTCTCGTACAGGTCACCAAGGAGCCGATCAGCACCAAGGGCTGCCGAGTCACCGCGCAGATTTCCCTCCCGGGCCGCTTCCTGGTCTACATGCCGTACGCCTCCAAGGTCGGTGTTTCTCGGAAGATCGAGAGCCGCGAACTCCGCGGCCGGTTGCGCGAGATGGTGACCAGCCTGCTTCCCAAGGATTCCGGTGGGATGATCGTCCGCACCGTCGCCGAGGGAGTGACCGAGGAGCATTTCAAGCGCGAAGTAGACTCGCTGCTGCACGCCTGGAAAAAGATCAACCGCAAGGAGACCTTTGTCCGCGCCCCGGCCCTGGTTCAGCGGGAGACCAGTCTCACCCGCGGGATCATCCGGGACCTCTTCAGCGCCAAAGTTGACGCCCTTCATGTGGATTCGAAGGAGCTTCACAACGAGGTGGAGCAGTACCTGAAGCAGATCGACCCGGAGCTGATGTCTCGGGTGACGTTGTACACCGATCACACCTCGCTCTTCGACAAGTTCGACGTCGAAAACGAGATCAGGGACCTGTTCAAGGCCCGCTGCGATCTCCCGACCGGCGGCTACATCATCATTCAGCCCACCGAGGCGCTGGTTTCGATCGACGTCAATACCGGTCGCTACACCGGCAAGAAGGACCCCGAGAAGACGATTCTCAAGACCAATCTGGAGGCGGCCCGCGAGATCGCCCGGCAGATCCGGCTCAGGGACATCGGCGGGATCATCGTCTGTGACTTCATCGACATGGAGAGCCGGCAGAACCGGGACCGGGTGCTGCAGGAGCTGAGGTCTCATCTGGGTCGAGACCGGGCCCGCACCAAGGCCTTCGCCGTGTCGGAGCTCGGCCTGGTCGAGATGACCCGCCAGCGGGTCCGCCCCTCGCTCTGGCACTCGATGACCACCGAATGTCCGGCCTGCGCCGGCACCGGGCGGGTCTTCACCCCGGAAGCGGTCGCTCGGCGCCTGGAGCGGTCGCTCAAGCGGGCGGGCAGGGAGCGCCGGGAGCGGCAGATCGCAATCCGGCTCCACCCGGACGTCGCCCTCTACCTCCTGGAAGAAGAGCCCAAGCTGATCCACAACCTGGGAAAGGCCACGGGCTTGGAGCTGGAGCTCCGGGACGACCCGATGATGCGGCTCGACGAGTTCCGCCTCATGAGCCGGCCGGCAGGGAGGGATGTGACGGAGTTGTACGCGGTGGCGTAGGCCGCTGTCACCTAACCCCCTGTCTCCCTTCCCCCAGCCGTGGGGTCCGCGAATGAAGACGGACAAGAAGCCCTAGATGCGTTCCCCCTTGCCAGAACTCTATCCCCCCACTACACTTACGGGCTCTTTTTCACCCGTTCTCGACTACGAGTCGGTACCATGTACGCAATCTTCCGTGCGCTCGGCAAACAGTTCCGGGCGGAAAAAGGCCAGACGGTCCGAGTGCCGCTGATGGACGCGGAGCCGGGCAGCAAGGTCACCTTCGACGAGGTGTTGCTCTCGTCTGATGGCGAGACCATCAACGCCGGCACCCCGCTCGTGAAGGGCGCCAAGGTCGTGGCCGAAGTCGTGGGCACCGGCAAGGAGCCCAAGATCTACGTCTGGCG
>DATBGE010000063.1:0-9108 GCA_036558125.1 Gemmatimonadales bacterium | reverse complement strand
GGCGCGGTTGGATCGAACAGCGCCTGATGTGAGACGTACGGCGTCGGTCGGATCACGTCCACCAGTGGCTGGCCGAACTGCCGCAGCGGGGCAAGCACTCGCTCACCCTCCTCCACTGCGCCAGCGTAGCATGCCCCGATGACGACGACCGGTTGCCCGTGTACCGACGGAGGAAGGAAGGCTGCGGGCGGTGCCATCCGGAGAACTACGATAGTCGTAAGCTCGTCAGGCGCGGTCTCGATGAAGTCGCGGTAGAAACGCAGGACCTCGCCGGCCTTTGCGGCAGGGTGGAGCATCACGCCGGCGAGGACGGTCGGTCCAACCGGGTGCAGCCGATACTCGAAGGACGTGACCACCCCGAAGTTGCCGCCGCCACCGCGGAGCCCCCAGAAAAGGTCGGCGTTTTCTTCGGCACTGGCTCGAAGGAAGTTGCCGTCGGCGGTGACCACGTCGGCCGACAAGACATTGTCGGCCGCCAGCCCGCATCGACGCATCAGCCAGCCCAGCCCTCCGCCAAGAGTGAGACCCGCGATGCCGGTGTGGGTGATGATCCCGCCGGTTGCGGCGAGTCCGAAGGACTGGGTCTCGCGGTCGAACTCGCCCCAGAGGAGTCCGGGCTGCGCTTGCGCGGTTCGCTTCGCCGGATCGACCCGCAGGCCTTTCATCGGTGAGAGATCGATCACGAGCCCTGCGTCACACACGGCGCTGCCGGCGACGTTGTGGCCGCCGCCTCGCACGGCAACGAGAAGATCGCGCTCCCGCGCGAAACGGACGGCGGCCCGGACGTCGGCCGCGCCGGTGCACCGTGCGATGAGCCCGGGATGACGATCGATGGCGCCGTTCCAGATCGCCCGGGCGGTATCGTACCGCGGATCGCCGGGGCCGATGAGCTCTCCACGGAAGTGTCGCGCCAGATCGGCGAGGGCCGCAGCATCGAGAGCGGGGGCGTCGCAGAGCTCAGTATCGACAGCGGATCGGGGAACCATGGGTCACCTCCTGGTGACCGGCACGATAGCTCCGTCCGAGGCGGGCGCGAAAGCACAAAAAATGGACTTGCGACGCCCAGCGCCGTTCACTATTGTCGCGTCAGGATGAAGGGGTACGGCCAGTTCTGTCCGGTGGCCAAGGCGGCCGAGATCGTCGCCGAGCGATGGACTCCGCTTGTCCTGCGCGAGCTGCTCTGCGGGAGCCATCGCTTCAGCGATCTTCACCGGGGTGTGCCCTTGATGTCGCGCACGCTCCTCGCTGAACGTCTCGAGCAGCTCGAGGCCGCTGGGATCGTCCGGAGCGCGCCGAGGCCTAGTGGCCGCGGGCGCGAATACCACCTCACCGCAGCGGGCGAAGAGTTGCGGCCGCTTATTGAGCGCCTCGGCGAGTGGGGCCAGCGGTGGGCCCGCGCACAGATCGGCCGCGGTGACCTGGACCCCGGGCTGCTGATGTGGGACATCCACCGGCGGGTCAACCTGGAAGCGCTGCCCCCGGATCGGGTCGTCGTGCGCTTCGACTTTCACGGGGTGCCGGCAAGCACGCGTTGCCCAAGATATTGGTGGCTCGTACTCGAGCAGCGGGAAGTCGACCTCTGTCTTAAGGACCCCGGCTTTCTGGTCGACATAGTGGTCAGCGCAGACCTCCGGACCCTGACACGGGTCTGGATGGGTGACGTGGGGCTGGCCGAGACCGTGCGTGCTGGCCTGATCCGGCTCGATGGCCCCCGGTCGCTCGTGCGCGCTTTGCCGACATGGCTGACGCTGAGCGCATTCGCCGACGTCGAGCGCATAGGAGTGTGACGCCGAGCACACTCGGCGAACCCGCCCATTGACTCCTGACTCCAGACTCTCGACTTTGTGAAGTAAGAGTACGGCCTTACCGCGAGGGCGTTCGGCTCTTGAGATGAAGGCGTGATCCAGCTGCCCAGGCAGCCAAGGTTCGCGCCCTTTTTTTGTTTTGGATTGGAGCGAGCGGTGAATGGAACGCGGAAGACGGGAGACGGGAGACAGGAGATGGGACCGGAAGACGAAAGCCAAGTCTGCCCCCTGAAACCTGATACCTGACTCCTGACACCTATATAAGGAAGCTCAAATGTCCTCCTCACACCTCAAAGCTGGCCTGGCCATCGGCTGCGCTGTCGCCGTTGTCGTCTCCTGCGCCATCAATCAGCAGCAGGAAGTCGAGCTGGGCGCGCAGGCCGCGTCGGAGATCGATACGACCTTACCACTCATTCGTGATCCCGCGATCAACGCCTACATCAATGGCCTGGGGAATCAGCTCGCCCGCGCCACCGACAAGCGCAATCTCACCTGGCACTTCACGGTGGTAGACAGCAAGGAAGTGAATGCCTTCGCGATCCCCGGCGGCTGGATCTACGTCAATCGCGGGTTGATCGAGCGGGCTGCGAAAATGAGTGAGGTGGCGGGAGTCCTGGGGCATGAGATCGGCCACGTGACCCGGCGGCACGCGGTACAGCAGATGCAACAGCAGCAGGAGGTAGGGATGGGCGCCATCGCCCTGTGCACGCTGACCAAGGTCTGTGGCAGTCAGACCGGACAGGCCGCGGTCGGTGTCGCGGGAAGTGCCCTCTTTGCCAAGTTCAGTCGACAAGACGAAGCCGAAGCCGACGCGGAAGGGGTAAAGACCACGATCAAGGCGGGGATCGATCCGCATGGCATTCCTGAGATGTTCAAGATCCTCCTCGCGGAGCGGAAGAGCAACCCGTCGGCGGTCGACGCCTTCTTTGCCTCCCACCCGCTGGAGGAAGACCGCATCGCCTCGACCGAAGCGCAGATCAACCAGTATCCCAAGGGCGATCTGCAGGGTCTGATCGATGACAGCCAGTCCTTCCATGACTTCCAGGATCGGCTGAAGGCGATGCCACCGTCACCGGCACCGAAGGAAACGGCGAGCAAGGGAATGCAGTGAGGGGAAAACGGTGAAGAGGGGTCAGAGGTCAGGTGTCAGGGATGGCGGGTCGAGTTCTGTCATTGCGAGGGAGCGCAGCGACCGAAGCAATCTCACCCGCTACCCTCGCCAATGCGGTTTCAAATCGCGAGATAGTCAGGGACTTGGCGATGGCACAATCTGATCGATCGACTCGATCACGATCTCCGCCTGCCCCTTGTAGTTCTTGATCTTCCCTCTCACTCCCACCCGCTTTCCCGCCAGCGTATCCAGCTGATTGAAGGCGGGATCTCGCGGGTTGAGGATGGTCCCACTGAAGGTCTGATGCGGGTAGTCGGCTCCGAAGTTGAGATAGATGTTCCCCGATTTGACTCGGTGCACTGAGACGACCGTGCCCACCACCGTCGCGGTCTCACCCACGTGGGCCGCGGCTTCGCGATCGGTGTAGACGTTGGGGCCGAGTGAGGAGGCGGGGGACGGTGCGGGTTGATAGTGCGCCAGGGTTTCGTTCAGGACCTTGGCGAGTCGGACACCCGCCTTGATGAGAGCCAGATCGATGAGAGGGAGGTTCTCCTGTATGTAGGCGTCGTCCAGGTGACTGCCACTGGGGATGTGGTACGCGTGCTCCTTCGCGATACGGTGGCCTTCCATGGCCCAGTCGATGACGGTGCCTTGCTCGAACGCCGAGAGGTTCAGCGAGTCCATTTCCTTCTGTAAGCGCTGGAAGTACGCCTCCTCACTCAGTCCAGTTGTCTGAATGAGTTCACCGTCCCACACTTTGTGGAGATCCAACCACTGGTCTTGCAGCATGACATTCCGGTCATTCCCGCCGTGGTCGCCGTGATTCGCGACATGAAGCGGTTGGTGGAGATCTCCGATCAAATGAATCAGGAACCGGAGAGCCTCGGCCCGCTCGATGTTGCTCGAACCGGAGTCGTTAAGGGTCTGCCGGTCCCTGTCGATTTCGGGGATGATGCAGTGGCCGGTGCCGCATTCGCTCGCCGCGGGATCGTAGCTCGTGGCTTCGAGAGGAATATTGACGTAGTGCAGTCGTCCCGTCTGCGGCCGCTGGCCCTTGATCTCGTCCGCCCACGTCGACGCCGCGGCCAGGCTCTGGCCGGCAAGAATACTCCGAACTGCATCAGCCGCATGTGGGGTCAGTCGCGCTTCGGCGATACGGGCGATCAGCCGGTGACCCATGTCGTACCAGACACGACCGCCCCTGTCGTGCGACGGGGGGTGAACCGGAATGATGGCGAGAAGGAAGAGGAGAAGAGGCCGCATCAACGGCCCTCCAGCACTTCGGCAAGAGGGACGCGCCTGAAGCTGGTATAGTCGCTGGTGTAATGCACGTAGCAGCTATCGCGGGAGAACCACGCGAAGTTGGGAGCACCCTCGCCCAATCCGCCTCCGGCCGGCACCAGGTCACTCCACTCGTTTCCCTGCAGTCGACTCAGGAAGTAAACCGCCGGCGATCGCCGACCGTTCGCTGCGACACGCGAGACCTGCACCAGCGCGATGCCATCCGGCCCGCCGACGGCACCCCAAACGTACATGCTGTCACCCAGGTGCTCCCGCCAGTATTCGGCGGCTGGATCCGGGGGCACCTTCTCCGCAGAGGAATAGGCGGTGTCGGTCCACCGAATGCTGAACTGCTGAGTGCTCTGCCAATCCGGAGTGGTTCGGTTGAAGCGAAGCGATCCGTCGGCGTCATGCCTCAAGCCGGAGTGATAGTAGCCGTAGGTCGAGGCGTGAATGAACCTGGGCTCGACCCACTCCTTCCCGGACCGAACGACATACCAGAGATGGGCGTTGCGGTGACCGCTGGTGTCGCCTGGAGCCGGCCGGTACGACGCGAACACCAGCCGCTTCCCGTCCGGGCTCGGCGCTGGATAGAGATCGGAATAGTCCCCGCCGAGATCCAGCAATTCGGAGGAAGACCAATATCCAGAGCTCAGTCTCGATCGGAAGATCCGATAGTCCTCGTGACCCGGACCGACCAGCTTGAAGAAGTAAAACTCCTTCCCGTCGGGGGAGAGCACCGACGAGTACACCTTGCCGGAATCGCCGGGGGACATGGCGGGGCCAAACTGCTCAGCACCCTTCCCCTTGGGACACGACTTTTCCTGCAATTGGCTCACGATCGGCCCCTGAGCCGGCCCGGCCAGAAGCGCGGACCCGACTCCTAGTAAGATCCAGAATCTCATGCCGCCTGGTCGCCCATCGTCTGATCGCTCACCGTTTCCCCCTTTTCCCCGTTCTCCCGTTCTCCCGTTCTCCCGTTCTCCCAATCCCCCGTCTCCCTATCCCGCCAGCTCTCTAAGCCTCTCGAGCAGACGGACCATCGCCTCGGTATCCCGCTCACAATAGGCCAGCAGATCCCGCCGGAGCTGATCCCGGTCCTTGACCAGATGCGCCACGAACAGGAGTCGGGCGATCTCCACACTCGCGACCAGACCATCGACGATGGCGAGGTCGTCGTAGGTCAGATCCGGCACCAACGGATTCAGCACCTTCTTGATGCTGAAGCTCCCTTCGAAGCCGGGGTGATAGACGTTGTTCTGAATCACCGGGAGCAGGTCCACCAGCTTCTTTTCGAGCACCGACAGCCGATCCGCCAGGTGAGGTAACCATTCGGCCAGCTCGCGAATGCGGGTCCGCTCGAAGTGACTGTACATCACGATCTTCTCGGCGCCGGCCGTGGCGTCGAGCAACTGGAGCGCCAGCTCCTCCCGCGGATCGCCCGGGCCCTCGGCGAGATAGGCGCGGTGAGTGAGTTTGCCGTCGGCCTGCTGCTCGTGGTAGCTGAACTGCACCACGACTTGACGCCAAGGTCCCACCTTGTCCCACACCGGAACTGCCCGGGCGATGGTTTCGAAGTCCAGGAACCCCAGCCGCCCATCAAAGGCGCGGAGGTCATCGCGCAGTCCGGGCTCGACGATGAGTTCGTTTGCCGCCAGCGCGCGACGCTGGCGCTTTTGAGTCTCGGAGAGTTTGAGGTTCGCGGGCACGTCGACCACCCGATGGCATCCTTGAACCATCAAGCCCCACTTCAGATGCTTCTTGGCGTTATAGAGCGTCCAGATATGGTGCCCGTCCCTGGGCTGACACCGGTCCCAGAAGAGGCATTCATCACCGGTCATCCAGCAGTGCGTGGCACACGGAGTGTCGGGTTCCGGCCCGGCCAGTACCGCGAGCTGCTCCTCGATCATCAGGGGAATCCGAGCCTGGAATGCCTCGACCTCCGCCGTGATGTCGGTGCGCTCGAAGAGCTCGCCCGAGTCTGGGTGCCGGAAGTCGGTGTTGAGGTGCATCAGCTCCACGCGCCGCACATTGATCCCGGCCCTCCGGGCGACCCAGGTCTGGATGGCGGCGTCGGGGATGTGCTGGTCCTTCAGCTTGGTCGAGGACTTCACCTCGATGAGGTTAAAGCCATCGCCATTGCGTTCAAGCACATCGATCGAGACAAAGACCCGGTCCTCGATGAAGGTGGCCTCGAACACCGCGGGCGCTCCGGCATCGATGGCCTGTCGAGTCGCCTCGACGCGCCATGGATCATCGTGAGGGAGGTCGATCAGCACTCCGCCCGGGAAGAGCCCTCGCGCCAGGGTACCGACCTGCACCCCCTGATCGAACCGGTCCTGGAGAACCTTGCCCACCTCAAGCTCCTTCGCCTGCGGCTCGTGCACTTTCAACCAGAGCAGCTTGTGGCACTGCCATCCGGCGACGAAGCGGGACTTGGAGAGGTTGGGGGGCATAGCTGAAATCTGGGGGAGGGGAGTGACAGAAGAGAAGCGGGAACAGGAAACGGGGAACAGGGAACAGGAAACGAACGCCCGACTTTCTCGATTCCCTGCGACACCCCCACCCACTGTCACACCCCCGCATTACCAACAACTCCACGACCTTCGGTATCTTATCGTTCATGGCTGGCTCTTTCGGCCGGCCCGACCCAGCTTGAGTCCCCTTTTTCCCTGACCCTTCGTGGCCCGATCTCGCCGCACCCCTCGCCGCGTCAGCAAGACCGAGCGCTGGCTCAACCTGCTCGCCTTCCTGCTCGACCGGCATTTCCCCGTCACCCGCGAGGAAATTCTTAGTAAGGTCGACGACTATCGAGGCGACTGGCTCAAAGGGACGAATACCGCCAAGGAATCGGTCCGTCGCAAGTTCGAGCGGGACAAACGTGAGCTCCGCGAGCTCGGCATCGTGATCGAGCCGGAGAAAAAGAAGGTCGCCGCCGATCACACCGCCGGCGAAGTCGAGGCCTACATCCTGCGTTCGCGCGATCTCTACCTGCCTTACCTCCAACTCAGTTCCGGCCCCCGCCGAGCCGCATCTCCGTACACGCTTCCGGCGATCTCGCTCAAACCCGAGGAGTTCGCTCTGCTCCGGCGGGCCGCCTCGCGGGTCGCCGTGCTGGGACGCACATCCCTCAGCATTTCCGCCGCGTCGGCCCTCCGGAAGCTCTCCTTTGATCTCCCCGGCGTAGCGTCGCACGAAGATGAGACGGCTCTGGCGCAGCCGGTGAATCCGGGATTCGAGCAGATCTTCAAGGCGCTGAGAGAGGGAGTGGAACGACGGACCGCGATTCGCTGCCGCTACTACGCGATCGGCAAGGATGAAGAGCGCAACCGGGTGATCGAACCCTATGGGCTGATGTTGTCCTGGGGGTACTGGTACTGCGTCGCGCGGGCGCGGGACCGGGGCGCGCTTCGGGTCTTCCGCCTGGATCGGATGCGGACCGCGGAGCTCCTCGATGATGAAAGTGCCAGGTTCCAGGTTCCTTCCACCTTCTCGGTGCGGGACTATCTCGATCGTGCGCCGTGGGAGCTGTCCGAGGAACCTCCAATCACCGCTCGGGTCCGAATCCGGTTCCCTCACTCCCGCTGGACCATCGCGGAGGGTCTCGGTCGCGTCGTGGAAGCGGTGGACTCGGAGGGTGGGGCGCTGCTCGAGTTCGACGTGCGGGTACCCGATGCCTTCGTTCGCTGGCTGCTGCCTTTCGGTTCGCAGGCGAGGATCGTCGAGCCGGCTGATCTCGCCTCGCGTCTCGCAGCCGAACGCGAGAGAGTGCGGGCGGTCTACAGCTGATCATGGCAGACCTGGCGCAGAATCAGATCCAGCGACTGGTCGAGCTGGTGGCCTGGATGTCACAGCGTGACATCGAGGAGCCGGTGAGTTATCGCGACGCCGCGCGGCGGCTCGATATCCCCGAGCGTACCCTCCAGCAAGACCTTCAAGTTCTGCTCGATCTCACCGAGAGTTACAAATCCTGGCTCGGCAGCCTGAGCGTCGCACTCACCGCCGATGGATTCATTCTGGGGAGCCGCGGCTCCTTCCGCCGGCCGCTCCGGCTCAATCGCGATGAAGTCCTGACCCTGATGCTCGGCCTGATCGGCATGCCTGGCGGTCGGGACCTGGCAGCACGGCTCGGCGGAGATTTCGCCACACCGCAGGAGAACAAGGAAGCGGAGCGCTCCTGGGCTATCGGCCCGACACCCGCCGAACGGCTGGCGCAACTGCTCGGCCTGGTGCGCCGCGCACGCGACGAGCATCACAAGCTCGACATTCTCTATTCCGCGAGCGCCGGTGAGCCTTCTCGCCGGGTCGTCGAACCGCACCAGTTGGTGCAAGCCGGTAAGGCGTGGTACCTGGTAGCCTGGTGTGAGAAGTCGAAGGCGACTCGACGCTTCCGGGTGGAGCGAATCCTGGAGGCCTCACTGCTCGATCAGCAATTCACCCCGCGACCCGAGGTGGCGCGGGTCAAGTCGCACCAGGATCTGCTGGCGGCTGCCGACGCCCCGACGGCGACCGTCGCCTTCAACAATCGGATCGCCCGCTGGATGGAGGAGCGCTATCCCGGCGGGAAGACGGCGCCCGACGGGCGCTACGTCGTGGAGTTTCCCGTCGCGGATCCCAACTGGCTCGCGCGCGAGGTGCTGCAATACGGCGCCGAAGCGGAGGTGGTGAGCCCCGAGGGGATGAGAGAGTTTGTGCGCAACATCGTCGGATAGACGGGAGAAAGCAGAAGGAGCAAGTGAGAAAGAGATAATTCTCATGTCGGTTGTCGTCTCGTTTCCTACCTGTCTGTAGTCCACCACCTGACACCTGACACCTGAAACCTGACACCTGCATTTCAATCGCCCGCATCAACCTTCTCGTTCCCATCTCGACATACAGCGGTGACTGCGCGGTCCGCAGATTTGTTACCTC
>DATBGE010000062.1:0-7045 GCA_036558125.1 Gemmatimonadales bacterium | reverse complement strand
CAAAGGCGATGTCTCTCGAGCCGGCCGATCGTTTCCCGACCATGCAGGCCCTCGGCGAAGCGCTGGAGGGAGCCGAGGAGAGTGGAGTGTTCGCGAGACTGTTCAAGAAGTGAAACGCTATCCCGCCTTCGATCCACCCGAATACGTCTCCTGGTCCGCTGATCCGGCGCTGCTTCAGGAATTCGGCAAGACCGTGGAGAGGGACCCGGTCCGTCGAGACTTGATCGCGGCTCTCCCGCGCGGAGCGTTTCTCCTGCTCTACGAGCGGCTGCTGCTGGCTCGCCTGCAGGACATCGCGCTCTCGCGCTGGGTCCGCCAGGGGGTGATCTCCAAGGCGTGGTTAGGTACCGGGGAAGAGGCATCTACCGTCGGCCCCGTCTTCGCGCTGGATCCCGCCATAGACTACGCCGCGCCCATGATCCGTAACCAGTCGGCCTGCGGAGACATGGGCATGCCGATCAGCGACGTATTCCGGGGGTATCTCGCGGCAGCCAACGGTCCGTCCCGCGGCCGCGATCTGCACATCGGCTCGATGCCGCATCACGTCATACCTCCGATCTCGCCGGTCGGGGTCATGGTACCGGTGTGTGTCGGCATCGGCCTCGCGGCAAAGATGCGCGGAGAGCCGGCCGTTGTCGTGACCTGGGTTGGGGATGGATCCGCCAAAGCGGGTGTGGCCCATGAAGGGCTCAACTTCGCTGCCGTGCAGCGGGCCCCGGTGATCTTCATCATTCAGAACAACCAGGTGGCTCTGGGCACCCGGCTGGATCAGCACCATGCCGCCGACAGCTTCGAGGGTTGGCCTGGCGCTTACGGGATGGCGGGCTGGTCCTTCGAGGGAAACAACGTGCTCGATGCCTTTGCCGCGACCAGGCTTGCCGTCGACGCCTGCCGTCGTGGGGAGGGTCCGGTGATGCTCCTCGCCGAAACATTCCGCATGGGCGGGCACGCGACGCACGATGAACGGGAGGCCCGCGCCACATTCCCAGCCGAGTTGTTCGACTACTGGGGTAAACGGGATCCGATTGGTCTCTACGAAAGCTGGCTGCTCCAGCACGGCGTGACATCAACCGAGCTGGAGAGCCTCGAAGCGAAGGCCACAGCGGCGGTCGACGCTGCGACAGAGGAGGCTTTAGCGGATCGGGACAAGCTGCCTCCTCCCGAGTCTGCCTTGGAAGGTGTATATGCCGAGTAACGACAACCGAAGGGGGAAAGGTATGCGTTCGGGATGGGCGAGTACTGGCGCGATCGCTGCCGCGGGTCTCCTCGCGGGCCTGCTGGGTGGCTGGAAGCTTGCAACTGGCGTTTCTCGGCAGATGCCGACGACTCACGGTGAATGGGTGAAGTTCACTAACGCGGGCGGTGATTCGATTCGCGCGTATGTGGCCTATCCCGAGCGGAAGGACAAGGCGCCGGGAATCATCGTCATCCACGAAATCTTCGGCCTGACCGATTGGGAGCCGACCGTCGCGGACAAGCTGGCGGGAGCGGGATATGTCGCAGTCGTGCCCGACCTGCTATCTCCCCGGTTTGGTGCCAGTCCTGCGGATCCCGACTCGGGTCGGAAGCTGACGGCGCTTCTGGCGCCCGATCAGGTGAACGGCGACCTCGACGCGGCCTACAAATACCTCGGATCCCTACCCTCCGTCCGGTCGGATGACATCGGCACGATCGGATTCTGCTGGGGTGGTGGTCGCTCCTTCGGCTACGCGACCGCGAATCCCAAGCTCAAGGCCGCGGTGGTCTGCTACGGACCACCACCCGATTCGACCGCGATTCCCAGGATTGGCGCGAAGGTGCTCGGGGTGTACGGAGAAGACGACGCCAGGATCGATGCGACACTGCCCGATGTTGACCGGCAGATGAAGGCCGCGAAGAAGTCGTACAAGTACGCGACCTATCCCGGAACAGGCCACGGGTTCCTCAAGCCGGGACGCAAGGGATCGGACAGCCCGTCGGTGGACAAGGCATGGTCGGACATCCTCGGGTTTTACAAAGACGTGCTGGGCAAGTAGCACCTCATGATCCTTCATCTCGTGCTGCTCCGGTTCAAGCCCGGCACGGCCGCGGAACCCATCGCGGCGCTGGCCGCGGCGTTGCTCGACATGAATGGCCCGATTCCCGAAATTCTCGACATCCGCTGGGGCGCCAATCTGGGCCCCAGCACTGCTGAGTACCCCTATGTTCTGACCGTGGCATTCGATGATCTGGATGCATTGGAACGCTACCTGGTCCATCCGGTCCATCGCCGCGTAGTGGCCGAACACCTCGAAGCAATCCGCGAAGCGAAGCTGGCCGTCGATATCGAAGCGTAGCCCCGGAGCCCCGCGCAGATGCTGCTGACACTCCTGCTGGCCCTGCAGGACCCGCTCGCCGTCCGGCCCGACACCATCCGGCCGGTTCACGATGCCCTGCACTATGACGTGACACTGGTCCTGGGCGATACCAGCACCCACATCCTCGGGCAGGTGCAGACGACCTGGCGCCTCGGCTCGAATGAGCCGCTCGAGATCGAGCTGGATACCGCCCTGCGAGTGATTCGCGTGCTCACTGACGGCAAGGAGAACACCCGCCTGTCGCGCACCACCTATGCGCGGGAACCAGATGGCATCTACCTGCCCCACGACAAGGCGGCTGGAGATTCGCTGGTCTCGATGGTCCGCTATCACGGGCCGGTGAAAGACGGCCTCATCATCGGCACCAACCAGTACGGCAAGCGGGTGATCTTCGCCGACAACTGGCCGGACCGGGCCCATAAATGGCTGCCGTCTCAGGATCATCCGAGCGACAAGGCGACGGTGGACTTCCACGTCGAAGTCCCGCCCGGCATGAAGGTCATCGCCAACGGAGTACTGGTAGGAATCGACTCGCTCCCGCGGGGCAGGAGTGTCTGGAACTTCAGCATGAAGCAACCGATCCCGGTGTACGGGATGGTCGTTGGCGCAGGCCCGCTCGCGACGACGGTGGTCCCGGATGGAGGATGCAAGATCCGATGCGTGCCGCTGGCGGTAGTGACTTACCCCGAGGATTCAGCGTGGGCGGTCACCGGACCGTTCCGCCGGGTGGGAGACATCATCGACTACTTCAGCGAGACCGTCGGGCCGTTCCCCTACGACCGCCTCTCTCATGTGGAGTCCACCACGATCTTCGGCGGCATGGAAAACCCCACCGCGATCTTCTATCCCGACAAGGCGTACAGTGAGAAGAAGCTGAAAGAGGAAACCGTCGCCCATGAGACCGCCCACCAGTGGTTCGGTGATGCGGTCACGGAGAGCGACTGGCACCATCTCTGGCTGTCGGAGGGCTTCGCCACCTACTTCGCGGCTCTCTGGCGGGGTCATGCCGATGGCGACAGCGCTTTTCACGCATCCATGGGGAGAGGCGCACAACAGGTCTTCGAAGACACCGCGACGACCGAACGTCCCATCATCGATCCGGCCGCGACCGACCTGATGGGACTGCTCAATACCAACAACTATCCCAAGGGAGCCTGGGTCCTCCACTCCCTGCGAGGCCTGATCGGCGACTCGGCGTTCTTCAAGGGGATCAGGGAGTACTACAAGGCCTATCGCGACAGCACGGCCCTCTCGAGTCAGTTCGCGGCGATCATGGATGGGGCCGCGGGGACTTCACTCACCTGGTACTTCACCCAGGCCCTCACCCAGCCGGGCTATCCGATTCTCGATGTCCAGTGGAAGCATCATGGGAAAGCGCTGGATCTCCTGATCACCCAGAAGCAGAAGGAGTCCTGGGGACTGTACACCCTTCCGAATCTGGAGATCGCGTTGGACGGGAAGATCTATCCGGTGAAGGTGGAGGGCCGTGAAACCCGAGTCACGCTGCAGTCGGTAAAGTCGAAACCAAAGGAAGTAGTGATTGACCCGAATAGCTGGTGGCTGCTCCAATCCGACGTCAGGGAGGGGAAGTAGAAACGTGAGAGGCCCTTTCATACGTCTCACTTCTCACTTCTTACTTCTCACTTCCTGTACCGGCTCGCTTTCCCCACTCTCTCACAAGCTGAAAATCGGCGAGGAGCCCTATGTCGTCTTCACAGCCGACGGCGAGGGAGGAACCGGCGATCTCTTCGCCTCCCCGGTTGGTGGCGGTACGGTTTATCAGGTCACCTTCACCCGGCTCAACGAGCATCTGCCGAGGCTCAACCCCGACGGGTCCATGCTCGCCTTCGTTCGGGGCGACGGCTCCACCGCCGCGGTGTGGGTCATGAACCTGCTCAACGGCGCCGAGCGGAGAGTGACCGAGCCGGGCGGTGCAGAGCCCCAGGGTCTGGCCTGGTCTGCCGACTCCAAAACGGTCTACGTGAAGGTTGCGAACGGGGTACTCGCCGCCGCCGCTCCTCCGGCTGGTCCGTCCGTCACTTCGTTGGAGGGCCAGGCGCTCGCGGCGGGTGACTCGGCGCTGGCGGTCCTGGTGGGTGATCCTGTCGCCGGCGAAGTGGTGAGCTGTCCGAGTGGCGCAGGTCTCTGTGTTCGGCTAGGGGACGAATCACAGCAGCTCGATTCGGCCGGGACCGAGCCGGTACGCTGGGGGGCCGATTCGGTCGCTTATCGAGTGGGGGACCAGTTCGTCGTGCGCCCGCTGGCTGGCGGCACGACGCGGGCGCTCAGATGGTCGAAGCGACTGGAGCATCCGCGCGAGCTGACGTACTTCGCGCCGCAATAGCCTCCCACGCCGCTTCGATCGTCTGCCCAACCTGGGGATGATCGGGCCCCCATTCTCTCGAGCTCACCCGCTCCGCCGCGAAGCTGATCAAGGCTAGCCAGACCGCGCCCCAGAGATCGGCCGGTCCGGCGCGAACCAGCCCATCCGACTTGCCCGCGGCGACGAGGTGCTGCAGCGCCTCGCGGAACTCGCGCGCGGTCTCCCGGCTGTGCCCGTCGAGAAATCGCGCGTCGCGGGGCGAGAGGGCCATCCGGACCTTGGCCGGATCATCGGCGGCGGCCACGACGAGCCGGCGACCAAGCCGAGCCAGTCGTTCTGGCGTCTTGGTACCACGGTCGTGCTCGAGTTCACGAAGCAGGCTCGCCAGCCACCGCTGGCTCTCCCGGTAGGCCTCGTTGAAGAGGATCTCTTTGCTCGCGAAGTGCCGGTAGATGGTGCCTTCAGCGATCCCGGCGCGCGAGGCGAGCGTCGGGGTAGTAGTCCCCTGGAACCCGTCGGTCGTGAAGAGATCGAGTGCCGCCCGCAGCAGGCGTTCCCTGGTCGCCCTGCTGTCGCGCGGGCTTCGTGGTGCGGTCATAAGCTGCCAATCCTGCGACTCGCGGGCTAGAAGGCCCATCCGGTCCCGGCGGTAAACTTGAAGCCATCGTCTCCGCCCGCGAAGTTAAAGGTCCAGATCGTGAACCGGAGTACCCGAATCGCCAGCCCGCCTCCGGCGCCAACTTTCATATCCTCTGTCGTCAACTTGAACGGCTCGCCCTGGAAGACACGGCCGGCATCGAAGAACGCGATCAGGGTGAAGGCGCCGAAGTCGCCCAGATTGAGCAGGTCATGCCGAATCTCGGCGTTGAAGAGAAGAACGTCCTCTCCGGTCAACCGTTGGAAATCGTAACCCCGGTTTGAGCTCACGCCACCCACCGCCTGAATTACGTTGGCGCCCCAGGTCGGGATCTCGAACAAGGCGTTGAGCGGGGGATCTCCTGTGAGTCCCGTTCCGGCTATCCGAGCGGCGAGGGTGGTGCCTTCCCTGATTGGCACGTAGCCTCGCACGGCCCCGGTAAAGCGGGTGTATCCATCGCCGCCGCTTCCTTCCTGCACCGACGCCTCTGCAAAGACGCCTTTCTTGGTGTCGAACTCATTGTCTCGGGTGTCGAGTACGAGGGTGAGCCGGCCCCGGACGTCGGTGTCAGTCACGTCGCCGGTCCCGAAGTCCTGACGAAAGAGAGAATTCTCCGGCAAGTCGCTCAGCTCGCTGTGCTCCACGTCGGCCGCCGCGGCGATGTAGAACGGACCATGGATATGACGGCTGATTTCGGCCGAGCTGAAGACACGACTCCGCTTCATGCGGTAGAAAAACGGCGCGGTATCCTCGTCGGCCGAGTCTTCTACGAACTTGGTGTTGTTACCCAGTCCGAAATAGCCGAACCGCGCGGCCTTCGTGTAGCCGGCCCGGGCGGCGAGGCGCCAGTCCTTCCACAGAAGCGGCGCGTCGAATCCGACCAACCCGAAATGGCTGCCCTTGGTTCCTGCGCCGACGTCAATCTGGAACCGTCCGGCGAAGGGCGACCGGGCGAAATAGTCGGCCTGCTTCCGCTCCTCGAAGTGCATCACGAAGATCGGAAATTCGTTGGCCTGCGAAATGAGCAGCGGGTAGAAGCTGTCCTTCCACGGAGCGGTGTTCTTACTCTCCTGGGCCGCCAGAGGGACGGCGAAGAGAATCACCGCCCAGAGTGTTGCCCGCGAGATGCGCCGCATCAGAGTGCCCTGTCGTAGAGGTAGGCCGTATCGCGTTCCGCCGTCTGCCGCCCGTCGTGCGCGGTAAACCGGCCGGGATAGAGCGATGCGGCGCCGAATTCACCGCGTTTGTTAACCGCGTAATAGGTGCGCGAGAATCTGGGCAGACCGCTCCGCATAAGGAAGCGGGCCGGAGCCTTCGCCACAATGCGCTTCAGTGCCTCCAGAGCCGCATCGGTGGGCCGCATCCCCCGTCGCATGTGCTCCACTGTGATGAAGCCACCGCACTCCATCATGCCGGGTTCGCCGAGGCCGCTCGACCCCGCGGCGCCTACGTCGTTATCCACGTATTGCATCGCTCCGGCAACAGGCCAGGGACCGGTCCGGCCCGGCGCTTTCCATGCCGGTCCGCTGGTGCTCGTCGCGGATGCGATGTCGCCGGCAGTATTCACCACGCCGAGATAGATGACTCCAGGCGAACCGGCCGCCAGCCTCTCGTCGTCCGGCCATTCCTGCCGCTGGTCTTCTGATCCGCGATTCGCCCGCCATGCGAGCCATTTCCCCCGCGACCGCTCGGTCAGCAGGTTTTCGTCCTTGAACCCATAGGAAAGAGCGAACCGCTTCGCGCCCTCTC
>DATBGE010000061.1:0-8063 GCA_036558125.1 Gemmatimonadales bacterium | reverse complement strand
TCCGCGCTCCTGGAGCAGTCGGCCGAGGTTCACGTGGGCATCGGCATTTCGCGGGTCGAGCGCCAGCGCTCGGCGATACGCATCTTCGGCGTCACTCGGCTCGACGGCCTCGAGCTCCTCGCCGAGTCCAAACCAGTCATCGGCCGAGAGCTTCTCTTCGCGGGCGCGAGCGTTCCGTGCGTGGCGTCGCGCGATCGGCGCAGCCTTCTGAGCCAGCCTGCCAACCTGGAGATCGAACAGCATCTGGCCCGAGTCCGGCTGCCAGATCCAGCCGTTGTCCCGCACCACAACGCGATTCCCATCGGCGGTGATCCGCATCTCGCTGAGCGCTCGACCAGCCGGGAGCGTCTGAGCCAGTCCCCGAAGCGCCCGACGAACCCGGCGACCCGGCACATGTCCATCGCGAAGCGCCTTTGCGGCGCGCAGCAGCACGAGATCCTGAAAGGAGAACCGGTAGGTGTTGCGCGGGCCGCGGGCCGGACGCAGAAAGCCCGCCCTCGCATACGCCCGAACTTGCCGGGGCGTGAGTGCGATCAGGCGGGCAACGTCTGCGGTGCTGTAGGATTTCATGGCGCGACAGTCGAGCGCTGGCCGATCGTCAAGAGTCGATAGTCAACAGTCGATGGTCCTGGGCTCAGGGGTCTGTCGAAGCTCCGATCCTTTAACTCGACGAACTCATGACCATCGACCATCGACAATCGACTATCGACGCTATCCCCTCGCTGCCTTCTTCACCCTCTTCTCCTTGCCGCCCTTTTCGACCTTCATCGCAGGAGCTTTACCCGCGGGGGCCTTGCCCGACTTGGAGAGACTCGCCTTGAGCGCCTCCATCAGGTCGATGATCTTGGTCTCCTGGGCCTGCGGCTCCTCGGACACGATGTCCTGGCCGTCCACCTTGGCCTGAATCGCTTCCAGGACCCGGTCTTTCACCGTGTCGTGATATTGGGCCGGCTTGAATTCATCTGTGGCGGTCTGGTCGATCAGTTGCTTGGCCAGTTGCAGCTCCGCGTCCTTGACCGGTGTGTCGGGGATTGGCACCTCGCTCACCGGACGCAGCTCATCGGAATAGTGCAACTGTTCCAGGACCAGCGCTCCCTCCAGGGGCCGCACCAGGATCAGGTTCTGCTTGCCCCGCGCCGAGTATTGCCCGACTGCCGCGCGCCCGCTCGTCTTCAGCGCCTCGAGCAGGAGGCGATAGGCCCGCTCGCCACCCTTGTCCGGCCCCAGGTAATACGCCTTCTCGAGATAGATCCGGTCCACCTTGGCCAGGGGCACGAACTCCTTGATGTCGATGGTGTTGGTGCCCTTCTCGTCGAGCGCCTTCAGCTCTTCGGGGGAGAACAACACGTACTGTCCCTTGGAGAACTCGTAGCCCTTGGCGATCTCGTCCCTCTCGACCACCACGTTGTCCTTGGGGCAGATGTACTGCTGCTTGAGCCGGGTCCCACAGCTCTTGTGCAGCATGTTGAACGAGACGCTGGCGGCGGACTCGCTGGAGGAGTACATGACGACGGGCACGGAGACGAGCCCGAAGGAGATAGTAGCGGAACCCATGGTGCGTGCAGCCATATTGCCCAGACGGACGGAGGAAAGTTTAGAATAGGATTGGTAATACGAAGTTGCAAGTTTATCCGCCTTGTCCGCCCCGACCGCCTTACCGCCTTCCCGCCCTCTTTACCTTTCCCCCAATCGCCTGTCTTTTCCGACCATGCCTGAGCATCCCCTTTCGTCCTACCGGGCCAAACGTCGCCTGGAAGCCACCCCGGAGCCGGGAGGAACCGTCGCCCCGGGCGGCGGGCACCTGTTCGTGGTACACAAGCACGCGGCCCGTCGGCTTCACTTCGATCTCCGCCTCGAAATGGATGGGGTCCTCCGCTCCTGGGCGGTGCCCAAAGGTCCGTCCTACGATCCGAACGACAAGCGCCTTGCGGTCCATGTCGAGGACCATCCGGTGGAGTACGGAGATTTCGAAGGGATGATTCCGGAGGGCAACTACGGCGCAGGTGCGGTAATCGTGTGGGACCGGGGGCGCTGGACTCCGGTCGGTGACCCCAATGAGGGCCTGGCGAAGGGGAAGCTCCTGTTCCGTCTCGATGGTCACAAGCTGCACGGCATGTGGACCCTGGTGAAGCTGAAAAAGGGTGAAAAGGAATGGCTGTTGATCAAGGAGCGCGACGCCTACGTGACGCCCGGCGGTCGCGAGGTCCCGGAAGGCTCCGTGCTTTCCGGTGTCACCGTGGAAGACATGAAGGCAAGGACCGATCTGGCTGCGCCCGTGCTCAAGGCCCTCGAGCGGGTGAAGGCGCCCAAGCGCCCGGTCACGGCCGACAAAGTTGACTTGATGCTGGCGGAGGTTGCCGAGAAGCCGTTCAGCCGCGAGGGCTGGATCTTCGAGCTCAAGCTCGATGGGTATCGCCTCCTGGCCGAGCGGCGAAGGGGACAGGTAGTCCTCCTCACCCGCAATCACAACGACGCGACAGTCACCTTCCCGGAGATCGCGAAATCCGTGGCGGCGATGCCATTCGACTCGGTGATCTTTGACGGTGAGGTGGTAGCGCTGGATCAGTCCGGACGGCCCAGTTTTCAGGGTTTGCAGCAACGAGGACGACTCCGACGCCCGCTCGATGTGCAGCGCGCAGCGATCGAGCAACCGGTCGTCTACTACGTCTTTGATCTTCTCGCCTTCGGTCCTTACGACCTGCGCCCGCTGCCCCTCGAGGCGAGAAAGGAAATCCTGAAACAGGTGGTACCCGAGGCCGGCGCGATCCGCTACGTCGACCACGTCGAACGGGAAGGGGAGCGGGCCTTCGCAGAGGCCGAACGCATGGGGCTGGAGGGCCTGGTCGCAAAGAAGGCCGATGCCCCTTACAAGGGTGGCCGTTCAGGAAACTGGCTGAAGCTCCGCGCGGCCAAGAGCGACGATTTCGTCGTGGTCGGCTTCACCGCCCCCAAGGGGACGCGCGCGGGGCTCGGCGCGCTCCACCTGGCGCAGTATGTCGACGGGGAATTGACCTATTCCGGTCGCGCCGGCAGCGGGCTCACCGACAAGGACCTGACCGGAATCCGGGAGCATCTCGAGAAGAAGAAGCGGAAGACTCCGCCTTGCGAGAGGGTTCCTGGCGAGGCGAAAAAGGACTCAACCTGGGTTGAACCGGAGCTGGTCTGTGAGGTGCGCTTCACCGAATGGACCGACGAAGGTTTATTGCGTCACCCAGTCTTTCTCCGCTGGCGCGACGACAAGAAGCCGGAAGACTGTGTGGGAAGTGTGAGATGGCGGAATGGCGGAATGGCGGAATTGGTGAATGACAAACCGAAAAAGGGTCGGAAAACCAAAGCCGAGCCGCCGAGCCGTGGTGAGCTGCCGAGCCGTCCTGGTCTCGCGCCGAGCCGCCCGGCCGCCGAGCCGCCCAGCCGCCGTGGCGCCCCTCTCCAACTCACCAACCTCAAAAAGGTCTTCTGGCCCGCCGAGGGATACACCAAGGGCGATCTGATCGAGTACTACCGCGGCATCTCGTCCTGGCTGCTTCCCTACCTTCGGGACAGGCCGGTCGTGTTGACCCGCTTTCCTGATGGAATCGAGGGAAAGTCGTTCTATCAGAAGGATGCGCCGGATTTCATCCCGGCCTGGATTCGTACCGTCCCGATCTGGAGCGAGGACACACAACGGGACGTCAAGTATTTCGTTTGCGATGATCTCGATACGCTGCTCTATATCGCGAACATGGGCGCGATCCCGCTGCACCTCTGGCTCAGCAGCGTCGGCTCCCTCGAGCGTCCTGACTGGTGTGTGATGGATCTCGATCCCAAGGAGGCGCCGTTCAGCGACGTCATCAAGGTCGCTCGGCTCTTGCATGAGCGGTGCGAAGCAGCGGGCTTACCCAACTACGTGAAAACGACCGGGAAGACGGGACTCCACGTGATGGTTCCCCTGGGTAAGCAACTCACCTGGGAGTTGTCGCGGGGGCTCGGGGAATTGCTGGCGCGGGTCGTGATGCGTGAGCTGGGAGACATCACTACCATCATCCGCCACATCAGGAGTCGAGGCACTAAGGTCTATCTCGACTACATGCAGAACCGCCACGGCCAGCTGATCGTTGCCCCTTATTCCGTTCGCCCGCTGCCTGGCGCGACGGTTTCGATGCCGCTCGAATGGAAAGAGGTCAACAACAAACTCGACCCCACCAAGTACACCATCCGCACGGCCCTCGAACGGATGCAGAAGTTAGGTCACGACCCGGTGGCGCCGGTGTTGACGGAAGTTCCGGAATTGTCGGGAGTGTTGGAGAAGCTGGCAGTCTAGACTATCGACTCAGACAGCAAGCTTATTCGCCGCATTGAGCGCCGCGACCTTGTAACACTCCGCCAGCGTGGGATAGTTGAACACGGTCTCCATGAAGTAATCGAGCCCGCCTCCCAGGCCGAGGACGGTCTGCCCGATGTGCAGCAACTCCGTCGCCCCGGTTCCGATGATGTGGACACCGAGGAGCCGGCGATCTTCTCGATGGAAGAGCATCTTGAAGAACCCGCTGTCGTCTCCCAGGATCTGGCCTCTCGCGATCTCCCGGTACCGCGCGATGCCAACCTCGTAGGGAATCTTCTGGCTCGTGAGCTCGTGCTCCGCATCGCCCACCATCGAGATTTCCGGAATGGAGTAGATCCCGATCGGGAAGTGCTGCCGCATCTTGGAGACCGGATTGCCGAGCGCGTAACAGGCCGCGAGCCGGCCCTGCTCGCTCGAGGTCGCGGCGAGGCTCGGGTGCCCGATCACGTCGCCCGCGGCGAAAATGTGCGGGATCGACGTTCGGAACTGCTCGTCTACCAGCAATCGCCCCCGATCATCCGCCTTGAGACCTGCCAGGTGCAGGTCGAGCTGAGCCGTTGCGCCCATCCGCCCGACGGAGAAGAGCGCCATGTCGGAAACGATCCGTTTCCCCGACTCCAGGTGGATGATCACCCGCGGCGGCGACCCCTCGCTGGTCTCCAGACGATCCACCGTTTCGCCCGGGCGAAAGATCAGGTTGCGGCGCCGGAGCTGATGCAGCAGCTCGTCGACGATCTCCTCATCGAGAAATTCCAGCGGGCGGCGGCGCTTGTCGACCAGCGTAACCGACACGCCGAGTGCGGCGAAGATCGAGGCGTACTCGGTGCCGATGACGCCGGCGCCCACCACGGTAAGGGTCTTGGGAATGCGGGGCAGCCTGACGATGTCGTCGCTGGTGACGATCGATATTCCGTCTGGCGCCATCCCGGGGGAAGGAGTCGGAACGGTTCCCACGGCGATGAGAATGTTCTTCGCTGTGACCTCTCTCCAGCTGTCTCCAGCCCGAATGACCAGGGTGTGAGGGTCTAGGAAGGAGGCGTGGCCCACGATGACTTCCACTCCATTGCGGCGGAGCTGATGCTCAATGATCGCGGCTTCCTGGCTCACGACGTGCGCCACTCGTTCCAACAGATGGTCGGCGTCGGGCGGGGGATGAATTCCTCGCCTTCCAAGAACCCCGCCGTTACCCGAGAACGAAAGGACCGCCTCCCGGATGGTCTTGCTGGGGATGGTGCCGGTATCGAGACACACTCCCCCTACCGACCGGCACTTCTCGACGATCGCCACCCGGCTGCCCAGCTTGGCGGCCTGGACCGCGGCCCGCTGGCCGGCCGGCCCGCTGCCGATGCACACGAGATCGAACTGGTAGGTCGGCTCCATAGAGTCGCGTTCCGGAGGTAACAGGGCGGCACCAGCTCCTGTCCTATCTTACTGCCGGAAGCCATTCACGTATAGAATGGTGGTGTCAGCAGATGTCCAGGAAGCACGCGGGAGCCCGACTATGAATCAGACCGACCAGGAAACCGTCGCGACCATCGCCCTGCTCGCCGCCATGGCGGACGGGACACAGACCAAAGAAGAGACCGCCCAACTCGCCGAGGTATTCCAGCGGCTCGGCATCAACCAACTTGATGAGGAGGCACGTCGGGCGACCGCCGGGCAGCTCAACTTGCCGCAGCTCGCGGCACGGCTCTCGGGAGATGAAGCCAGAAAGATGGCCTATGACACGGCACTGGCCGTCATCCACTCCGACGGAGCGGCCAATGCCCAGGAAATGGACTTCATCAACCAGTTGAGAGGGGTCCTCGGGCTCAGCCTGTCCTCGGTGCGCGAATCCGATCAGCAAGCGACCGCTCTGGCAGGTGCTGGGACTAACCTTCCTCCGGTTCAGGTCAACACGGGGCAGCCTCCATCCGATGCGATCCTCGACGACCTGATCCTGAAGCAGGCGATGTTGACCGGCGCCCTCGAAATCCTCCCTGACCGCCTGGCCAATGTCGCCATCCTGCCGCTGCAACTCCGCCTGGTCTACATGATCGGCCAGCATTTTGGGCAGAAACTCGATGCCAATCAGGTCAAGGATCTCGCTGGAACCCTCGGCCTGGGCGCCGCAGCCCAGGTGATGGAGAGTGTGGTTCGCAAAGTGCTCGGCGGGATTGCCGGAGGGATCCTGGGAGGAATGGTCGGTGGCGTCACGGGACTCGCGGCTGGTGCTGCGGTGTCATTCAGCTCGACCTACGCGTTGGGCCATGTCGCCAAGCAGTACTACGCTCAGGGGCGACGACTCAGTGGGGAAGACCTGCGGAGGCTCTTCGCCCGTTTCCAGGATGAGGCCAAAGCCTTGTTCCCCAAGGTGAGAGATCAGGTCCAATCTCAAGCCCGCAGTCTCAACCTGCAGCAGGTGCTCGCCAGTCTGCAGGGCAAGTGAGTCCCCGCGAGCGACGCCACCTCACGACGAGGCCCCGCGACGCAAAGCGTCGCGGGGATTATCCATGACCGGAACCCTCGGGAAGTCCAACGCCGGCCGAATGGTTCTCCCAATCCTGCTCGCGATTGCGCTTTCATGTCGCGCCCCGGCCGCCAGGCAGGCTGCTGGCTCTGGCTCTTCGGCGGTCAACCCGGTTCAGGTCGTGGACCAGTACATGGCCGCCTGGAACGCTCATGACGCTGGCAAAGCCGCCAGCTACATGACGGATGATGTCGTCTACTACGACGCCACTGTTGGCGTGCCCCAGGTAAGCCGCGACTCAGCTCAGAAGAA
The DNA here is from genome assembly GCA_036558125.1 of Gemmatimonadales bacterium. Taxonomy (GTDB): domain Bacteria; phylum Gemmatimonadota; class Gemmatimonadetes; order Gemmatimonadales; family GWC2-71-9; genus DATBGE01. The sequence continues at coordinate 981 of DATBGE010000061.1, read as the reverse complement.
TGTGATCCAGGCCTTCCTGACGGCGGCCCCCGACTGCAATTGGGTGCGGGACTCGACGCCCCCGATCGTCGGACCGGACGGCATCGCCTTCCAGTGGACCTTCACCGGTACCCACACCGGCCCCTTCGCCGATGGGACCAAGCCGACCGGCAGGAAATTCTCCTTCAAGGGAGCGACGCTGATCCGTCTCAAGGGCGACCATATCGCTTATCAGGGCGACTACTACGACGCCTACGGATTCCTGAAACAGCTGGGATTGGCCAACTGACCATGGGCGATACTACCGATCGTAAGAATTTTCTCTTCGTCTCGCTGTCAGGCTTGATCGGCGACATCGCGTGGCAGGTGCTGAAGGAAGGTCACGGCGTTCGCTATTTCATCGAGGCCGAGCGGGAGCGGGACATCGCGGACGGGTTCGTGCCCAAGTCCACCAACTGGGAGGCGGATCTGCCTTGGGCCGATGTTGTCGTCTTCGACGACACGCTGGGACAGGGGGCCAGGGCGCAGGCCCTTCGGGCCCAGGGAAAGCTGGTCGTTGGCGGTTCACCGTACACCGACCGGCTGGAGGATGATCGCTCCTTCGGCCAGGAGCAGCTGAAAGAGGCAGGGGTCGGAATCCTGCCCTACAAGGAGTTCGACAACTTCGACGAGGCGATCGAGTTCGTCCGGGCTAATCCGGATCGCTACGTCATCAAACCCAGCGGCGAAGCACAGAACGTGAAACGCCGGCTTTTCGTCGGGGAGGACGACGACGGGGAAGATGTGATGAGGGTACTCGAGGCCTACAAGAAATCCTTCGCGGACGAGATCAAGATCTTCCAGCTGCAGCGTCGGGTCACTGGTGTGGAAGTCGCCGTCGGCGCCTTCTTCAATGGGCAGAAGTTCGTCTACCCGATCAACGTCAACTTCGAGCACAAGAAACTCTTTCCGGGGAATATCGGCCCTTCAACCGGCGAAATGGGGACGGCGATGTTCTGGAGC